>JBEKEM010000007.1:0-148801 GCA_050013835.1 Acidimicrobiales bacterium
GATGACGGTCGTCGGCGAGGGGATCGCGACGAGCGAGCAGCTCGACGAGCTCGCCTCGCTCGAGTGCGACACGGCCCAGGGCTTCCTCTTCGCCCACCCGGTCCCACCCGAGGCCATCGCCGAGTTCTGCCGCGAGGGCACGCCCCTGCCCGCCTAGCCTCCGGTGGACCCGGCGGCGCCGGTGCCACAGCGACAAGGCCGACGCGACCAGGATCGAACCACCCCGGGCCTAGTGTTCGCGGACCTTCACCTCCCATTCGCGGAATCGCCACTCCCCGTCGATGACGGTGGGCTGACCGGACTGGGGTCGGCGACAAGTCCTTGATGTGCCCACTTCCTGGGCGTGGGGGGTTCGCGTGGGAGTTCCGAGGTCCACGATCTCCGACTGGCGGCCTGAGCCGTGGGCCGGCACCTACCCGGCGATCGGGGACATGGTCAGAGTGAGGCGCGCCTCGGGGCAACTACGAAACGTGAGAAGCCGGTTCGGAGGAACAGCGCGTCGATCCCGCCAGAGCCGCGCTACGCCCGAATGTGGAGGGCATCGTGCATGAGCGCCCGCCGGAGCCTCCAAAACGAGGGTCGGGGCGTTGGGAGCGCGCGGATGGCCGAAATGAACCCGATGTAGAGGACCACGAAACCAACGAGGTAGACACCCACGCCGACAGCCAGAATCGTCAAGCCAGCATCTGTCGACCACACAAGGGCGACGAGTCCGCCGACGGCTACGAATAGGCCGAAGCCAGCTATCCGGAGCCCTCGAACTGCCAGTTTCCAGCGTGCACTGGCACTCAGGTCCATCGCGTCGTCCTTGTCAGCGTGGCCACTTCGTAGCCCCGACACCATGCTCCAATTATCACTTTGCAGCAACGAAAGACCGATGGCACCTACCAATACTTCGTCGGCGTCCAAGGGACCCGGCGGTGGGCGACGGGTTTGGTGCTGGCGTCATGTCATGGATGCGCCAGTGGAGTTCGTTCACCTGCGGTTGCGCTGTGGGCCGTAGAGGGTTCGAACCTCTGACCTCTTGCCTGTCATGCACTTTCTCGGCGTCCACCGAGGGTCGCCTTAGGTCGCTGACCTCCACTTTTCGTGATACAGCGTCGACGGTGCAGCGCCCGGTAGCTGCCGACGTAGCCACATTGTCTGCCCCCTAGGCTCGATTGGCGGAGATGCTACGTCACGGAGCCTCCGTATGTCGCGGCCTCGATCATGTCCGGCATTGGCCAATTCACCTATGTACTCAACGGCGATTCTCGGTTGCCCTACGGCGAAGATGACGCATGGGGCGTCTATCCGGCAATACTCTTGGGGCCCCGCGAGTCTCCGGCCCACCCGGTCCCACCCGAGGCCATCGCCGAGTTCCGCTGCGAGGGCACGCCCCAGCCCGCCTAGCCTCCGGCAGAACCAGCGAGGCCGCGCCCCAGCGGCCGGGCCGACGCGACCAGGATCGAACCACCCCGGGCCCCGTTTTCGCGGATCTTCGCTACTCCCCGTCGACGCCGGTGCTCAACCGGAGTGGGGGCGGCGGAGAGGATTTCGCCGTCGCGAGAGGCGGTCATGCTGGCGCGATGCGAGGCGCCGACACCGATGGACGCGAGCACGTGGATCGGTCTCGCGACGAATCGGAGCGCGGACGCGGACGGCGACCCCAAAGCGGGCTGGAGGGTAAGGAGCCCAGCCTGTGACACCTGGGTCAGCGGGCGAGCGCGCTCATCTCCTGCGCAATATCATCGTTGGTACTCTGACTTAGAGGAGGCGCCAAGAGCTCCGGACTTTGGCTCTTGAGTTGCCGTCGTTCTCGACGCCTCGTCTGAGCAACGGGCGGAATGGAGGCGTCATGAGAACGACAACGTTGGGCCGCGCGCTATTGCTTGCTGGCATCGGCGCACTGCTCGCCTTCACGCCAGCTGTCGCGGCCGCGTCGGCAGGAGCAACGACGGCAAGGCTTGCGGCAAGCCCAGACGTGATGCGCGCCTTGTCCGTTCCTGCGGGGATCCCAACGAAGTGTCCGCCTGCCTCAGTAATCGGCAAGGCACTTGGGCTGCACCTCACTGGACCTACCCTCGTCAACCATGCTGGCGGGGTGTCTTTGGAGTGCCAGTACACGGGCGGGATCGCCAAGACGACGCTCACATGGACGAAGGAGAACCAGGCCGTGTTCCTCGCCGTGTTCAAAACGTTGAAAAAGTCCCTGGGTGCCAAGTCCGTGACCGGTCTGGGTCCGGGGGTCACAGCGTTCTCGGTCCTGTCGGTCGAGTTCGCTTTCCAGAAGGGGACGGTGGCGTGCATCATCTCCTCCTTCGGACCCAAGCCAGCACAGATGACGGCCCTGGCCGAGAAGATTCTCGCCTCGTACTGGTAGCCGCCGTGAGCCCCGACCGGCTCACCGCGGCTAGGCGGGATGGAATCGGCGCCAGGTTGGTGCGCAAACCCCGTGCCTACGCCGCAGCGCGCAGCGCGCCACCGCGGGGCTTCCGGGGCTCGTCTCGCGCCTACCAGGCCGTGTCGATCAGACCTTACCGGGTTCGGTTCACGGTGGACCGAGCGCGATCGCACGGAACCGGAGCCCTGCGCAGCCTCGTCGCGACGACCACGGTCTCAGCCCCCAGCCGCAATGCGGGAACCGGAGAGGCGAAATCAGCTACGTCGGTCACAACGGAGGCGATCCCGCCATCATCGATCCGGGGACCGGCGCGAAGACGTCCGATCTGACGCGACGGCTGTAGCGACACTCCTGTCTCTGGCGGCCCCGGAAGTGCCACCGCGTGCGACGCCAAGGGTCGATTTCGACGTCGGTGTCGTCGGACGGCGACGACTCCTGCCGTGACCGATGCCGGCGTCAGGCGTGTGGTCTTCCTCGCGGCGCGCCCCGGTCAGTCGGCGCGGACGCGCGAGGGTGCTACCGGCAGGTCTCGTCAGCGACCTGCACACAGGCGGCGGTGCGATCCTCGTCGCGCTGACGCGGCCACGTGACGGACCTGCCGACATCTCTCCACTCGGAGTGTCACGAGCGGAGTACCGGCTGCCTACGCGCCCGGTCTGCGGGTACCAGGTGGGCCGTAGAGGGTTTGAACCTCTGACCTCTTGCGTGTCATGCAAGCGCGCTACCGGACTGCGCCAACGGCCCAGGGATCGCGCAGGTTACCACCGAGTCACGCCGCGCAGGCGCCGAGAGGCGCCCGGGCGGCAACCCGGTCTCTCGGTAGGATCTCGCTCGTGCAGTCCCTGCCCGGAGCGGGTCGCGAGGGCACCGGCGGGGCGGGACGGCCACGCAGGGACAAGGGTGCGTCGAGATGGCAGAGGTCCCTCGATCCCGCTTCCCTCACGACGTTCGTCGTCGTCGCCGGCGTCACCGCCTTCGTCATCGCCCAGCTGCAACCGGGGCTGGTCCTCGGGCCGAACATGGACGTCGGCGGGGACACCGCGGCCCACGTCGTCGCCGTCAACTACTTCATCCACAATCTGCTCGCCCACGGCCAGCTCTCGGGCTGGGACCCCGAGTGGTTCGGAGGCTTCCCCCTCTACGTCTTCTACTTCCCGCTCCCGGCGGTACTCGTCGCTGCCGTCTCGCTCGTCACGTCCTACGCCGTCGCCTTCAAGATCGTCACGGTCCTCGGCACCGTTTTCCTGCCGCTCGCGGCGTACGCCTTCGGGCGGCTCGCCGGCTTCGCGCGGCCGATCCCGGCCCTCATGTCCGCCGCGACGGTGCCGTTCCTTTTCAACTTCGCACCGTCGCACACGGCCGTCTACTTCCCCTGGAACATCGACGGCGGCACGATCGCCTCGACGCTGGCCGGGGAGTTCTCCTTCAGCCTCGCCCTCACCTTCGCCCTGCTGTTCCTCGGGGTCTTCATCTACTCCTTGCGGACCGGCCGCTACCGCTGGCTCGCCGCCCTGCTCTTTGCCCTGACGCTGCTCTGCCACATCATCCCCGGCCTGTTCGCCGGTGGGGCCGCGATCATCATCACCGTCGCCCGCGGGGAGCGGCGCGGGATCACGACGGTCGCCGTCGTGGGCGTGCTCGGCGCACTCGTCGCCGCCTTCTGGCTCCTTCCATTCGCGGCGTATCTCGACTACTCGTCGTCGATGAACTTCGGTCGGGTCGGTGACGTCTACGCCCAGCTCTTCCCCGCCAACGGCGAGCAGGCGGTGCAGTGGATCGCCGCCGCCGGGCTCGCCGTCGCGGTCTGGCGGCGAGACCGAATCGCGCTCGCCCTGTCCGCCGCGGCCGGGGCGAGCGTGGCGGCCTTCTGCTGGCTCCCCTCGGGACTCGTCTACAACGGCCGGTGGCTGCCCTTCTGGTACCTCGCCACAGCGCTGCTCGCCGCCTACGCCATCGGCGAACTCGGGCGCACCGCCTTCGCGGCGCTGGGGCAGGAGTGGCTCAACCCGGTGTTCACGGGATTCCTCGGCGGGGCGGTCTCCGTCGCGCTCATCGCCGCCTGGCTCGGAGTGCTCCCGTTCTACCCGGCCGGGGGATCGGTGAACCCCGTCGACAGCTGGGCAACGTGGAACTACTCCGGCTACCAGACCAAGCCCGGCTGGCCCGAATTCCGGCGCGTCATCGCGATGCTCGAGCGGGAAGCGAAGGCGCACGGCTGCGGCCGGCTCGACTACGAGTACTCCCCCAACACCACCGACGCCTTCGGGTCGACGGACGCGCCGATGTCCTTGCCCCTCTGGACGAACGGTTGCATCGACAGCGCCGAGGGCCTCTACTACGAGTCCTCGACCTCCAACGACTTCCACTTCCTCGACCAGGCAGAGCTCTCCCTCCAGGCCTCGAACCCCGTCGTCGGCCTCCCCTACCGCTCGCTCGATGTCGCCGACGGGATCCGCCACCTCCAGCTCACGGGCGTGAAGTACTTCCTCGCCGACTCGCCGACCGTGGAGGCGGACGCGGCCCGCGACCGTGCCCTCGTCGCGGTCGCCTCGACGCCCGAGTCGCCCGACGTCGTCGACGGCAACACGACGGAGGTCAGCTCGCACCCGCGCTGGGTGCTCTATCTCATCCGCGACTCTGCACTCGTCGTGCCACTGCACTACGAACCGATCGTGGAAGCTGGCCTCACCAAGACCCAGTGGCAGGTCACGACGGCCATCGCCTGGTACCAGGACCCGCAGTACTGGCCGGTGCCGATCGTGTCGGGAGGACCGGCCAGCTGGCCGCGCGCGGCTGCGGGCACGCTGCTCCTCCCGGCGGCGTCACGCCGGGTCCCGGCCACGACCGTTTCGCACATCGTCTACACGGACTCGACGGTCTCGTTCCGGGTCGGCCGCCTCGGCGTGCCCGTCCTGGTGAAGGTCCCCTACTTCCCGAACTGGACCGCCACGGGCGCCTCCGGACCCTACGAGGCGACTCCGAACCTCATGGTGGTCGTGCCGCACGCCCACCAGGTCGTCCTGCACTACGGCACGACGCTCGTCGACTGGACCGGCTGGGTCGCATCTGCCCTCGGCGTCGTCGGGCTCGCCACACTGGATCGCTTCGGCCCGGGAACCGGCACGACGACGCCCGAGCCCGGGCCGCCGGCGGCGCCCGCGGGGGGAGCCGACCCGGCCGGGAGCCGGGCCGTCGACGCGGCGGACGCCGATGAGGCATCCTTCGAGTGGTGACCAAGCGAAACAGGCACGTAATGGGCGACGACGTGGACGCTCAGCCCGGGGAGCCGCGCGACTCCAAGCCGACGCCTGAGCTTTCGGTCGTGCTGCCGGCCCGCAACGAGGTGATGCTCATCGGCTCCACGATCACGAACCTCGTCGCCGGACTCGACCAGCGGGGGCGCCCGTTCGAGATCGTCGTCGTGGAGAACGGCTCGACCGACGGGACGCTGCGGCTCGCCCGCGTGCTCGCCGCCCAGCTCCCTAACGTGCGCGTCCTGTCGCTCCCGTCGCCCGATTACGGCGCGGCGCTCGCGGCCGGCTTCCAGGACGCGCTGGGCGCCACGATCGCCAGCTTCGACGTCGACTACTACGACCTCGCGTTCCTCGACGCGGCGCTGGTGCTCATCGATTCCGGAAAGGCGGACCTGGTGCTCGCCTCGAAGCGCGCCGTCGGGGCCCAGGACCGCCGGCCCGTCGTCCGGCGGATCCTCACGGCCGGCTTCATGGCCGGGCTCCACCGGGTCGTCGGCCTCGAGGTGACCGACGTCCACGGGCCCAAGGTGATGAGCGCCTCCGCCGTCGTACCGCTAATCGAGAAGACCGTGCTGCGCGGCAGCCTGTTCGACGTCGAGCTCGTCGTGCGGGCGGGTCGCGCCGGTCTGTCCGTCCGCGAGTTGCCGACGACGGTGCGTGAGCGGCGACCCCCCCGCACGTCGGTCGCGCGCCGGACGGTCGAGTGCCTCGTCGGGATTCTCCGGCTGCGACTCATCCTCGGCCCACCGCGCGACGCCGAGTAGGCCGGGGCGGAACACGACACTTCGCTGGCGATCCGGCCGGCGCGCCGCCCCGCCCGGCGCCGTGACGCCTACCGGGGCACTAGGGGGCCCCGAGGAGCTTCACGATGTCGTGGACGTCGGTGTGGGCCACGGCGAGCTGCGTGCTGGCCGTGACGAGCTCCGACGCCGAGGCGGCGAGGGTCGCCGGAGCCGAGGAGTAGGTCGCTGGGGTGACGGCGAGGACCGCCGTCGATGAGTTCCCGAGCGTCGTCTCCATGCCCCCCAGCAACGCGACGAGCTTCACATAGAGCTTCTCGGCGGCACCGGTCCGGTGGCCGGCCTGGCGCTCGGTCGTGATCGCCGTCTGGATTGACGGCTCGAGCGCCGTCAACGCCACCACCTTGTTGAGCTCGTGGTCCGTGGCGATTACGGCGCGCACCTCGGGGACGAGCAGGGAGAACACCCGGTAGTCAAGGACCATCGCGTCGGCAGCCGTCTGCAGCTGCGGAATCGACACGTCGCCGGCGAGCGCCGCCGACAAACCCGCGAGACCGGAATCGTCCGCGGCGACGACCGAGTCGAGGGCGGCCCGGTCGGCGGTCGTGAGATAGCGCGACGCCGACACGGCGGCGGACACGACCGTTAGCGCTTCGAGACGAACCGAGAGGGCCCGCGCCATCCAGACGTGGACCCGGGCGGCGGACACCCCCGCCGGGAAGACGGGGGCGGCGTTGTCCGCCTTCGGGTTGGGGAGTCCTGTCGGCCCGGTCGCGCCGGCCGCACCCGAGAGGAGGGCGAACACCATCAGCGCGCCGCCCAGCGCCCGCCAACTGCGTCTCACTCCTCTCGCCTCCCGCTTCCGGCTCGCACGTACGCAGCCTGATCAGCTGCGCCCGGCACCTCTACATCCTGGTCCCATTGTGTTCGACATCGACGCGCGAAATGTGAGCGAAGTGTGATCCGCCCGGCGCTCCCATGTCAGCGGGGACGGCCCCGGGGCGCGACACGCCTCCCTGCACCCGCCGGTTGGATCCCGCGCCGGAGCAGCGCCCACCTACACTCGCGCCGTGACGATCGCGGCGAGGTGGCCGCCTCCCGCCTCCGGAGGCGACGGGCCCGTCCACGGCGCAGGGCGGTCACACGAGGTGATCCGGTACGCGGTCGTCGACGTCGAGACGACGGGGCTCGACCCCGCGATCACCCGCGTCCTGGAGTGCGCCGTCGTCGAGCTCGGACCCGACGGTGACGTGCTCGCCGAGTGGGTCAGCCTCGTCTCGGTGCCCGGCGAGGGCGAGCTCGGCGCCAGCTGGCTGCACGGGATCACCCGCGCGATGCTCGCCGGCGCCCCGTCCTTCGCCGATATCGCCAGCGAGATTTCGGGTCGCCTCGCCGGGCGGGTCCTCATCGGCCACGTCCTCGATTTCGATCTCGCCCATCTCGCCGCCGAGTTCGCGCGCTGCGGTCTCCGCTTCCCCGCGCTCCGAGGAGCCGGCATCTGCACCCGCGACCTCGCGCGGGCCAGCCTCCCGCCCGGATCGCGTTCCCTCATCGCCTGCTGCCGGGCGCTGGGTGTGAGCTGCCCCGCCGCCCACACCGCGCTCGGCGACGCGCGGGCAACCGCCGCGGTCTTCCGGGCCTTCCTCCAGCGCGGGGCCGTGCCCGACCCCGCCAAGGTGGCGGCGCGCGCCGCACGACTCCCGTGGCCGGAGGCCGTCCCCGGGCCCAGCCGCGCTGTGCCGCGACCGGATTCCCGCCGGCGATCGTGACGGGCGCGCGGTCGCCCTGCCCGGTCCTCGTGAACGGGGGCTGTGCGACCCTTGACCGCTAGAAGGCGACGGCCGCCGCGGTGGGGAACCAGTATCCAGGGTCGCCGTCGAACCGGCGGCGTTTCATCCCCGAGTAGAGGTGGAGGCAGGCCGCCGTCACGTCGGGGTCGAACTGTGCGCCGCCCTGGCTCTCGATCTCGGCAAGGGCCTCCGCGACGCTCGCCGCCGGCCGGTACGGGCGGGGCGAGGTCATCGCCTCGAGGACGTCAGCGACCATGACGATCCGCGCGCCGAGGCCGATCTCGTCACCTTTGATCCCGAACGGGTAGCCGCTTCCGTCGAGACGCTCGTGATGCTGCAGGATGGTCCGTGCCACGGGCCAGGGGAAGTCGATCCCGGCGATGATGTCGACCCCCGCCTGCGGATGGCCCTTGATCAGCTCGAACTCCGCCGCGCTCAGCTTGGCCGGCTTGGAGAGGATCTGTGACGGCACGACGATCTTGCCGATGTCGTGGAGCATCGCCGCCACCTCGATGCCCTTCGTTGTCTCGGCGTCGAGGCCGAGCTCCTGGGCGATCGTGACGGCGATCTTGGCGACACCCCGCTGGTGACCGGCGGTGTAGGGGTCGAACTCGGTGCTCGCCGCCACGGCGCCCACGGCCGCTTCGAGGGTCGCCGCCAGCTGCTCGAGGTTCTGCTGGTTCCTCGTGCGGTCCTGGAGCATCGCGATCCCGAACTCGATCTCGCGCGCGAACTCGCCGAAGAGCTGCACCGTGTCGGGGTCGAAGGCGCCGGGTTGCTTGGCGCAGATGCCGAGCGCGCCGGAGACCTCGTCCCCGACGATGAGCGGCAGCGCGACGGCGGAACGCGTCCCGTAGTTGAGGGCGACCCGCCGCCAGGGATCCGCCACGGGGAGCGCCTCGGCGTCGTCGACGAGCTGGACCTCGCGGGAGCGCAACGCCTCGATCACGGGGCCGATCCCCTTGATGAGGCCCGCCGACGTGGCGTGGATCGCCTCGAAGTAGTCGAGGCCCACCTCCCCGTGGTAGGCGAGGGAGACGACCGAGGAGGGGTCGTCGGGCGCCGGGACGGCGACCCAGGCGAACTGGTACCCGCCCTCCTCGACGAGGACGCGGCAGATATCGTCGAACAGCCCGGTCTCGTCGCGGGCGTGGACGAGGGTCTCGCTGGCGGCGATGAAGGTGTGCAACGACCGCGTCGCGTTGCCGAGCGCCCGCTCCACCCGCTTCTGGTCCGTGACCACCCGTCCGTTGACGAGCACGCCGTCGTGGAACCTCACCACCGAGGTGTCGAACGCCTCGAGGAACCCGTCCTCGGCTGACCAGGGAACCTCGCACCGCTCGGGCTCGCCGCTCGCCAGCACCCGGCCGTACAGATCCACCACCCCGTACTCCCGGTGCGATGGGAAGAGCTCGAGCTCACCGTGCCCGACCACGTGCTCGGCGTCCCGTCCGAGGAGCCGGAGTCCCGCCGCGTTCACGTAGCGGTACTCGAAATCGACGACCTCGTTCGAATCGCTTCGACGCGGCGCCAGGACGAAGACGGGATCGAGCAGCGTGTCGAGAACCGAGCAGAGCAGCGTCGCATTGCCGCCGTTCGCGCCGTTGTCGTCGCGGCGCCCCATCGTCAGGCCGCCTCGTCGTCGTCCGGTGGCCCCGCTGCGCCGGCGCCGAGCCTCGTGCCGGCACCGGAGGCCGCCGCGGTCGGCCGGCAGGGCTGTGGAGAGCTGCCGGACGCCGCGACGGCCACCTTTGCCGTCAGGCAGTCGCCAGAACGGACCCGCCAGGGGACGCGACGCGAGCCGACCAGGCTCTTTCGTCCGTTCGCAACGGCCGTGGCCACAATCATCTTCCCCTCACAAACCCCATTCTCCTCAACAGTCCCATCCCTAACGGCGCGGTCGGGGGCGTTGTTGAGCATCCGGCTGGGAGCACGTCGTAAGGATCGTGCCCCGTCACCCTCGGCACCACCGGCGGTGTCGGGGTCCCGGGTCCGGCCCGGGCCCGGACCTGGCAGGCGGCGTCCGGGGGACCCGGGCGCGGCCGCGGGGGCACGTTCAGGCCACGCCCGGGGACGCTTGACGCGTACTCGGCAGTCGGCGTCGCCCCGCCTGGCCGCTCTCGGTCTTCCTGGGGCCGGACCTGGCTCGCCATGGAGTCATCCTGTGCCCAGGACCTGCCGGATCACAGACACGTATGGCGGCTCTTGGAATGACGCAGATGGACCGTGCCTGGTCCGTACTGGCGGGTGCCCGACCGCCCGCGGTGGCGGCCGGTGGTGGCGCGCCGGCGGCTCGCTCAGGCCGACTTCTGGCGCTGACGGAGCATGCGACGGCGTTCGCGATCGGTGAGGCCACCCCACACGCCCTCGCGCTCGCGATACACGATCGCGTGCTCGAGGCACATCTGGCGCACCGAGCAGAGGCTACAGACGGCCTTCGCCGTCTCGGCCTCTTCGTCCGAGGCGGGGTAGAAGATCTCAGGGTCGAGTCCCCGGCAGGCCGAGTGCTTGCGCCACGTGGCTTTCATCAACCGATCACTTTCTCCCGTTGCATCGTTCCGAGCTGCTTCGTTGGCCGTGGTCGGCGCGTGCGCCACGACACGTTCGAGCGAGAAGGCCCGCGTGGGCTGCACGCCGGAGGTGCCGGGAGGCGCGCGCCATAGGCGCGGCGCAGACAGGGAAACATTTTGACTCAAGCGAGACCCGCTGTAAAGGGACGGCCCTGCCGGCCGGCGAGGACGGCCCGCCTCGGGGCACTGCCGCGCTGTGCCACACTGTGCGGGGCTGGGAGGGAGAACGGGCCGGTGAGCGTCCTCGTCATCGACGTCGGCTCGAGCACGGTGCGGGCTTCGATCGTCCGGCCCGACGGGGCCGTCGAGCGCCTGCAACAGCGGCAACTCCCCGGTCTGCGCCCCTCGCCCGGCGTGGCCGAATTCGACCCGGCCGCCCTCGCGCACGCCGCGCTCGAGGTCGCGGCGGCGGCTCTAGAGGTCGGTGGGAGCGTGCAGGCGGTCGGCATCACGGCCCAGCGTGCCTCGACGATCGTCTGGGATCGGCGCACCGGCGAGCCGGTCGCCCCCGGCATCTCGTGGCAGGACCTGCGCACCGCCGGCCGGTGCCTCGCCCTCTCGGCAACCGGCCTCCGTCTCACCCCGAACCAGTCGGCCACGAAGCTTGCCTACCTGCTCGACCTCGTCGACGCCGACCGGTCGCGTGACCTCTGCTTCGGGACCGTGGAGTGCTTCCTCACCTGGAAACTCTCCGGCGGCGCCGCCCACGTCACCGACGCCTCGAACGCCGGCGTCACGGGCCTCGTCCTCGACGACGCCTCGGACTGGGACGATCACGTCCTCGAGGAGCTGCGGATCGACCGCGCCGTCCTACCGGCGATCGTCGACTCGACCGGCCTTCTCGCCACGGCCACGGTCCTCCCCGGGAAGCCGCCGATCGCCGGGCTCATCGGCGACCAGCAGTCGTCGCTCCTCGGCCAGGCCTGCCTCCGCCCCGGGGAGGCGAAGGCCACCTTCGGCACCGGAGCGATGCTCGACTGCGTCACGGCGGCCCGCCCCGCCTTCAACACGAGGGGCGAGCGCGGCACGTTCCCCATCGTCGCCTGGCGTCAGTCCGGCCTGGTCACCTGGGGGATCGAGGCGATCATGCTCTCGGCGGGGTCGTGCATCGAGTGGCTGCGCGCCGGGCTCGGCTTGATCGGCGACGCGGCGGAGTCCGACGAGATCGCCGGCTCGGTCCCCGACGCCGGCGGCGCGGTCTTCGTCCCGGCGCTCGGCGGCCTCGGCACGCCGGTGTGGGATTTCGGGGCGCGGGGCACCTTCGTCGGCCTCGACGCCTCGACCTCGCGGGCCGAGCTCGTCCGGGCGGTCCTCGAGGGCATCGCCCACCGGAGCGCCGACCTCCTCGAGGCCGCCGAGACCGACGGGGGCGTCAGCGTAGCAACGCTGCGCGTCGACGGGGGCATGACCGCCAACGCGACCTTCCTCCAGCTCCTCGCCGACGCGCTCCAACGGCCGGTCGCGCCGGCCCTCGTCCGCGACGCGACGACGCTCGGCGCCGCCTTCCTCGCCGGCACCGCCACCGGCGTCTGGGGCTCGCTCGGCGAGGCGGCCGCTACGGCGCGCTGCGGCACCGCCGTCGAGCCCGCCCGGAGACTCGACCGCGACCGCTGGCTCGACGCGCGCGCCCGCGCCTTGCGCACCGTGCCAGCGATGTCGGCGATCTCGTTCTGATCCGGCGGCTCAGGCCACCTCGAGGGTGAGCGCCTCTTCGATCGTCGCGCCCCGCTCGAGCAGGGGCCGGAAACCCATCAGCTGGCGCGGGCTGTTGAACCCGATGACAGCGGAGAGGCGGCCGCGACGGGCCAAGCAGGCGACGAATCGCCGCTCCGCCGGCGAGCCGGCGACGACGTGCACGTCATCGCCGGCCGTTGGGAGGCCGATCGACTGGATCTTCGCGTCGAACTGATTGGACCAGAAATACGGCACCGACCGGAAAGCGGCGGCCCCCTCCCCCGCCAGGAGGCTCGCCGCGGCGTGCGCGCCCTGCTCGGCGGCGTTCGTCCGGTGCTCGAGCCGCACCGTACCGTCGGCGAGCGGGTGCGGCCAGCGGGCCAGGTCACCGGCGGCGGCGACACCGGGGCCGGCGAGGAGCGTCGGGGCGCACACCACACCGTCGGCGAGCTCGAGCCCCGCTCCTTCGAGCCAGGCGGTTCCCGGGATCACGCCCACCGCGACGAGCACGACGTCGGCGGCGAGGAGCGAACCGTCGTCGAGGCGGACACCTTCCACGTGCCGGTCCCCGACGAGACCGGCGACCCCGACCCCGACCCTCAGATCGACGCCGTGATCGGCGTGGATCTCGGCGATCGTCCGCCCAATGAGCGGACCGGCGACTCGGGCGAGCGGCGTCGCCTGCGGTTCGACCACGGTCACCTCGGCGCCGAGCCCCCGCGCTGTCGCCGCGACCTCCATGCCGAGAAAACCACCGCCGACGACGACGAGCCGCACCCCGCCGACGGCGAGCTCGGCCTTCAGGCGCCGGGCGTCTTCGAGTCCGCGCAGCGTGAGCACCCCGTCGACCTGGGTGCCGGGCAAGCTGCGCGGCGCCGCGCCCGTGGCGACGACGAGGCCGTCGAAGGCGAGCCTCCGGCCGGACTCGAGCATCAGCGCGCGATCGGACAGGTCGACCGACCGTGCCCGCTCGCCGAGCACGAGCTCGAGCTCGAGGGCGGCGAGTTTGGCCGGAGCGATCAACGCCAGGCGGTCCTCCGTGAAGGTGCCGGCGAGGAACTCCTTGGACAGCGGCGGCCGGTCGTAGGGGAGGTGGGGCTCAGCGCCGACGAGCGTGACCGAGCCGTCGAACCCACCGTGGCGCAGGCCCTCGCACGCCTTGAGGCCGGCGATCGACGCCCCAACGACGACGACTGAACGCAGCACAGCGAGAGCCTACCGAGGTGACGTCAGTCCTTCGGTTGCTCCTCCCCGATCGCCGCCAGCCTCGGCATGAGCGCGTCGACCTTCTCGCGTGCCCCGTGGATCCGGTGGTCGAGCTCCTCGACGATCTCGATCGCCCGGCGGAAACGCACCTCGAGCGCGTCGACGTCGACCAGTCCCTCGTCGAGCTCCCGCACGATGTCGTCGAGCTCCGCCGCGGCGGCCGCGTAGCTGAGCTCGGCGACCGGAGTCAAACCCGCCACCTGCTTGTCGACGTTCGTCATGGTGTCCCCCCGTCCGTCCTCATCGTCCTCTGCGGCCCGGCATCCCCGGCCCTCGTCGACTCGACAACGGAGAGCGCCTCCCCGTCGGCGAAACGTGTCGTGATCCGCCCCCCGGGGGCGAGCGCCGCCGCGCTGCGCACCGGCCGCCCGGAGGCGTCGCCCGTCAGCGTCCAGCCCCGCTCGAGCTGGCGCTGCGGGTCAAAGGCCCGCAGCACTTGCTGCCGGCGGGCGAGCTCGTGCTGGTGGGACGCGAACGACCGGCGCGTCACAGAGCCGAGCAGGCCGGCCCGACCGGAGAGCTCGCCGACCTCGCGACGCAGCCGCGCCGTCACGACCCTGGTGAGCGCGAGCCCGGCCGCCCCGAGCTCGATCGACCGCCTCTCGAACTGATGACGGGCGATGCGCCTCAGTCCCGCGGCACCCGCCGCGAGCGCAAAGGCGGCCGAGTCCAGCCGGGCGCGGGCCAGCCCGGTGAGCGCACCCCCCTTGCGCTCGATCTCGCCGAGGTACTCGGCTACCCGGGCGACGACCGCCTCGCCGCACTGCGTCGGCGTGATCAACGCCCGGTGGGCGACCTCATCGGCGACCGACCGGTCGCTGGTGTGTCCGATCCCCGTCCACACCGGGAACCGGGCCGTCGCGATGGCGCGGGCGACGACTTCGGCGTCGAAAGCGGCGAGGTCACCGCGCGCTCCCCCACCGCGCACGACGACCGCCAGGTCGATCGGGAACGATGCCAGGCGCCCGAGGGCGGCGGCGATTTGTTCGGGGGCCTCAGCGCCCTGGACGAGCGTCGGCTCGAAGTGAACTCGAAAGGCGAAGCCCGAACGGTCGAGCTGACCGACGAAATCCCGGTGCGCCTCAGATCCCGGACTCGTCACGACCCCGACCCGCAACGGCACCAGGGAAAGCTCAAGACGCTGATTGGCGTGGAGCAGGCCCTCTGCCTCGAGGGTGCCGAGCAGCCGTCGGCGCGCCGCCGCGATCCCGCCGAGCATCGCCTCGATGTCGAGCTCGGTGAGCGTGAAGCGCAGCTTGCTCCCGCCCTCCCATATCGAGACGCGGCCGCGCACCCGGACCACGCGGCCGGGCTCGAGGGCGACGCCGGCGGCGTCCAACGCGGCGGCGATTCGCGGCCAGTCCCGCGCCCAGCAGACGACTTCGAGCTGGGCGACACCCGGGCGGTCCGCCTGTTCCCCGGATTCGTCGGCGAGCTCGACGTAGTGATGGCCCCGGCTCTCCCGCAGACCGCGGATCTCGCCCACGACCCACACGTCCTCGGTGAACTCGCGGGCGAGCGCCGCCTTCACCCGTTCGTAGAACTCGGTGACCGAGAGCGCCTCGTCCACGACCGGCGCGCTCGGACCGGCGGAGTCGTCCGCGCCGGCCTCGTCGGGCCGTGCCCGGCCGGCGCCCGGCGCGCGCCGGCGGGGGGCGCGGCTTGGGGCGCCCGTCGCGACGCGGCGCTGCTCGGCCCGCTGGGCTGCGGCAAGAACGTCGTCCATCCGCCGCTTCAGCTCGGCGCCGGTGTCCTCGGCCGGGGCGCCGCCAGGCGCGAAATCGAAGCGCTGCTCCTCCGGCACGCCGTCGGGCACCACACGACGAAGGCTACCCGGGGGCTCGACCGCCAAGGCGGACCGCCGACCTCGTCGCCGCGCCCACGTTCCAGGCGCGACAATGGACCCGACGGCGAGCCGACCGGGTGGCCGCGGACGGGTGCTTGGCATCTCGTCTGAGGAAGGTCGGGACTCCGCAGGGCAGGGTGCTGGCTAACGGCCAGTCGGGGCGACCCGAAGGAAAGTGCAACAGAGAGCAGACCGCCGATGGCCGCGAGGCACAGGCAAGGGTGAAACGGTGCGGCAAGAGCGCACCAGCGACCGGGGTGACCCGGTCGGCTCGGTAAACCCCACCCGGAGCAAGGCCAAGCGTGGGACGGGCTGCCCGTCCGATGTCCCCAGGTAGGCCGCACAGATGGATGGCCACCCCCCGGAACGATCCGTTCCGGGGACAGAATCCCGCCTACAGGTCGGCTCGCCGCCCTCTAAAGGTCTGACCAGGGATTCTTATCCCTGGCCAGCCTCCGGTGTCCGCGATACGTCCGCAAGCCTTTTTCCCGGGACGTTGTCGATCGCCGCTCGGGCGCGGTCGTCGGAATCGGGCCGGAGATGCGCGTAGGTGTTCAGGGTCTCGGTGGCGTCCATGTGG
The DNA here is from genome assembly GCA_050013835.1 of Acidimicrobiales bacterium. Lineage (GTDB taxonomy): Bacteria > Actinomycetota > Acidimicrobiia > Acidimicrobiales > Bog-793 > Bog-793. The sequence continues at coordinate 16,104 of JBEKEM010000007.1, forward strand.
CCGAGCCGTGCCTGCACGGTGGTCACCGACTCGCCGTGACGGATGAGCAGGCTCGCCTAGTGCGCCTCAGCGCACGGAAACCGACGCCTTCGGCGGTGCGCTCCAGGATCGATCCGTTCGCCTCGGTCCATATTGGCGACCTCATCCGTAACCCACCGATGGGCATCGACCTCTTGGCGAAGGTTCAGGCCTGGTCCGCCGGCCGGTTCGGCACGTCCAGTCACTCAGTAGCAGGCGCCGGCCGCGAAGGTCGGATATGCCCACCCGTTGTACTGGAAGTTAGTGGTCGAGAGCGAGGCGTCGTCCTTGGTCAGGCTCCAACCGGTCACGGGCGTACCTTGGGCCCATTGCGTGTACGTCGGGGCCCGATGGAGTCTGCCGCTTTGCATGACCGTGCTGAGGACGCCCCCGAGCTTGGTCGAACCCTTCCATTGCCCGGGCGAGAGAACCCAGGTGTGCTCGCCACCGACGACATCGCCGTTGCTCTCGATGGTGGGCGGCAAGGAGTCGTCGTATACGAAGACCGCGGGGCCACCTGACGTCGCATTGACAAGCGAGAAGGCGAGTCCGCCGAGCTCATTACCCGCACCGCCCAGTTCTGAGAGGACTTCGGCGATGCTCGGGGCGTTGTCGACCATCGTTGCCAGCGCCTTGCCTGCTTCGCTCGACGCGCTGGCGCCCTTGAGGGCGGACAGCGCCGCAAAGAACCCCTCGTAGCCGACAGTCCCCGGCGCCTTGACATCCAGCGTCTGGTAATCCGAAGCGATGGTCAGCTCGCCGGTCCACGCGTTCGCCGCCACGGCCCGCAGCTCCCATGAGCCGGGGACGGTGCCGACCGTCAGCGTGAAGTCGTAGGTGCCGTTCTGGTCCGTCGCGACGTCGATCGACCTGCCGCTGGGCGTCGACAACGAGCCGCTCGGCCAGATCCTCGCTCCCGAATTGCAGACCGCGACCCGCGGGCCCGTGGTGACCGCGGCCTGATACCCCATGCTCGGCTGTGGCTCCAGGAGGACGTGCGCATCGGGAACGGCCTTGCCGTACTCGGTCACGGTCAGCGTTCCCCCCACGACCGTCGTGCCGTCGGCCGGCACCGAAGACCGCGTCAGCTTCAGCTTCACCTTTATGCCCGTGTCAAGCGTGAAGTCTGCCCGTGCGTCCCCGCCGTCCGGCAGCGACACGCTGACGCTGCCAGGCTTGTACTTGGCGTCACCCGCCCCCTTCGGCACCCCTGAGGGGACGACCTTGTGGTCGCCAGCCTTCACATCGAACGCGTAGAAGCCGGTGCCGGCCTGCACCGCGCTCGTGCCGCCCGAGGGGCCGGTAACAGTCACTGACGCCCCAGGCACACCCTGGTGGTTCTCGTCTTGCACGTAGCCGCTGATCGTGCCGCCTGGCTTTTCGGAGTTCCACAGCAAGAAGATCAAGGGCGCATTGTTGTTCTGGCGGTTGATGACGCCCGCCCAGGTCGACCCCCGGGGCCCGACCTTCACATCGCAGCTCGTGGTGTTGGTCCTGCAGCCGGAAACCACCGTGGCGCCCATGACGGTCCAGTCCAAGTGGTTGTAGACGCAGGCCTGGTCACCGCAGGCCACCGACTTCAAGCTCTGCAGCGGCGCCGGACCGGTCAGGTGGAACACACCCTTCTTGTCGGGGTGAGTCAACAGCACGACCGTGCCGCCTCCGGGGATATTCATGTCCTCCGAGCCGGTGTACCAGTACTTCGGTACTGGCGGGGGCTTCACGGTCGTGCCCCGGGGGAAGGGCGCCGCCGCGGCACCTCCCATCATGACTGACGGGACGCTCAGCCCCATCCCGAGAGCGACAGCGACGGCCAGGAGGCCGCACCTCCAACGGGCGCTGGCTCTTGCCGTGCTCGATCCGAAAGAACCTCGTCGAGCAGCAATCATGGAGGCCTCCCTTACGAAGTGCCCACGGGGCAACTGGCGACTGTGCAACCTCGGTGATCTAGGAACAGGGCCAACGTCCTAACGCTGTCCGAGCTTTGACCAGGACTTCTTCCCTCTGTTATTGGGCCCGTTCGACGCTGCCCGAACTTAACATCGGAGGCGAATCCATGTCGTCTGAAACCCGTCATCTCACCTTCGCTCTTGATGCCCGAGGGTGCGCTGACGACGTCGGGGCAGACGGTGAACCGGAACCGGACTCGCGGCAACCTTGCGGTCCGCGTCCGGCTCTCAGGAATGACACAAGGAAGGGAGGGGTCGTGAGACGACCTCGGAAGACGACAGGTGCGATTGTCGGGTGTGCGGCAGTCTTGCTGGGGATGGGATTGTGGGCCCCTCGCGCGCTCGGCGCGGCGCCGCGGACGACTTCCCTGGCGATTCCGCCCGGTGTGTTCTCCGGGACCGTCCGGATGTCGGGCGTGAACAACTGCGTCAGCAAGCGTTGCCTGGAGACTCTCACTGGAACCTGGTCTGTCACGGTCAACGGAGCCGACCAGGTGCGCGGCTCCGAGACGATGGCCGACACCATCCCCTTCACCCCGGGGCCAGGCTGCTCCGTCTGACCTCCCTCGTGGACTCTGAGGTTCAATGCGGTCCTTGGGAAGCTCAACACCAGCCAGAGCGGTTCGGGGGCGCCAGGCTTCGTCCACGGATCCGAGGTGATCGTCTCCGTGAACTCCTCGTACAACAAGTGGACAGGCTGGACGGGCTCGCCCGCCGAATACACGAGGACGTGCGGTTCGTACTCTTCATCGTGGCCCATCGACCAGCAATACGGGTGGCCCGGCGAGGACACTGGGTTGACGTCCGCCTACACGGCACCGCTGCCGATCGGACTATTCAGGACGAGAGGCCACCCTTACATCGTCCCGATCAAGGGCGGCAGTCCGTACCACCACGACACGTTCGAGCAGGTGTACACGCTGACCTCGATCCACCTCTCCTGAGGCCAAGCGTCGTTACCGCGACGGCCCGGCGTCCCGCTCCGTCTGGTGAGCGGGCCTCAGCTGGCGTACCCGGCCGGGCTCGACGCGGGGCGAGCACCTCCGGGCGACCTGCGACCGGGTACGCCACCGGGCAGTCGGCCGCCTGAACCGCCGGGGCCACCGCCCGGGAACCCGCCCCCGGGGCCGAGACCAGATGACGCCATCTGCTGGTAGATGTAGCCGCCCGAGGTGACGAGCGCGGCCACGATGCCGAGCGCGAGCCAGCCGGGAAGGCGCGTCAACAGCCACGCGCCGAGCAGCGCCATGAGGCCAAGTGCGGGTACGTAGAAACGCACGACGTGGACATCCGAGTCAATGCCGCCGACGCCCATGTTCACTGTCCAGGTGTACGCCGCGTACAGGCCTCAGATCCCGAGCCAGCCCGCCACGAGCGACCCCGCGACGTAGGCGTCCCGGCGGCGCAGCGACCGTTCACCCGTCTCGGCACGCCGCGCCGTGACGAGCCGGGCGACGATCCAGATCACCGCGCCAAAGGCGGCCAGCGCGAGCGGCATCGTGCGGAGTAAGTGCATCGGCATGTGCTCGAGGTTCGGCACCAGCGCCGAGGCGGAGAACGTGATCTCACCCGTCGAGTACCCCGTCCGCGTCGCGCCACCGTAGACGAGGGCGTCGAAGACGAGAACAAGTCCCCCGAACACGGCGACCGACGACAACCACCACGCGACGTTCCGCCAGCGCAGCCGGGCGGACCGCGCGAAGACGCACACCGCTGCGACGGCGACGGCGAACTCGACGACGTCGGTGTAGCGGATGAACGTCGCCCCCTCGAGGGCGGCGAAACCCAACAGGCCGACCACGGTGCGCCGGCGGGACGACGCCTCCACGGCGAGCAGGGTCCATACCAGCGCGCCCGCGCCCGCCGCGATGAGCGAGGCGTCGGTGAAGGTCGGCATCGTCGCCCGCCAGGCGAAGACCATTGCCGCCCCCGCCGAGCAGTAAAGGACGACCGCGAAGAGCCCGCCCCGGCGTCCCAGCCAGCGCCGGGCACCGGCGTAGAGGGTGGCGCAGCCGATCGCGCCGTAGAAGAGGGGCGTCACCCGCACGATCCGGAGCCACTGGAACACGACGGCGAAGAACGGGTATCCCGGGTTCTTCTCGCTGATCCAGTGTCCGTTGGCGAGGTGGACCCACTGTTGGATACCGCCGGAGAGGCTCTCGCCCAATACGACGTACTGGGCATTGGTGAGCCAGAAGTGGCCCTGGCTCAAGGCGATGATCGATGCCCGGTAGGCGTAGTCGTCCGGCTCGAGCATCTTCGCCGCCGGGAGAAGGGTGCAGAGGGCGAAGGCGGCGTACAGGGCTGCCGCCCCAAGGCTCTCACCGTGGGCGCCGACGATGGACATCACCCGCGAGAGACGGGGCAGGAGCCGGCGGGAGCACGAGATTCGACCACAGGCAGGGCCGATGTGGTCACGGCGTTGTCGTATTCCACGGATCGGAGAGCTGGTCATGATCCCGCTGTGACACCGGTACAAAGACTGCGGGCCCGCCGGCGACGACCCCCACAGGCCGGCCGACTACCCTTTCGCGGGTCCCGGGCGGAAAATCTCAGGTTACAAACTCGTACTGCGCACCATCGGTCCTCCCTCGCCCAACCGGCCATACCGGCGGCCCCGACGCCCGGCGCGGATGCGGCACCTCACGAGAATCGCCGACCGGAACTGGGTCGCAGTTCTCGGTGGATGGTGACGTTGTGCCCTGGTGCGCAGCGTGTTCGCGAAGGAAGCTGGCGACACCGATCCCGAAAGGACCTCCATGCCCCTGCAAGTGGCAACACTCGATGCGGTCGAAATCCTCGACTCCCGCGCCCGGCCGACGCTCGCGGTGACCGTCACGCTCGCCGACGGCACGAGTGCCCGCGCCGGGGTCCCCTCGGGTGCCTCGACGGGATCGCGTGAGGCCCACGAGCTGCGCGACGGAGACCCCAGCCGCTTCTCGGGCCAGGGCGTCCGCACGGCGGTCGCCAACGTGAAGGGCGAGATCGCCAAGCTGCTCGTCGGGCGATCCTTCGCCGACCTCCCGGAGCTCGACCGAGCGGTCATCGACCTCGACGGGACCGAGACGAAGTCCCGTCTGGGCGCCAACGCCATCGTCGGCGTGTCGATGGCCGTGGCCAGGGCCGGCGCGCAGGCCGCCGGGGAACCCCTCTGGCGTGCGCTCGGGCCCGAGGGTGTCGCGCCCCGCCTCCCCGTTCCCCACTTCAACGTCGTGAACGGCGGCGCGCACGCGGCGAACAACCTCGATTTCCAGGAGTTCATGATCGCGCCCATCGGTGCGCCCACCCTCGCCGAGGCGGTGCGCGCTGGCGCCGAGGTCTACGCCGCCCTCCGGCGCCTGCTCGCCGACAAGGGGTTCGCGACGGGACTTGGCGACGAGGGGGGCTTCGCGCCGGAGATCGACCGGCCCGAGGACGTCCTCGGCGTACTCGTCGCCGCGATCACGGCGGCCGGCTACACGCCCGGCCGCGAGGGCGTCGCTGTCGCCCTCGACCCCGCTTCCAGCGAGTTCTACCGCGACGGCCGCTACCACGTCGCCGGAGAAGCGCTCTCGAGCGACGAGATGATCAACCGCTACGAGGGGATCATCGCGGACTTTCCCGTCTGGAGCATTGAGGACGGGCTCGCCGAGGGGGACTGGGATGGCTGGCAGAAGTTGACGACACACCTCGGCGAGCGCGTCCAGCTCGTCGGCGACGACCTACTCGTGACGAACCCGACAATCATCGCCGAGGCGATCTCCCGCGGCGCGGCGAACGCGGCGCTCATCAAGCTCAACCAGATCGGGTCGGTCACCGAGACGCTCGAGGCGATGCGGCTCTGCCGCGAGGCGGGTTGGTCACAGATGGTCTCACACCGTTCGGGCGAGACCGAGGACAGCTTCATCGCCGACCTCGCCGTCGGCACCGGCTGCGGTCAGATCAAGACCGGCGCGCCCGCCAGAGGCGAGCGTGTCGCCAAGTACAACCGGTTGATCGAGATCGAGGCCGGTGGGGCGCTCCCCTACGGACTGGCCTAACGTCGTGCCCCCGTCCCCGACCGCCTGCCTCGATGCCGAGGCAGCCGGCCGCTACGTCCTCAGCCGGCGCACTCCCCTCGGCGGGTATTCCTTCTACCGGACCCCGGAGTGGGGCGTCGAGGAACCGAACGCTCCCGACACGCTCGCCGCACTCGAATGCCTCCGCCTGCTCGGGATCCCGGTGCCCGAGCCCGAGCAGACCGCGGGCTGGCTGCGTGGCCTGCAGGACCGGGAAGGCGGGTACCCCACCCTCACGATCGGCTGGGCGGCGCTGCGCGCCCTCGCCCTCCTCAGATGCGTACCGGACCGCTCCCCCGCGGCGTGGCTGGCGGAGTGCGAGGCGGCGCTCGCCCGCTCGCACCGGGCCCGCGACTGGCAGGGCACCCTGCGCGGGGCGCTCCACGTCGCCGAGCTGCGCCGGCTCGGAGCCGCGGCCTCGGTCGACGCGGGGGGCGACCCGTTCGACGAGCTCCTCGACGCGACCCGCGACCCGCACGGGGGTTGGGCCCGCCCCGGTCCCGACCTCGAGACCACGGCCGTCGCCGTCCAGCTCGCGGACCCCCGCCGCCTGTCGGCCGAGGCGCGCGCGGCGACCTCCGAATTCGTGCGACACTGCGAGGACCGGGTTCTCGGGATGAGGCTCCAGCCCGACTCCGGCGCGACCTTCGTCGGTGCCCTCTGGGGCGGGCTCGAGCTCGCGCAGGCACTGCGACTCAAGCCGAGCTACCCGGGCGCCGTCGGCGAATGCCTAGGCGACCTGCAACGGGGCGACGGAGGGCTCGGGGCGCGGCACTTCGCGATCTCGACGCTGCGGGACACCTGGCGGGGGCTTGACGCCGCCCAACTGCTCGACCACTTAGAGTTCGATCATCTACAGGAGGACCAGACATGACCGGGTTCAAATACGTCCGCTTTTTCGAGGAGATCGGGATCGAGGACGTGCCCCTCGTCGGTGGCAAGAACGCCTCCCTCGGCGAGATGTACCAGAAACTGTCCCATGAGGGCGTCCGGATCCCCAACGGATTCGCGATCACCGCCGAGGGCTACCGCCACATGCTGAAAGAGGCCGGGGCGCTGGCGCCACTCCACGAGGCGATCGACAAGCTCGACCCCGAGGACGTCGCCGATCTGGCGCGTTGCGGCAAGCGCGCCCGGGAGATCGTCTACGGCGCCGGTCTGCCCAAGGACCTCGCCGAGGAGATCATCGCCGCTTACCGCAAGCTCCAGAAGGAGTACGGGGACTCGGTGAGCCTGGCCGTGCGGTCGTCGGCGACCGCCGAGGACCTGCCGACGGCGAGCTTCGCCGGCCAGCAGGACACCTACCTCAACATCCAGGGCGACGAGAACCTGCTCGACGCCTGCCGGCGCTGCTTCGCCAGCCTCTTCACCGACCGCGCCATCCACTACCGCGTCGACCAGGGCTTCGACCACTTCGACGTGGCGCTGTCGATCGGCATCATGAAGATGGTGCGCTCCGACCTCGCCTCGTCGGGAGTCATGTTCTCGCTCGACACCGAGTCCGGCTTCCGCGACGTCGTCTTCGTCACCGGCGCCTACGGCCTCGGCGAGAACGTCGTCCAGGGCGCCGTCGACCCCGACGAGTACTACGTCTTCAAGCCCACGTTCGAGGCGGGCCACCGCGCCGTGCTGCGTCGCCTCATCGGCGACAAGGCGATCAAGATGATCTTCGTCGAGGGCGAGACGCGGGTGACCACCCGCAATATCCCGACGCCCAAGGCCGACCGGGAGCGCTTCTGCCTCACCGACGAGGACGTCCTCGAACTCGCCCAGTACGCGATCGCGATCGAGAAGCACTACAACCGGCCGATGGACATGGAATGGGCCAAGGACGGGATCGACGGGCTGCTCTACCTCGTCCAGGCCCGCCCGGAGACGGTCGCCTCGCAGCGCAAGGCGACGAGCCTCGAGACCTACGTCCTCGACGGCACCGGCGAGATCCTCACCACCGGGCGCAGCGTCGGCGAGAAGATCGCCACCGGCAACGCCCGCGTCATCGTCGACGTCTCCCACCTGGCGGACTTCCACGCCGGCGAGGTGCTGATCACCGACATGACGACCCCGGATTGGGAGCCCGTCATGAAGACCGCCGCGGCGATCGTCACGAACCGCGGTGGCCGGACGTGCCACGCCGCCATCATCGCCCGCGAGCTCGGCATCCCGGCCATCATCGGCACGGGCGACTGCACGACGGCAGTGCCGCAGGGCGCCCTCGTCACCGCGTCATGCGCGGAGGGCGACTCCGGGCGCATCTACAAGGGCGAGATCCCGTTCCACGTGGTGCGCACCGAGGTCGAGGGCTTAGAGCGCCCGGAGACCGACATCATGATCAACCTCGGCAACCCGGACCTCGCCTTCAAGACGTCGTTCCTGCCGAACGACGGCGTCGGGCTCGCCCGGATGGAGTTCATCATCTCTGAGTCGATCCGGGCCCACCCCATGGCGCTCCTCCACCCGGAGAAGGTCACGGACCCCGAGGCGACCGCCACGATCGCCCGGCTCACCCGCGGCTACCCGGACGGCGAGACGTTCTTCGTCCAGAAGCTCTCCGAGGGCATCGGGACCATCGCCGCGGCGTTCTGGCCCAAGCCCGTCGTCGTGCGGATGAGCGACTTCAAGACGAACGAGTACGCGAGCCTCGTCGGCGGAGCCCCCTTCGAGCCCGAGGAGAGCAACCCGATGATCGGCTGGCGCGGCGCGTCCCGCTACGCCCACCCGGCCTACGTCGAAGGCTTCGCCCTCGAGTGCAAGGCGATGAAGCGGGTTCGCGAGGACATGGGTCTCACGAACGTCGTCCTCATGATCCCCTTCGTCCGCCGGGTGAAGGAGGCCGAGGGGGTGCTGGCCCAGATGGCCAAGCTCGGACTCGCCCGCGGGGAGAACGGCCTGAAGATCTACGCGATGTGCGAGATCCCGAACAATGTCACGCTCGTCGACAAGTTCGCGCCCCTCTTCGACGGCTACTCGATCGGTTCGAACGACCTCACCCAGCTCTGCCTCGGTGTCGACCGGGACAGCGAGATCGTGGCGTTCGACTACGAAGAGCGCGACGACGGCGTGAAGGAGATGCTGCGCCTCGCCGTCGAGGGCTGCCACCGCAACAAGATCCACTCCGGAATCTGCGGCCAAGCTCCCTCGGACTACCCGGAGATGGCCCAGTACCTGGTCGAGATCGGCATCGACTCGATGAGCCTCAACCCGGACACCGTGCTCAAGACGACCGAAGCCGTCCTCGAGCTGGAGCGCAAGCTCGGCAAGGCCCCGAGCGGTCACAAGGCCGCCCACTAGGGCGCCTCGGCAGCGATCGACCGGCCCGGAGACCCGGGGCCCGAACACCGGGACCCCCTCGCGCGGTCGTTAAGCGACGAGAAACGGTCCGAGCCCCGTGCTCGGACCGTTTCGCGTCCCATCTGGGCCACCCGTTATCCGGTGGCCCGCCACGACGTGATCTGGGTGGCCTGCAGCCCGGGACCGGGCGCGTGCAGCCCCGGGGTGGAGTGCGTCGAAAGCTGGCTGTCAAAGAAGACCACCTGAGCCGTGACGCCCGACCCCGGACCCCCGACGTCGTGAACTGGAGAGTCACCTCCCCGCCGACGTCGAGAGGCACTGACACCCGACGCTGATTGTCGACCCGCCCGCCGCGAGGTCGAACACCACCCCGACCGGCGGTGCGCGAAACTCGTGTCGTGCTTCGCCTGGTGCTCGAGATCATCCTGTCTGGACTCATCGTCGGGGCGCTCGCCCGGCTCATCGTCCCCGGCCCGAACCCCATGGGCATCGGCAAGACGATCCTCGTCGGTATCGCCGGCTCGCTGCTCGGCGGGCTCCTCGGCCGGCTCGTCTTCGGGCTCCGCTACAGCTACTCGTTCGGGCTCGGCCTGGTGCTCGCCGTCGGCTGCACGGCGGTGATCGTCTACGTCATGCAGCACCACGAGCACGACCGCCATCGCGTGACCTGACTGGGACCGGAGAACCTCCGCCGCCGGTGCCGCTCAGGCGACGAGGATCCTCCCGCACTGGGCACAGTGGACGACCTCGCCGGCCGGCGAGTGCCGGATCTGGTCAAGCTCTGCCGCCGAGACCGCCAGGTGGCAGCCGTTGCAGGAGCCGTTGACGAGCCGAGCCGCGCCGACGCCGTCGAGCCGGAGCCGCAGCCTCTCATACTCGTCGAGCAACTCGGTCGGCACCTCGGCGGCAAGGTCCGCCCGGCGGATGGCGATCGTCGCGATCTCCGTGTCGATCGCCGCCTCCTTCGACCCGAGGGCGACGCGCAGGCTCGCCACCTCCCGGGCGACGACAGCCCGCTCGGCGGCGAGACCGTTGAGCTCCCCTTCCAGCTCTTCGATCGCCTCCATCACGACGAGCTGCTCGTCGTCGAGCTCTTCCCGGCGACGCCCGAGGGAGCCCATCTCCGTCGCCATCGCCTCCTGGTCACGGAACGAGGCCACCTCACCGGCGCGCAGGCGGTCGTCGATCCGGGTGCTCCGGCCGACGAGCCCGCTGACCTCCTCCGCCAACTCGGCGAGGCGCGCCTCGAGCGCCCCGCGGGCGCCGTCGAGCTCGGCGGCGGCGGCGGCGTTGCCGGCAAGCCTTTCCTCCAGCCCGGCGAGCGTGGCGATCTCGGGGAGCCGGGCGCGACGGTGACGAAGCTGGTCCGTGGCGGTGTCCACCGTCTGCACCCCGAGCAGGGCCTCAAGAGCTGTCGCGCCGGCAGATTCGCTTCCTGGCAAGACCGCCTCGGTCACCGGTGCAGCCTGCGGTGGGGAGGAACGGACCGTGACGCAACGAGCTCGGCGAGAAGCTCCGGGCTCGCCGCGGCGACCGGGCTGCGACGCGCGGCGTGCTCCCGCACGACGAGATCCCGCCCGGTTGCCTCGCCGACCGCGGCGCCGGCTTCCAGGCAGACGAGCATCCCGCCGAGGTAGTCCCAGACCCCGAGGCCGCGCGGGCTCCACTCGGCGAAGGCGTCGAGGCTGCCGTCGGCGACGGCGCAGAGCTCGAGTGCCGACGCCCCGAGCGACCGCACCTGGCGCCAGCCGAGGTTCCGGGGTGGGTAACCCGAGACGCTGACGACGGCGTCGGCGAGCGAGGTGGTCTTTGCTGGCGAGATCGGACGGCCGTCACGGGTCGCGCCTCGACCGCGCATGGCCTCGTAGCAGGTGTAGCCCGCCTGATTCACGACGAGGGCGGCGAAGGGACCGGCGTCGTCGACGACGCAGATGCTCGTCGCGTACCACCGCAGCCCTCTCGAGGCGTTGGTCGAGCCGTCGATCGGGTCGACCACGGCAAGGTAGCGTCGGTCCCCCTCGGTCAATCCGCTCTCCTCGCTGAGGACGCCGAAGCCGGCACCGAGCAGCACCTCGAGGGCGGCGGCGTCGGCCGCGAGGTCGATGCGGTACTGGCCGGGCCGGTCTCCGGGACGCGTCCAATCCTCCACGCCGGCAACCGCCCGCGCGACCGCGTAAGCGGCGGCCGACAGCGTCGCCAGCATCTCCTCGGCTCGCACGCTCCGCAGGCTACCGGCTCCGACGGGCCCGATCAGGACTCGTCGGGGCCGGGGTGCGGCCCGGCGGCGACCGCGTCAGGGGCGCCGCCTACACTCGCCTACCGATGGCGGTCATCGACGTCGCCGGCTACGTCGCCGAGCTGAAGGACCACGCCGTCGACCACGGTTTCCACGTGCACGACGAGCGCCACTTCGTCGAGACCTACTCGCTGCGCCAGTTCTGGGAGGTCGACCTCCATCCCGAGGAGGGCTGCGGCGGGCCGATCGACCTCCACCTCGCCCTCGAGGTCGACCCGCGCACGCTCCTCGATTTCGAGGACGCCGTCGTGGCGCTGCCCGACGACGCCGAGCCGCCGGACAAGTGGAGCTTTCCGCTGACGTTCACCTGGGGCATTCCCCCGCTGCCGCACGGACCGGACCTCTTGCGGCTGGCGATCGACCTCGCCGGGATCGGCGGCGTGGAGCTGCCGCTCGAGATCTCGGCGACCGATTCCTTCGGCTCGGTGACCGACCCCCCCGTCCGACGCCTGACGATCGTCGCCCACCAGGACGTCTCGCTCGCCAGGGTGCTCGCCGGCGAGGAACTCCTCTGCGACGCCTTCGAGCGCACGCTGGCCGTGAGTCGGTTCCTCCTCGACGCCGCCCCCGCCTGGCTCGCCTCCTAGCGCGGCCCCGACGGTGGCCCTCAACTGCCGATCGACGAGCTGATCTAGATCTCCTCGAGCAAGCGCCCGTCCTCCCAGAGGCGCACGCCGCCGAGGATGCCGGCCAGGTTGTCGACGACCGTGTACGGGTCGCGCACGGCTCCCCGCAGGTGGCGCGAGTTCCCCCCGCCGAGGTAGCAGTGGTCGAAGTTCGTCAGCACCCGGAAGTTCTCCAGCCCGGCGAGGACGCGGCGGCGCCAACGCCGCGGGCCGATCCGGTGGAGCGCGGCCCCACCGAGCTGCTGGTTGTAGGTCTCACCCTTGCGGAACGGCTGGAGGGAGAGTTCAAGGTGCGGCAAGAGCACGCCGTCGTGGAAAAGGGCCGTGCCCACCCCGGTCCCGAAGGTGAGGACGAACTCGAGACCGCGCCCCGCCACGACGGCCAGACCATGCAGGTCGGCGTCGTTCGCGACCCGGGTCGGCTTGCCGAACCGGGCGGTGAGCGCCGCGGCGAGGTCGAACCCGGACCAGGCGGCGACGAGCTTCGGGTCGATCGGCGAGCCGAGCCCCCGTTCCGTCTCGAACTGCGGTTCGGTGCACATCCGGCCCCGGCGCACGACACCCGGCAGTCCGAGGGACACCCGGTCGAAGGCCGGCAGGGGCCGGACGAGATCGGCGAGCGTCGCGACGAACCGCTCCGGCGGCAGCGGGTAGGGCGTCGGAACGCTCACCCGGTCAGCGACGAGGTGCTCGTCGATGTCGAGCACCGACGCCTTCAGCCCGCTCCCCCCGGCGTCGATCGCCAGCGTGTACGGCCGGCACGGGGTCTCGCCCCGGCCCGGCGGCCCTCCCGGCGAGGGCGCCTCACCGGACGGGGGCCCCTGCACGTCCTCCCCGCCCGTCATCGCAGGAGCCCGCACCCTGCCGCGCCCGGTGGCGCGGGGGTGCCGAGCGGCTGATACGTCTCGAGCAGCTCGAGCAGGGTCCGCACCCCGAATCCCGTGCCGCCCTTGCGGACGTAGCCGTCGTTCTCCTCGGCCCTCGCCGGGCCGGCCATGTCGAGGTGGGCCCACGGCGTCGTGCCGACGAACTCGCCGAGGATGAGCCCGGCCACCAGGGTGGCGGCCTCGCCGGGCGTGCCGAGGTTCTTCATGTCGGCCACCTCCGAGTCGTAGCTCGACCGGTAGCCGGCGGGCAGCGGCAGGCGCCAGACCGGCTCGCCGGCGCGGGCGGCCGCCTGCTCCACGGCGGCGACGATGCGGTCGTCGTTGCCCATCAGGCCGGCGATCCTCCGTCCGAGGGCGACAACGACGGCGCCGGTGAGCGTGGCGAGGTCGACGACGGCGTCCGGCGACTCCTCGCCCGCGAGACAGAGGGCGTCGGCGAGGACGAGCCGCCCCTCGCAGTCGGTGTTCAGCACCTCGATCGTCTTGCCGTTGCGGATCCGCACGACGTCGCCCGGCTTGATCGCCCGCCCGCCCGGCATGTTCTCCGTCATCGGCATGAAGCCGACCACCCGCACGCCGACGCCGAGGCGCCGGCACGCACTGAGCGCGGCGAGCACCGCGGCCGCACCGCTCATGTCGTACTTCATCGTCATCATCGACGCGACCGGCTTTAGCGACAGGCCCCCGGAGTCGAAGGTGATCCCCTTGCCGACGAGAGCGACCGCCGGCGCCGCGGGGTCGTCCGGCCGGTACTCGGCGCGCACGAGACGCGGCGGCTCCGCCGAGCCCCGCGCCACACCGAGAAGACCGCCGAGCCGAGCGGCGGCGATCTGCTCCTCGTCCCAGACCTCGACCGACAGTCCCTGTTCGTCCCCCTGCGCGGCGGCGTGCCGGGCGAAGGCGGTCGGCGTCATCTCGTCCGCCGGCGTGTTCACGAGCTCGCGGCACAGGACCACAGCCCCCGCGGTCACGACTCCCGCGGCGATGCCGGCGGCGAGGGCGCCGCCGTCGGCTTCGGCGAGGACGACCCGCCCGAGCGCCGGGGGTTTCGGGTCGCTTCTTCGCGCCGTGAACCGGTACCCGCCGAGAAGCACCCCCTCGGCGACGGCGCGGCCCACCGCCGACGGGCCAAGTGAGGCGCGCGCCACCCCCTTCAGGTCGAAGCCCACCGATGCGCACTGCGCCGCCGCCCCCGCCAGCGCCGCGCCCGCCCGGCGGCACGCCTCGCCGTCGAGACGGCCCGCCTCGCCCAATCCGACGAGGATCTCGAGCGAGCAGTCCTCCCGGGCGAACGACGCCACCTCGCCGAGCGCGCCGGAGAAGCCCTGCATCGCGGCGAGCGGTGCCTCCGCGAGCGCCGACCCGTCGGGCGCGACGAGGCCGGCGAGCACCGGTCGGGCCCGCGCCGCCACGTCGCCGGGAAGCACCCTCGCACCCTCGATCGCCACGGTCATCGCACTCAGTCCTCCTTCCCCTTCTCGCGGGCGGGCCGGAAGCCCTCCTCGGCCTCCCGGGCGAGCGTCCAGCACAGGTCCGAGAGCCGGTTCACGTAGGCGAGGACGTGGCCCGTGCGACCTTCCAGCGCCACGAGACGGCGCTCGGCGCGCCGCACGACCGTGCGGGCGTGGTCGAAGGCGGCGGCGAGGTGGTTCTCGCCCGGCACGGCGAACCCGTCGATCCGCCCGAGTCCGGCCGCGTGGGCGTCGATCGCCGACTCCAGCGCGGCGACCATCTCCGGCGTGACCGCGGCGACCGCCCCCGCGCCTGCCCCTCCGCCGGAAGCGGCCACCTCCCCCATCGCGGCCCACAGGTCCCGCTCCACGGCGACGAGGAGGTTGCCGAGATCGCCTCCCCCTGCCGCGGCGCGCGCCACGCCGAGCGCCGCCTGCGCCTCGTCGAGCGCGCCGAGCGCCTCGATGACGGGATCCGACTTGGCGACCCGAACGCCGCCGCGCAGCGACGTCGTCCCGTCGTCGCCGCGGCGCGTGTAGATCCTCACGGCCGCACCGCGAGCAGCGGCACGAGCACTTCTGCCGGGGTGAGCGAGCCGTGACGCGACAGCAGCCGCCCCTCCCCGGGGCTCGCCGGGTCGGCGAACGAGACGGCGGTCCGGGCGACGAGGGCGACGTCGCCGAGTCGCCGCCGGAAGGCGTCCCGGAGCGGCCCCCCGAACCAGCCGTCCCGGTCGATCTCGTCCGCGGTCCGCACCCAGGCGATCCCGCCGTAGAGGTCGCGGGCCCCGGCCGCGACCCGCTCCGTCGCCCCGTCGCGTACGTGGAGCCAGCGGAACCGCCCCTCGCCCGAGAGGCCGGTCACGTCCTCGAGCAGGCCGGGGTCGATCGCCAGTGACGGCGAGGTCGTCTCGACCTGGCCGTGGTCCGAGGTGACCGCCAGGGCGCACCCCGCCGGCAGCCGTTCGACGAGTTCCCCGACGAGCCGGTCGGTGGCGGCGATCTCGGCCTCGTAGCACGCGCCGAGCCCCTCGGCGTGGGCGACCTTGTCGATCCCGTCGTAGTAGGCGTAGACGAAGGGTGCGCCGGCCGCGAGGGCCTCGGCGACCAGGACGCCGATCGACGAGCTCACCCGCCAGCCGCGCAGTTCCGTGCCTGCCAGGTGCGCCAGCGAGAAGCCCGAGCCGGCGAAGGCGGCTTTGGAGACGACCGGGACGGGGCAGCCGAGGAACGGCTCGATCTGCTGGAACGCCTGCGGGCGGATCGCGGCGCGGGCGTCGCCCCCGCCCGTCGTCCATCGCAGCACGTTCAGCACCTCGTTCCCGGCCCGCACCCGGTAACCGAGCACGCCGTGTTCGGCCGGCGCCCGCCCCGTCGTGAGCGAGGTGAGGGCGGTCGCCGTCGTCGTCGGCGCCACCGAGGTGAGCGTCGCCGAGTCCATCCGCGTCATCGTCGGCGCGACCGCGCGGTGCTCGGCGAGGCTCGCCGCGCCAAGGCCGTCGAGGACGAGCAAGACGACGCTTCGGGCCTCGGCGAGCGGCGCCGGCAACCAGGCCGGGAGGGCGCCACCCGACCGCAGGGCATCGAGTCGGAGCAGCGTCGGGACGACCTCCGTCAGACACGCCCCGCCGTAGTCGGGGCGGAGCGGCTCGTCCGGGTCCCGGTCCACATCCCACGCCGCCGCACCGCCAGCAAGCGACGCCGGCGACCCGTTCACTGGTCAGAGCATACGACGCCCCTCCGAGGCGCCGTACCATGGGCCGAGTGAGGGTTTCGACGCGTGGTGACTACGCCTGTCGGGCGCTGCTGTCACTCGCGTTGCGTGACGACGGCGTCACGCCGACCTCGGTGCGCGACATCGCGGAACGGACGGCACTGCCCCAGCCCTACCTCGAGCAGATCCTCCTGGCGCTGAAGGGCGCCGGCCTCGTGCGATCCAAGCGCGGTGTCGGAGGTGGTTACGTGCTCGCCCGCCCGGCCGACGCGATCACCCTCGGAGCCATCGTCTCGGCGGTCGACGGGCCGATCGCCGTCGGGGACTTCGGCCTGCCGCACGAGAACGGGGCGTGCGACCACGAGGGCCAGTGCGTGCTTCTGGACCTCTGGGCCGACGTCAGCGAGCACATGCGGCGTCATCTCGACTCATACCGCCTGAGCGACATGGTCGCCCGCGCCCGCCACACGGTCCCCTCCGGCGCCGCGCGCGCCTGACCCGGCCCCGCCCGGGCCGCTCCCGAAGACGGCGCCGGGCACCCGATCCGCCTCCCTCGCCTGACCGCTCGCGCCCCGTCTTGGCCTCCAGCGTCACCGTCCGCCGGGCGCCGACACCGGTCCGGCCGATCGCGCTCCCCGGTCCCCCGATGGAATGCGCCCTCCCCCGCGGGCGTTGGACATGGTGCCGGCCGACGAGGGGCCGGGGTGATCAAGGTTCTAGGAACGGAGGCGAAGCCATCACGACAACGTATGCGGACGAGGTGGTCGAGCACGCCAGCGGGGGCCCGGACCTCATGCGGCTCTTCCTTGACGAGATTGGCAGGTACCCGCTGCTCAGTGCCACAGAGCAGGTCGCGCTGGCGCAACGGATCGAACACGGCGACGCCGAGGCGAAGAACCAAATGATCGCCGGCAACCTCCGGCTGGTCGTTCACTGGGCCCGCCGGTACCAGGGGCGGGGGGTCGACCTGACCGACCTCGTCCAGGAGGGCACGTTCGGGCTCATGCGGGCCGTGGAGAAGTTCGACTGGAGGCGGGGCTTCAAGTTCTCGACGTACGCCACGTGGTGGATCCGCCAGTCCCTCCAGCGGGCGGTGCAGTCCAAGGGCCGGGCGATCCGCCTGCCTGAGGACGCCGTCGCCGCCGAGAACGCGGCCGAGCGCGCCGGCGAAGGGCACGAGCGGCACCTGCCCCGCGTCGTCGCCAGCCTCGACCAGCCGGTCGCGGCCGACGCCAACGCGACCCTCGGCGACCTCATCGCCGCCGATGACTCCTCGGTCGCCGACGAAGTCGTCGAGTCCCTCGCCAGCGAGGGTCTCGAGGAGGCCATCAACCGCCTTCCCGAGCTCGAGCGGGAGGTCGTGCGGCTCCGCTTCGGCCTGACCGGTCAGCCCCCCGCGTCGCTCGAGACGACGGCCCGGGCGCTCGGCATCGGCGTGCGCCGGGTCCGCAGCCTCGAGGCATCGGCGCTACGGGCGCTCGCCGCCCAGCCCGAGATCAGCGCCTTCCACACCGCCGCCTGAACGGTTCCTCAGGACAGGCGGCCCAGCACCGCCACCAGGTCCTCGGGCAGCGGGACCTCCCATTCGAGCGTCTCGCCCGTCGCCGGGTGGACGAGCTGCAGCCTCCCGGCGTGCAGGAACGGTCGCGAGATCCCGAGTGCTGCCCGCACCGCCGGGGCCAGGCCCCCGCCGTAACGCCCGTCGCCCGCCACCGGGTGGCCGATCGCCGCGAGGTGGACGCGGATCTGGTGCGTCCGCCCCGACTCCAACGCGACCTCGGCGAGCGTCGCAGCCACCGGCACCGAATAGCGCGACAGCACCCGGTAGCGGGTCCGGGCGGCTCGCCCGCCGACCGTCACCGCCATGCGGGTACGGTCCCGCACGGAACGCCCGATCGGCGCGTCGACCGTGCCCTCGTCGGCGACCAGCCTGCCGAGGAGCAGCGCGGTGTAGCGACGCCCCATCGACCTTGCCGAGAGCTGCGCCGCCAGCGCCCGCCAGGCGGCGGGGTTGCGTGCCACCACGAGCAGGCCCGACGTGTCCTTGTCGAGGCGGTGGACGATCCCCGGGCGCGACGGGTCGCCGGCCCCGTCCCTGGCCGCCTCGACGAGGTCCGGGTACCGCGCGACCAGACCCGCCGCCAACGTCCCGGTGTGGTGACCAGCACCGGGGTGCACGACGACGCCGGACGGCTTCGCCACGACGATGATGTCGGCGTCCTCGTAGACGACGGTGAACGGCACGCTGCCCGGTGCCACCGGCGCGAGCGCCGTGTCGCCACCGGCGGACGTCGTCACGAGCTCGAGAGTCGCCCCGGAGGCGACGCGCACGTGACGGGACGTGACCGGCGCTCCTCCGAGCCGCACGCCCCCCGCGGCGATCAGCTCCGCCACGACGCGGCGCGACCACCCGGTGACGAGGGCCACCGCCCGGTCGACCCGTTCGCCGTCGAGCGCCGCCGGGACCGTCATCGTCGTCGTCAAGTTCCCGCCCCCTCCGGGCGCTTCCGCCCTTGCCGCAGCCAGAACGAGGCGAGAAGCAGGACCGCCCCGCCGACGATGGCGACGTCGGCGAGGTTGAATGTCGGCCAGAAGCCGAGATGGACGAAGTCGACCACCGCGCCGTGGTGGGAGCGGAAGACCCGGTCCGCGAGGTTGCCGAGCGCCCCGCCGAGGACCAGCCCGGTTCCGATCGCGGCCGGGTAGCTCGGCGCGGCGGCGGCGAACCAGACCAGCGCCCCAACGAGGACGACCACGCTCACGATGATCGGCACCGTCAGCCCGACGCCGAGAGAGAAGGCGACCCCCGAGTTGAACGACAGCGTGAGCGACAGCGGCCCGAAAAGGTGGATCGGACCGTTCTGCAGCCGCTGCAGCGCGAAGGTCTTCGCCGTCTGGTCAGCGGCGAGGACGACTGCGGCCGTGACCGCGGCAGCCGGGGCTCGCCGCCGAGTGCGTGACCCGTCGGCCGCGCGCGGCTCCACGGTCAACGCCGCGAGAGCCCTCCGCTCTTGCAGGCCATGCACAGGCGGGCGAAGGGAAGCGCCTCGAGGCGGGGCTTCGGGATGAGTTCGCCGCAGCCCTCGCACACGCCGTACCTGCCGCTCCCGATCTTGGCAAGTGCCGCCTCGATCTCTTCGACCGCCTCGAGGGCCTGGGCCGACAGGGTGAGGTCCCGCTCGCGGTCGACGGCGACCGTCCCGCCCTCACCGGACTCCTCGTCGAACTGGATGTCCCCCGGCTCCATCTCGGCGACCAGCTGGTCCGCCTCGGCCTGCAGGGAGTTCGCCTGCTCGAGGTAGGTGGCCCGCTCCCGTTCGAGGAAGTTCCGCTGGTGGGTAAGGAAGCGCTCCTCCGTGTAGCCCCGGCGCGGGGCACGCGGCGCCACCGGGCGGCTCGGCGCCGGGCGACTGGACGACTCCTTGGCCGGGGCACGGCGCGGCGCCCGCTCGGCCGGCAGCTTCGCCGCCTTGATATTCCGTTTCCCGGCCTGCGCCCGCCCTTTCGCGCCGCCAGTGGCAGGGACGTTCTTGGTCGGCGCTTTCTTCGCCGCCGCGACCTTCGCGGGGACGCCCTTCTTGACGGGGGCTGTCTTGACCGGAGGTTTCTTGGCGGCCAGCCGCTTGACCGCGACGGCCTTTGCGACGGGAGCCTTCCTGGCGGCGGTCTTCACGGGGGCGACCTTCTTGGCCACGGTCGGCCGCGGCGCGGCGCGCGCCTTCGCCACCTTCTTCACCGCCGACGTCTTCGCCGGCGGTGATGGACGCACGGCAGGTTTCCTCGACCCCCGTGGGGCGCCGGTTGGTGCCACGGCATTCCGTCGCGCCGACGATGTGCTCGGCTTGGCGACCTCTCGTTCGGGCCGACCGGCGACCTTGCCGATGGCCTTTCGCGTCTTGGCGACCGCCTTCGTCGCCCGCGCGACGATCGACCGCCGCGATGACGTGGGTTTCGCGTCCGTCAGATCGGCCTTGCGTCTGGACTTCGTGATCTTGCGGGGCATCGTGGACTGGCACACCTCTCCGAACGAGGGGTTGAGGTTACCCGATCGTCGGGGTCACCGTCGCGCCGGCGGCGTCAACGGTTCGCGTGCGCGTTTCTCGGACTGCCGGGGCGGGTCTCGGCTCGCGCGACTGCTTCATCGAGCACCCGCCGCACGTTGCTGACCTCGACACCTCGGATCCGGAGTCGCTTCATCCGGCTCCGCTCGCCGCTCACGAGCTCGACCACCGACGGCGCGACCCCCAGCAGCTCGGCCATGAAATCGACACAGGCGACGTTGGCGCGACCGTCGACCGGCGGGGGAGCGACCCGCACGTGCAGCGCATCACCCCTCGTGCCTGCCACGGCGGGCCTGCCGGCTCCGGGTTGGACGTACAGGCGGAGGAGGATCGTCGACTTGTCGCCGCCCTTTACCGCTTTCGATCCGCCCTCGTTCTCCGCGGGCTCGACCTCGAACAGGTCGTCCGTCATGGGCGCATACTCTAGGGCAATGTCCGAACAGGCGAGGCCGGAGACCTATCCCGAGGTCCCCACCACACCGGACTACCCCGCCCTCGAGGAGGCGACGCTTCGCTGGTGGCATGCCGACGGGACCTTCGCCGCGTCGGTCGCGAGTCGTGACGCCAGCAACGAGTACGTCTTCTACGACGGGCCGCCGTTCGCCAACGGGATGCCCCACTACGGGCACCTGCTGACAGGTTTCGTGAAGGACGCCCTGCCGCGCTACCACACGATGCGCGGCCAGCGCGTCGAGCGCCGTTTCGGCTGGGACTGCCACGGCCTGCCCGCCGAGCACGAGGCCGAACGCGAGCTCGGCGTCTCGGGGCGCGCCCAGATCGCGGCCTACGGGATCGACCGTTTCAACGAGTTCTGCAGGACGTCGGTGCTGCGTTACACGGCGGCTTGGGAACGCTACGTCACGCGTCAGGGGCGCTGGGTCGACTTCGAGAACGACTACAAGACGATGGACACCACCTACATGGAGAGCGTCATCTGGGCCTTCAAGACGCTCTACGAGCGCGGGCTCATCTACGAGGGCCTCCGCGTCCTCCCCTACTGCTGGGAGTGCGAGACGCCGCTGTCGAACTTCGAGACTCGCCAGGACGACGCGTTGCGCGAGCGCGTCGACCCGGCGGTGACGGTCGCGATCACGCTCGATGCGGCCGA
The DNA here is from genome assembly GCA_050013835.1 of Acidimicrobiales bacterium. GTDB lineage: Bacteria > Actinomycetota > Acidimicrobiia > Acidimicrobiales > Bog-793 > Bog-793. Next base: position 37,539 of record JBEKEM010000007.1, read on the forward strand.
GGGTGGGACCGGACCCGCCGCCGGGACACTGCGGGTCCTCACCTGGACGACGACGCCGTGGACCCTACCCTCGAACCTGGCCCTCGCCGTGGGCGAATCGATCACCTACGCGATCTACGCGCGCGACGGCGTGCGCTACCTCGTCGGCGAGTCCCGCGCCGCCGAGTACGGCCCGGAGCTCGACGGCGCGGTGCTCGTCGGCACGGTCGAGGGCCGCGAGCTCGTTGGGCGGACGTATCGCCCGCTTTTCGGCTATTTCGCCGACGAGCCCAACGCCTTCCGCGTGTTGGGCGCTGACTTCGTAACGACCGAGGAGGGGACGGGCATCGTCCACATGGCCCCCGGCTTCGGCGAGGACGACCAACGGCTCTGTGAGTCGTCCGGCATCGCCGTCGTCTGCCCGGTCGACGACCGCGGGCGCTTCGACGACCGCGTTCCCGAGCTCGCCGGCGTGCAGGTCTTCGAGGCGAACGAGCGCGTCATCGCACGACTCGCCGAGGAAGGCACCCTGGTGCGGCGCGAGGAGTACGTCCACAACTACCCGCACTGCTGGCGCAGCGACACCCCGCTCATCTACCGCGCGGTGAGCTCGTTCTTCGTCGAGGTCACGGCGCTCAAAGAGCGGATGGTCGAGCTGAACCGGCGGATCGACTGGGTCCCTGAGCACGTGGGTCCGGGGGCCTTCGGCAACTGGCTCGAGGGGGCGAGGGACTGGTCGATCTCCCGCAACCGCTTCTGGGGGACCCCCATCCCGGTCTGGAAGAGCGACGATCCCGCCCACCCCCGCGTCGACGTCTACGGAAGCCTCGACGAACTGGCCCGTGACTTCGGGGTCCGCCCGGACGACCTCCACCGTCCGGGGATCGACGCCCTTGTGCGGCCGAACCCGGACGACCCGACGGGGCGCTCGACGATGCGGCGCGTCGAGGACGTCCTCGACTGCTGGTTCGAATCAGGCTCGATGCCGTTCGCGCAGCTGCACTACCCGTTCGAGAACACCGCCCGCTTCGAGGGGCACTTCCCGGCCGACCTCATCTGCGAGTACGTCGGCCAGACCCGGGGCTGGTTCTACACGATGCACGTGCTGGCGACGGCGCTCTTCGACCGCCCGGCGTTCTCGCACTGCATCGCCCACGGAATCCTGCTCGGCAACGACGGCCGCAAGCTGTCGAAACGCCTGAAAAACTTCCCCGATCCGGAGGAGTTCTTCGCCACCGACGGCGCCGACACGATGCGCTGGTACCTGCTCTCGTCACCCATCCTGCGGGGGCTCGACGCCGCCATCGAGGAAGGCGTGATGTCCGAGCCGGTCCGCACCGTGCTCAACCCGATATGGAACTCCTGGCACTTCCTCTCCCTCTACGCCCGCAGCGACGGCGTCGTCGGGCGGATCCGGCTCGACCAGACCGGGCTGCTCGACCGTTACATCCTCGCCAAGACCAGGAATTTCCTCGAAGGGGTCACCGCGGCCTTCGACGCCTATGACCTCGCCGGGGCGGCGGCGGCCTACCCCGGGTTCCTCGACGCCCTGACGAACTGGTACATCCGCCGCAGCCGGGACCGGTTCTGGCGTTCCTTCTCGGGCGATGAGGACGCCGACGCCGACAAGCGGGACGCCTACGACACCCTCCACACGGTGCTCGACGTCCTCACCCGGGTCTCCGCGCCGCTCCTGCCCTTCCTCGCCGAGGAGATCTACCGGGCCCTGTCCGGCGCGCGCAGCGTGCACCTCGCCGACTGGCCCGACCCCGAGGAGCTCCCCGCCGACCCCTCACTCGTCGCGTCGATGGACCTCGTCCGCGAGGTGTGCTCGGCGATCCACTCCGTGCGCAAGGCCCGCGGCCTGCGGGCGCGGCTGCCCCTGGCGCGGGCGACCGTCGCCCACCCCGCGGCGGCCAGTCTCCGGCCCTTCGCCGCCCTCATCGCCGAGGAGGTGAACGTGAAGGCGGTCGAGCTCGAGGACTCGCCCGAGGGCTACGCGACGACCTCGCTCGTCGTCGTCCCCGCCGAGATCGGGCCGCGGCTCGGCGCGGCGACCCAGCAGGTGATCGCCGCGGTCCGCCGCGGCGACTGGGAGGCGCGCAGCGACGGCCGGATCGCCACCGCCGGCGCTGTTCTCGAGCCTGGCGAGTTCCAGCTCCGCCACGTCCCGAAAGACCCGGCGGCGGGACGCGTGATCGACGCCGAGTCGGGCGTCGTCGTCCTCGACACCGCTCTCTCCCCCGAGCTCGAGGCCGAGGGCACGGCGCGTGACGTCGTCCGCCTCGTTCAGCAAGCCCGACGCGACGCCGACCTCGTCATCAGCGACCGGATCGACCTCGCCGTCGCCGTGCCCGAGGACGTGGCCGCCGCCCTCGGCGTGTGGGGCGACGAGCTCCGCCACCAGACGCTGGCGGCCTCGCTCGCGATCGTCACCCCCGGCGACCCGGCGCCTCCCGCGCTCGCCGGGCGCCGCGACGCAACCCGCGCGGCCTACGAGCTGCCGGACGGCCGGCAGGTCACGATCCACCTCGCCCGGGCCACCGGGCCCGCCTAGGAAGGGTCGGTCAGGCCGTCCAGCCGCCGTCGCCCCTCGACGAGCGGTGGCTCGGCGCCGGACGCGCCGAAGAGCTGCGGGCCTTGGGCCCGGCGTCGAGATCGGCGCCGCGGGCCCAGCGCTGCCAGAGCGCCTCGTCCGGATCGACACCGTCGGCAGAGTCGACCGCCCGCAAGTTGCGCCCGGCGGGGGGCGGGGGCGGTTCGCCGTCGTCGACGTCGTCGTCCGTCAGCCCGAGTTGGGAGGCGAGGCTCTCACGGTGGGGGTGGCCGTTGGTTCCGGACCGCAGGACGGGCGCCGTGTCGGTCGTGTCCGGCCCGTCGTCCGTGGGGCCGTCCTCGGCGTCCTCGGCGACGTCGTCTGGCTCCTCCAGCACCCCCGTTGCCGGCATCGCCACGCTCTCGTCGAAGGGCCCCTCGGCCGGGCTCGCCTGGCGCACCAGCGGCTCCCGGTCGACGCTCATCATGCCCCCGAGGCTCTCGAGGGCGGCCGAGAGCGCCGCCGAGATCCTTCCCCGTTCGGCGAGGGCGTACCGGCCGAGCTCCTCGATCTCCCCCTCGAGCTGGGCGCGGCGCGCCTCGAGGTCGGTGATCCTCTTGTGGGCATCGAGCTCGGCCTCGGAGCGTAGGCGCCCCGCCGCGCCACGGGCCTCGGTGGTGAGCGTCGCCGCCTCCCGGCGGGCGTCCTCGAGGAGCGCCGCCGCCTCCTCGCGCGCCTCCCGCACGGCGAGATCGGCCGTCCGCTGCGCCAGCACGAGGGTGCGGCGCAGACTCTCGTCGTCGAGCGCCGGGCTCTCCTGCGTCGTCTTCTCGCGACCCGCCGCGAGCTGGGCGATCAGCTCGTCGACGGCGACGGCGACCTTCTCCAGGAACTCGTCAACCTCGTCGGTGTCGTACCCGCGAAGCCGGTCGCGGAACTCGACCTCGCGCAGGATCCGTCCAGATATCTCCATGTCATGATGGTACGCGGCCAATAACCGCAGCTGGTGGATGCCGCGGGGCGGTTCCGGGTTCCGGGCTCTCAGCGGCTGCGGAGCACCGAGACGAGGATCTCGAGGACGACGAGCACGATGATCGGCGAGAGGTCGATCGCCCCTGCGCCCACCCGCAGCGGCGGCAGGATCCGCCGGACGGGGGCGAGGACGGGGTCCGTGACCCTCCCGAGGGCCCGCTCGAACCGACCCATCCCTGACCACGGGTCGGTCGGGAACCAGGTGAGGATGATGCGGACGACCAGCACCAGGATGTAGATCTGGAGCAGGTCGACGACGATACGAAGGATCACCGGCGCGCGCCCGTGCGACCCGGCAGGCGCTTCGGCTCTAGGGCCGGTAGAGGCCGCGTTGCTGCAGGCGCAGCCGCTCCTCGGGCGAGACCTCGACGTTGGGGGGCGCGAGCAGGAACACCTGGTCGTTGACTTTCTCCATCTGGCCGTCGAGGGCGTAGGTGAGCCCGGAGCAGAAGTCGATCATCCGCCGAGACAGGTCCCGCTCGCTCATCTGCAGGTTGACGATCACCGCGCTGCCCTGCTTCATGAGATCGCCGATCTCCTGGGCGTCGCGGAAGTGCGCCGGGCTGACGACGTGAACCTTGTTGGCGGCGAAGGTACCCGCCGCCAGCGGGCGGACCGCGCCCGGGGCGACGCTCGCCGGACGGCGCACGTCGGCGGCGCCGATCGGCCGAACGGTCGTCGTCATGCCCCGTCCCTCGCCCTCACCACCGGGAGATTCGGGGTAGACGGTCCGCTCCAGCGCCGGGGCCGACAGGGCGGCCGACACGTCCTTGTCATAGAACTCCTCCTCGTCCTCCTCGATGTCTTTCAAACCGAGGTAGGCGAGTGCTTTGTTCATGAACGACGACATCGGTCTCCTTCTCGGCCGAGCCTATTCTGGAATCGCAGTGCGCGTCGGGCGTGGACCGAACAACGCCCGGCCGACACGGATCATCGTTGAGCCCTCCGCGACGGCCAGCTCGAAGTCGTCGCTCATTCCCATCGAGGCCTCGCGCAGGCCGAGTTCCGCCACGAGACTAGAGATCCGGGCGAAGCTTCGTCGCGCGCGGTCGTCGTCGCCGGGGGCGGCGACGGTCATCAGCCCCTCCACGTCGAGGCCGAGAGCGGCGAGATCCTCGACGAGGCGCGGGGCCTCGTCGGGCGCCACGCCGCCACGACCCGCCAGGCCCGTCGTGTCGACCTCAACGAGCACGGCGGCGCCCGGCGCGTGCCGGCAGATTGCGACGCCCTCCTCGAGGCGGTCCACGGTCTCGTAGAGCGAGACGAACGGCGCCAACCTGGCGAGGCTGCGCCGCTGGATCCCGCCGATCAGGTGCCAGCGCACGGCAGCGCCGGCGGCCGCCTCCCGCAACCCCGCCGCCTTGGCGACCAGCTCGTCGGCGTAGTTCTCGCCGAGCTCGCGACACCCCGCCGCCACGGCCGCCGCCGCGGCGGCCCCCGGGAGGCCCTTCGTCACGGCGACGACCCGCACGCTCGACGGATCCCCCCCGACGGCGGCGATGCGCTGCCGCACCTCGCCAAGGCGCGCCGCCACGTCACCGAAGGCCGTCCCACCCTCGGCGCTCACCACGGCTCCCGCCACACGCCGAGCAGCTGTCGCGCCGTGTCCTGACGGGAGCGGTAGCTGAAGTACTCCCCCGAGCAGGCGGTGCAGACCCCCACCTCCGCCGCGAGCTCGACACCCGCGTCCGCCAGGCGGCCCCGCACGGCGGCGGGGAGGTCGAGGGCGGGCGAGCCGTCGGCGGCGGAGGCGACCACCTCGTCGCCGAGGGCGGTGGCGAGCTGGGCGAGATCGGCCGCACCGAACGGGTAGCACTCGGCGTGGACACACGCCGAGAGGACCGCCTCGATCGTCGAGGCCCCCCCTTTGCGCATCGCCGCCGCCGCCGCGGCAACGACCCCGGCCGCGAGCCCCCGCCAACCGGCGTGGGCGACGCCGATCACTCCCTCCGGGCTCGCCAGGCCGATTAGCGCGCAGTCGGCGCCGAGCACGCCGAGCGCGGTCGCGTCCGAGCTCGTGACGATGGCGTCCGCCGCGACGGGCTCTGCCAGCGGACCGTCGACGACGAGCACACCCGCCCCGTGCACCTGACGGACGAAGGTCCACGGCAGCTCGACGAGCGCCGTCGCCACGGAGTCACCCCCGCCGCCCAGGCGCGCCGGCCGGGCGTCTCCGTCGGCGGCCGACGTCGTCGTGCAGATGCCACCCCCGGCGAGCTCGAAACGCGTGGTCGGACCGGCCCTTCAGCGCAGGAACGACGGCACGTCGAACTCGTCGTCGCCGAGATCGAGGTCGTCGTCGCCGACGGAGAAGGACTCCACCGGGTGGTAGCCCTCGGCGCGCCGTCCGTACGGCGCGCCGTAGGCGGGGGCCTCCTCGGCCTCCCGCCCCAGCGGGCCGTAGTCACCCTCGTCGAAGGTGTCGAAACCCGCCGCGATCACCGTCACGCGTACGGCGTCACCAAGCTCGTCGTCGATCACGCTCCCGAAGATGATGTTGGCGTCCGGGTGGGCGATGGCGTGGATCGCCTCGGCCGCCTCGTTCACCTCGAAAAGCCCGAGACTGCTGCCACCGGCGATGTTCAGCACGATCCCGCGCGCCCCGTCAATCGAGGCCGAGGAGAGCAGCGGGCTCGTGATGGCGTGGTGCGCCGCCGTCAGCGCCCGACCCTCGCCCGAGGCGACGCCGACACCCATGATCGCCGAACCGGCGTCGTGCATGATCGTGCGCACGTCGGCGAAGTCCGTATTGATGAGACCGGGCATGTTGATGAGGTCAGTGATGCCCTTCACGCCCTGCAACAGGATGTTGTCCGCCATCTTGAAGGCTTCCACCATCGTCGTGTTCGAGTCGGCGAGCGTCAGCAGCCGCTCGTTCGGGATGACGATCAGCGTGTCGACCTGCTCGCGCAGCCGCTCGATCCCCTTCTCGGCCTGCATCGCCCGCCGGCGCCCTTCGAAGGCGAAGGGCTTCGTGACGATCGCCACCGTGAGGGCGCCGAGATCGCGCGCCACCTCGGCGACGACCGGGGCTCCGCCGGTGCCGGTGCCGCCCCCTTCCCCTGCGGCAATGAACACCATGTCCGCACCCTTCAAGGCCTCGCCGATCTCCTCGGTGTGGTCGAGGGCGGCGGCGCGGCCGATCTCCGGATCACTGCCGGCGCCGAGCCCGCGGGTCAGCTGGCGGCCGATGTCGAGCTTCAGGTCGGCCTCGCTGAGCAGGAGCGCCTGCGCGTCCGTGTTGACGGCGACGAACTCCACCCCGCGCAGCTCAGAGTCGATCATGCGGTTCACCGCGTTGACACCGCCGCCGCCGATCCCGATCACCTTGATCACGGCGATGAAACTCTGAGCTGCCTCGGCCATCTGTGACGCTGCCTTCCTGCCACGAACCACGCCCGAGTCAGAGGCTACGCCCCCGGCGACGACTCAGAGGTCCCGAATCCCGTCTTGTGTGGTCCCCCGACAAACGCTGCGGCGACGATCCTCCGCCACTGCCCCCCAGTCGACCACCGGCGGACCCCACGGGGGCCACTCGAGCGTCCCAGGCTTGCGAGAGCCAGGCCGACCATAGGACTGGCGTCTCATGGGGTCAAGACCGGATCAGACGGTGCACGCAGGTCGATTGTGGCAACACCTTGTAGGGAAACCTCGGAAAGCACCGTCGACAGGGCGACCATCTTCTCGGCAAGATCCGTCGCCGGACCCACGATCACCCGCGGCGCCCCCTCGAGCACGGCGACGACCCCGAGCCCCGGCGCCACCCTCAGCGTCACGACCCTGCTGGCGAGGCCCGCCGGCAGCGCCGCCCCCGTGGCGAGGAGCGCCGCCGCCCCCCGCACCCTGCCTCCCGGGGCCGGCGGATCCGCCAGCCCGGCGAGTAGCGCCAGACCGCCGGGCCGCCGGGGCACGTCGGCGAGCACCCGCCCGGTCACGTCGACGAGCGCGAAGCCGCCCGAGCCGAGCCGCACCGCCGCCACGGGTCGGCGCTCGGTGACGACGACAGCGGCCCCCGAGGGGAACGAGACGCTCACCGACGCCCGCGCGATCCAGGGCAGCCGCTCGATGGCGTGGGCGTCGGCGAGCGTGTTGACGTCGATGAGTGGTGGGTCGTCACCGAGCCCGCCCGCGACGAGGATCTCGGCCCGGGTTGTGTGCACCGCGCCCGAGACGGTCACGTGGCGCGCCGAGACGAGCGGCGAGTGCGCCAGGGCGAACAACCCGGCGGCGACGGCCACCACGACGGCGACCGTCACGACACCGCGCAGGCGGCGCCGGCCGGCCTGCCGGGCGACGACCACGCGCCGCTCGACGATCCGCGGATCGGCCCTCGTCACTCGCTCCTCCCCGCGGGAAGGCTCCGGTGACCGGTGTCGCGGCGGGTTCGTCACGGCCCGAACCCCACGAGGCAGATCTCCGGCTGGAGCTCGACCCCCAGCCGCTCGGTGACGAGCCGGTGCACCTCGCAGATGAGCCCGTAGACGTCGTCGGCCGAGGCGCCCGGGTTCGCCTGGATGAAGTTGGCGTGCACGGCCGAGACCCGCGCGCCGCCGATCCGCAGCCCCTTCAGACCCGCCAGCTCGATGAGCCGACCCGCGGAGTCGCCCGGCGGGTTCTGGAAGACCGAGCCGGCGTTGCGCCCGCCCGGCTGGTTCTGCCGGCGCCAGGCGACGATCCCGGCGATCGTCGCTGCCGGCCCAGCCCGGTCGCCCGGATCGAGGGCGAAGCTCGCCGAGACCACCAGCTCCTCGCCCTTCACGGCCGAATGCCGGTAGGCAAAACCGAGCTCGCCCGCGGCGACCGTCCGGTCCGCCCCGGTCCGGAGGTCAACGAGCCGGGCCGCGACGAGACGGTCCGCCGTCTGCGAACCGTGGCCGCCGGCGTTCATCCGGACCGCCCCCCCGACGGACCCGGGGATGCCGACCGCCCACTCCATGCCCGTCAGCCCCGCCTGGGCCGTCGCCCGGGCGAGCGCCGGGTAGGCGACCGCGGCTCCGGCCACGACGGTCCCTTCGTCGGCCACCCGCGTCGCCTCGTAACCGTGGCCGAGCACGACGCACAACCCCGGGAACCCCGCCTCGGCGACGAGCAGGTTGGACCCCCGCCCGAGGACCAGGACGCCGACACCGCTCTCCGAGACGGCGGCGACCACGGCGCCGAGATCGTCCTCGTCCTCGATCACCGAGAGCAGCGCCGCCGGGCCGCCGAGTCGGTAGGTCGTGCGGGCGCCGAGGGGGGCGTCCCGCACGGCCCGCGCCCCGAGTTGGGCGGCGGCAGCCTCGACGGCCGGGTCGGTGGCGCGCGCCACCGGCACGCCTAGCCTGCCGACCCGGCGACGAGCTCGCCGGCGAGGCTCGTCAGGTCACCGGCGCCGAGCGTCAGACAGCAGTCCCCCGCCCGCAGGGTCTGCCGCAGGCGCGCGACGACGTCAGCCCGCTGGGGAAGGTAGCTGACGGCGGCGCCCGGGTGGGCGGCGAGGACGGCGTCGGCGACGAGCTTGCCGGAGATCCCCGGACGCGGCACCTCGCCCGCCCCGTAGATGTCGGTGACGATGAGCTCGTCGGCGTCGGCGAAGGCGTCGGCGAATTCGCCCGCCAAGGCGGCGATGCGGGAGTAGCGGTGCGGCTGGAAGACGCACACGACCCGGCGCCATCCTCCGCGCCTCGCCGTGGCGAGCGCCGCTGCGACCTCGCTCGGCAGGTGGGCGTAGTCGTCGACGAGCGTCGCGCCTTGCGCCTCGCCGCGGAACTCGAACCGGCGGGCGACGCCGCCGAAGCGCGCCAGCGCCCGCCGCACTGCCTCGAGGTCGGCCCCGGCGGCCACGGCCGCCGCCGCCGCGCCGGTCGCGTTCAGGGCGTTGTGCCGCCCCGGCACCGGCAGCGAGAGAGGCGTCGTCGTCCCGGGCCCTTCCAGCACGAAGCTCACGTCGGAGCGGCCACCGGCGAACTCCGTGATCCGCCACGACGACCCGGCGCCGAACCCGTAGGTCATGGCGCCCGGCGGCGCCAGCTGCGCCACGCGCGGGTCGTCCCCGAAGACGACCGCCCGCGACGCCGCACCGAGGAAGCGCCCGAAGGCCGCGACGAGGCTCTCGAAGTTCCCGTAGTGGTCGAGGTGGTCGGGCTCGACGCTCGTCACGACGGCGATCTCCGCCGCCAGCTCGAGGAAGGTCCCGTCGCTCTCGTCGGCCTCGACGACGAGCCACTGGCCCTCGTCCCACACCGCCCCCGAGCCGATCTCGTTGATCTCCCCGCCGATGATGAACGAGGGCGACAGGCCCGCCTCGACGAGGATGAGCGCCAGCATCGAGCTTGTCGTCGTCTTGCCGTGGGTCCCCGAGACGGAGATCGTGCGCTTGTGCCGGGTGATCGCCGCGAGCAGCTCTGCCCGCCGGTGCACGACCGTTCCGCGGCGCGCGGCCTCCGCCACCTCGACGTTCGTCGCCGCCACCGCCGACGAGATCGCCAGGAAGTCCGCCGCCCCGATGTTCGCTCGGTCGTGGCCGATCGCGACCCGCACCCCCAGCGCCCGCAGCCGCTCCAGCGCCACGCCGTCTTTCAGGTCGCTGCCGCTCACCTCGTGTCCCATCGCGACAAGCACCGTGGCGATCGCGCTCATCCCGGCACCGCCGATGCCGACGATGTGCACCCGCCGGGGACGGGATAGATCCGGTTCGCTCACTGGCCCTCCTCGCTCGGTGACCGACCCATCGGGGCGATCGTGTCGTGCGCGACCGGGTTCCCCGTCGCGACCTCGGCGATGAGAGACGCCACGGCGGCGGCGGCGTCACGCCGGCCGACGCGGCGCGCGGCCCGTCCCATCGCCTCGAGGCGCGCCGGCGCGTCCAGTAGCGCCGTCACCTCGGCGAACAACCGCTCACCCGTCACCGCCTCATCATCGACGAGCAGCGCCCCACCGGCGTTGACGAGAAAGGCGGCGTTGCTGCGCTGGTGGTCCGACGGCGCCCCCGGGAGCGGCACGAGGATGCTCGGTGTCCCGATCACCGACAGCTCGGCGACCGTCGAGGCGCCGGCCCGCGCGACGACGAGGTCGGCGGCTGCGAACAGGTCGGCCAGGCGGTCCTCGTACGGAACGACCCGGTACTCGAGGCCGGCGAGACCGGCGAGGCCGGCCGTGGCGGCGGCGGATCGCACCTCCTCGAGTGCCCGCGCCCCACAGACGTGGAACACGACGGCGTCGCCCCGCACGGCCAGCCGCCCGGCGAGGCCGATCGCCGCCTCGTTGAGTCGTCGCGCCCCGAGAGATCCCCCGACGATCCCGACGAGTGCGCCCCGGCCGGCGATGCCGAGGGCGGCCCGCGACCTCGCCCGCCCACCCGGTGTCCGGTCGACGGCGAGCACCTCCGGCCGCACCGGGGCGCCGGTCACGACCGCCCGCGGCAGCGCCGTCCCGGGGAAGGCGACAGCGCAGGCCTTGGCGAACCGGCCGATCATCCGGTTCGCCGCCCCCGGGACCGAGTCGACGTTCACGACGACGACCGGGATGCGCCACACGACGGCGGCGAGCGAGCAGCCCACGGCCCCGAACCCGCCGACGGCGACGACGACCCGCGGACGGCGGCGGCCCAGCCGGACGAGGGCAACACCGAAGGCGGCGGCGATGCCGGCGACGGCCGCCACGTTGCGCGGGCTCGGATGGCGCACGACCCCCCGTCCGGGCAGCAACGTCACGGAGAATCCCGCCTCGGGTACGAGCCGCCGTTCCATGCCGCGACGCGCCCCCACGAACTCGATCGCCCCGGCCTCGTACCCGGCGGCGACGAGGGCCCGGGCGACGGCGATCGCCGGCAGGACGTGGCCCGCGGTCCCGCCCCCGGTGATCACCACCTCGGCTCGGGCCGTCGTCACCGCTCCGGTTGCGGCCTGCGCTGCGCGCGTCCCGCGGCGATGGTCGAGCGGGTCGTCTCCTCCGGCTGGCGGGCGATCCGCACGACCAGCCCGGTGGCGGCGAGCAGGACGACGAGCGACGAGCCGCCCGCCGACACGAACGGGAGCGGGATGCCCGTCTCCGGCAGGACACCGACCACCCCGCCGATGTTGACGAACGCTTGGACGACGATCCAGGTCGTGACGCCGATGGCGACGAGCGAGGCGAAGCGGTCCTTGCTGCGCCGCGCGATCCTCAGGCCGAGCCAGCCGATGACGCAGAAGGCGCCCACGACGGCGACCGCCCCGACGAGACCGAAGTTGTTGCCGATGATGGCGAAGATGAAGTCGGAGTTGGCGTTCGGCAGGTAGCCCCACGCCGCCGGCGACCCGCCGATACCAGTGCCGAACATGTGCCCGGATCCGAGCGTCATGAGCGACTGGACGGCCTGGTAACCCGTCGTCGAGGCGTGGGCGGACGGGTTCAGCCACGCCGCGAGACGCGCCCTGCCGTACGGCTCGATGAGGAGGAAGGCGCCGGCTGTGGCGGCGAACAGCCCCACGATCGCGCCCACCTTGCGGAACGGCTCCCCTGCCGCGCAGAGCAGCACGGCGCCGACGGCGACGATGACCGCCGCCGTGCCGAGGTCCGGCTGGTGCACGATGAGGATCCCGAAGACGCCGAGCACGATCAGCACGGGGCGCACGACCTGGGAGCGCGGCCCCGTCCGGCCGGCACGCCGGGCGAGCAGGTCGGCGATGAAAAGCACCACGGCGAACTTGGCGAACTCGGACGGCTGGAGCCGCAACGGCCCAAGATCGATCCAGCGGGCCGATCCCGCCGTGACCGTGCCGATGCCCCGCACGAGCACTGCCAGCAGCATCCCCCCCGTGGCGAGGAGGAACGGCACCGCCACCCGCCGCCAAAGCTCCACGCTGCAGTGCGATGCCACGACGAACGTGACGGCGCCGCAGCCCATCCACAGCCCCTGGTGCTCGACCACCGACCAAGGCGAGCCCGTCGTGGCGATGGACTCGACCGACGAGGACGAGAGCACCATCACGAGGCCGAGGACGCAGAAACTGACGATGAGGGCCGTGAGCGCGGCCGCGTCGCGACGGGCGGCCGTCAGCGTCGCCGCGCGCGTTCGCGCCGCCGCGGCCGGTGCCCGACGACCGGTCTCCTGGTCGGCGACAAGGCGCAGCCGGACCGGCTCCCCGAGGGCGCGGCGCCGAGCTGGCGAGCTGGCGCGGCGCTCGATGACCCCGGTCGCCACGGTCAGGCCCCCCCGCGTCCGGCGCCGTCGGTGACGGCGAGCCTGCGCACCTCGGCCGCGAAGTCGTCGCCCCGGGTCGCGTAGGACTCGTACCAGTCGAACGAGGCGCACGCCGGCGACAGCAGCACCGTGTCGCCGGGTCTTGCCAGCCCCGCCGCCGCCGCGACCGCCTCGCCCATCGAGGAGGCGGTGATGACCCCGTAGTCGGGGGCGAACGCCGCGGCCACGTCGGCGCCCGCTTCGCCGATGGCGACGACGCCGCGCACGACGAGCGCGGCCTGGTCGTCGACGGCGCGGCGCACCGCCGAGAGGTCGAGACCCTTGTTCCTCCCCCCGAGAATGAGGACAACCGACTCGAACCCTCGTATTGCCGCCGCCACCGCGGCCGGCGTCGTCGCCTTGGAATCGTCGTAGTACTCGACGCCGTCGACGGTGGCGACATGCGTCAGACGGTGGGCCGGTGGCTCCGTCACCCGCAGGGCGGCACGGCAGCCGTCCGGAGTGCCGCCCGCCTCGATGGCCGTCGCCAGGGCGGCAAGGGCGTTCAGGCGATCATGGGGCAGGTCGCGGGCGAGATCGGCGCTCGTGGCCAGCAAGCCCCCGCCCGGGGCGAGGAAACTCCCGCCCTCGAGGCGATAGCCGTCCCCGGTGGTGCCGAACGTGACGAGGCGCCCCGCCGACCGCCTCGCGGCGACGATGACGACCGGGTCGTCGCAGTTCGCCACGGCGACGTCCCCGTCGCGCTGGTTGGCCCAGATTCTCTCCTTGGCAGCCACGTAGTCGTGGTAGGTACGGTGCCAATCGAGATGGTTCTCCGCCACGTTGAGCCAGGCCGCGACGCGCGGGCGGAACGACGTGCTGAGGGCGAGCTGAAACGAGGAGACCTCCGCCACCGCCACGTCTGCCTCGCCGCCCGTCACTGTCGAGATGAGCGGCGCGCCGATGTTTCCCGAGGCCTCGGCCCGCACCCCCGAGGCGACGAGCATCGCCGTCACGAGGATCGTCACCGTCGTCTTGCCGTTGGTCCCCGTCACCGCCACGATCGGGATGGGCGACAGGCGGTAGGCGAGCTCGATCTCCGAGACGAGCCGGCTCGGCGGAACGAGCGAGAACACGGGATGGCGCGGCGTGACGCCGGGGCTGACGACCACGAGCTCGCAGCGCCCAACGACGGCGGCGAGCCGGTCGCCGTCCGGTGACGTGACGAGCTCGACGCCGAGCGAGCGCGCCGCCGCCTCGTGCTCGGCGGTCGGCGCGTCCTCGACGGCGACCACCTGGGTACCTGCCGCGCGCAGCGCGCGCGCCACCGCCTGCCCGGTGACGGCGAAGCCGACGACGGCCACCGGGCCGGTGACCGACGACGGGACCTTCGCCGGCCCGGTCACAGCAGTGCCTTCACGCCGAGGAAATCGGCGTAGAAGATACCGAGCCCGAGGATCGTGCAGAGCGCGGAGAAGATCCAGAAGCGCACGATGACCGTCGTCTCCGGCCATCCGGCGAGCTCGAAATGGTGGTGGATCGGCGCCATCCGGAACACCCGGGTGTGGAAGACGCGGAAGCTGATCACCTGGATCACGACCGACATCGTCACGACGACGAACAGGCCGCCGAGGACCGGCAGGAGCAGCTGCATGTTCATCTCGATCGCGAGGCACGCCAGCGCGGCCCCGATCGCCAGCGATCCCGTGTCACCCATGAAGATGCGCGCCGGAGCGGCGTTCCACCACAAAAAGCCCACGCAGGCGCCGGCCATGGCGACCGCCACGAGGGCGAGGTCGAGCGCGGCGTGCACGTGGTAGATCTGCACGTGCCGGTACTCCCAGTAGCCGATGAGCGTCAGCCCGGCGAACGTGAAGGCGCACGCACCGGCGGCGAGCCCATCGAGACCGTCCGTCAGGTTGACGGCGTTCGCCCCCGCCACGACGACGAAGGTCGCCCAGACAACCCACAGACCCGTGCTGAGCGCCACGCCGGGCACGCTCGCCCGGGTGAACGAGATCATCGTGCTGGCCTGGGCCCAGTGCTGGATGGCGAGCGCGAAGCCGACGCCGACGAGGAGCTGCAGGGCGCTCTTGGCGCGCTTGTTCAGCCCGAGGCTGCGCTGGCGCCGCACCTTCAGCCAGTCGTCGGCCAGGCCGATCGCCCCGGCGGCGACGATCGCGCACATGGCAAAGCCCCCCGCCCAGGTGAACGAGGTGCTGTTGTCGAGGTGCCCGATGAAGTACCCAGCGGTCGCGGCAAAGACGATGGCGAGCCCGCCCATCGTCGGCGTGCCCTCCTTCACGATGTGGATCGCCGGACCGTCACGGCGGATCTGCTGGCCGATGCGACGGTCGGCGAGCGACTGCAGCAGGATCGGCGTGCCGAATCCCGAGATCACCAGGGCGACCGTGCCCGCCATGAAGATCGCGATCATCGGGGGGCCCCGTCCGCCCCGGCATGACCGTTTCCCGCCGTACGCCGCTGCGACCGCTCGATCCATTCCAGCTCGGCCCGCACGACCTCGCGGTCGTCGAAGTGCAGTGTCACGTCGGCGAACTGCTGCGTCGTCTCGTGGCCCTTGCCCGCCACCACCACGACGTCGCCCGGCCGGGCGGCACGCAGCGCCCCGGCGATCGCCGTCCTGCGGTTCAGCTCGACGACCAGCCTGGCCGGCCCGGACATCCCGGCGCGGATCTCCTCGATGATCGTCTCCGGGTCCTCGCGGCGCGGGTTGTCCGTCGTCAGCACGACGACGTCGGCGAGTCGCGACGCGACAGCGCCCATCACGGGCCGCTTGCCGCGGTCGCGATCCCCGCCGCAGCCGAAGACGACGATCACGGCCGGCTTGTGCGGCACGTCGGCCCCGACACGCTCGGCCCGCACGGCGGTGAGCACCTCCTCGAGGCCGACCGGGGTGTGGGCGTAGTCGACAATCGCGAGGACCCCGCCGGCGCCCTCGATGGCCTCGAACCGGCCCGGAACCCCCTCCACCTGGTCGAGACCGTCGACGATGGCGTCGGGCTCGACCCCGAGCGCCCGGGCGGCACTCGCCGCGGCGAGGGCGTTCGAGACGTTGAACTCACCGCCGAGGTGGAGCTGGACCGTCCGATTGCCGAGTCGGAAGCGGCCCGAGCTCAGGCCGAGCTCCAGGTCACGCACGTCCTCGAGCGAGAACGAGACGGTCGGGATCTCGGCGCGATCGAGCAGGCGCCGACCGAATTCGTCGTCGCGGTTGACGACGGCGAAACGGGCGCGTTCGGGCGTGAACAACTTCGCTTTCGCCGCGAAGTACGCCTCGAGGGTCTCGTGGTAGTCGAGGTGGTCCCGCGACAGGTTCGTGAACACGGCGACGTCGAACCGGATTCCGTCGACCCGGTGCTGCACGAGGGCGTGCGAGCTCACCTCGATCGCCGCCGCGACAACCCCGGCGCCGCGCATTTCGGCGAGCGCCCGCTGCAGATGCGGCGACTCGGGCGTCGTGCGCGCCCCGTCGAGCGTCCCGATGACTCCCGTCGGCCAACCGGCCCGCTCGAGGATCGCCCGCAGAAGGTACGTCGTCGTCGTCTTGCCGTTCGTGCCGGTGATACCGACGGTGTGGAGCGCCGTCGCCGGATCCCCGTAGTAGGCGCAGGCGGCCCTCGCCATCGCGATCCGCGCCGTGCCCGGCGGCACCACGAGCTGGAGGGCGTCGCCGACCTCGGCACCGAGGGTGTGCTCGCAGATGAATGCGGTGGCGCCCGCCGCGGCGGCGACGCCGGCAAATTCGTGGCCGTCGCGGTGGCTGCCGGGCAGGCAGCAGAACAGCGACCCGGGGACAACTTCGCGGTCGTCGAAGACGACGCCAGACAGCTCGACACCCCGTCGGCCGCCGAGCTCGGCGAGCGGCGCGACCCGCTCGACGATCCGCGCGACCACGAGGTCGGCGTCCACGTCCTGCATCGCCGCGCTCGTCACCGCCTCCGGGCCCGTCTCACGCCTGCCGGGGCTGCGGCCGGCGAGGGAGGGATGTCGAATCGCCGGAGCGCGTAGCGCATGATCTGGGAGAAGACCGGGGCTGACACGAGTCCACCGTAGATCGGCGTCGGGTCGTTCAGTACGACGATCCCCGACAGTTGCGGGTCCTTCGCCGGCACGAAACCGACGAACGTCGCGTTCCAGTCACCGGGGACGTAGCCGCGTCCGGTCGTCTCCGGGACCTGGGCGGTGCCGGTCTTGCCGGCGACCCTGTACCCGGGGACGCTGGCGAGCACGGCCGTCCCGTCCTGCACGACCCCCTCCAGCATCGGCACGAGCTCGGCGGCCGTCGCGGCGGGGACCTCCCGCGCCCCGCGCGCCAGCGGCGCGACGTGCTCGGTCCCGTCGGCTCCCACGGTGTCGGCCACGAGGTGCGGTACGACGGCCACGCCACCGTCGGCGATCGTGTTGTAGGCGTCGAGCACCTGGAGCGGCGTCACCGCGATGCCGGTCCCGATCGGCACTGCCGCCGCGGCCGAGCCGAACCACGTCGCCGGCGATCCGACGATCCCGGCCGACTCCCCGGGCCAGTCGAGGCCGCTCAGATGACCGAAGCCGAGGGCCGAGAGCCCGGCGGCGAGGCGTACCAGCCCCAGCCGCTGCGCGATCTCGATCGTGCCGACGTTCGAGGAACGGGCGAGGATCTGCCGCACCGTGAGCAGCTCCGTCGGGTGGACCTCGGCGTCGGCGAACTGGTACCCGCCGACATCGATCGAGTCGGGGACCGTGAGCACCGTGGAGGGCGTGATCAGCCCGGCTCGCAGCGCGGCCATCACCGTGGCGAGCTTCATCACGGATCCCGGCTGGTACACGGCCGTCGCGGCGAGGTTCGAGGCCGCCGGCCCGACGCTGCCGTGCGGTCCGGCGACGAGATCGACCATGGCGAGGATCGCCCCCGTGTGGACGTCCATCACGACGGCGATTCCGGACCTGGCCCGGGTGGCGTCGATCTGGGCGGCGAGATCCTTCTCCACCTCGACCTGCAGCGGCTCGTCGATCGTGACGACGATCCCGGTCCCTGGCCTCGCCTGGACCACATCGGTCGGTCCGGCGGGGAGCGCGTACCGCCCCGGGCCGAGGTCGATGCGCTCGTGACCGGGCCTCCCGGCGAGCAGCGTGTTCTCCGCCTCCTCGACCCCCGCGTAACCGACGCCGGCCGTGTTCACCCTGCCGACCAGCGGTTGGAAGACGTCCCCGCCTGTCGTCACGCGCACGCTGTCAGCGACGAAAGAGAGTCCCGCGAGGTCACGGGGCTCGATCTGGGCCACCGTCGAGCTGCGCAGATCGGTGGCGAGGATGACGTGGCCGTCTCGCTGGTCGAGCTCGGAAACGAGTCGGCGGACGGGCAGGCCGAGCAGGGGTGCGAGCGTTCTCGCCTCCTTCACGGGCGCCGTGATCTGGAAGTCGTCGGCGAGGATGGTCGTGCGCGGGACCGAGACGGCGAGGACGTCCCCGGTGCTGTCGTAGATCGAACCCCGCGCCGCGGGGAGCTGGATCGTCTGGGCGACCTCGTTCCGCTCGGCGGCGGTGTAGCGGGCGGCGTCGACGACCTGGACGACGCTCAGACGGACGACGAGACCCGCCGCGGCGAGCGACATCAGCGCGGCGAGGAGGCGCAGGCGTCCCCGGCGAACGGGCACCTTCGCCACGGAACCGTCGGCGCCCCCCCGGACCTGCCCTGTCACGTCCCGGTCCTTGACTCCGTGGGCGCGCCGGACCGGTAAGGATCGACGGGGACGAGGTAGGTCACGTGCTTCGGCACGACCATGCCGAGCTCGCGCTCGGCAAGCGTGAGGATGCGCGTCGGCGAGGCGAGTTGCGCCCTGGTGAGCTGGAGATTCTCGTTCCTGGCGACCGCGGTGGCGAGGCTGCGATCGAGCCGGTCGAGGTGGACCTGCTGCGCGGCGACGATGGCCTGGCCGGCCGCGACAACGATGAGCGCGGCGGCAACGACGAGCGCCGCCGCGGCGCGGAGCATCCGTGCCCGCCGACGCAGCCGGCGTTGCTCGAGTTCGGCACGACCGAGGACGGTCAGCCCGGCGTAACCGGCATGACGGCGCCCGGCGAGGACCTCCTCATCGGGGGCCGGCGTGACCAACCGGGTGGCCTGGGCCTGCGCCGTCATCGGACCGACTCCGATCCCCCGTCGTCGAGCCGCTCGACTGCCCGCAGGCGGGCCGCGGCAGCGCGGGCGTTGCGGGCGACCTCCTCCGCCGACGGGCGCCAGGCTCCCCGCGTGACAAGCCGAGCGACGGGTCGCGCCCCGCAGATGCAGGGAAGACCCGGCGGGCACGTGCAGCCCCCGGTCGCCCAGGTCCGGAAACGCTCCTTCACGAGGCGGTCCTCGCCGGAGTGGTAGGCGAGGGTGACGACGCGGCCCCGGGCCCGAAGGGCGGCGAACGCCCGGTCGAGGGCGGGGGGTAGCACGTCGAGCTCCTCGTTGACGGCGACCCGCAGCGCCTGGAAGACGCGGGCGGCGGGGTGGCCCCGACGCCTCGCCGCCGGTGGCACGGCCCCTGTGACGACGTCGGCGAGGGCGCTCGTCGTCTCGATCGGGCGGCCACGAGCGATCGCACGCGCGATCCGACGGGCGAAGCGCTCCTCGCCGTGGGCGGCGAACAGCCGGGCGAGGTCGTCCTCGGTGAGCGTGTTCACGAGGTCCCGGGCGCTGCGCGCGAGATCGCGGTCCATACGCATGTCGAGGGGCGCATCGACCCGATAGGAGAACCCCCGCGCCGCGTCGTCGAGCTGGTGCGAGCTCACGCCGAGGTCGAAGAGCACCGCCGACACCCCGCCCGCGGACGCGATCCGGTCGGGAACCGACTCGGCGAGCACGTCGCCGAGCGCGTCGAACCGGGCGTGGTGCACCTGCGCCCGGTCTCCGAATCTGGCGAGCCGGGTCGCCGCCTCGGCGACGGCGTCGCGGTCACGATCGATCCCGACGAGCACGAGGTCCGGGCGGCTCTCGAGGATGGCGGCGGCGTGGCCCCCGCCACCGATCGTCGCGTCGACGACGACGCCCGGCGGCACGGCGGCGAGGAGCTCGACGACCTCGTCCTTCATGACCGGGATGTGGAACGTCCCCTGGCTCATCCGCAGCTCCCCGACCTCTGGCCGGGCGAGGGTCGCCCTGCAGAACGGATGGAGATCGGCGGAGAGGGGTTGATGCTGGCCATCCTTGGCCGCAGCCGAGGAGCTGCGGATGGACCAGGGGACGTTGCTCGGGGGGTGAGAAGGGTGGATGCGACGCGCCCCGAACCCGGGGCGAGGCTGCAGGCGGACACGGTCGGCCACCGGCACGATCATGCGCCGGTCGTGGCACTCGCGCCCGTGGGCACGAGCTCCTTGGCGTTCCACTTCGACGGGGACCACAGCTCGACGTGGTCCATGACGCCGACGATGAGGACCTCACGTTCGAGGCCGGCGTAGTTGCGCAGATCGGCGGCGACAAGGATCCGCCCCTGGCTGTCGATCTCGATCTCGTCGATCGCCGAGCACCACTCGCGCACCTGATTGCGCGAAATTGTGTCGATGGCGGACTGCTCCCGGGTGTCGATCTCGGCCTGGAACGTCTCGGGGGTCCAGATCGCGACGCAACCCTCGAGGTGCGGCGTGAGGAAGCAGCGGGAGCCGAGACGGGCGCGGATGCGTGCAGGGAGGATCAGTCGACCCTTGGAGTCGAGAGAGTGGTCAAACCTCCCAAAAAAGCTGTTCTCGGGGCCCAACGCGGGCATCCTTCCTTGTGATCACCAGGCGTCGCCAATGAGCTAACGCCTCTCCCCTGCCCTCCACTTCGCGCCACTCTACGTGTCAATCCCCCCACCGTCAACCACATCTCGTACCCTTTCCTTCCCGGGCTGCTCCCACGCGCCACCGCTCTCCCCGGCCGCGACCCGCGGACGACCGGCCGTCGACGGGCCGGGTGATCACCGGCGCGAGCGGGGCGGGAAACGTCCTGGCCATTGCCGGCGGCCACGCATACGTGACGCTTCGCGCCATCAACGGCACCAGGTCCTCGACGAGGGCCACGAGGCTCGATGCGCCTTCGTTGCGGGCTGCGGCCCCGTCGGTGTTCCCGGCGCCGTCATCGGGGTCGTCCCCGACCCTTCCGAGACCGCGATCTCGACCCTGCTGAGATCGGGCGCGCTCGAGGAGACGCCCATTCCTCGGGAACGCCGTTCGCCGCCTTCCCGACGGGGAACTCGGGCGGGGCGGACGCCGGACGCGATCGACCCCTCGGTCATCACCACGGGACTGAGGTCGTCGACCGGGTGGTCTTCGCCGCCCTTGACACCGTCGAACTCGCGGCCCCGCCGGACAGCCGGGTCTTCTACGACTGCGTCGGAACGCCGCAATGCGTCAACATCGAGGAGTTCTCCCTGACGAGATCGGGCGACTGACCGCCGACGCATCCACGCCGGTCCCGCCGCCGGGCTCGCGCCGCCGCGCGACGGTGAGGATCAGTCCTGGCCAGCGCCCGTTGTGCCGGCGCCGGCCGCCGATGCGCGGCGTCCCGGTCCGGCGGGAGGAGGGTCTCCCCCGCCGGCGCCGTGACGGTCAGGAACCGTGCGGGTCAGTCCACTCCGACGAGGGTCTTCACCGCCGCCGTGATCGCCCGCAGGCCGACCTGCGCGTCGGCGAAGAACATGCCGGTCTTCGGGTCCGCGTAGAGCTCGTTGTCGATGCCGGCGTAGCCGTGGCCCATCGAACGTTTGATGACGATGATGCTCTTCGCCTTGTCGACGTCGAGGATCGGCATGCCCGAGACGGCGTTGCCCGGCCGGCGGGCGGCCGGGTTCGTCACGTCGTTCGCCCCGATCACCAGGGCGACGTCGGCGCGGGGAAATTCGGGGTTGATCTCCTCCATCGTCTTCAGCTCCTGGTAGGGCACCTCGGCCTCGGCGAGGAGCACGTTCATGTGCCCCGGCATGCGCCCGGCGACCGGGTGGATGGCGTAGGACACCTCGACCCCCCGCTTCTCCAGCAGGTCCGCCAGCTCCTTCACCGAGTGCTGAGCGTGGGCGGCGGCCAGCCCGTAGCCCGGGACGATGATCACCTTCTGGGCGTAGGCGAGCTGGATGGCGACGTCGTCGGCCCCGACGGAGCGCACCTGGCCCGTGGCGCCGGCGCCGATCACGCTCGCCGTGTCGCCCGTGCCGAACCCGCCGGCCACGATGTTGAGGATCGAGCGGTTCATCGCGTCGGCCATCAACTTCGTGAGGATGGAGCCGGAGGCGCCGACGAGGGCGCCGGCGATGATCAGCCCGAGACTGTTGATGACGAACCCCGCCATCGCCACCGCCGTGCCCGTGAAGGCGTTGAGGAGCGAGATCACGACCGGCATGTCCGCCCCGCCGATCGGCATGACCATGATCACGCCCATGACGAGCGAGGCGATGGCGATCCCGATCAGCGTGAGGTCACTGTTCGCCCCCGACAGGATGTACCCAGTCCCCGCGCAGACGCCGAGGCCGAGCACCACGTTGAGGTAGCGGCCCCCGGGGATGACAACCGGGTTCGACGAGATCATTCCCTGCAGCTTGCCCGCGGCGACGATCGAACCCGACAGTGTCACGGCGCCGATCACGACGTCGAGGACACTCGTCACCGAGATGCGGGCGGCGATCGTCGGCTCGTGGGTGATCCCGGCGAGGCGCACGAAGTCGGCGATCGCGACGAGCGCCGCCGCCCCACCGCCGACGGCGTTGAACAGGCTCACGAGCTGCGGCATCGCCGTCATCTCGACGGACCGGGCGAGGTACAGCCCGATGCCGGAGCCGAGGACGCCGCCCACGGCGAGCATGAGCCAGCCCGTCGTTGTGATCGTCCCGTCATGGGCGATCAACGCGATGGTCGACGCGACGGCGACGGTCATGCCGAGCGCCGACAGCCGGTTGCCCGTGTCCGCCGTCGGCGGCGCGTTCATCAGGTGGAGCCCGAGGACGAAGCACGTCGCGGCGAGCAGCAGGATGAGGGTGATGGCGTCGTCGAAGGCGTACGACGGGGACACGAGGTTCCCCAGCACGGAAGCGGTGAGGGGGGCCATCAGGAGTGGCTCCCGTCGGTGCTCGCGTCCTTGGGCGCCGGGGCCGGGCGGTGCTGGAACATCTGGAGCATCCGGTCCGTGACCGTGTAGCCGCCGACGACGTTCATGCCCGCGAACACCGCCGCGATGAAGGCGAGCACGTAGCCGACCGCGTCGTGCGCCGTCGAGGCGATGAGGAATGCTCCGACGATCACGACGCCGTGGATGGAGTTCGCGGCCGACATCAGCGGCGTGTGGAGCGTCTGGGGGACCTTCGAGATCACCTCGAACCCCACGAGAAGACTGAGCACGAAGATCGTGACATCAGTGATGAGACTCGTATCCATCGACTCAGGCTCCGTTCGCTAGTTGTTTGCCGGTGCCCGACCCCACCAGTTCCGCCGTAGCGGGGTTGACCACCTTTCCTCCGTGGGTGATGACCACACCGGCCTGGATCTCGTCGGTGAGGTCGATCGCCACCTTCCCGTCCTTGGCAAGATGGGCGACAAGTGCGCAGATGTTGTGCGAGTACGCCGTCGACGCCGAGGCCGCCATCGTCGAGGGAAGGCTGCCGGCGCCGATGATCGTCACACCGTGGTCCGTCACGACCGTCTCCTCGGGACGGGACCCCTCGACGTTCCCCCCGAGCGAGCTCGCCGCCATGTCGACGATCACGGAGCCGGCGCGCATCGCCCGGACCGCCTCGGCCGTGACGAGCAGCGGCGGGCGCCGCCCGGGCACCTGCGCTGTCGTTATGACGACGTCCTGCCGGGCGATGTGCCCGTTCAGCTCCTCCTGCTGCGCCTTCGTCTCCTCGGCGGTGAGGGCGCGGGCGTAGCCGCCCTCGCCGACCGCCTCGGTCACCGACTTCAGCTCGACGAAGCGGCCGCCGAGCGACTCGACCTGCTCCTTCGCCTCGGGCCGGACGTCGTAGCCCCGGACGATGGCACCGAGCCGGTGGCAGGTGGCGATCGCCTGGAGCCCCGCCACCCCGGCGCCGAGGACGAGCACCTCGGCCGGCCGGGCGGTCCCCGCCGCCGTCATGAGAAGCGGGAAGTAACGGCCGTAGGCCGCGGCGCCGACGAGCGCCGCCTTGTAGCCGGCGATGTTCGCCTGCGAGCTCAGCGCGTCCATCGACTGGGCGCGGCTGAGGGTACGCGGCAGCGTGTCGAGGCTCACGGCGGTGACACCACGCCCGGCGAGCCCGGCGGCGAACCCCGGATCGACGAGCGGGGCGAGCATGCCGATAACGACTTGACCCGACTTCAGCTTCTTCAGGTCTGCATCCGTCGGCCGGCCGACGTAGAGCACGACGTCGGAATCCGCCAGGCACCTCGCCCGGTCGGCGACGGTCGCGCCCGCCTGAGCGTAGGCGTCGTCGTAGAACCACGCCTGCTCGCCCGCCTGCTCCTCGACGAGAACGGCGAAGCCGGCGGCGCCGAGCTTGCCGACGTCGTCAGGCACGAGCGCCACGCGCCGCTCGCCCCCGGCGACCTCGCGCACGACGGCCACCGACTGCCCGGCGAGCGTGGCGGGGCTCCTCTCTGACACCTTTGACGCCGCGGACGGTTCCGCC
Source organism: Acidimicrobiales bacterium (assembly GCA_050013835.1). Lineage (GTDB taxonomy): Bacteria > Actinomycetota > Acidimicrobiia > Acidimicrobiales > Bog-793 > Bog-793. The sequence continues at coordinate 61,846 of JBEKEM010000007.1, forward strand.
CGATCTGCCATCATCTCCCTCCCTGGGTCGCCCGGGTCACCGCGGCACCCACCAGTCGGGCCGGAGGCGCACCGTGCGCCCCGGCCCCCGTCTTTCGATCAAGAGCGGCCGATCGCGCCGCCGCCGACACGCGGCTCAGATCAGCTCCGGCACCATGACAATCGCACCGCACGGGCACTCGGCCACGCAGATGCCACAGCCCTTGCAGTAGTCGTAGTCGAAGGCGTACCGCTCGCCGGGCCCGAGCTTAGACACCGCGTTGTCGGGGCAGACGCCGTAGCAGTTGTCGCACTCGAAGCAGTTGCCGCAGGACAGGCACCGGCGCGCCTCGTAGAGCGCGTTCGACCCGTCGAGCCCGCCGACGACCTCCTCGAAGCCGGTCTGGCGCCGCACGGCCTCGAGCTCGGGCTGGACCGTGCGCGGGGCGTCCGCGTAGTACCACGTGTTCAGCTTGTCGAAGGCGGCGAGATTGTGGCGGGGCGCCGCCGCCTCCGGGGCGCCAGCGAGCCAACGGTCGATGTTGCGGGCGGCCCGCTTGCCGTGCCCTATGGCGACGGTCACCGTGCGGTCCGCCGGCACCATGTCGCCCCCGGCGAAGACGCCCGGCCGCCCGGTCATCAGGTGGGCATCGACCACGACCGCGCCGTCGCGCACCTCGACGTCCTCGAGCGCCGCGAGCGGCGCGAGGTCGGCGTCCTGCCCGAGGGCGAGGATGACGCAGTCGGCGCCGAGCTCAGTGAACTCGCCGGTCGGCTGCGGGAACCCCGCCGTGTCGAGCTCCATCTTCTCGATCACGATCCGGTCCCGGTTGACCCGGGCGATCGTCGAGAGCCAGCGCACCGTCACACCCTCGGCGAGGGCCTCCTCCACCTCGACGGGATGGGCCGGCATCCGCTCCCGGTTGCGGCGGTAGACGATCACCGCCTCGGTGGCCCCCAGCCGCTTGGCGCTGCGGGCCGCGTCCATCGCCGTGTCGCCGCCCCCGTAGACGACGACCCTGCGGCCGATCGCCGGCGGCTCGGCCGCCTCGGTGCCCGCCAGGAAAGCGAGGGCGTCGAGAACCCGGGCCGAGTCGGCGGCGGGGATCTGCACCCGGTGCGAGAGCTGCGCACCGAAGGCGAGGTACGCCGCGTCGAAGCCGCCCTCCTCCATCGAACCGGCGATGTCGGTCACCGCGAGACCGCACCTGATCACGACCCCGAGGTTGCCGATCTTGGCCACCTCGGCGTCGATCACCTCCCGGGGCAGGCGGTACTTGGGGATTCCGTAGCGCAGCATCCCGCCCGGCCTGGGCGCAGCCTCGCGGATCTCCACCTCGTGTCCGAGGCGGGTGAGGTGGTAGGCGACGGAGAGGCCCGAGGGCCCGGCGCCCACGACGAGGACCCGGCGGCCCGAGGGGGCGGCGGGCGCGGGCAAGCGCCAGCCCTGGGCGATCGCCGCGTCGCCGAGGAACCGCTCGACGGCGTGGATCCCGACCGCCTCGTCGAGCTTGCCGCGGTTGCAGGCTGCCTCGCAGGGGTGGAAGCAGACCCGCCCGCAGATCGCCGGAAGGGGGTTGTCCTCGACGAGCGTGCGCCAGGCCGCCTCGTAGGAGCCGGCCTCGGCGTCGTACAACCAGTGCTGGATGTTCTCGCCGGCCGGGCAGGCGTCGTTGCAGGGCGGCAGGCGGTCGACGTAGACGGGCCGCTCAACCCGCCACGTCCCGGTGTGGTTCGCCCGGCTCGACCCGGCGTCGAGCGTGACCGCGAAGGGGAGCTCGCTCATCTTCCCTCCTCCGGGGGCAGGCCGAGCAGACCGAAGCGGCGAATGTTGCGATCGGCGATCGCCTGGATGCGGGCGATGTCGTCGGTGCGTGGCGGCTCGGCAAAGAGGTGGGCGAACCGCCGCTGGGGCCGCAGGTACGCCTCGACCCGGACCGGACGGCGGATCGGCGTCGTGGCCAGGATCTCCCCGTGGGCCGCCTCGAACAGCGGGAAGAGTCCCGTCTCGCAGGCGAGGCGGGCGAGGCGGATGGTGTCCCGGGAGGCTGATCCCCAGCCGAGCGGGCACGGGACGAGGACGTGCAGGTAGCGCGCGCCGCGCAGCCCCATCGCCCGTTCGACCTTGGCCTCGAGGTCGTGGAGGTCGGCGACGGAGGCCGTGGCGACGTAGGGGATCTCGTGCGCCATCGCGAGCAGCGGGAGGTTCTTGCCCTGGCCAAAGGCGTTGCCCGGCTCGCGTCCAATCGCCTCGGTCGTCGCGGTGCGTGCTGCGGCGGGAGTCGCGCCCGAGCGCTGCACGCCAGTGTTCATGTACGCCTGGTTGTCGTAGCAGACGAACAGGACGTCGTCGTTGCGCTCGAACATGCCCGAGAGACAGCCGAAGCCGATGTCGGCGGCTCCCCCGTCGCCCGCCTGGGCGATGACGCGGGTCGCCGTTTCGCCGCGCACCTTCAAGGCCGCGGCGACCCCCGTCGCGACTGCGGCCGCGTTGCCGAACAGCGAGTGCATCCAGGCGACCTGCCAGGAGGTCTCGGGATACGGCGTCGAGAAGACCTCCAGGCAACCCGTGGCGTTGACGACGACAAGTTTCCGGTCCGTCGCGGCGAGTGCGGCGTCGAGGACGTAGCGGGCGCCGAGCGCCTCGCCGCACCCCTGGCAGGCCCGGTGGCCCGACGTGAGGGCGTTCGGGCGCACGCGGTCGGACTGCACGGTGCGCAGGTGCGGGTCGACGAGGCGGTTTCCGACGGCGAAACTGCCGACTTGGTAGAACTTGATCGTCTGCTCGGTCACAGGCTCTCCCTAGACGATCCGCGCCGCCGACTCGCGCACGTCGCGCAGCACCCGCTCGACGCTCGGAGCCGTGCGGGGATCCTGCGCCATCCGGGCGAGCTCCCGGTCGACGACCCCCCGGTCGAGGTCGAGGAAGCTCACCCGGTCGAGCTCACCGCGGATCGCCTCGCCAAAGACCCGGCGCAGCGCGGCCTCGGTGATCGCCCGGCCGCCGAGCCCGGCGACGACCGTGTAGGTCCTCGTCCCTCGGTCCGAGACGAGGGCGTCCACGTCGGCGCCGAGGATGCCCCGGCCGCCGATGGCGAAGGCCTTCTCCACGACGACAACGCGGTGGGCGTCCTCGAGCGCCTCGGCGAGCGCCTGCTCCGGGTACGGCCGGAACGTCGTCAGGCTGACGACACCGATCTTGGTGCCCTGCTCGCGCATCTGGTCGACGACGTCCTTGATGGTCCCGACGATCGAGCCCAGCGCGACGACGGTCGTCTCGGCATCCTCGTTGCGGTAGGCCGAGACGAGGCCGCCGCTCGGGCGCCCGAGGACGCGCTCGAACTCGGAGGCGAGCTCCGGGATGCGGTCGAGCGCCTCGAGCTGGCGGGCCTGGGCGAGGTAGCGGACCTCGGTGAAGGCCTCCGGCCCGACCATCGCGCCGATCGAGACCGGCGCGGCGGGATCGAGGACCTGCTGGGGCGCGAACGGCGGCAGGAACCGGTCAACCTGCTCCTGGGTGGGGATCTCGACGCGTTCCACGGCGTGGGTGAGGATGAAGCCGTCCATGCAGACCATCACCGGCGCGCTGAGCTCCTCGGCGAGGCGGAAGGCTTGGATGTGCAGGTCGACCGCTTCCTGGTTCGTCTCGGCGAAGAGCTGGATCCACCCCGAGTCCCGCAGCGCCATCGCGTCGGAGTGGTCGTTCCAGATGTTGATCGGTGCGCCCACGGCCCGGTTCGCCACGGTCATCACGATCGGCAGCCCGAGACCGGAGGCGTTGAAGACCGCCTCCGCCATGTAGAGCAGCCCCTGGCTCGACGTCGCCGTGTAGGCCCGGACCCCCGCCGCCGAGGCGCCAATCGAGACCGACATCGCGGCGAACTCTGACTCGACGTTGATGAACTCGCACGACCGCAGCCGCCCCGACTTCACGAGCGCCCCGACGCCCTCGATGATGTGGGTCTGCGGCGAGATCGGGTAGGCGCAGACCACCCTCGGCCGGCACAGCGCCACCGACTCGCCGACGGCCCGCGACCCTTCAATCTGGCGCAGCACCGACGGACCTCCTCTCCAGCGTCGCGGCGCCCTCCAGCTCGGCGCGTGTCTGATTGAACGCCTCTGTCACGGCCGTGACGTTGCCTTCTCGCATCGGCCCCGAGAAGCGGTCCTCGATCGCGGTGACGACCGCCGCGAGCGAGACCGCGCCGGTGAGCGCGGCGAAGCCGCCGAGCAGCACGGCGTTGGGCAACGGCCGGCCGAGGTGCTGCAGGGCGATCTCCGTCGCCCGCAGCGTGAGCACGTGACCCTTGGGCAGTTCGGCGACGAAGCCGGCGACCCCGATCTCCGCGAGGGACTTCTTCGTGTTGACGAGCACGTAGCCCTGGGGTCTCAGTCCGGAGAACAGACCCACCTGATGGAGCAGCGTCGCATCCTGAATCACGAGCGCGTCGGGCTCGTCGATCGGCGACCTCGTCCTGATCTCCCGTTCGCTAATGCGGCAGAACGACACGACCGGGGCGCCGGTGCGCTCGGAGCCGAAACTCGGGAAGGCCTGGGCGTGGCGACCGTCGTTGAAGGCCGCCACGGCGAGCAGCTCCGCCGCGGTGACCACGCCCTGTCCGCCCCGCCCGTGGATCCGAACCTGGAACATCCGCAGCCTCGCTGTCCGTCGGCGGGATACCTCACCCCGGGACCGCCATCGGCCCTTCCGCTCGTTTCGACCCGATGCTCGCGTCGGACCGCCGCGCCAACCAGGGTCGATTGTCACAAGGCCCCCGGGCTTTGGCCCACAGCTCGGGGGCGAGGAATGGGTCCATTGGTCCTTCCGTCCGGGTGGACGGGGCCCTAACGTGACGGCGTGCCCTCCCCCGACGCAGTCATCATCGACGCGAACGGGGTCGACTCGCTCATCACGTCCCTAGGGTCCCAGGGCTATCGCGTCATGGGCCCGGTCGTCGTCAACGGTGCCATCGTCCATCGCGAGGTCCAGTCGGCCGAGGAAATCCCGGTCGGCTGGCACGACTCGCAGCAGCCGGGTTCCTACCGGCTGAAGAGGACGGACGACGACGAGGCGTTCGGGTGGGCGGTCGGTCCCGAGTCGTTCAAGCAGTCCGTCTTCCCCTCGAGCGCGGTCCTCTGGCGGGCCCGGCGCGACGGTCAGGACGTCACCGTCGAGCCGGCCGTCGACGACGCCCGACCCGAGGCCTTCTTCGGCGCCCGGCCCTGTGAGGTCGCGGCGCTCGATGTCCTCGGCGGCGTGCTCGCCGGGGCATCCCGGCCGGATCCGCTGTTCACGCGGAGGCGCGGGGCGGCCTTCGTCGTCGCCGTGGAGTGCGGGCGCCCCGCCGCGACGTGCTTTTGTGCCTCGATGGGCAGCGGTCCCGGGGCCGCGTCGGGCTTCGACCTGGCCCTGACGGAGCTCGCCGGCCGTGACCACCGCTTCCTCGTCCGGGTGGGCTCCGAGCGTGGCGCCGCTGTGCTGGCGGGGGTCGCCTCCCGTCCCGCCGGCGCCGAGGATCTCCGCGGCCGCGAGGAGGTCCTCGCCCGCGCCGCCGCGGCGATCACGCGGACGCTCGACGCCGACGCCGCGCCCGCTCTGCTCGCCCGCAACCTCGAGCACCCCCGCTGGGAGGACGTCGCCACCCGCTGCCTCGCCTGCGGCAACTGCACCCTCGTGTGCCCGACCTGCTTCTGCGCCGCCGTCGAGGAGAAGACCGACCTCGCCGGTGCCGTCGAGCAGACCCGGCGCTGGGATTCGTGCTTCGACCTCGCCCACTCCTACCTCCACGGCGGCTCCGTACGCGTCTCCACTCGCTCCCGGTACCGCCAGTGGATGACCCACAAGCTTTCGACCTGGGTCGACCAGTTCGGGAACTCGGGCTGCGTCGGCTGCGGCCGCTGCATCACCTGGTGCCCGGTGGGCATCGACATCACCGAGGAGCTCGCGGCGATCGCCTCGAGCGACAGCGCGACCAAGACGGACGAACCCACCGCGGTTCGAGACAGGTAGGCACGATGGAAGAGATGAGAGATCTCATCGCCAACAACTCGCTTTTCGCCGGACTCCCCGACTCGACGGTCGAACTCGCCGTCGGTTGCGCGCAGAACGTCGCCTTCGAACCCGGCGCCCGCATCCTCGTGGAGGGCGAGCCGGCCGACACGCTGTACCTCCTGCGCCGTGGGCGGGTCTCCCTCCAGGTGCAACGCCCCTCGGGCAAGCCGCTCGTCATCGAGACCATCGGCCCCAACAGCGTCCTCGGCTGGTCCTGGCTCGTGCCGCCTTACCGCTGGCAGTTCGACGGTGTGGCGATCGACCCGGTCGGTGCCGTCGCGATCGACGGCACGTGCCTGCGGGCCAAGGCCGACGCCGATCCCGTCTTCGGCTACGCGTTGTTGCAGCGCATCAGCGGCGTGCTCCTCAGCCGGTTGCAGGCGACCCGCGTCCGGCTCCTCGACCTCTACGGGCACAGCCTTGATGACTGAGACGCGGCCAGCCGTGCCGGGACCCTTCGTACCGTCCCCCTACCGGGTCGTCGATCGCAGGACCGAGACCTCGGACGTCACAACCTTGTGGCTCGAGCCGGTCGACCAGCCGATCGCGCCGTTCAGGGCGGGACAGTTCAACATGCTGACGGCCTTCGGCATCGGCGAGGTCGCCATTTCGATCAGCTCGGCCCCCGGCGCACCCGGTGCCATCGAGCACACGGTCCGCGACGTGGGCGCAGTGAGCCACGCGCTCGCCTCCTCGGAGGTGGGCACCGTCGTCGGGGTTCGCGGCCCGTTCGGCACGGACTGGGGACTCGAGAGCCTCGAGGGAGTCGACGTCATGGTCGTGGTCGGCGGCATCGGCCTCGCGCCGCTGCGCGGCGCGATGCGCTACCTGGCGGAGAACCCGTCGCCGGGGCGCAAGGTCGCCCTGCGCGTCGGGGCGCGCCTTCCGGACCAGATCGTGTTCCCCGAGGAGATGGAGCGCTGGGGCCAGATGGGCGTCGACGTCGAGGTGACGGTCGACGTCGCCGACACCGGGTGGACCGGCAACGTCGGCGTCGTCACCCAGATCCTGAAAGAGCTCCCCTTCGACGGTGCCGGCGCCGTCGCCCTCGTCTGCGGGCCCGAGATCATGATGCGCTTCAGCGCGCGCTCGCTCATCGACCTTGGCGTCAAGCCGGAGAACATCAGGGTCTCGCTCGAGCGCAACATGCAGTGCGGCATCGCGCTCTGCGGGCACTGCCAACTCGGACCGTACCTGCTCTGCCGGGACGGGCCCGTCGTGCCCTACGCGCCGCTGGCGGCGGAGCTGATCACGGAGATCGAGAGATGACCAACCGACCGACACTCGCCGTTTGGAAGTTCGCCTCGTGCGACGGCTGCCAACTCGGCATCCTCGACCTCGAGGACGAGCTGCTCGCCCTGGTGGGCGCCGTCCAGGTCGCCAGTTTCACCGAGATGACGAGCGCCGTGATCGACGGGCCCTACGACGTCTCACTCGTCGAGGGCTCGATCACCACCGCCGACGACGCCGACCGGATCCTCGCCGTGCGCGAGGCATCGGGACTGCTCGTCACGATCGGGGCGTGCGCGACGGCGGGCGGCATCCAGGCGCTCCGCAACTACGCCGATGTCGGCCAGTACACCTCGACCGTCTACGCCCATCCGGAGTACATCTCGACGCTCGCCGAGAGCAGCCCGATCTCGGCGTACGTGAAGGTCGACCTGGAGCTACGCGGCTGCCCGATCAACCGCTACCAGCTCGTCGAGGTCGTCACGGCGCTGCTCGCCGGGCGCCGCCCGGTGATCCCCGGCTACAGCGTGTGCGAGGAGTGCAAGACGGCCGGCAACCTCTGCGTCCTCGTCGCCCACGGCACACCGTGTCTCGGGCCGGTGACACGCGCCGGTTGCGGGGCGCTGTGCCCCGCGGTCAACCGCGGCTGCTACGGCTGCTTCGGGCCGGCGAACACCACGAACACCGGGTCGCTCGCTGGGCGGCTCGCCGATCTGGGCACGTCCGAGCGGGGGATTTCGCGGCTGTTCCGGACGTTCAACTCCGCCGCAACCGAGTTCTCAAAGGAGAGTCTCGAGCATGACGCCTAGCGGAGACAACGCGAACCGGACGATCGACGTCCACGGGCTCGCCCGCGTCGAAGGCGAGGGATCGCTCCACGTCGCGATCCGAGACGGCGTCCTCGAGCGCGTCGAGCTCGAGATCTTCGAGCCGCCGCGCTTTTTCGAGGCCTTCCTCGTCGGCCGCGGCCACGAGGAACCACCGGACATCACGGCGAGGATCTGCGGGATCTGCCCCGTCGCCTACCAGATGTCCGCCTGTGCGGCGATCGAGGACGCCTGCGGCGTCGTCGTCCCCGAGGTGATCGGCAAACTGCGACGCCTCCTGTACTGCGGCGAATGGATCCAGAGCCACGCCCTCCACATCTACCTGCTGCACGCCCCCGACTTCTTCGGCTGCCGGGACGCCGTCGAGCTCGCCGGGCTCAACCCGGCCGCCGTCGAGCGGGGCCTGCGGATCAAGAAGGTCGGGAACCACCTCATGGAGGCGGTGGGCGGCCGGGCGATCCACCCCGTCAACGTGCGCCTCGGCGGCTTCTACCGGGCGCCGAGCCGCGAGGAGATCACCGCCCTCATCGAGCCGCTGAAGAAGGCCCGCGAGGAGTCGCTCGAAACGATCCAGTTCGTCGCCGGGTTCGACTTCCCGGACATCGAGCCGGACTACCGCTTCGTCGCGCTTTCGCACCCGGACCACTACGCCATCGAGGCGGGCCGTGTCGTGTCCTCCGACGGGATCGACGCCACGCCGGCGGAATTCGCCGCGATCTCCGTCGAGGAGCACGTCGCGCGTTCGTCGGCCCTGCACGCGCGTCTCCGTGGCCAGGATCCCTACCTCACCGGGCCGCTCGCCCGCTACGCCCTCAACCAGGCGAAGCTGCCGGCGGCGGCGCGCGAGGCGGCGGCGGCGGCGGGACTCGGTCCCGTGTGCCGGAACCCGTTCAAGAGCGTGATCGTGCGGGCCGTCGAGCTCTTCTTCGCCTGCGACGAGGCCCTCCGGCTCGCAACGGAGTATGAGCCGTTCGAACCGGCGGCGGTTCCCGTCCCGCCGAGGGCCCGGATCGGTGCCGGGGCGACCGAGGCCCCGCGGGGCATGCTCCTGCAGCGCTACGAGCTCGACGCGGACGGGACGATCAGGTCGGCGCGCATCATGCCGCCCACCTCGCAGAACCAGCTCTCGATCGAGTCCGACGTCCGCCAGGTCGTCGAGTCGGGCCTGGACCTGAGCGACGCCGAGCTGACCGCGCGTTGCGAACTCGCCGTTCGCAACCACGACCCGTGCATCTCGTGCGCGGCGCACTTCCTCGACGTGTCGATCGACCGTTCGTGACCGCGACCGTCGTCGTGGCCGGGATCGGCAACGATTTTCGCCATGATGACGGTGCGGGGCCGGCGGTCGCCCGGCTCGTCGCCGCCTCGACCCGGGCGGTCGACATCGGCCCGATCGGCGAGCCCCTCGACCTCCTCGGCCGCTGGGAGGCCGCCTCGCTCGCCGTGCTCGTCGACGCGACCCGCTCCGGCGCCCCGGCGGGCACGGTGCGCCTCGTCGACCTGGCGGGATCCGAGCGCGCCCCGAGCCCGAGCACGCACGCCATCGGCCTCGACCGCGTGGTGAGGCTCGCCCAGGTGCTCGAGCGCGCACCGGACCGAGTCGTCGTCGTCGGGATCGAGGGTGAGGACTTCTCCGACGGGACGGGGCTCTCCCCCGCCGTCGAGGACGCCATCCCCCGCGCGGCGCGGGCCATCGCCGACCTCATCGCCGCAGAGACATGAGGGGCGACTGACATGTGCATGAGCCGGCTGCACCGGGTCGTCTCGACGGCCGACGACGCAACGGTCATCGCCGCCGACATCGACGGCTCGACGCACCGCCTGTCGTTGCTCGCCTACGAGGGTGACCCCCCGCGGCCCGGCGACTGGGTCGTCGCCCACAGCGGCTACGCCCTCGACCCCGCCGACCGGGCGGAGGCGGAGGCGGTTCTCGCCGAGTACCGGGCTGGCATCGCCACCGGTCTCGACGACACACCCGGCTAGGAGCAGCAATGGCCACTTCCTCGGCGACAGCGGGTGCAACCCGCCTCCCGGGTCGCTGCATCGCCGGCACGACGGCGATCATCAGCGGCATCTCCGTCTTCGTCAACAGCTACGGCGTGAGAAGCGTCACCTCGGCTGCCGTCTCCACGACCGCAAAGAACATCGTCGCGGCGGTCATGCGGACATGGCTCCGAGTCGCCCGGGCGTAACCGCGGGGCCGGTGCTATTCGCCCGGTACGCCTACCCGCCGAACGCCCTCGGCTACTGCGGGCCGGCGGACCACGGCGCCCTGCTCGGCGCCTCGGTCGAAGGGGGTGACGCCGCCGAGCTTGCCCACCTGGCCGCGCGCTTCGAGGGCGCCTGGCCCTATCTCGAGCTCATCGCCGGATGCAACGGGATCACCGACCCGCTCGACGAGGCCGTGGTCGAGGCGTACTGGGTCGGCAACGCGTTGCTCGACGGCGTGCCGCCCGCGGCGCTCGTCGCCTCGCTCGACGAGCGCTTCGCCCGACGAGCGGGGCGCGACTTCGGGCCGATCGCCCGCGCCGTCCCCCTCGGGGGGGTCGCCCACCACAGCTTCCACGTCTTCGCGGTCTATCCCTGGTTGGGTCTGCTGCGCGCCGGCACCAAGGGTCCGGCGTTGACCGTCCTCGACCGCTGCCGCATCCGCTGGGGTCGCGTGCAAGCGCTCGACGGCGACGAGGTCGTCGTCGCGAACCGCACGCTCGCGTTCCGTGGCAACCGGCTCGAGCTCGGCGACATGCAAGTCGAGCGCGCCCGCCGCGGGACCGACGGCCTCGGAATTCTCGGCGACCTCGCCGTCGGCGAGCACGTCTCCCTCCACTGGGACTGGGTCTGCGAGCGGCTGTCGCCCGCCAGGCTCGCCCGGTTGCGCGCCGTGACAGCGCGCAACCTCACCGCCGTGAACGCCCTGCCGGCGCCGGGCCCCGCCGTCGCCGCCGACTCCTGGGGCGACTAGGAGTTCCCGCGGTCCCGAGTCGGCAGGCTGATTGCCCAGGTGAATGGTGGTATCCGCCAGGTCGGCAGGCACTGCCTGGCTCAGCGGGTCGGTGCGTAGGTGTCAAATCCGAACAGGTCGTCGAGGCGGCGCTGGAGTAAGTCCATGTCGGTGAGCCTGAGACGGGCGCGTGAGCGCACTGGCTCGCCGGCACAGAGAGGACGGTCTCCCGGGTCCCGCCGAGATGGCCAGGAGACTCCCGCTGGGTCGCAGCCCGCACGCCCCCGGTCGCCGCGGGCCCGCGCCGTCAGCGCAGCAGACGGCGCCGGGCTCGGCGCGGGACGAAGCGCTCCAACACCAGCAGCACCGGCAGCGCGCGCGGGACCCACACGACCGATTGGCGCGTCCCGAGGGCGCGCACCACCGCCGTGGCGACATCGTCGGCGCTCGTCGCGAACGGCATCGCCCGCCGGAGAGCTCTCATCTTCGTGGGCACGAACCCCGGCCGGACGACGATCACGTCGACGCCCTCCGGGTGGAGGATCTCGCCGAGCCCCCGGGCGAAGGCGTCGAGCCCCGCCATGGCGGCGCCGTAGACGAAATCGGCGCGCCGCACGCGCAGGGCCGCCGAGGACGAGAAGACGACCATGGAGCCGCGCCCCTGCCGGCGCAGCACCCGTGCGAACGCCACCATCGCCGCCGCCGGGCCGCTGAAGTTCGCCGAGATCTCCCCCGCGACGCCACCCGCCGAGCGTTCCTCAACCCCGTCGGCGCCGGGCGCCCCGGCGGCGACGATCACGAGGTCGATCGCCCCCACCCGACGGGCGGCCTCGTCGGCGAAGGCCTCGTGCGAGTCCACGTCGCTCGCGTCGAAGGTCGCCGTCTCGACGTCGTCCACGCCGAGTGCGCCGAGCTCCTTCGCCACCACGTCGAGGGCGTCCCCGTGCCGTCCGGCGAGGAGCACGGTGGTGAGGCGACGCCGCGCGAGCTCGCGCAGGACGGCACAGGCGAGGTCGGAGCTCCCTCCGAGCACGACCACCGTCTTCGGCATCGCGGCCATCTCCACCCCTCCCGGTACCCGACGTCGCGTCCGGGTCCCCCACGTGGGTCCGTCGCGGCCAGGATCATCGCGCGCCACGGTCGGGCCGCAACGGGAACGCCGAAATGCGAAACGAACTCGCAACGTTCTCCCCGCCAGCGGCGGGCCCGGCAGCCGGACAGGTGAGCGGGCACAATGCCGGAGTGCGCCGGCGCCTCACGCTCGTCGGGCTGGGGATCGCCCTAGCGGTGACGGCGAGCTTCACCACCGCCTTCACGACCGGCTCCGAGGCCGTCACCGCCGTGCCGTTCGGGCTGTTCGTCGCCGCCGGGGTCGTCGCGGCCGTCAGGCGCGCCGCCGTTCCCGGCCGCGCGACGCCGCCGCGGCACGGGCCGGGCGCCGCCGCCTGGGGAACGCTCGGCGTGATGGCGTTCGCCTTCGAGCTGACCAACTACTTCCTGGCGCCGCGTGCCGCCCACCCGACGGTCAGCTACTTCCTCACGGCGATCGCCGGCCAACCCTGGTCGCGCGGCGCCCTCTTCGCCGCCTGGCTCGCCCTCGGCGCCTGGCTCCTCGGCCGATGAGCGACCGGCTCGCGACCATCGTCGTCTGGATCGCCCTCGCCGTGGCCGCCGCCGGCCTCGAGACGCTGGCGCGCATCGGGCGTCGCCGCCTCGCGGGGCTCGGCGAGGCCCTCGGCAGGTTCGCCTTCCTGCCCGCCGGACGCCTCGCGCTAGCCCTCGGATGGATGTGGCTCGGCTGGCACGTCTTCGCCCGCTGACCATGCCCCGCCGAGGGCGTCGGCGAGCGCCTGCTCGAGGGACCCGGCCGGGCAGCCCGCCGCGGCCGTCCCGGCGCGCAGCGACGCCTCGAGCTCGCCCGCCTCGCCCTCGCCCGCCGCGAGGAGCCGGGCCAGCCGGTGCTGCTCGGGCCGCAGGAGCGCCATCGTCGTGAACCAGGCCCCGGCGCGATCCCGGCGCTGGGCGAGCCCCGTCACCTTGGCGCCGTCTCGCGTCACCTCCCCCGGACCGAGGCCCGAGAAGCAGACGCGGCGCGACCACGGCGTGGTGACGAGACGGCCGGCGTGGACGGCGAGTCCCTCCCCACCGCCGCACGCGGCGCCGAGCACCTCCCGCCACAGCGCGCCGACGAAGGACGACGAGGTGATCACGTCGCCGACGAAGAGCGGGTCGCCTGCGGGCACGTAGAGGTCCAGCCAGACCTGCGCCCCCGGGGAGACGAGGACCGCGCCGCCCCCGCTGCGGCGGCGCACGAGCCCGAGTCCTTTCGCCGCGCACCTGGCCGCGTCGAAGTCCCGCGCCGGCTGCGCGCTCCCGAGCACGACGGCCGACGCGGTCGGGTGCGAGAGCCGCGCCAGCCGCCCTCCGCCCGCAAGGGGGACGACGAGCAGCGCCACCGGGCCGCGCCGCTCGACGAGCCGCCACCCGCCGCGCCAGGGCGGCACGGGCTGCGGCATGCTCCTCGGTCTAGACGGCCGCGCGCGCGAGGAGCGGCGCCACGTAAGGCTCCCACTCCGCCGCCACCTCGCCGCTGGCGGCGAGCAACCAGACACGCGAGCGCGGGGCGTGCGGCGGGCGGCGCAACGTGAAGCCCGTCTCCTCGAGCAGGCGGTCCTCTTTCAGTGAGTTGCAGCGTCGGCATGCCGCGACGACGTTTTCCCAGGCGTGCGCCCCGCCGCGGCTGCGCGGCGTGACATGGTCGATGTTCTCGGCCTGGCCGCCGCAGTACTGGCAGCGGTGGCCGTCACGGGCGAAGACGCTGCGCCGGGTGATGGCGATCCGCGCCGTGTACGGCACGCGCACGTAGTGCGCGAGCCGCACGACCGACGGTTCGGGGAAGACGACCCGCTCGGAGCGGTAGTGACGGCCGGTGTCGTGCACGAGCTCGGCCTTCTCCTCGATCACGAGGACGAGGGCCCGTCTCGAGGACACGACGCAGATCGGCTCGGATGTCGCGTTGAGGACGAGTGACCTGCCGTTCACGTCAAGCCCGATCGCTCCCGGATTGCCCGCATGCCGCCATCTCCGGCGAGGCTAGCGCGCGGCCCTCCGCCCCAGGCGCCACGTCTTCGAGAGCATTCGCATCTGGCGGGTCCATTCCAGGTAATCGGCGAGGTCCTCGGCCGGGGGGATGGCGCCGGCATCGCCGTAGGCGACCTCCATGCGGAAGGCGAGCCAGTCCGGATCCGGCAGCGGGAGGAACGGGCGGCGGCGCCACCATCGCCGTGGCACGAGGTTCACGCCGAGGCGCACCGCCGCCGGCACGAGGTGCGGCCTTTTCGCGAGCACGACGCCCATGGTCCGGCCCTGCCGCCACATTGCGGCGACCCCGGCCCTATTCAGGGCGCTCAGCGCTCCCGTCCGAACCGGGAGCGCAGGCGACGGCCGATCATCGACAGCTCCTCCGAGATCGGCCGCGGGCGGGCCCTCGATCTCGCCGGGGCGGCATCGCCACCTCCGAAGGCCTGGCGGGCGCTGCGCTCGAAGAGCAGCGCCGCCGCAAGCATGAGCAGGAAACCGAACGTCGCGATGAGGGTGGAGGAACGGAACGCGACGAGCAGGACGGCGAAGCCGATCACGAAGACGACGGCGGACCAGCGCATCGAACGATTGGCCAGCGTGCGGGGCGCCTTCGGCCGGGTCCGGCTCGCGAAGCCGCGGTCGTGCGCGAACAGCTTCTCTTCCATTTCGTGGAGAATGCGCTGCTCGTCCTCGGAAAGCGGCACCTTCTCCCCCCTTCCCGTCACACCGCTCGGAGACATGCGCGGACCACCGACTCGGCGTCGCCTCTACGCTAATCCCCCGGACGGTCGCCGCCGCGCGCGGCTCGGCCCCGGCCGGCTGGCCGACGGAGACGTCCTCTAGCGGCCCGCGCGACCAGGCTGGCGACGGGCGCGCGCCGCTCGGCGCCCGGCGGCCGCCACCGAGGTGATCGCGTCGGGCCCGAACCGGCGCCGGATCTGGTCCGCCGCCGCCTCCACCTCGTCGGCCTGCGCCTCCGGCGAGGGCGCGTCATCCTGCTCGTGGGCGAAAAGGCCCAGCTGGACGGCCCCGTCGCCGTCCGCCTCGGCGAGGTGCGAGACGGAGACGCCGAGCAGGCGCACCCCGCGGGCGAGATCCACCGCCGCGAGGAGGTCGACGGCGACCTCGGCGATCTCCGCCGCCGTGGCGACCGGGCGGTCGAGCGAACGCGAGCGGTCGATCGTCTCGAAATCGGCGAAGCGCACCTTCACGGAGATCGTCCGGGCGGCGACACCGCGGGCCCGGCACCGCGCCGCCACGGAGACGGCGAGCTCACGGGCCTTGCTCTCGAGCGAGGCCAGGTCGTGATCGTCGAAATCGAAGGTCTGTTCACGGCCGATCGAGCGGACGACGCGCTCAGTCACGACCCGCCGGTCGTCCCGTCCGGCGGCGAGGTCGGCGAGCGTCCCGCCGTGCGCCTCACCGAACATCGCGATGAGCCGTTTTCGGCCGACGAGCCCGAGGTCCCCGACAGTCGTCACGCCGATGCGCCGCAGGCGCTCCGCGGTGGCCGGTCCGACGCCCGGGACCGCGCGGACCGGATGCGCCCGCAGGAAGGCGGGTTCGTCGGCCACTGTGACAAGGACCACCCCGGCTCCCGGTTCGAACCCGTCCGGCCGCACCCGTGGCTTGGCGGCCTTCGAGGCGAGCTTGGCGACGAGCTTCGTCCGCCCGATTCCGATCGCGCAGGCGAGGCCGAGCTCCTCGAGGACCCTCTGGCGCAGGTTCGTCGCGATCGTCCAGCTGTCGCCGAACAGCTGGTGGGCGCCCGACACGTCGAGGAACGCCTCGTCGATGGAGATCGGCTCGACGACGGGCGTCACCGCGCGGCAGATCCCGATCAGGCGCTCGCTCGTCGCCTCGTACTCGGGGTGGTTCCCGGCGACAATGACGAGCCCCGGACAGCGCCGGCGCGCCTCGGCCATCGGCATCGCTGAGACGACCCCGAAGACCCGCGCCTCGTATGAGGCGGAAGCGACGACCGAGCGCGGCCCCGTCCCGCCGACGACCACCGGCCGCCCCGCCAGCGACGGGTCGTCGCGCACCTCGACCGCGGCGAAGAACGAGTCCATGTCGAGATGCAGCACGTCGGTCGCGTCGACCGCCGGACCCGGGAGGACCGAGGCGGGATTCGGTCTGGGATCGTCCATGCGCTGGGCCCTCAGGGCCCGAGCCAGACCCGGCGGAACGCCTCGGCGTACTGGACTCCCGCCGCCCGGCCCGCTTCGGCGGCGCGCTCCTCCATCACCGGACGGAAGGCCTCACCCCCGTCGCCGAGCTGGCTGGCGTGACAGCAGACGGCGTCGGCCTTGCGGGTGACGGTCGCCGTCACCTCGACGTAGACATTCGGTTCGAGCGAGCCCGACAACAGGGCGAACCCGACAGCGTGCGGGGACCCGGCGTCCGGGAAGTACAGGGGCGACGCCGCCGCCGGTGCGACGGCGTCGAGGGCGGCGTAGCCGACAACCCGGTGGTCGCGGTGGTTGTAGTAGTGCTCGCCGAAGAACACCGCCAGCGGGTCCGGGCAGACCAGCACCTCCGGTCGCAGCTCCCTGAGGAGTACGACGAGCTCGCGGCGCAGCACGGCGTCGTTCTCGAACTCCCCGTCGGGGTGCCCGAGCCGGTGAACGCCCGACAGCCCGAGGACGGAAGCCGCCGCCTCGATCTCGGCGGCACGCGTCGCCACGAGCGACCCGGCTGCCGCGGGGTCGCGCGTGCCCTTGTCCCCCGCGGCACAGACGATGAGGTCGACGACCGTCCCGGCGTCCGCCCAGCGCGCCAGCGTCCCCCCGCACGAGACGTCGGAGTCGTCGGGGTGGGCGTAGACGGCGACGGCCCGCCGCGGCGCCGCGCTGAGGAGCTCGACCGGCACGGTCGCTCAGCCCGGCGTGCGCTGCCCGGCGCGGGCGACCGACGCGGACTCGGCGGCGCCGTGCTGCTTGGGCGAGGTGACCTTCGTCAACAGCCCCGCCTCCCGCTCGAAGTCCCCGGGACTCTCGAAACCCTTGTACACGCTGGCGAAGCGGATGTAGGCGACATCGTCGAGCTCCCGCAGGCGGTCGAGCACTGCGACCCCGATCTGCACCGTCGTCACGTCTCGCCCGCCGCGGGCGAGCTCCGTCTCCACGGCGAGGGCGAGCGCGTCGATCTGGTCGTCGTCGACCGGCCGGTTCTTGCAGGCGGCCCGCACCCCGGCGACGATCTTCTCCCGGCGGAACGGCTCACGCTCGGCGGAGCGCTTCACGACGAAAGTGACCGCTCCGCCGATCCGCTCGAAGGTCGTGTAGCGGTGGCCGCAATGGCGGCACTCGCGTCGCCGGCGGATCGATTCGCCCCGGTCGACCTCGCGCGAGTCGACGACATGGTCATCGCAGGCCGAGCACCTTGGACAGCGCACCGCCGGAGAGTAGCGCCCCGAGAAGAACGGCCCCGGTGGGTCGGGCTCTCCGCCCGTCAGGACGCCGGGATGGTGAGGACCGCCCCCGGCCGCAACGGCGCCCCGTGGAGCTCGGCGGCGAGCACCGCGACGACCTGCTCCGGGTCGGCCGCCGGGTCGAGCCTGGTGGCGATGGCCCACAGGGTGTCACGGGGCCGGACGACGTAGACGACGGCGTGACCGGCGGCGCCCGCCGGGGCGTCCTGGGTCGCCCGCAGCGCTCCGGCGCCCGCCCAGAGCCCGGCGAGCGCGACGAGCGTGGCGACCAGCCCGGCGGCACGGCGACGAGCCGCCGACCGCGCACCCGGGAGCCGAGACCGGCCGGCGGTGTGGACGCTCGGTCCGTCCTCGCCGGCGACGAGCCGCAGCGGCGCCCGCCCGGGCCGGGCCACGAAGCGGAACCCCGTCTCTCCGGCCGAACCGGCTACTGCCGCCATGCTCGCCTCCGCTGGACGTATTCCCACAGGGCTCCCGCACATACGTTCGCCCTTGCGGATGTCATCGTCGCACGAACACCTGTTCGGTGTCAACGATCGGGCGAACGGGTGTTCCACGAACGGATGTTTGCATTCGGCTGTGACACGGATGTAACTTCGCGGCCAGGACGTGGCCGCAGGTCGTTCGCGAAAGGCGGGGCAGATGGCCGACACGCAGCTCTCCGGCAAGCGCCGTCAGATCCTCGAGTGCATCGAGCGGCAGGTTCGCGAACGCGGCTACCCGCCGTCGGTGCGCGAGATCGGCGAGGCGGTGGGCCTCACCTCCTCTTCGACGGTCCACACCCACCTGCAGATCCTCCAGCGCCAGGGTTACCTGCGTCGCGACCCGACCAAGCCGCGGGCGATCGAGGTCTCCTTCGAACCCTCGTCGGGTGCCGCCATCGGCGTGCGGCCCGTCGCCCACGTGCCACTCGTCGGCGACGTCGCCGCCGGCGTCGGCGTGCTGGCCGAGGAGAACGTCGAGGAGGTCCTGCCGGTGCCCGAGGACCTCACCGGGCCCGGAGAGCTGTTCATGCTGCGGGTGCGCGGCGACTCGATGACCGGCGCGGGGATCCTCGACGGCGACCTCGTCGTCGTCCGCCACCAGCCCGACGCCGATCCCGGCGACGTCGTCGTCGCCGGGATCCCCGACGGCGAGGCGACGGTGAAGACGTTCCGGCTGCGTCGCGGCCACGTGGTCCTCGTCCCGGCGAACCCGGACTTTTCAGAGATCGAGCTGGCGCCTGACGAGGTCACGATCTACGGCAAGGTCGTGACCGTCCTGCGCCGCCTCTGACCCCTCAACCTCCCCCGAGCAGCGTGGCGAGCGTGGCGTAGGTGGCGTCGAGCTCGCCCCGGCTGATGTGCTCGTCGGGGTGGTGGCACAGATCCTGGTCGCCTGGGCCGAAGTTCGTCGCCGGAACCCCCCACTGGGCGAAGCGCGAGACGTCGGTCCAGCCGAGCTTGGCCCGCGCCGGCGCGCCGCTCGCCGCGACGAGGGCGGCGAGGACCGGGTGGCCGAGACTCGGCGGCGCCGGCGCGGCAATCTCCTCGACCTCGATCGTGTCACCGGCCCGGCGCTCGAGCGCCGGGCCGAACAGCTCCTCGATGGCGGCGAGCGCCGCCTCGCCGTCGCGGTCGGGGGCGAAGCGGTAGCTGAAGAGCACCGAGGCCCGGTCGGGCATGACGTTGGCTCGGTCGCGGGACCCGCCTTCGGCCCACACCGCCTGGAGTGATTCCCGGTACTCACAGCCGTCGAGCACGGGACGTCGGTCGGCGAACCCGGCGGCCGCCGTCAGCACCGCACCCAGGCGGTGGAGCGCGTTGTCGCCCATCCACGGGTAGGCGACGTGGGCGGCGGTGCCCCGCGTCGCGACGAAGAACCGCATCACCCCCTGGCACCCGGCCTGCACGACCCCCCCGGTCGGTTCGAGCAACAGCGCGGCGTCGGCGGCGAGCAGGTCGGGACGCGCGTCGCGGAGGAGCTCGAGCCCCGAGAAGCGGTGCTCGACCTCCTCGCAGACGTAGAACACGTAGGTGAGGTCGTAGACCGGCTCGACGAGCTCGCCGGCGAGCGCCAGGAGCACGGCGACGCCACCTTTCATGTCGACGCTCCCCAGCCCGTGGCAGACGTCGCCCTCGATGACGGCCCGCTCGTTGCCAGCCGGGGGGACCGTGTCGAGGTGCCCGGCGAGCACGACCCGCTCGGCTCGGCCGAGCTTGGTACGGGCGACGACGTTGTCGCCGACACGCTCGACCTCGAGACCCGTTGCGCGGCGCAGCCTCGACTCGACCGACGCGGCGAGCGCCGCCTCGTCGTGGCTCACCGAGGGGATCTCGACGAGCTCGGCGACGAGTGCCAGTAGGTCGGTCACCGCCGCACCCTAGGGGGCGACGCCGGACGCGCGCAGGATCTGGTTCAGCTGCGCCTTGTCGTGACGCTCCCCCGCCGCGAGGTGCCGCAGCACGAGGACGCACGGCAAGAAGAACTCCCCGCCGGGGAACTCGCGGCGCCGGCTGGCGCCGACTGCGACCGACCACGCGGGCACCCGGCCGCGGCTGATCTCCTCGCCGGTCGCCGCCTCGATGACGGGCATCGAGCCCGTGAGGATCGTGCCCGCGCCGAGCACCGCGCCCTGGCCGACCCTGGCGCCTTCGGTCAGCATCGAGCGGCTGCCGACAAGTGCGTCGTCCTCCACGACGACGGGGACGGCGTTCGGCGGTTCCAGCACCCCGCCGACGCCGACTCCCCCCGAGAGGTGGACCCGCGCCCCGACCTGAGCGCAGGAGCCGACGGTCGCCCAGGTGTCGATGAGCGTGTCGGCGCCGACGCGCGCGCCAATGTTCACGTAGCTCGGCATGAGGATGGCGCCGCGGTCGACGAACGCCCCCCAGCGCGCCGAGGCGCCAGGGACGACGCGGACACCCTTGGCGGCCCAGTCCTTCTTCAGCGGGATCTTGTCAGCGAACTCGAACGGTCCGAGCTCGGTCGTCGTGACCCGCGAGACCAGGAACAGCAGGAGGATCGCCTCGCGCAACCACTCGTGGACGACGACCTCGCCCTCCTCGTCGACCTCGGCGACCCGTTCCGCCCCCGAGTCGAGAAGCTCGATCGCGGCGGTGACCGTGGCGCGGGCCCCGGAGTCGCCGGCCGACAACTCACCTCTTCGCTGCCACAACTCGTGGATCGACGACTCGAGACTGTCCATCGCTACTCCCCGGCCGAGGCTAACGCGACCGGCCGCCGCGGCTCCGAACCCTCAGCCCCGATCGGGATCACGCCTCGTCCGCGCCCTCGGCGCCGTCGGGGTCGAGCAAGGCAGGCGACCCGGTGGCGAACTGCGCGAACCGGAGCCGCGCGGCCTCGTCGAGCCGGACCCGCACCGAGAGCCCCGAACCGGTGTCGGACTGTCTGAGGACCTCGCCGCTGCGGTGCAGGGCGGCGACGACATCGCCCCGGTCGTAGGGGACGGTGAGCTCGACCGTGCGATCGTTGGCCCGCAGCGTGTCGCCCACCGCCCGCAACACCTGATCGAGACCCTCCCCCGTCACCGCCGAGCAGACGACCGAGTCGGGGTGCAGCCGGTGCAGCCTTCCGGCAGCGGTGACAGCCCGGTCGCACTTGTTGAAGGCGAGGATCTCGGGCACCGACTGCGCTCCGATCTCGGCGAGGACGGCCCGCACGGCGTCGATCTGGCCGTCGGGGTCGGCCGCCGAGGCGTCGACGACGTGGACGAGCAGGTCCGAGTCGGCGACGGTCTCGAGCGTCGAGTGGAAGGCGGTGACGAGCTGGTGTGGCAGCTTGCGCACGAAGCCGACCGTGTCCGAACACAGCACGGTCTCGCCGCCGGGCAGTGCCAGCCGACGCGTCCTCGGGTCGAGCGTGGCGAAGAGCCGGTTCTCGACCAGCACGTCGGCGTCCGTCAGGGCGTTCAGCAACGTCGACTTGCCGGTGTTCGTGTAGCCAACGAGCGAGACGGTGCGACGCGCCCCCCGTCGCCGGCGGCGGCGCTGGGTCTGCCGGGTCGACTCCAAGTCGGCGAGCACGACCTCCAGCCGCTTGATCCGCCGCATGATCCGTCGCCGGTCGACCTCCAGCTGGGTCTCGCCGGGACCGCGGGTCCCGATGCCGCCGGCCTGCTGCGAAAGGGCCGTCCCCCTGCCGCGCAGCCGCGGCAGGCGGTACTGCAACAGCGCCAGCTCGACCTGGGCGCGGCCCTCCTCCGTCCTGGCGTTCTGGGCGAAGATGTCGAGGATCACCGCCGTCCGGTCGATCGCCGTGCGACCGAGGATCACTTCAAGGTTGCGCTGCTGGGCCGGGTTGAGCTCCTCATCGAACACGACCGTGTCGGCGTCGACCGATTCGCACAGCACGTGGAGCTGCTCGGCCTTGCCGCGTCCGATGTAGGTCGCCGGATCGGTGGCGTCGCGCGCCTGCACGACCCGTGCCACCTCGTCGGCGCCCGCCGTGTCGATGAGCAGGCTCAGCTCGTCGAGGCTCGCCTCGACTTCGGCGAGCCTTCGCGGCCGCGTCACCACCCCCACGAGCACGATCCGCTCTCGAAACCGGCGCTCGATGAGCGTCACGCGGGCCGCACCTTCTCAGCCGGCGTCGCCGGACGGCGTGACGAGAACCCGGGCGACGAATCGGGCCGACCCGACGAGCGTGGCCTCGACGGCCGTGCCGCCGGAGACGAGCTCGACGACGAGATCACCGCCCGGGTTGTGCACGACGACGACGGGGCCGACGAGCCCGGCCGCGTTGGCCGCGGCCGCGGCGGCGGCGCTGCCCGATCCGCACGCCAGTGTCAGGCCGGCACCGCGTTCCCACACGACGAGGTCAAGCTCGTCGGTCCCGGCGCGGGCCGCCACCACCTCGACGTTCTGACCCCCGGGGATGGCCGCTTCGAGCGACGGTCCGAGGACCGCGAGGTCCACTTCGACGGGTGCGTCGCCGATCAGCACGAGGTGGGGGTTGCCGACGTCGACGCGCCAGGCCCGCCGGCCCTCGACCGGCGTCGCCGTCAGCGCCTCGACGCGGACGGCGCCGATCCCGACGCGGATGCTGACGGGGTGGTCCCCGTCCGCAGCTGCGAGGACGGCCGCGGCGGGACCCGCCCCGGTCTCGACGACGAGGCGGTCGGCCGAGACGAGTTCCGTCTCGCGGGCGCAGAGCACCGCGCAGCGCAGGCCGTTGCCGCTCGTCTCCGCCGCCGACCCGTCGGCGTTCAGAAGGTCCATCCGCATGTCCCCGCCGGCGGAGGGAGCCGACAGCCGGATCAGCCCGTCGGCCCCGACACCCCGGTGGCGATCGCAGAGCGCCCGGGCGAGCTGGGCGTCGAAGCGGCCCGCGCGTCCCCAGTCGACGAGGAAGAGGAAGTCGTTCCCCAACGCTTCGTACTTGGCGAGTTCCAGCTGCGCCACGACGTCAGTCTCGCGCCCGCACCCCGGCGCGGCCCACCGCGCCGACGGCCTCGTCGAGCGCCACGTCGAGGTCGGGACGCGTGCCGTCAAGCCAGGTGATTCGGGGGTCACGGCGGAACCACGACTCCTGGCGCCGCGCGAAGGCCCGCGTACGGCGCAGGATCGCGCTGCGGGCCTCCGCGAGCGTCGTGCGCCCCTCGACGTGCTCGATGAGCTCCCGGTAGCCGAGGGCCTGCCGCGCCGTGCGCGACAGACCGGACGGGCGGCCGAGGAGCGCCGCGACCTCGTCGACGAACCCGGCGGCGAGCTGGGACTCGAGCCGCGCCGCGATCCGCCGGTCGAGCTCGTCGCGCGCGAGCCACAAACCGACGAGGGAGAAGCCCGTCGGCCCGTAGTGGCTGAGACCCGGCCCCGAGGCGCTGAAGGGCCGGCCCGAGCCGATGACGACCTCGAGCGCCCGGATCAGCCGGCGGCGGTTCGTCGGCGCGATACGCGTCGCCGCCACGGGGTCGAGCGCGGCGAGCCGGGCGTGGAGCGCGCCGAGCCCCTCCCGCCCGTCGGCCTCGGCCTCGAGGGCCGCCGCCACCTCCGGGTAGCGCCCGGGCAGATCGAGACCGTCGATAACGGCGCGGTGGTAGAGGCCCGTCCCGCCGACCAGGACGGCCCGGTGACGGCGGTTCTCGATTCCGGCGACGGCGGCGCGCCCCGACGCCTGGAAGCGGGCGACCGAGAACTCCTCGGAGGGATCGCAGACGTCGAGGAGATGCCAGGCGACGCCGCGGCGTTCGGCGGGCGAAGGCTTGGCGGTGCCGATGTCCAGGCCCCGGTACACGGCGATGGCGTCGACCGAAACGAGCTCGACACCGGCGTGGCGGCGGGCGAAGCGAACCGCCGCCGCCGTCTTGCCCGTCGCCGTCGCGCCGACGAGTGAGACGTGGGCGGGTCCGGGGGGCAGGTCGGCGTCCTCGGTCAGCCGGGAGCGGCTGACCTGGTCTTTGACCCCACACCCGCCCGCGGAGGAGGTGACGTCCCGGATGGCGGTGGCCGGTCGGGACCGGCCCGGCGCCATCTTGTACGGCACGCTTCGCTCCTTCTCCACGCGGCACCGGATGGCGCCGCGTGGGCGGGGCTTACCTCTAAGCCGCACCATGCTCAGCAACCACAGGTTGCCTTACGTGGGTCGTTTCGCCTGCGGCTGGCATCGACTTGCAACCACAGACCCGCTCCCGGCCTCGGCCGAGTCTAGGACCCGGGCCAAGTCGGCCGCGGTCCTGTGGCCGGGACGGATGTCGGGTGATCGTGCCGAGGTCCTCTCCCCCACGGCCCCTTGCACCGTCACGACGACCGTCGCGCAAACTCGATGACCCGGCGCCTCCAAAAGCCGCTCACCCACCACGGGCAGCGACCGGTCACGGTGGTGCCGCGCGGCCGGTCAGGTCCCCGAGGTCCAGGAGCTGAGGTAGATGCGCTGGGCCTCGGTGAGGACATCGACCTCGACCCCCATCGAGGCGAGCTTCAGACGGGCGATCTCCTCGTCGATCTCGGCCGGCACGTCGTAGACGCGCGGCTCGAGCTCGCCCCGGTGCCGGAGCACCCATTCGAGGGTAAGCGACTGGTTGGCGAACGACATGTCCATCACCGCTGCGGGGTGGCCCTCGGCCCCGCCGAGGTTGACGAGCCGGCCCTCGGCGATGACGAGGATCCGCTTGGTCCCGCCGCCGGCCGCGGGGATGGCGAACTCCTCGACGTTCGGACGGACCTCGCGGCGCCGTCCGTCGGCGAGCTTGGCGAGCGCGACGAGATCGATCTCGACGTCGAAATGGCCAGAGTTGGCGACGATCGCGCCGTCGGGCATGAGAGCGAAATGCTCGGCGCGCAGCACGTCGCGGTCGCCGGTGACGGTGATGAAGATCTCTCCGTCTTGTGCCGCGACCCCCATCGGCGCGACCCGGAAGCCGTCCATCACGGCCTCCAACGCGCGCAGCGGGTTGATCTCGGTGACCGTGACGATCGCGCCGAGGCCCCGCGCCCGCGAGGCGACGCCCTTGCCGCAATAGCCGTAGCCAGCGACGACGACCCGGGAGCCCGCGAACAACACGTTCGTCGAGCGGATGATGCCGTCGAGCGTCGACTGTCCGGTGCCGTAGCGGTTGTCGAACATGTGCTTCGTGTCGGCGTCGTTGACGGCAATGATCGGGTAGCCAAGCGCCCCATCCCTCTCCATCGCGCGCAGCCGGATCACGCCGGTCGTCGTCTCTTCGGTCCCGGCGATGACCTCGCCGACCTGTGCCGGGCGCGTCTGGTGCAGGCGCGAGACAAGGTCGCACCCGTCGTCCATCGTGATCGTCGGGTGGCGGTCGAGCGCGGCGTCGATGTGCGCGTAGTAGCTGCCCGAATCCTCGCCGCGCACGGCGTAGGTCTCGATCCCCTCGTCGAGCACGAGCGAGGCGGCGACGTCGTCCTGGGTCGACAGCGGGTTCGAAGCGCAGGCGACGACCTCCGCCCCACCGGCCCGGAGCGTCCGCAGCAGGTTCCCCGTCTCGGTCGTGATGTGCAGACATGCCGCGATCGTCGCCCCGGCGAGCGGTTGCTCGGCGGCGAAACGCTTGGCGATCGACTCGAGGACGGGCATATTCGCGCCCGCCCAGGCGATCCGCCGCCGACCGAGCTCGGCGAGCGAGGCGTCGGCAAAATCACCGGGAGTCGCGTGTTCTGGAGTCGTGTCGTCAGCCACGTTCCACCCTTTCCGTCGTCAGGTCCGCAAGCAGGGCGCGCCGGAGCCGCTTCGCACCTTGCTCGTGCCGACCATGCTCGCCCATCCGGGCGGACTTGTCACCTCAGGCCCCGGCCCCGGCGGCGCCGTCGTCGACCGCCGGGGCCGGGCCGGGGTCGATCCCCGCCGCGTCGGCTAGGCGCAGCGAAACGAACTCTCCCAGCACGATGAGGTCGACGAGCTGGGCGAGCGGCGTCGGCCCCTCGGCGCGCACGACGAGCCGGTCGGCGACGACCTCGCCGACCAGTTCGTCGACCCTCGCGAACGCCGCGCCCGCCCCCGGCGGCTCGTGGTCCGATCGCAGCTCCACGAGCGTGAGGATCTGCCGTGTCACGTCGCCACCCTGGCCGAAGGCGGCAATCGCGTCCCACAGCAGTCCCGGCGCGACGAGCACGACTGAGGGCGTCCGGGCGTTGACCGCGATCTCGGACTGCCACCACCGGGCCGCGGCAGCACCCAGGCCCGCCCCGCCGACGAGCAGCGGGAACGTCCTTCCGATCCGCCGCACGAGCTCGGCGGCACTCCCGCCTCCCGCCACGACAAGCGAGTCCCGGCGGCGCGCCGCCTGGCGGCGGGCGTCGTCGAGGAGGACGCCCGCCTCGGACACCAGGCCGGCTCGCCCAAGGCCGGCGACGAGCGCGGCGAGCATCGCGAGAAGGGCGCCCCGGGCTCGCGGCGCCGCCGGCAGCGCGACCGAGGGCGCACCCCGTCGGGCGGCGAAGCGGGCGAGCGCACCTTGCGGAGTGACAGCGATGAGGCGCGCGCCCTGGCGCAGTGCCGTCTTCGCGGCAGCGATGCCGCCCGGGTCGTCACCGGCGAACGACGTGACGATCACGAGCGCGGTCGGGCCGACGAAGGCGGGGACGGCGCCGGCCGGCAGCCGGACGACCGGGGCCCTTGCCGTCGAGTCGAGGATGGCGGCGGCCATCTCGGCCGCGATCCCCGCCGGACCGTCGCCGACGAGGACCACCAGTTCGGGTGGCGGACCCGCGAACAGCGGCAGCCGCGCCGCTTCCTCGATCGATGCGGCAAGCGATTCCGGCAGTGCCGCCGCGGCACCGCACATCCCGAGCGAGTCGAGGAGCGGCGGCCCGGGGGGCGCGCCCATCACCCGCTGATCTCGTCCGCCGCGCCCGGGGTGTCGGCGGGTCCCGTCCCGGTGACGACGGCGGAGGCCTCACGCGCCGCGAACCGCGCCGCCTCGGCGTCGTCCACGCTCTCCGCCTCCGTGACGAGGAGCACCGGTATCCCGTCGCGGACGGCGTAACGACGTCGCAGACGCGGGTTGTACAGCGCCGACTCGTCGGCGAAGTACCAGAGCGGGCCCTTGTCCTCCGGGTCGACGAGAATCGACAAGAGGAACGCCTCGAGGCTCACGGCGACCCCCCCTCCCCCTGCTCGGCCCGTCGGATGAGTTGGCGGACCTCGGCGACGTGCGTGGCACACGACCCGGCGTCGGCGGCCTCGACGTTGAGCCGCAGCAGCGGCTCGGTGTTGGACGGCCGCAAGTTGAACCACCAGTCGCCGCAGTCGACCGTCAATCCGTCGAGCTTGTCGACGGACTGGCCGAGCGCCGCGTAATGCTTGGCGATCGCGGCGATCACGGCCGCGGTGTCACCCACACCGGAGTTCAGCTCACCCGAGTCGGCGTAACGCTCGAAGGGGCGGCGCAGCTCGGAAAGGGCCACGCCCGCGTTGCTCAGCGCGCCCATGACGACGACGGCGGCGATGATCCCCGAGTCCGCCCGGTAGTTCTCCCGGAAGTAGTAGTGGCCGGAGTGCTCGCCGGCGAAGACGGCCCCCGTCTCGGCCATCCGGGCCTTGATGAACGAATGTCCGACCCGTGTGCGCACCGCCACCCCCCCGCACTCGGCGATCACCTCGCGGACCGTCTTCGAGCAGATCAGGTTGTAAAGGACCGTCTCCCCGGGGTGTTTGACGAGCATCGCCCGGGCGACGATCGCCGCGGTCATCGAACCCGAGAGCGGCTCGCCCCGCTCGTCGACGAGGAAGACACGGTCGGCGTCGCCGTCGAAGGCGAGCCCCAGGTCGGCCCCCGTGGCGAGGATCCGCTGCTGCAGGTCGACCAGGTTGGCGGGTTCGAGCGGGTTGGCCGGATGGTTGGGGAAGGTGCCGTCGAGCTCGCCGTAGAGCAGGTCGAGGGTGCAGGGCAACCCCTCGAAGACCCGGGGCGCGATGAGGCCGCCCATCCCGTTGGCGGCGTCGGCCACGACCCGCAGCGGCAGGAGGCCAGCCGGATCGATGAAGGAACGCACGTGGCGGGCGAACTCGCCCGGCCAGTCGCGGCCGTCGACGGCCGCGCGCGGGGCCGGGAGCTCCTCGGGTAGGTCCCCGAGCTTCGCCTCGGCGTAGGAGCGGATGTCGGCCAGACCGGTGTCCTGCCCGACGGGCCGGGCACCGGCGAGGCAGAACTTGATCCCGTTGTGCTCGGGCGGGTTGTGCGACGCCGTGAGCATCGCGACCGGCACGCCGAGCACCCCCGAGACGAAGTAGGCGAGGTCGGTCGAGGCCAGCCCGACGAGCACGACCTCGGCGTCCTCGGACTCGGCTCCGGCCGTGAAGGCCCGAGCGAGCTCGACGCCCGAGGTGCGCATGTCGCGGGCGACGCCGATCCGGCGCGCACCCTCAGCCCCCCGGCAGAAACGGGCGAACCCGGCCCCGACGGCGAACGCGCGCCGCGGGTCGAACTCCCGGGGCACGACACCCCGGACGTCGTAGGCCTTGAAGATCGCGCCGAGCCCGCCGGAATCCGCCACGACCACCGACATTACCCGGGGCGCCACCGCCGCCCCCGGCGATTCCCCCTAGAAGTGCACCGTCGCGAGCGTGAAGAACGCCGTGACGTTGAACGTGACATGGGCGCAGATCCCGGCCCCCAGCCGCCCAGTACGCGTCGCGAGGACCCCGAGCACGACACCGAACCCCGCGAGGGCGGGGAAATCCAGCGCCTCGAAGTGGACGAGGCCGAAGACGAGGCCGACGATGACGACCGCCAGGGGAACCGCGACGCGGGCCCGCCACCTCGCCAGCCCGCCGATCAGCGCGCGCAGCAACAACCCCCGGAAGAACAGCTCCTCGACGAGCGGGCTGCCGACACAGACGAAGAGCCCGAGCACGATGAGACCGGGGCCGTGGACGTGGGCGACGAGGTTTTCGGCCGGCATGCTGATCCGGTGGAAAAGGTGCGGCACGAACGGTGCGAGCGGCGCCTCGAGCACCCACACGAGGAGGTACTGCGCCCCCACGCCGGCGGCGATCCCGAGCGGCACGTCCGGCCAGAGCCGCAGTGAGAACCCGTAGTTCTCGGCGAGCGCCTTCGGCAGGCGGAATCGGCCGGACCGCGGCCGGGACCACACGGCGAGAACCGCGGCCCCCGCCAAGCCGAGCCAAAGCGCTCCGAAACCGACGAGCTCGCCGCCGAATCCCCCCGTCCCGTGGTGGAGCCCCCGGGCCCCCATGTAGGCGGCGATGGCGACGCCGGAGCAGACGAAGCCCGCGGCGAGGCCCCCGAGCGCCCAGCTAAGTCCCCATGGGTTCGCCCCGGCGGCGCCGCGGCGCGCGACCTCACCCGCCGCGCCCGACTCGGTCACCTCCACACCCCGAGCGTCGCCTGCCAGCGACAGGCGGTCAACTCGCCCATCGCGCCGACCGGCCGTCCGGGTCGGGCGCCTACGATGTCCCTGATGGGCAGACCGCCAGACGACATGCGTCCCCCGGGCGCGCCCGGCCCCGGCGGCCAGGCGAGCCCCGACACGAACATTCGCTGGATCATCGCCGGGCTCGTCCTCGTGCTCGTGCTCGTCGTCCTGGGGTCGTCGTTCCTCGGGCACTCGAACGCGAAGGCCATCGGCTGGAGCTCGTTCCAGCACGACCTCGTCAACCACGAGTTCAAGACGGTGACCGTCAACAACTCCTCCGGCGCGATCACTGGCGCTTTCAAGAAGGGCGTTCACGACGGTTCCGACTTCGCGACGACCGGACCGCTGGCGCTCTCGGCCCAGGAAATCACGAAACTCGCTGCGTCCGGCGCGACGGTGAAGTTCGAGACGCCCAGCACCAGCATCCTCCCGGACCTCCTCATCTACCTCCTGCCGGTCGTCCTCATCGTCGGCTTCATCATCTGGCTGCAACGTCGCGCCCAGTCGCAGATGACCGGGATCATGTCGATCGGGCGCTCGCGGGCCAGGGTCTACTCGACCGAGCGCCCGCGCACGACCTTTGCCGACGTCGCCGGGTACACGGGCGTGAAGGCGGAGATCAGCGAGATCGTCGAGTTCCTCAAGTCCCCCGGGCGGTTCCGAGAGATCGGGGCACGCATCCCCAAGGGCGTCCTCCTCGTCGGACCCCCCGGAACCGGCAAGACGCTGCTCGCCAGGGCGGTCGCCGGCGAGGCGGGCGTGCCGTTCTTGTCGGTGAGCGGCTCGGACTTCATGGAGATGTTCGTCGGAGTCGGCGCCAGCCGGGTGCGTGACCTGTTCCAGAACGCGCGCAAACAGGCCCCCGCGATCATCTTCGTCGACGAGATCGACTCGATCGGCCGCAAGCGCGGCGCCGGGCTCGGCGGCGGGCACGACGAACGTGAGCAAACGCTCAACCAGATGCTCAACGAGATGGACGGTTTCGACTCCTCCGAGGGCGTCGTCATGATGGCGGCGACGAACCGGCCGGACATCCTCGACCCGGCGCTCCTGCGCCCGGGGCGGTTCGACCGGGAAATCATCGTGCCCCTCCCGGACCTGTCGGAGCGGAAGCCGATCCTCAAGGTGCACTGCCGCGACAAGCGGATCGGGCCCGACGTCGACCTCGATGTGATCGCCCGCGGCACCCCGGGCATGAGCGGCGCCGACCTCGCCAACCTCGTGAACGAGTCCGCGCTCCACGCCGTCCGCCGCGGCAGCCAGATCATCGAGATGTCGGACTTCGACGCGGCGCGCGACCGGGTCCTCATGGGCCAGCAACGCGACTCGCTCGTGCTCTCCGACGCTGAGAAGTCACGTGTCGCCTACCACGAGACCGGTCACGCCATCCTCTCCTACGTCCTGCCCTTCGCCGACCCGCTGCTGAAGGTGAGCATCATCCCGACGGGCCTCGCCCTCGGGGTCACGTGGCAGCTTCCCGTCGAGGAGAAGCACATCTACCGGCGCGAGTTCATCGAGGACTCCCTGTGCGTGCGGATGGGCGGCCGCGTCGCCGAGCTGATCGTCTACGGCGACCTGTCGACGGGGGCGAGCGACGACCTCCAGCGCAACACCGAGCTCGCCCGCAAGATGGTCCGCGAGTGGGGCATGTCCGACCGCGTCGGCCCGATGGCGTGGGGCTCACAGGGAACGGTCTTCCTCGGTGAGGATCTCATGCACACCCGCGACTACTCCGAGGACACGAGCCGCGTCGTCGACGAGGAGATCGCCCGGATCCTGCGCGACCAGGAAGAACGGGCGCGGCGCATCCTCGAGGAGCACCGCGCCGGACTCGAGGCCGTCGCCAAGGCCCTCCTCGAAGCCGAGTCGATCGACGGGGCCGAGGTCGCCCGCCTCATCGACACCGCCTACGGCCGGCCCGTCCACGGCGAGCAGCCGGACGTCGCTCACGTCGTCGGGGGGATGACCGGCCGGGCGCCCGAGCCCGTCCCGGCGGGCGCCGGCGCGGGAGTCGACGGCGAGTCCGCCGCCGCTCAGCCGACCGGGAACGCCGCCAGCGCCGCCAATCCGGGCGAGGTCAACGCCACCCTCGAGTAGAGCTCCCCGCCGACGTAGACGGGCTCGTCCGCCATGACCCGTAGCGGCAGCCGACCCGAGGCGCTGGCGAGATCGGCGAGGTCGACGACGACCGAGCCCCCTGCGGGGACGGTGAACAGGCCGAGACCGGCGAGCGGGCCGGAGAGCGAGCGGACCCCGACCGAAACCGGCCGTGGGGACGGATTCGACACCGTGACGAGCTCCGAGAGGCGCGGCCCGCTCTCCCCGCCGGCCACGATCCAGCTCTTCGCCGGTCCCGTGGCCCCCGGGTCGACCGTGAACCCGACGGGGAACGATGGCAGGCTCCACAGCGCGCGCGACCGGCGCACCGCCGCGCTCCTTCCCCGGGGGGCCGCGACGCGGAGGACCGACGGGACCGCAAGCTCGCGCGCGGCGACGATCGGCTCACCGTTCATCGAGGTCACGCTCGCCCAGCGCACCGCCGCCTTCGACTCGTCGGCGGCCGGCGAATAGCGCGTCGTCGCGCCGGGACCGAGCGGCAGCGTGATCTCGCCGACGCCGCTCGGCCCCCCGAGGCGGATCTCGATCTCGGCCGTGCGCCGCCCGGGGTTCTCGAGATCGAAGGTCTGCTCCACCGGGGCGCCCGCCGGGGCCGCGGCGAAGAACCACCGGTCGGCGGCCGCGTCGACCGGGCCCTCGAGGGCGTCAAAGTTGGCCGACCGGTCCCCCACGATGTCGAGCGCCCCCGCCGCGACGGCGCCTCCCGACGACGTGACCGTCACCGAGACGAACTGCCGGAACGGGAGCGCGTGGGCGATGGACAGCGCGACGACGCGTCCGACGGGGACGAGCACCCCCTGGAGGGCCGGGGGCGTCTGCGGCCCGGTCGGGGTCGCGAACGACATGCTGGCCACCGCGGGCGTCGCACCCGGGTCGTAGAGGGCGATGGCGAGGTCGTTCCCGGCCCGCGTGCCTCCCGTGGCGAGGTACTGGGTCTTCGTCGCCCGTGCTGCGCACGGCGCCACCTCCAGTCCCGCCGCGCCCTCGACGCGCTCGACGACCTCGGCACCCCCTCCCTCGACGACGACGCGCGCCGCGGCGAACGAGGTCTGCCGGAAGCGGGCGAACCCGAGGACCGACTCGGACCGGGCGGGGACGGCGACCTTGCTCGTCGTCACGGCGCCCGAGACCGGGATGATCGTGACGGCCGCCCTGAGGGTCGTCGCGCCGGGGTTCACGATCACGAGCGACGAGGCTTCGCCAGGTGTCCCCGTCGGCAGGGGCCCGGCGCAGAACCACGCCGAGGAGACCGCCCCGGGCAGCCCGTCCACCATCGCCGCGAGCCGCCCCGAGGGCGACGGCGTCGCCGTCGGGTGGACGCGCACGCTGGCCACCCCCACCAGGGCGAGGGCGATGAGCACCGCCGCGACAACCATCGGGCGCCGGCGCTCGACCAGCACCGCGGTGCCGTTGGCGACCGTCATGACGACGCTCCGACCGCCGGCTCCGGCGCGGCCTCGGCGCCCGCCGCGGCGGCCCGGCGCGCCCGGCGGGCCCGGCGCCGCCGGGTGACGGCGGCGTAGGCGATGGCGAGCCAGGCGGCGAGCGCCACCGCGACGCCGAGGACGCGCCACGGCGCCGGGGTCCCCCCGCCCGGAACGGCCGGCACCGGCAGTCCTGACCCGTGCCAGGCCGTGTTCCGGAAGAAGTACACCCCTCCCTCGCTCGGCAGCTCCCGCAGGTCGAGCTGTTTGGACAGGGCGGCGATGAGGTCGGCCGGCGGGGCCGCCTCCGGGGCCTTCTGCACACCGGCGAGCTCCGGCGCGAACGCCGTCGGGACGACGATCACCCCGACCCCGCTCGGAACGAGCAGCTTGCCGAGCTCGACCGTCCTCCCGAGCTCGGCGTCGCTCACGGCGGCCGCGACGTTCGCCACCGTGCCGGGGTTGGCGTCCGGCCAGAGCGCGGTGGCGTCCGGCAGGCCGTTCGGCGTGAGGGCCTCGGCGAGTCCGGGACGGATCTGCCAGCCGGCGGGCGGCAGGGCGAGCGGCGCGCCGAGCCAGAGCTCGCGGCCCGCGGATCCGGCGCCCCTCTGGCCCGCCGTCGCCGAGATGACCGAGTCGTAGCCGATCTCCGGCAGGTCCCAACGCCCGCCCCAGACGGCGCCGAGCACCGGGAGCAGGCCAGCGAGCGCCACGACGGCGAAGCCGACAGTCGCCGTTTGCCGCCAGCCGAGTCGTGAGCCCGACACCTCCCGGGCCATCGAGGACACACCCAGACCGACGAGCACGGCGACGCACGACGCCGCCGGGACGATCAGCTGGCGCGCCGCGCCGCCGCCCTCGCCGAGCCAGCCCTCACCGGCAGCCCAGGTGACCGCGACCGTCGCCAGCAACGCTCCCCAATAGCGCGCGGCCCAGGCGAACCGCTCAGCCGTGCCAACGACAAGGACGAACAGCGCCGCCGCCACGAAGGCATAGCTGAGCGGGCCGCCACCGATCGGCCCGAGGTCGAAGCGCAGCAGCGCGGCGAGGTTCGGCACTGCGGCGCCCGTCGTCGTCACACCCACCACGGCGCTGAGGCGCGCCCCCGTCTGGACGAACGTGAGCGACCACGGGAAGCACAGCACGAAGGCGACGACGACGGCGCCGCCGGCGACGACGAGCCCCCGCAACGACTGCAGCCCGCGGGCGACCCCTCGGACGAGGAACGTGACGCCGACCTGGGCGACCGCCACGACGGCGAGGTCGATGACCGCCGCCGGCGCGAACGAGGCCACGATCGCGACCACCACGCCGAGGCTGAGACACTCCTCGGCGGTCACCCACGAGAGAATCGCCGCCGGCGACTCGGCGTACGGCGGGAGCCGGGTCGCCCGGGCGACCCGGCCGAGCATCCAGGGCATGCCGCCGTAGAGGACGAGGGCCGGCAGATCCCCCCGGGCGAGGTCGTCCCAGACGAGCGGCAGGAAGAGGTAGGTGATCCCGGCGGCGAATGACGCCGGGCCGGGGCCGAGCGGCCGGACGAGCCGCACGACGCCCCACACGCCGGCCACGACAGCCAGCACCAGGCCGACCTTCAGGACGACCCCCATCGAGCCGGCCGCCACGACGCCGGCGAGGCCGAGGATGGCGAAGGCCGGCGAGGCCGGACCCGTCGGCTGGGTCCCGCTCGACGTCGTCCCGCCGAGGTAGGTCGCGATGAGGTGGAACGGCTCCGGGATCGGCAGGTAGCCGCCGACGAGCGGCACGTGCCCGACGAGCAGAAGGCGCGAGCCGACAAGGACGACCAGGCCGGCGAGCAGGCCGCAGACGGTCATCCACCTCGGGCGGCGCCCGGTTTGGGACGGGTCCGCGGCGAGGACCCCCTCGGTGTCGTGCCGACGCGTCCAGCGCAGGACCGCGGACTCGAGACGCGAGCGCACCGCCCGCACGAGGCGCGACGAACGACGCGCCGCGAGGCGCAGCACCACCCGGTCGGGCACCCGCCGGGTCGCGCCCACGGCGGCCCGCGCCCCGTCGAGGTCGCGGGCCGGGGCGAGGTTCCAGCGCCAGGCGTCGATCACCTCACGGGCCCGCCGTCGCCGGCCGATGACGGCGAAGTAGACGATCTCGAGGGCGCTCAGGCCCGCGAGCTGGACCACGATGCGGGTCCGGCGGGATGGCCCGTAGTTCTTCAGCGTGGCGCGCAGCATGTGCCGCCACTGCAGGGCTCGGGCCTCCGGCAGCGGCCGGCGCCGCGCGGCCGTGGCCTCGAGGTGGCGGACGGTCGCGAGCGGCGTCACGAAGACCCGGGCACCGGCGATGCGGGCCCGCCAGGACAGGTCGATGTCCTCGCCGAACATCGAGATCTCCGGGTCGAACCCGCCGACCGCGGCAAACAGGTCGGCCCGCACGAGCATGCAGCCACCCGGCACGGCGAAGACCTCGCGCGGCTCGTCGTGCTGGGCCTGGTCTAACTCCCGACGCTTGACGCGGCGCACCGGCGCCCCGAAGCGGTCCATGCTGAGACCGAACTGCAGGATGCGGTCCGGTTCGTCGGCGTCGACGAGCTTCGGCCCGACGATGCCGGCGTTCGAGCGGAGCGCCTCGTCGACCATCGCCCGGAGGGCGTCGGGATCGAGGACGACGTCGTCGTGGCAGAAGAGGTAGTAGGTCGCGCCGAGCACGACGTCGCGCGTCGCGTTGGCGCTTGGTCCGAAACCGTCGTTGTGCTCGAGCCGGGAGACGTAGAACCCGGGCGTGACCGCCGCGACCCGGCTCGCGAGCGGCTCGCTGCTGGCGGCGTCGACCACCAGCGTCGTCAGGTTCGGGTAGTCCTGCGCCGCGAGCGCGGCGAGGCTCCTCTCGAACCACGGTCCAGAGTCAGAGGCGACGACGACGGCGACGACCGGTGGCGCGTGATCCTCCGGCATCGGAAGCATCAGGCTAGCCGGGCCGGCACCCCGCCGCTCGGGAGGGGGATGGCCCCCGCTACGCGCGCTCGCGGGCCGCCGCGAGCACGTCGACGAGCGTGTCGTGCAGGGGGATCTCCGGCCTCCAGCCGGTGAGAGCAGCCAGGCGGCCGGCGTCGCCGACGAGGACCGGCAGGTCGACCGGCCGCAAGAGCGCCGCGTCCGCGGCCGGGGTGACCGGCCGGCGGGCGAGGGCGACAATCTCGGCGAGCACCGTGGCGATCGGGACCGCCACCCCCGAGCAGACGTTGTAGACGTCGCCGGGGACGCCCGCCTCGGCGAGCAGCCGGTAGGCGCGCACGACGTCGCGCACGTCGGTGAAGTCCCGCGCCGGGGTGAGGTCGCCGACCCGGATCTCGTCGGCGCCGGCGCGTTCGGCCTCGACGACCCGGGCGGCCAGCGCCGCCACGACGAAGGAACCGGCCTGGCCCGGCCCGACGTGGTTGAAGGGCCGGACCCGGACGACTTCGAGCCCGTGGCCGAGGAACGCCTGGAGCCCGGCGTACTCCGCCGCGACCTTGCTCGCCGCGTACGGCGTCACGGGCCGCAGCGGCGCCGTCTCCGTGACCGGCGCAGAGTCGGCGATCCCGTAGACCTCGGCCGAGCTCACGAGGATGACCCGGGGGGCCGGCACGAGTTTGCGGGCGACCTCGAGGAGGACGACGGTGCCGAGGGCGTTCACCCGGAAGGTCTCCGCCGGAATCTCCCAGGACCTCGACACGTCCGCCAGGCCGGCGAGATGGTAGATGACCTGCGGAGCGGCTATGGCCGCCTCGCGGGCGACGGCCGCCTCGTCGGCGATGTCGAACTCGTCGCGCAGTGGGTAGACCGTGTCGCCGCAGGCCTCGAGGTGGCGGGTGAGCCACGTCCCGACGAAGCCGGATGCACCGGTGACGAACGTGCGCACGCCGCCTCCTTCCCCGGGTCACGCTACCTGTCGGGGCCGGCCTCAGTCCCGCCCGAGCGCCGCCCGGAACGCCGCCGCGTGCCCGGCCGCCGAGAGTTCCCAGCTGTATCGCCGCGCCCGGTCGATCCCCGCGGCGCGGCGCGCGGCTGTCCCCGGGCCCCCGGAGAGCGCCTCAGAGAGGGCGGCAACGAGCTCGCCCGGATCCTCCGGGTCGACAGTGCGCGCGGCGGGTCCGGCGAGCTCGGCCATCACCGTGCCCCGCGAGGTGACGAGCGGCGCGCCGCAGGCGAGCGCCTCCAGTGCGGGCAGGCCGAACCCCTCGTAGAACGACGGGTACGCCACGGCGGCCGCCCGGCGCAGGAGCGCCGGGACCAGGGTCGCGTCGACGTAGCCGAGACGCACGACCCGGTCCCGGTGCCGGGCCGCGCCGATGGCGTCCTCCAGCTCCCGCGTCCCCCAACCCGGTGGCCCGGCGAGCACGAGCCGGAGCCCGGGGTCGTCGCCCGCCAGGGAGTCGAAGGCGGCGACGAGGGCCGGCACGTTCTTGCGGGGCTCGATCGTCCCGAGGTGCAGCAGGTAGCTGCCCCCGACGCCGAGCCGCGCAAGCACGGCCGCATCGGCGCCCGGTGCCGGCTCGGCGGGGGTGAAGACGTCGTGATCGATGCCGTGCGGCACGACGTGGACGGCGCCCCGGGGTTCGTAGAGAGCCCGCAGGCGCCGCGCGGTAATCTCGCTAACGCAGACGATCCCAGCGGCCGACCGGGCGGCGCGGCGCAGCGCCCGGCGGAAAAAGACCACCTTCGTCCGCTCGTGCCACTCTGGGTGGTCGATCATCGAAAGGTCGTGGACCGTCACCACGGCGGGCAGGGCGAGCCCGGCCGGCATCGAGTAGTGCGGCCCGAAGAAGACCTCGGCCCCCGGGCACCGCCGGCGCAGCGCCGCCCGCAGGGCGAGCTCGCCGTAGACGACGCGCCACAGGCGCGCATCCGGCGCCGTGTCGACGACGGCGCATCCCGGGGCGAGGGCGCGCCAGCGGTCACTGTCGCCGCGCCGGGTGACGATGTCGAGGGTGACCTCGTCCCCCCGCGCCAGCGCCGCCACGACTGCGACGGTGTACCGGCCGGCACCGACGGGGGCGACCGGCACCGCCGTTGCGTCGACGGCGACGCCGATCCGTCCGCGTGCCGCGCCCGGCCCGTTCACGGGCCCGCCCCGGTGAGCCGGCGCCACACCGCGACGTGGGCCGCGGCGGTCGCCCGCCAGGTGAGCCGCTCGACGCGGGCGCGGCCTTGCGCCACGAGCTGCGCCCGCAGGGCCTCGTCGGCTGCGACCCGGGCCAGCCCCGCGGCGATCGCCTCGACGTCGAGGGCGTCGACCTCGTAGGCGGCTCCTCCCGCGGCCGGCACGGCCGCCGCCACCACCGGGGCGCCGGCCCGCATCGCCTCGACGACGGGGAGTCCGAACCCCTCGACGAGCGGCACGTAGGCGACGAGACGCGCACGCGCGTACAGGCCGGCGAGCGCCGGGGGGGCGACCCTCCCGGCGAAGACGACCCCCTCCGGCGGCGCCGAGGCCGCCTCCCCCCACCCCGCCGGTCCGACGACGACGAGCGCGAGCGGCTCGGCGCCCCGCCGTCGGGCGAGGTCGTAGGCCGCGAACAGGCGGGCGAGGTTCTTGCGCGGCTCGCGCGTCCCCACCGCGAGCAGGTACCCGCCGGTCACTCCGAGGCCCGCGAGCACCGCCTCCGCCGCGGCGGGATCGGCCGGCGGGAGGTGGTCCGAGCCCTCCTCCACCACGACGATGCGGTCGTCTCCGACGCCGACGTCCGCTTCCCGCAGCGCCCGGGCGGTCGCCTCCGACGGGACGATCGCGCACGCCGTCTCGCGCGCGACGCGCGCCAACGCCCGCTCGTGCCAGCGCCGGCCCCGCGCCGGGAAGGTCCCGGGCACGGTCCGCCAGGCGAGGTCGTGGATCGTGACGACGAGCGGGACCGCGCTCGGCGGGGCCGCCAGGGAGACGGCGTGGACAAGCGAGGCGTCCCGTCCGATCCGCCCGAACCCGGCGGCCCAGGCGCGCACGAGCGCCCCCGCCGGCAGGGCCGAATTCTCGAGGGGGAACCCGAGCGAGCCGAGCGGGTCCTGGCCGGCGGGCGGACGGGAAGCGTAGAGGCGACACGGCGGCCGCTCCGAGTCGGCGAGCGCCGCCAGACCGCCCAGCAGACCGCGCGCGTAGGTGCCGATGCCGCCGGGTACCGTCCGCCGGAGCTGCTCGACGACGAGGATGACCCCCCGGTCGAGCCGGGCCCCCGCGCCCCGGTCGGCGTGCCCACTCACCGGAAGAGGTCCTCGCCGTACGGGCGGACGATCTCCGCGGCGACCGACGATTCCCGCAGCCAGGACCGGTCGACGCCGCGCACGATCGCCACCGGAACGTGGGCCGCCTTGCCCATCACCAGCTCGGCCGCGGCGGCGATCTCGTCGGCGACGCACATCTCGGTCGCGGCGAGCATCCGCCCCGAGCCGTCGAGCGTGCCGCGCAGGTCGACGACGGCGGCGATGCCGGCGCAGCCGATCGCGACATCGACGAGGCCCCGCCGCCAGGCCCGTCCGAACGTGTCCGAGATGACGACGCCGATCTCGAGGCCCCGGATCGCCCGCACTGCGTCGCGGATGCCCCGCGCCGAGCGGTCGGGGTCGACCGGCAGGAGCACGGCGGAACCCTCGGCGACGTTCGAAAGGTCGACTCCAGAGTTGGCGCAGACGAAGCCGTGGCGTGTCTCGGTGATGACGAGCTCGCCCCGGCGCCGCAGGACCCGGACGGCCTCAGACTCGGCGAGCCGCCGCTTGGCATCGGGATCGGCTGGGTCGACGGTCACGACACGGCCCTCGGCCTTGGAGACGATCTTCTGGGTGACGACGACGACGTCGCTCTGTTCGACGGGTGCCCGGTCGGCGAGGAGGGCGCCGAGGCTTGAGCCCGGGACGATCTCGGGGAGCCCCTCCACGCCGAGCACGGTGAGCGACGCCGGTGCCATCACCGCGCCTTGCCAACGGCGGCGAGGGTCACCCGGGCGAGCTCCGCCGCGACGCCGGGGGTGCGCATCACCGTGTCGGTGACGATGGGGCGCACGCCGAGGGCTGAGACCGCGCCCGCGAGACCGGCGTCTGCCGTGTCGAGCACGAGCACGCTCGCGTAGGGGCCCAAAAGCCGCGCCACGCCGGCAGCCGACGACTCGTGGCCGAGCTCGACGAGAAGTTGGTCGGCGGGGCCCTTCAGCGCCCGGCCGGCGACGATCGGCGAGATGGCGACGACCCGGTCCCGCCGGCGCGCCACGGCTTCGCCGATCCCCGGGACGGCGAGGATGGGAGCGATCGAGAGCAGCGGGTTCGAGGGTGCGAGCACGATCAGCTCGGCTGAGGCGAGGGCCGCCTCGACCCCCGGCGCCGGCCGCGCCGACCCGGCGCGGGCGTAGTCGATCGACTCGACGGCGACACCGTGGCGGAGGTGGACGAAGTACTCCTGGAAGTCGACCTCCCGGCCGTCGGCGAGCCGGAGGCGGGTCCGCACGTCGTCGTCGGTCATCGGCAGGAGCGCGATCTTCAGCCCCCATGCCGCGACGATCTCGGCGGTCACCTCCGACAGGGTCGCGCCGGCCCCGAGCCGCTGGGTCCGGTAGAGGTGCGTCGCCAGGTCACGGTCGCCCAGCCGGAACCAGGTTGCGACGCCGAATCGGTCGAGGGCGTCCATCGCGCCAAACGAGTCCCCGGCCAGGCCCCAGCCCGTCTCGGGGTTCACCGCCCCGGCGAGCGTGTAAGTCACGGTGTCGAGGTCCGGGCAGACGTGCAGCCCGTGCAACACGGCGTCGTCGCCGGTGTTGCCGATCACGGTGACCTCCGACCCGGCGACCACGCCGACGAGCCCGGAAAGGAAGCGCGCCGCGCCGACCCCGCCGGCGAGGACGGCGATCACTGGCGTGCCCCGCGGTGGGCGCGGCCGGCGGCGAAGGCGAGGGTGGCCGCGACGCCGTCCTCCAGCGGGGTCCACGGCGCCCAGCCGAGGTGGAGCCTGGCCCGCGAGGTGTCGAGCGCGTTCGCCCGCACGTCGCCGGGACGGACCGGACCGTACTGCGGAGCGAGCAGCGATCCCGCCTGCGACGCCATCGTCGCGTAGAGCCGCGCCACCGACGTCTGCACCCCCGTGCCGACGTTGATGA
The DNA here is from genome assembly GCA_050013835.1 of Acidimicrobiales bacterium. Taxonomy (GTDB): domain Bacteria; phylum Actinomycetota; class Acidimicrobiia; order Acidimicrobiales; family Bog-793; genus Bog-793. The sequence continues at coordinate 102,853 of JBEKEM010000007.1, forward strand.
GGAGACCGCCGCCGCGCTCGACGGCACGGGTGAAGGCGTCGACCGCGTCGTCGACGAACAGGAAGTCCCGGGTCTGCAGACCGTCGCCGTCGAGCGTCGAGGCCCGGCCGGCGACAAGGTCGGCCGCGAAGCGGGCGACGACCCCGGCCTCTCCAGTCGAGTCCTGGCGCGGCCCGTAGACGTTGGCGAGCGCGAGGGCCGTGTACTCCAGCCCGTACAGGTCACGGAAGGCCCGGAGGTAGTCGAGCGCGAGCTTCTTCGAGATCCCGTAGGGCGAGGACGGCCGGAACGGGTGCGTCTCGTCGACCGGGAGCTCGCGAGCCTCGAGAGCGCCGTACAGGGTGCCCCCGCTGGCGGCGAAGACGACCTTGCGCACGCCGGCACGGCGGGCGCCGTCGAGGACGCGGGCCGTCCCGCCGACGTTCACGGCCGCGTCGAAGCCCGGGTCCCGCTCGGAGGCGGCGACGCTCGGCTGCCCGGCGAGGTGGAAGACGATCTCCGGCCGGCGCCGTTCGAGCAGCGCCACGACACCCGCATCGGTCACGTCGATCTGGTGGAAGCGGAACTCCCCACCGCGGACCCTCGCCTCGGCGAGGTTGGCGAGCGACCCGGTCGACAGGTCATCGGCGACGTCGACCGCGTGCCCCTCGGCAAGCAGTCGGTCGACGAGGTTCGATCCGATGAACCCCGCCCCACCGGTGACCAAGGCGCGCATGGGAGGCGTCAGTCGGGACGGCGCGCGCCGACGAGGGTGTCGCCGTCGTCGACGACGAAGCCCGCGCCGATGACCGTCGACGCCGACAGCCACGCCCCCGGGCCGACCACTGCCCCCGGGCCGATGATCGAAGCCTCGACCGTCGCCTTGGAGGAGATGCGGCAGCCGGCGAGGAGGATCGAGCCCCGCACCGTCGCCCCCGAGGCGACGTGCGCCCTCGGGCCGACCACCGCGTCCTCGACGAGCGCGCCCGGCGAGATCACGGCGCCGGCACCGAGGAAGGCACAACCCTGAACCTCGCCCGCGACGACGGCCCCCGGTGCGACGAAGACACCCGGGGCGCGCACCTCGGACTCCGGAAGGACGACGTTCGGGCGGAGGCCGGCGAGCACGTCGAGCTGCGCCCTCACGTACCGTTCCGGCGTCCCGGTGTCGATCCAGTAGGCGTCGGAGTCGTAGGCGTAGACCTCGCGCCGCCCGACGAAGAGCGGCAGGATCTCGCGTTCGACCGACACGGTGCGGCCATGGGCGATCGAGGCGAGCACCCGCGGCTCGAAGACGTAGGCCCCGGCGCTGATGAGGTTCGAGGGCGCCTCGTTTCGCGGTGGCTTCTCGACGAAGGCGAGCACGCGCTTGTCGTCATCGAGCGCCACGACCCCGTAGGGGGAAGGGTCCTCGACCGGGGTGAGCGCGATCGTGATCGCTGCGCCACGGTCCTCGTGCAGGGCCACGAGCTCGCCCAGATCGAGATCGGTGAGGACGTCACCGTTGAAGACGAGCACCGGCTCGTCCGTCATCCCGGCCGCCTCGGCGGCGAAGAGCACCGCCCCCGCCGTGTCGAGCCGATGCGGTTCGACCGCGTAGCAGATCTGCACACCGGCCCACGTCTCACCGGGGAAGGCCGCAAAGAAGGGTTCCGGCTGGTAGCCGAGCGAGAGCACGACGCGGTTCACGCCGTAGAGCCCGAGCCACTCGACGACCCTGGCGATGATCGGCCGCTCGACGATCGGCAACATCGGCTTGGGCACGTCGTAGGTGAGCGGACGAAGCCTCGTCCCCTCACCGCCGACGAGAACGATCCCCTGCACCGTCAGTTGCTCCCTGTCGGGTCCCCGATCACACCTACTTCTTCTTCGTGCCCGGCGTCGTCGTCGTGGTCACCGCCGACGTGGTCGTCGTCGTGCTCCCCTTCGGCAGCGTGGTCGTGGTCGAGGTCGGCACGGTCGACGTCGTCGGCAGCCCCTGCCCCGTGATGAGGTCCTCGAGATCGCTCACCGCCCGCGAGGGTGGCGCGGGGATCGGGGTGCCCGCGGGCATGAAGGCGACCGTGATCATCTCGCCGTTCGAGATGTGGATCTCGGCGGGGGTGGAGCTGATCCGCGACGACACCGCCGTCGGTGAGTTCCAGATCTTGGCGACGAGCTCACCCTTGCCCTTGACGGGACCGGTGCAGCTCTCCCCGTCGGTCCATGTCCGCCGGCCCTTGCCCGGGTAGCGCAGCTCGTGGTTCGTGAGCCTCAGCCCGGAGTAGGCGTAGCCCTTGGCGAACAGTCCGAGCGTCGCCTTCGGGCCCTCGTAGGCGGCGGCTCCGGCTCCGGCGAGAGACGGACGGGCGTTGATTAGACCGGACCCGACGCTGCCGATCCCGACCGGGTTGGTGGCGGTGTTCGCGCTCGCCGGCAGCCCCGGCTCGACCTTGCCGCAGATGTCGATCGAGAGCGCCGCGTACCAGTTGGACTTCGCCGTGGGGCCTTCTGGGACGCGGAGCACCTCGTCCCGGCTGTACACGATGAGACCGATCCCGACGACGACGATGACGGTCATGAGGAAGTACCACGCCATGGGACGACGCGCCCGGTAACTCTTGCTGCCTCCGCTCGAGGCGGCGCGCGCGACTGTCCTTCCAAACGAACCTCGTGCCATGGCGCGCCGAGTTTAGTCAAGCCCCGACGGGCGAGAACCCCGTCGGCTCGAGAAGAACTGACGCGACCAGGCGAGGCCGAGGCGCAGGATCAGGCCTCCTGCCACGGGAACGAGGAGCACCGATCGCACGCCGACCAACGACTTGCGGGCGAACCGCCAAGTCGAGCGGTGGTGCGCGGCGAGCATGCGGTACGGGTGGGCCGCCGTCGACAGCCCCTGGTGGTGGACGGCGGCGGCGGCCGGCTCGTAGAGGACCCGCCACCCCGCCCGGCGCAGCCGCCAGCACAGATCGAGGTCCTCGACGTACATGAAGTAGCCCTCGTCGAATCCGCCGACGGATTCGAACGCCTCCCGCCGAACGAGGCAGCAGGCCCCCGAGACCCAGTCCGCCTCGCGGACGCCGGCCGGCGCGTCGGGCGGGCTCCCCCGGTACCGCCTCGTCCAGCGGTTGTCCGGCCAAATGAGACCCACGAAGGCGTGCCCCGCCCCGACCGTGAAGCTCGGGAACGAGCGGGCCGACGGGTACGGCTCGCCTGCCACGTCGCGGATCGCCGGTCCGACGACGGCGACGTCCGGCTCGGCGTCGAGCGCCTTTCCCAACGCGTCGACGGCACCGGGGTCGATCACGATGTCGGGGTTGACGACGAGGACGTACGGCGTCGTGAGCAGCGCGGCGCCCCGGTTTACCGCCGTCCCGTAGCCGAGGTTCCTCCCCGTCCGCTCGACCCGCACCGAGGTGTCGTCAGCGTCGAGCGTCGCTAGCGACCCGTCGACCGAGCCGTTGTCGACGACCACGATCTCGGCCACCCCCGCCGCCCGCAGGCTGGCGACACAGGCCGCAAGCGCCAAACCCGTGTTGTAGTTGACGACCGCGGCGCCGGTGCGGCCGGCGGGCCCCGACGATCCAGCCACGGCTAGGCGCGCGCCGCGGCGTCGCTCAAGCGACGAGCTCCGCGACGAGCGCCGCGACGGACGTCCGCCAGTCCGGCAGCAGCGCCATCCCGGACAGTCGCAGGGCGGCGTTGTCGAGCACGGAGTTCTGCGGGCGCGGGGCGGGGCGCGGGGGGACGAGCTCGTCGGTCGAGATCGGTTCGACGCGGGAGGCGTCGCCTCCGGCCGCCTCAACCACGGCGCAGGCGAAGCCGAACCACGACGTCGTCCCCTGGTTCGTCACGTGAAACAGCCCGCTGCGGCGCTCGAGCGACAGCGACACGAGCGTGCGGGCGAGATCGTGGGCGACCGTCGGGCTCCCGCGCTGGTCGGCGACGAAGCGCAGCGGCCCTTCGCCGTCCATGAGCTTGAGCACGGTCTTCACCATGTTCGCCCCGTTCCGCCCGACTAGCCACGAGGTGCGCACGACGAGCCCGTCCGGCCCGATCTCGCGTTCGCCAGCGAGCTTCGAGCGTCCGTAGAACGAGAGGGGGTTCGGCTCGTCCCACTCCGTGTAGGGGCGGTCGAGCGTCCCGTCAAAGACGTAGTCGGTCGAGATGTAGGTCACGTGGGCGCCGACCAGACGCGCTGCCTCGACGACGTGGCGCGTCCCAAGGGCGTTCACCGACCAGGCCCGGTCGCGCTCGGTCTCGCAGGCGTCGACGGCCGTGTAGGCGGCAAGGTGGAGCACGAGGGAGGGTTCGTAGGCGGCGAATGCCGTCATCACTGTGTCGCGATCGGTGATGTCGAGCTCGGGCACGTCCGAGGCGATGACCTCAAAACCGCGGTTCCGCGTCCGCTCCGCCGACCGGCGCTCCAGCTCGGCGACGACCTCCGTCCCGAGCTGGCCGCGTGCCCCGGTGACGAGGACGCGCATCATCGTCTCAGCCCTTCCCCGGGGGATCCGCCGGGGCACGCGACGCAGTCGGGGCGGCCCCCCAGGACCCCTCGACGACCGGCGAACGGCCGATGAGCGGCCGCCACCACGCCTCGTTGGCCCGGTACCAGCCGACCGTCGCGGCGAGCCCCGCGGCGAACTCGACCGACGTCGTCCAACCGAGCTCGGCACGGACCTTCGAAGAGTCGAGCAGGTAGCGCCGGTCGTGACCGGGACGGTCGGGAACGATCGTCTTCAGCGACGCCGGGGCACCGACCTCCGCGAGCACACCGTCGGCGATCTCCTCGATCGAGGCCTCGAAGCCCGAGCCCACGTTGTAGGTCTCGCCCACCCTTCCCCGCCGCAGGACGGCGTCGATCGCCCGGCAGTGGTCGTCGACGTGCAGCCACTCACGCCGGTTCGCCACGGAGGCATAGAGCGGCAGGGACTGGCCCTTTATCGCCCGGGTCGCGAAGAGCGGGATCACCTTCTCCGGGAACTGGTACGGCCCGTAGTTGTTGCAGCAATTAGTGATCGTCACGGGAAGCCCGAACGTCTCGCCGTAGCAGCGCACGACGTGGTCGGACCCGGCCTTCGAGGCGTTGTACGGCGTCCTCGGCCGGTACGGCGACAGCTCGCTGAACGACTCGTCGCTGTCGAGGGCGAGGTCGCCGTAGACCTCGCAGGTCGAGATGTGGTGGAGCCGGTCGACGCCGACGCGGCGGGCAGCGTCGCACAGCGCCTGGGTGCCGAGCACGTTCGTCCGGAAAAAGCGCGCCGGGTCGAGGACTGCCAGGCTGTTGTGCGATTCGGCCGCGAAGTTCACGATCGTCGTGACCCGCTCGGCGCGCAGCACGTCCTCGACGAGCCGCTGGTCGGCGATGTCGCCCTCGACGAAGCCGACGCCGGCCGTCTCCTCGAGCGGCTCGAGGCTCGAGCGGTTTCCGGCGTAGGTCAGCGCGTCGAGGACGACGACGGCGTCGTCGGGGTGCTCCGTCGTCCAGTAGCGCACGAAGTTCGAGCCGATGAAGCCCGCACCGCCGGTGACGAGGAGTCGCATGGACCGCAAGGGTAGCGACCGTTTCACCCCCGCGGACTCCGACCGCGCGCCTACCCCGCCGCGGGGTCGTCGCGGAGATGGACGACGTCGGCGGAGGTGAGGACGACCCGGCCGCCTCCCACCCCGAGGACGAGCCGGCCGGCGTCGTCGACGGCGAGGACGGTGCCGGTGAGGGTTCCCTGCGCCATCACGACCCGCACCCGGCGGCCGATCGTCGCACACCTCCGCCGGTACTCCTCCATCGTCGATCGGGCGGGGATCCCCCCCGCTCCGTACCGGCGCCGCAGGGAGCCGAGCAGCGCCGTGAGCACCTCGTCACGGTCGACGGCGCGACCGGCGAGCTCGGCGAGCCCCGTGACCGCGACGGCACCGACCCCCGGCCCGGTGCCGGCGAGCCGGGCCCGCACACCCGACGCCTCGAGGTTCAGGCCCACGCCGACGACGAGCGCCGCGCGTTCCCCCGGAGGGTCGCTCACGACGACCTCGGCGAGGATCCCGCCCAGCTTCTCGTCCCCCGCGACGAGGTCGTTGGGCCACTTCAGGGCGACCGCCACCCCGCCCACCTCTCCGGCGGCGTCGGCGGCGGCGAGGGCGACGACCGTCGGCACGAGGTGCAGGTCGCCGGGGGCGAGGCGTGGGCGAAGCAGGATCGAGCAGAGGAGCGCCGCCCCGCGCGGGGCGACCCAGGTGCGCCCGAGCCGGCCCCGGCCCGCCGTCTGCTCCTCCGCCACGACGACGAGTCCTTCCGACGCGCCGGCGCGCGCGGCGTCGGCGGCGTAGCGGTTGGTCGAGTCGACCACGTCGAGCCGAACGACGTTCGTGAAGTCCGGCGGGGCCGAACTAGCCTCGTCGCCTGGACGAGCACGGGAGCCGCCAACCCCGTCAGGGGACCGTCGCTCCCGCACAGCTGCACGATACGCACGGAGTGGGAGCGTGTTCGACAAGGTCCTCATCGCGAACCGGGGCGAGATCGCCGTACGCGTCGCGCGCACGTGCCGGGAGCTCGGCGTCCTGACGGCCACCGTCTACTCAGAGGCGGACCGCGACTCCCTGCACGTGCGGATCGCGGACGAGGCCTACTCGCTCGGACGCGGCGGACCGGCCGACACCTACCTCGACATCGACGCGATCGTCGAGGCCCTGCACCGCTCGGGCGCCGACGCCGTCCACCCCGGCTACGGCTTCCTCGCCGAGAACGCCGACTTCGCCCGCGCCGTCGCCGCGGCGGGCGCCACCTTCATCGGGCCTCCCCCGGCCGCGATCGAGACCATGGGCTCCAAGGTCAGCGCCCGCGAGGCGGCCGCCCGCGTCGGGGTCGCCAGCGTGCCCGGCCGCAACGAGCCGGTGCACTCCGTCGGCGACGTCCTCGGCTTCGCCGCCGAGTTCGGCTACCCGGTGGCGATCAAGGCCTCCTACGGGGGCGGGGGCCGAGGCATGAAGATCGTCGCCGGGCCCGAAGAAGTCGAACTGGCGCTCGGCTCGGCCCGTCGGGAGGCCGAGGCCTACTTCGGACGCGGCGACGTCTACCTCGAGCGCTACCTGTCGGCCTCGCGCCACGTCGAGATGCAGATCGTCACCGACCGCTTCGGCGACACCGTCTGGCTCGGCGAACGCGACTGCTCGAGCCAGCGGCGCCACCAGAAGCTCGTCGAGGAGACCCCGGCACCAGGGATCAACGACGAGGTGCGCGAGGCGATGGGCGACGCCGCCGCCCGGGTCGCCGGCGCCTGCGGCTACCAGGGCGCCGGCACCGTGGAGTTCCTCTACGAGGAAGGGGCCTTCTACTTCCTCGAGATGAACACCCGCCTGCAGGTCGAGCACCCCGTGACCGAGTTCGTCACCGGCATCGACCTCGTCGCCCTCCAGCTGCGCGTCGCGGCGGGAGAGCCGCTCGGCTTTTCCCAGGGCGACATCGTCCGTCGGGGCAACGCGATCGAGTGCCGCATCAACGCCGAGGATCCCGCCGGTGGGAGATTCCTCCCGAGCCCCGGCCGGATCACCCGCTTCCGCTTCGCCAACGGCTTCGGCGTCCGGACCGACACCGGCTACGAACAGGGCGACACGGTGGGGCCCGAGTTCGACAACCTCGTCGCCAAGCTCGTCGTCTGGGGAGTCGACCGGGAGGACGCCCGGCGGAGGATGATCCGTGCCCTCGACGAGACGATCATCGAGGGCATCGCGACCACGATCCCGGCGGTGCGCGCGGTCCTCACCCACGAAGACTTCGTCAACGCGACGCACACGACCCATTTCGTCGAGGACCGCCTCGACTTCTCGGCGCTTCCGCCGAACTTCGTCGCCGACGGCAGGACCGACGACGACGATCGCGTGCTGCGCACGGTCGACGCCGAGGTCGACGGACGCCGCTACGCGGTGCGCCTGTTCGTCCCCGGCCCGGCCGGGGCCTCGCGTGCCGCCCGCACGAGGCGACGTCACCGGCGCGAGGCGAGCGCACCCTCGGACGGGACCGTCACCGTGCCGATGCAGGGGACGATCGCGCAGATCCTCGTCGCCACCGGCGACGAGGTCCAGGTCGGGGACGTCCTGTGCGTGCTCGAGGCGATGAAGATGGAGAACCCGATCCGAGCCACGGTCGCGGGTCGCGTGCGCGAGATCCGGGTCAACGAAGGCGACTCGGTCGGCTTCGGCGACGTCGTCGCGGTGATCGAATGAGCGCCCCCGGGGGCGGGCCGCCGCCGGAGAAGCGGCAGGCACAGGTGACCGTCGCGGCCGAGACGAACCGCCTCCTCGAACTCTCGCACCAGATCCACGCCCACCCGGAACCCGGCTTCGAGGAGGTCCGGGCCGCGGCGTGGTGCGCCGAGGCGCTCGCGGCCGGCGGCTTCTACGTGCACGCCGGCGTCGGCGGCCTCGCCACGGCCTTCGACGCGACGATCGGCTCGGGTCCGCTCGAGATCGGGATCTGCTGTGAGTACGACGCCCTCCCGGAGATCGGCCACGCATGCGGTCACAACGTCATCGCCGCCGCCGGTGTCGGCGCGGGGTTGGCGCTCGCGCCGCTCGCCGACGCCCTCGGCTGCACGATCCACGTGCTCGGCACGCCCGCCGAGGAGGGCGGGGGCGGCAAGATCCTCATGCTCGAGGCCGGGGCGTTCGACGGGCTGTGCGCCGCGATGATGGTCCACCCGGCGCCTGACGAGCTCGTCCAGATGCCCTGCCTGGCGATCGCCCATTTCGACGTGCGTTTCCTCGGTAAGGAGGCGCACGCTTCGGCTTTTCCCGAGCTCGGGGTGAACGCCGCCGACGCCGTCACGATCGCTCAGGTCAGCGTCGGGCTGCTGCGTCAGCACGCCAAGCCCGGCGACCAGGTCCACGGCATCGTGACGAACGGCGGCGCGGCGCCGAACATCGTGCCGGGTCTCGCCGAGGCGAAGTACTACGTCCGCTCGGCGACGCTGGATGGGCTGACCGCGTGGGAGAACCGCGTCCGGCGCTGTTTCGAGGCCGGGGCGCTCGCCACCGGCTGCTCGGTCGAGTTCACCACGCGCTGCCCGGCGTACTCGGAGTTCCGGGCCGACACTGCGATCGGCGAGTGCTACCGCGCCAACGCCGAGTCGCTCGGTCGCGTCTTCCCACCGCCACCGGCGCGCCCGCTGACAGCGTCGACCGACATGGCGAACATCTCTCTCGCCATCCCGGCAATCCACCCGACCCTCGACATCGGGTCGGCACCGGCGGTCAACCACCAGCCGGAATTCGCCGCGCACTGCGTGACCCCCGCGGCCGACCGGGCGGTCCTCGACGGCGCGACGGCGATGGCATGGACGGTGATCGATCTCGCCCTCGACAGGGACGAGCGGGAGCGGTTACTCCGCTCGGCGCTGCGGCGGAGCTGAATCCGCAGGCCCTCAGGTTCCGGCATCGCCCGGGCGGCCGAGGCCACGCCCGAGAGACTCTCGGCGATTCCTCAGCGCGTGTCGGGCGCCGACAACGAGTGCGGCTGGCAGAACTGGTCGTACTCGGCGATCACGATCTCGCCGGCGTTCTCGCCGCACGCCGGGCAGGCAGGGTCACGACGGAACGAAAAGCTGCGGAACTCCCCGGCGAGCGCATCGTAGGCGAGCAGTCGGCCGACGAGCGGCTCGCCCAGGCCGAGAAGCAACTTGATCGCCTCGACTGCCTGGATCGAGCCGATGATCCCGGGGAGGACGCCGAGCACGCCGGCCTCGGCGCACGAAGGGGCGAACTCGGCGGGTGGCGGCTCCGGGAACAGGCACCGGTAGCACGGGCCGACGTACGGCTGGAACACCGTCGCCTGGCCCTCGAAACGGAAGATCGAACCGTGCACGATCGGCGTCTTCGTGAGTAGCGAGGCGTCGTTCACGAGGTAGCGCGTCGGGAAGTTGTCGGTCGCGTCGACGACGAGGTCGTAGCCGGAGAGGAGCTCGACGACGTTGTCGGACCCGAGCCGCACGTCGTGCGTAATCACCTTGACGTCCGGGTTCAGCGCCGTCAGCGTCTTTCTCGCCGAGTCAACCTTGCGCTCGCCGATCCTGTCGCTGTTGTGGAGGATCTGGCGCTGGAGGTTCGACCAGTCGACCACGTCCATGTCGAGGATCCCGATCGTCCCGACCCCTGCGGCCGCGAGGTAGATCGACGCCGGCGAGCCGAGCCCCCCGGCGCCGAGGACCAGGACCTTGGAAGCGAGCAGCTTCTGCTGCCCCGCCGGTCCGATCTCGGGCAGGAGCAGGTGGCGCTGGTAGCGGTTGCGCTGCTCGGCGCTCAGGACCTGCGGCATCAACCAGGGACGGCCCTCGTCCTTCCAGCGGTTGAACCCGCCCGCCATCGAGGCGACGTTCGTATAGCCGAGCTCCGCGAGCGTCTTCGCGGCGAAGACCGACCGCACGCCTCCGGCGCAGTAGACGACGACGGGCGCGTCCTTGTCCGGGAGGTGCGCCTCGACCTCGAGCTCGAGCGAGCCCCGTGGCACGTGAACGGCGCTACCGATGGCGCCCTGGGAGTACTCCTCCGCCTCGCGCACGTCGAGGAGCACGGCCCCGCCGGCCTGCTCCTGGACTTGGGCGGGTTCGACCTCGCGGACATGCCGCTTCGCCTCGGCCAGAAGATCGTTCATCGATGACAAGCGCGCACCTCGACTTCCAGTATGTCCGGGGGTCCGCCTCGCAGGCCAGATCGCCCGGGCACTCCGGCTCCCCCCCCCCCAAGACACTACCTGCGGGTCCGACATTCCTCAGCGGTCGTAAGGCTGACGCGCCGGCCCGGTAGCCTGCCCGACGTGGAGTTCTTCGACGTCGCCCGGCAACGTCGGATGACTCGGCGCTTCGCTCCCCGACCTGTTGCCCGCGACGTGCTCGACCGTATCGTCGCGGCCGCGACGAGCGCGCCCACGGCCGGCAAGACAGGCGGCGTCGAGCTCCTCGTTCTCGATTCCGCCGAGCGGCGCGCCCTTTTCTGGGAGCTCGCCTCGGACCGCGCCTGGCGCGAGAACGGCCGCGAGTCAGTCGGCCTGATGGCAGCCCCGGTGCTCATCGTGCCGGTTGCCGATCCCGACGCCTACATCGCGCGCTACGGGCGCCCCGACAAGGAGGGAACGGCGCTGCACGGGCTGGCGGCCGCCGACTGGCCGGTCCCCTATTGGATCGTCGACGCCTCGTTCGCGGCCATGCTCACGCTGCTCGCGGCCGCCGACGCCGGACTTGGCGCGCTCTTCTTCCAGCTGCACGCGCCCGCCGAGACCGTGCTCGCCGGCCTCGGCCTACCGCCGACGCGGGTCCTCATCGGCGCCCTCGCGATCGGCCACCCGGCGTTGGACCCACCGACGATCTGAACCGGCGCCGGCTGGCACCGAAACGGTGCCTGCCGGTCCCCCACGGGATCAGAAGCTCGGCCTTTTCGACCCGAGCAGCGAGAGGTTGACCGAGCCGTGCTCGCACACCGGCGTCGGGGGCCGGATCGACCCGACGACCTTGTCATCCCGGGGCGGCACGGCGACCGAGACCTTGTACGAGGTCGGCTCGCACTGACCTGTCGAGGTCTCACCGAGTCCGGGGACATCGGGCGAGAAGCGGCCGTCGGCCCACGCCGAGACCCCCGGCTTCAACGTCACGATCACCGCCGTCACCCCCGGATTGGCATCCGTCACATGGGTCGGATTCCTCCGGCCTGCCCTGCCGAGCAGCTGCAAGCCGGCAAGTCCGCTCACGGAACACGTCATGGCTGAGACATTCCTCACCCGTAAGGCGTAGGAGACGTTGCCCGCCCCGGCGCTCCCGGGCACGACCGCGAAAGAGACGGCGAGCTGCGTCCCCCTGCAGGACGGCACCGCGGCGCCCGCGGGGGTGGTCGCTGCCACCGCCATCGGAGCGAGGATTGCCGCGCCACCGATCATCGCCGCCAGGATGAGGCTCCGAGTTGTTCTCATCGCGCCAATGTAACGACGCCGCTTCGCGAGAAGGTGTCGCCCGACGGGCGCGTGGCGAGTTCGCGCCGCCGGAATTGGGTCGGCCGCGGCACGGCCAGGCCGCCTGCGCTTGTCGGCACCAACTCCCGGTGACAGGGTTGACGCCGTGCCCCGCCCGATCGTCTTTTCAGCGGCCCTTTCCCAACGGGCTCGGGCGAGCGGAGCTGACCCTTCATGATGGGGCCAGGTCGCTCCGCCCCGCTCACCGCCGGTTACGCCAGCGAGCCCTACTGGTGGGACGGGGTCGAGTTCCCCGACACCGCTCCAGACCGGCCGCCGACGGAAGCGGACATCGTCGTCGTCGGCGCGGGCTACACCGGTCTCGCCGTCGCGGCCGAGGCGGCCGGGCTGGGTCGTTCCGTCGTCGTCATAGACCGCGACGATCCCGTTCGGGGCGCGAGCAGCCGCAGCGGCGGGATGGTGCTTCCCGGGTTGAAGCACGACCTGGCGACGACGCTCGCGATGGAGAACGGGAGGGCGCTCTGGGACGGGACGGTCGCGGCGGTCGAGGACCTCGCGGCGCTCATCAAACAGCACCATGTCGAGTGCGATTGGCGGAGATCCGGACACGTCGAACTGGTGCACCACCCTCGGATGGCACGCCGCTACCAGGAGGTGGCCCGGTCGTTCGAATCCATCGGTGAGGGTGCCCGGTTCCTCGGGAGGGACGAGCTCGGCGCCGAGGTCGGGTCGGAACGGTTCCACGGCGCGCTCGTCGTCGACCGGAGCGCCTCGCTCCACCCGGCGAAGTGGGCCGTCGCGCTGCAGTCAATGGCGACTGCGGCGGGTGCTTCGGTCGTCGGGCGTTGCGCCGCTCGCCGCATCGAAAAGGCGGCTGTCGGCTACCGCGTCGACACGGAGCGCGGACCGATCCGGGCGCGCGACGTCGTCATCGCGACGAACGCCACGACCGACACGACGCTCTCGCCCTGGCTCGGCCGCCGGATCCTGAAGATTGGCAGTTACATCATCGCGACCGAACCGCTCGACCCGGATGTCGCCACCTCACTCATCCCCCGGGGGAGGATGCTCTTCGACTCTCGCAACTTCCTCAGCTACTGGCGGCTCTCGCCCGACGGCCGCCGAATGCTTTTCGGTGGCCGGACGTCGTTCGCCCCGACCACCGTCGAGCGGGCCCGAGACCGGCTCTACGAAGTGATGACCGCGGTGCACCCGCAGCTGGCGGGTGTCGCCGTCGACCGCGCATGGGGCGGCGACGTCGCCCTCACCTACGACCGGATGCCGCACATCGGCCGCCACCCGGTGACCGGCGTCGTCTACGCCATGGGCTATTGCGGCAGCGGGGTCGCGCTGTCAACGCGCTTCGGTCGCGTCGTCGCCCGCCATCTGGCCGGCGGCAGGGACCTCGGGCCCTTCGCCAGGTTGCGATGGCCCGCCGTTCCCCCGCCGGCCCGGGTGCCAGGCCTGCTCCCGTTCGCGGGTCTGTGGTACCTCACGCGCGACGCGTTCGGGATCTGACAACGTCCGGCGCCAGCCGTGCGGGACGGTGCCGGCGCGCCGCGGCGCCACGGAAGATCGACGAAGGACGCGGCACGATGGCTCCCGCGCGCTGCACAAGCGGTGTCCTTGCGGCACTCACGGCCAACTCCTTCGACCGCAGGGTTCTCCGCTTCGCCGGCTGGAGCGCAACAACGAACGGCCCGGGCACCGCATGCGCCACCGCCGAGCGCCTCAGCACCTGGCTCGAACGTGTGATACTTGCCTCGTGAGGAGCTGGCGCTTCGGCCCGGCCGCGATCAGCGTTGCGGTCTGCCTGACGATGTGCGCTTGGCTCCCCTCCACGTCGGCTGGAGAATCGGCCATCTCCCCGTCGACAAGGACGGCACCGTTGGCGACGATGGGCGTCGTGGCCCCAGCCGCGGCCATTCCCTGGCGGAAAGTCGGGCCCGGGTGGTTCGTCGCCATCTGGGTGCCTCACGCCGCCTTCCAGGGCGCCCCACCACCGAAGAACTGGGACAAGCAGCCCTCGACGCTTTACCTCGTGGACCCGCTCGGCGGCCGCTACCCGATCGCCACGATGCCTGCCCCTTCGTACTACGGTCTCCTCGACTGGTCCGGCGACGGACGACGCGTCCTCATTTCGACGCCGAGCACGCCAGCCCAGCAGTCGCAGATCGAGAACGTCGACCTCGCGACGGGCAAGGTCCTCGAGCACTTCACGGGCCCAGAGTCCGCCGACGCCTCGTACCAGTACACGCGGCCGAACGGACTGGCGATCCTGCGGTTCACCCCGGCGATCGGTAAGAAGGGCGTGGCGTCGATCGACCGCCTCAGCCTGTCGGGCGCCGTGCTTTTCCGGTACCCGACAAACTTCCCCGGCACTGGACCCCTGACCGGATTCGACTTGCCGGCCCTGCTGCCCAGCCTCGACGGAACCCAACTCATCGTGGAAGCGAAGAACGGGATGTCGCTGATCGACAACGACGGCCGCTTCGTGAGGAACGTCGGTCCCGCCGGCGAAACGTGTGCTCCGGTGCGGTGGTGGGATGCCACGGACTTCGTTGCCTCCTGCGAAGATTTCGCTCACGGCGCGGCGCCGGGGCCCGCGTTGTGGCTCGTACCGACGATCGGGAAGGCTGCGACCCGGCTGACATCCCCGGTTCCACCGGACCTCGGTGACGTCGACGGATGGAAGATTGGCGCCTCCGTGTATCTCCAGGCAGAGGGCGCCTGCGGGTCGCAGTTCCTGGCACGCCGCCTCGCGGACGGCAGGACCGCGAGGGTCAACGTCCCCAAGACCGGAAACGACGTCGAGATCGTCGGGGCGGACAATGCCCGGCTGGCACTCCTGGGCATCCTGGGATGCGGTGCCGGCCGATCCCTTTTCTGGTTCAACCCCGCCAGTGCAGGAGAAGTCCCGCTGCTAGGTCCCCCGCTGAACGCCGGCAGCGTCCTGATCGCGCTCCCCTTCCCCGGGCTCGAACCCTGACCGAACGGGAGCGCCCGATCCCAGCCCGCCGGGCGACCGGTTGGCACCGTCCCGGCTCGCCGAATGAGAGCCGGCACGGTCAGCCGAGCTCTCGATGATCAGCGGCTACCCCGACGCGCGGTGAGACACGCGCGAAGGACCCACGAATGGCATCGTCCAAGTTGGGATGACCTGCCGCACCGAGGCGATCCGTCGCGCTCTCCGGGGCGATCGAGTTCGAATCGCTCAGCTTCCACTCCGGGCGATGGGAGGCGTTCCGGCGCCCGACCAACAGGTCGTGGCGTCGCCACCGCCCGCGGCGCTCCGGTGTGCGTTTACGATCTCGGTGGCCACCCGATAGGCGGAAATGGCAGCTGCGCCGTCGACGACCACGGTCAACCCGGGAAGTGTCGCGCGCGCAGCACCCGCCACGATCCCCTCGCACCTCTCTAGAGTTGGTCGCGGTGCCGGCGCTCCTCGAACCCATGAGAAGCCGCTCTTTCCGCTGGCTTGAGAGCACCGCGGTGTTCGCCAACGTCGGCGTCTGGATGATCGCCCTCTTCGGCGGCTACATCATGGAACGCCTGACGACCTCACCGGTGCTCGTCGCCCTCGCGACGGACACGAGCCCGTTCGCCGGGATCATCGCCGTGGTCTTCGCCGGTGCCGTCGCCGACTCTCGAGACCGCCGCGTCGTGCTGCTCTTCTCGAAGGTCCTGCTCGCCAGCTCGGTCGTCTTCCTCGTCATCGTGTCCGCGGCGCACGCCCTCACCCCGACGACATTGCTCGTCGGGTTGGCCTTCACGGGCATCGCCAACGGCTCGTCCTCGCCGTCGTGGTGGACGACAGTTGGGAACCTCGTGCGACCAGAGCTCGTCCCGGTCGCCATGAGCATCGACACCTTCCAGTGGAACATCGGCCAGGTCGTCGGACCGGTCCTTGGCGGTGCGATCATCCGCGACGCCGGCAACACCGCCCTGTTCGCGGTGTGCGGCGCCGTCATGCTCCCCCTCATTTGCTTCCTCTACCTCTGGCGCGGCCGGGTGAATCTCCGTCTCTCCACTCCGGGGGGGACGGCCGTCGAGAGCTTCCTCGGCTCCGTGTCTTCCGGGTGGCGGTTCTTCCTCAACACGCCGGGGCTGCGGGCGGTCGCCGCTCGCACCGCCGCCTACGTGGCACCGGCCTCCGCGCTCGGGGCCCTGCTGCCGCTCTTCGCCGCCCGCTACCTGCACACCTCCGGCTTCGAATACGGGCTGTTCCTGGCTCTGAGCGGCGTGGGGGCGGTGACCGGGGCCGGCCTCCTCCCCCGCCTCCAGGGTCGGATCCCACTCGACGCCTTGGTGGCGGGAGCCGCCCTCGCCAACGCGATCGCCCTCGTCGTCCTGGTCGCCTGGCCGACGCGTTGGGTGGCGGCTCCAGTGCTCGTCATCACGGGGGCGAGCTGGGCCCTGTCGGCAACCACCTTCATCATCGCCGCCCGCCAGGCCGTCCCGCAGTGGGTCCAGGTCCGTGCACTGTCGATCTACTACATCGTCCTCAACGGGCCCTTCGTGCTGGGAGGGATCGCCTTCGGCATCATCGACACGTTCCTCCCGCTGCGCACCACGCTCTTGATCGCGGCCCTCGCCCTCGTGCCGGGGATCCTCCTCATCCCGCGCTTCAGGCTGCCCGTCGTGAACCGGGAGGCCCTCGAGCTCGTCAGCAGCCCGTCCCTCAGCGTCGGTGAGCACATCCACCCGGACGACGGCCCCGTCCTCCTCACCGTCGAGTACCGCATCGCAGAGGAGGACGTGGACGACTTCCTGGCCGCCATGGCCGAACTACGCATCGTCCGGCGGCGCCTCGGGGGAACGCGTTGGGGCGTCTTCGAGGACGTCACCGAACACGGGAGGTTCCTCGAGACATTCCTTCTCGCCTCGTGGCAGGGCTACCTCCTCCAGCGGGACCACTACACGATGGGCGACAGGGCCGTCGAGGCGCGGGCCTCCGCCTTCCACCAGGGTCCCGGCCAGCCCACCTTCACCCGGCTCGTGCACCCCGACAGCGTCGAGGCGGCCCGGACCCGGTCCGCCTGGCGGCGGGAAATGCTCCGCCTCGTCGGTGACCGTCCCGACGGCACGATTCGATCGCCCGATGCGTGAGCCGTGACCGGAACGGCACGCCGACGGGCTCGACGCGTGGGCGTGCCGGCGGACCGGCGCCGAGGTGCGGTCAGATGTTCGTTTCCTCGGCCGGGATGTCCGGCAGGCATGGGGAGCCGCCGCCGCCGCCAGCCGCCAGCTCCCCGCTACCGAACGTGTAGGCGGTCATCGAGAGCGAGCCCATCGCAAAGCCGTCGATGAGGACGCGCGCCGTCTCGCCAGCCGCCGCAACGAGGCCCGCGAGGTACAGAAGGGGGATGAAGTGATCGGGGGTGGGGGCCGCCAGGCTGAAGTCCTCGTGGCCCTGGAGCCGGACGAGCTCCCCGGGGTCCCTCGTCATGACGTCTGCCACGGCGTCGTCGAAATCCCTCGCCCACGCGAACCCGGAGTCGGGCTGGCTCCGGTCGATCCGCCTCAGGTTGTGCACGACGTTGCCACTCCCGACGATCAGCACGCCGCGCTCGCGCAGCGGCGCCAGCCGGGTCCCGAGTTCATAGTGGTCGTCGAGGGACTTGGTCGCGTTGATGGACAGCTGCACGACCGGGACGTCCGCTGCGGGGAAGGCGTGGACGAGGACGGACCAGGTGCCGTGGTCGAGCCCCCAGCTGTCCGTGTCGAGACCGATCTCCGCGGGCTGCACGAGGTCGGCAATCTCCTCAGCGAGCAGCGGGTCGCCCCGGGCCGGGTACTGCACGTCGAACAGCTCGCGCGGGAATCCGTAGAAGTCGTGGATCGTCCTCGGATACGCCATCGCCGTGACGGCCGAGGCGTTGGTGTACCAGTGCGCCGAGACGACGAGGATCGCGCGGGGACGGGGAACGGCCGCGCCGAACGCCCGCCACGCCTCCGTGTAGCGGTTGTGGTCGAGGGCGTTCATCGGCGTGCCGTGACCGAGGAAGGCGGCCGGCATCGGGTCCGCCGACGCCATCGCACGTGCCCCGAACGGAGACATTGCCGTGACGGTCATGGACCCCCTCGTCGCGCTCCCGATCAGACCCTCGTTCGGCCGCGTTCGTCGCCGGGCACTGACACCACCCGCCTATCGGGGGTTGACGGCGGCGCAGAACTCGGCGAAGACCTCGATGAACCGGTCGATGTGACGCTCGTCGTGCCGCACCGAGATGGTCCACTGCTCCTCGTTGCCCGGCGTCATGAAGATGCCGCGGTTGACGAGCCAGGCCCAGGAGGCATTGAAGAGATCAGCGTTCGTCTCGAGGAAACTCCGGTAGTCGACGAGCGGCTCCGGTCGGTACGAGACGCAGCCTTTGCAACCCAGGTCGACGACGTGGGCCGGGATGGAGTGCTCGGCGATCGCCTTGCGGCAACCTTCGGCAAGACGCGCCCCCATCTTCTTGAAGTGGTCGTAGGCGTCGGGGGTCAGCACCTCGGTGAGGGCCGCCAGCCCCGCCGCGACGACGAGCGGGTTCCCGTTGAAGGTCCCCTGCTGGGCGATCCCCGAACCGATCTCGTCCATGAGATCGGCGCGTCCGCCGAACGCGCCCGCCGGCGTGCCGCCGAAGACGGACTTGGCGAAGCACGCCAAGTCGGGCTGCACTCCAAAGAGCTCGATCGCCCCGCCGGCGGCAATCGTCGCGCCGCACTTCACCTCGTCGAAGATGAGCACGATACCGTGCCGGGTGCACAGCTCGCGCAGCCCCTCGAGGTAGCCGGGACGCGGGAGCACAATCCCGATGTTCATCATCACCGGCTCGATGATGAGGCAGGCGATCTCCGAGCCCCGCTCAGAGAAGAGCTTCTCGGTCGCGGCGAGGTCGTTGTACGGCACGGCGAGCGTCCACTTGCCCATCTCGGCCGGAATGCCCCGCGAGGCCGGTGGTTGGGTCGCCTCACTCTCGCTCGCCTCCAGCAGCATGAGGCTCGGCGTGACCGAGAACATCACGGAGTCGTGATGACCGTGGTAGGAACCCTCGATCTTGCAGATCGTGTCGCGACCGGTCGCGCCGCGCGCGACGCGGATCGCGTCCATCGTCGCCTCCGTGCCCGAGTTCACGAAACGGACACGTTCCATCCGGAACCGTCGGCAGAGTTCCTCGGCGAGGCGCACCGTTTGCTCGGTCGTCACCGCGAAGTGCGTGCCGGTGCGGGCGGCGCGCTCGATCGCCGCCGCGACGGCGGGGTGGGCGTGACCGACCGCCACCGCGCCGAAACCGTTGTGATAGTCGATGTAGCGGTGGCCGTCGACGTCGACGACTTCGGCACCGTCGCCGCTCTCGAGGTAGATCGGGTAGGGCTTGGCCGCCTGGAAGGACGAGGCGACGCCGAGCGGCATCTTCCGCCGGGCCCTCTCGTAGAGGTCGCGCGACCGCGGTGTGGCGTCGACGAGCCTTCCGAGTTCGGACTCGAACAGTTGCACCGCCCGGGCGGTCAACTCGCCGGATCCCGCATTCGGCGATCCGCTGGTTCCTCTGGTTGCACTCATCGTCTCACGTCCGTTTGACGCCTCGTCCGTGCGACCTGTCCGGGTCGCGCGCGGGTGCGGGGATGCACCTTTGTGCACAATTCTCCCATCGCGGCGACGCGCCTGCAAAGGGTCGCGAGACGCGAAGCAGCCTGCGGTGCGGCGCGTCGACAACCGAAGGAACCGGGGTTAACGTCTCGCAGACGGTCTCGGCACGCCGGGGGGTGGCCGATGGTGACGACGGCTGGCCTTATCGGGGCGGAGGCGCCGAGTCGGGACCTCCCTCCCAGCAAAGGGCTGAAGAGCGGCGCGCTCGGGCTGCTGGCGAGCCTCGTCATCGGCGTCGCCTCGACCGCCCCCGCCTACAGCCTCGCCGCGTCGCTCGGGTTCGTCACCGCCGCCGTCGGGCTGCTCGCCCCGTCGGTGATGGTGCTCGCCTTCGTCCCGATGCTGTTCATCGCCGCGGCGTACTTCTACCTCAACCGGGTGGACCCGGACTGCGGCACGACGTTCACCTGGGTCACGCGCGCGGTCGGCCCGAAGACCGGTTGGATCGCCGGGTGGGGGATCCTCGTCACCGACCTCGTCGTGATGCCGAGCCTCGGCCAGATCGCCGGCCAGTACACCTTCCTCCTGTTCGGCGCCAACGGCCTCGCCAACAACCGTTTCTGGGTCGGTTTCCTGGGCGTCGTCTGGATCATCGTCATGACGGCGATCTGCGTCATCGGGATCGAGCTCTCTGCCCGCACCCAGGTGCTCCTGCTGGGCGCCGAGATCGTCATCCTCGCCATCTTCGCCGCCGTCGCCCTCACAAAAGTCTACGCCTCGCACGTCGTCGGGAGCCTCCACCCGACGCTCGGGTGGCTCAACCCGTTCCACATCTCGTCGACCGGCGCGCTGGCGGGGGCGATCCTCACCGCCGTCTTCATCTACTGGGGGTGGGACACCGCTGTCACGGTGAACGAGGAGGCCAAGGATACGAAGCGCACGCCCGGCGTCGCCGCCGTGCTCTCGACCCTCGTGCTCGTCGGGATCTACGTCGTCGTCTCGATCGCCGCCCAGGCGTTCCACGGAGCCGGCTTCCTCACCGCCAACAGCAACGACGTGCTCAATGCGCTGGGGCGGGACGTCTTCGGTAACGGTTGGGACAAGTTCCTGATCGTCGCTGTCCTCTCCTCGGCCTCGGCGTCGACACAGACGACCATCCTTCCCGCCGCGCGCTCGGCGCTGTCGATGTCGGTGCACAAGGCCATTCCCCTGCGGTTCGGCGCGATCCACCCGCGCTATCTCACGCCCGCCTACGCGACGGTGTGGTTCGGCGCCCTCTCGATCGTCTGGTTCATCGGCCTTTCGATCATCAGCAACGAGGTGCTTCTCGACTCCATCCTCGCCTTGGGCTTTGGCATCGCCTTCTACTACGCGATGACCGGATACGCCTGTGTCATCTACTACCGCCGCCTGCTGCTTCGGAGCGTGAAGAACTTCGTCTTCGTCGGCCTTGCCCCGCTCGTCGGCGCGTTGATCCTCACGTGGGCCTTCGTCGACTCGATCTTCGTGTACTCGAACCCGGCGAACGCCGCGGGTCAACAGGTCTGGTTCCGATTCGTGAGGTTCAACGTCCATTTCCTCGGCATCCACCTCTACGCCAGCGGACTCGGCCCGCCCCTCATCATCGGGCTCGGCCTGCTGATCGTCGGACTGCCGCTTATGTTGGTGTGGATGATCGGACACCGGGAGTTCTTCCGCCACACCGCCGAGCACGCCGATTCGCTCCACAATCAGGCGCCGCCGCTCACTCCGGGCGCGGCCGCGCCGCCGGACTGATGGCCGGCGACATCGTCCTCGGCTACGACGGCACGGACGGCGCGCGGTCGGCGCTTGGTGTCGCCGTCGCCCTCGCTCGGGCCTTCGACGCTCGGCTCTCGATCGTCTTCGGCTATGAGCCGAACCCGATGGGTGGCGAGACCTCCGACTATCAAGGTCGGCTGAAGCAACTCGGCGAGGGATTCGTCGCCGCGGCCGCCGCCGAGGCCCGTGAGATCGACCCCAGTGTCGCCGTCGAGCCCCTGGTCGTCGGGCTTCGCCCGGTCGACGCCCTCATCGAGATGGCAACGGAACGCGCCGCCCGTCTGATCGTCGTCGGTTCGATGGGCGAGATCCCGATCCTCGGCGCCATCCTCGGGTCCGTGCCTCACAAGCTCCTCCACCGCTCGCGGATCCCGGTCCTCGTCGTCCCCCACCCCAACTGATGAACCGGCGGGTCGCTGCCCGCTCACCGGTAGCCCGGCGGGTAGCCGCCGCCGGCACGCTCGTGCCAACGCTCCGCGAGGTCGGGTCCTGACCGATCTGGAGCCCGGAGGGAGGCCACGAGGTGGCGGATCTTCCCGAGACCATCGCGTTCGGACGGTGGGTTCGCGTCTCGCGCTGGGTCGACCCGGCGACCGACGAGGTGGGCCATGACGCCCGTTCGGAGTACGTCGAGCGTTTCTGGCTGCCCGTCCTCGGCCCGTCGACGACGTGCCTATTGCGCCTCCTCGCCTCCCGCCTCTCGCGCTCACCGGCGGGGTGCGTGCTCGACGTCACCGAGACGGCCCGCGCCCTTGGCCTCGGCGAGCGGCCCGGGCGGCACGCGCCGTTCCTGCGCACGATCGCCCGGGCGGTCGATTTCCAGATGATCCGGGTCGAGCAGCGCGACCTCGTCGCAGCCCGTGTCCGGCTCCCGTCGCTCCCGGAACGCCACCTCGCCCGGCTCCCGGTGTCGCTGCGCGCCGCTCACCGCCTCGCCGACTCGCCGCCGACCGCCGACCAGGCCGAGCGCCTGCGCAACCAGGGCAAGCAGCTCGCCCTGAGCCTCGCCTCGATCGGGGCGGCCCGCGAGGAGATCGAGCACCAACTCCTCTCGTGGCGCTTCGACCGCTCGCTCGCCGAGGCCTGCGCCTCGTGGGCTTCGGCAGAAGTGGTGCGGCACGGCGCCGCAGAAGTTCCGATTCCTTGAACCTGAGAGGACGCGATCGCGCGTCTGCGCAACTCACTGATCCCGTGCCCCACGGTCCGGACTCGCTTTCGTACGACTGTTGGAAACGGGACATGGGACGCGGTCATCGCTAAGGCCGGAAGCGGTGATCTCGTCAAGGCGACGGGACTCGGGAAGGACCACCTCGGATCACCGGTGTTCGAGGCGGTGCCCTTTCCACGGCAAGGCGTCGTCTGGGAACTGAACCAACGGGGCGATCTCACCTCGCTGAGGATCGCGAGCGGCCAGCCCGACGACTGAGGCGTCGTCCCACACGACGGGTGATCGCTCTTCTGCCATAGATATGCAGTGGCCTTCGCTGCGGTTCTCGGTCACCGCGATGACGCTGACCTTGGCGTGATGTTCACCGTCCGGGCCGAAGCGGCTCGAAATCACGGATGCTCTATGGCTGCGACGCACCTCGACGTCCCTCGTCCCACCTTCAGTGGACGCTCGGGGACGTTGTCATTGGTCTGGGATGCCCGCGGGTCCGCCTGTACCGAGTGAGATCGTTTATGGGTCGGCCGCTCAGGAGTCCCGCCCGGACTATGGCCCCGTATAGCTCACTAAGAAACCGTCAGTCCCTGGTGCAGACGGTGTCGAAAGGGCCACTCCGTTCTGCACCATCTCCCACCTCTGGCTCGATGCCAGGGACCATGACGCCAGGCCGCCGACCAGCAGGTCTGAGAACCTCACCGTCCCGTAGTTCGCGAAGGCCGCCCGAGCGCCGTTCGGCGCTTGGTAGTTGAGAAGGTAGTCCTCGACGACCCACTCGGCACTGGTCGCTCCGGGATACGTGACATCTGCTGTCGTCCCCTGGTCGGGGAACGTGGCGCTGGAGATCGACGCCACTCCCCACCCCTCTCCGGTGACCATGAAGCCGGCGAGGCCAGTAGTCAGGTCCTCGACCTTGGTCTCCCACTGCCCACAATTCGTCGTGCAGTCACTGGATATCTTGTACACGAACGCCTCAATCGAGTCGCCCGGCGACACTGAGAAATCGCTGAAGAAGGTGTCGGGAAACTCCGGGTACTCTTCCCACCAACCGAATTCCTGCTGCACACCGTTGACGCAAGTGTCTTGGATGCCCGTCTGGAGAAGGTCACCTGAGTATCCCCCGGATGGCCATCCCGCGCCCCCGGTGCCGACCCACGTATCTTCCCCCGCATCTGGCGTGTCAGCGCAGTTGAGCCTCGGAACAGTCCATCTGCCGCTGACATCAGTCACGACGGCACCAGCGGTCGGAACGACATAGCCCGACCACGATCTTGATGTCACGAGCTCTGGCGCCGGTCGTGACGGCGACGCATTGACATGCACGCTCCCCAGCGAACTCGAGTCGATCTCGCCTCTTCGCCGAAGATAGACACGGACGGCAAAGCTCCGGGCGCCTTGACCGGAGTTCACGCCGAAAGTCACTGACTCCGTGAAGACGCCGCCTGAGCAAGAAAGCCACGCCCGGGCATACGTCACGGCGACAGCAGCGTGGCCGGTGACCTTGAGGCTGCATTCGCTCGTCTTCCGTACCCTGACCGTGAAAGTGACCGTTCCCCCCGAAGCGGGAACCGACCGCGCGCTGACTCTGTAGCTAACGACGCTTGGTCGGGCCGCCGCCTTTGCCGATGCGAAAGCGGGCGGAGCAACGGTGACAACTGCTGTGACGCCAGCCACGAGAACGGCGATGGTCGTCATTCTCCCACGCGGCACGGAGCGAGGGGCCATGCTCACGGCGCAAGAATATAGCTGAAGTGCTCATTTTCTCGGGATGCATGTGACGACGCTCGGACGTCGAGCGGAGGGCGCGACGTGCGTCGAGCCTCGTACGGGTGGGTTCCGTGCGGACTTCTCCGTCTCGCCTCGCTACCTGAAGCCTGACGCCGACACCGACCGGAGAGCTGGCAGGCGCCAATTGCGGCGCGAGTCTGACACCTCGCAAGCATCCAGCGCATGCCTCGGTGAGATCCACCGTGAGTTGAGTGATGTGTCGACCGACTGTGCTCCTCGACGTGGCTCCTGCTGTATTGGGGAGCTGGTCGACCATATGACGAATTGGAGTATCGACCATGGCTCATGTTGACCATCTTCTTCAGGTCATCTGTGTCTGAATCGATCTCATGCCACCAATCCACGCGTAGCTTCTGTCGGTAGCAAAGGTGGGCCAAGGAACATGATCTTCTTTAGGAGGTCCGTGATGAGGAACCTCTCTCGTCGGCACCCGTGGCGCCTCGTCGGTGCCGTTTCGTTGGTTGTCTGTCTCGGTGGGTCACTGCTCTCCGTTGCGGCGGGCGCGTCCGCGGTGCCGGCACGCTTGGCAACCGCGAGCGCGGCGAGCCAGTTGAACGGGACCTGGACGGCGACGTTTACCGTCTCAACCTCGAGCGTCCCAATCGCCCAGCCCGGGCAGCAGTTGACCGGCCTCACCTTCACCGTCGAAGGGTCGCATATCACAGGGGACCTCGATGGAACGATCGACCTGAACCTTCAGACCCTTCCGACCCTGTCTGAGCCGGTTTACGTCGCACAGGTCACTTCAAGCGCGATCGGCTCAGGCGTCTCCTGCCAAGGTGAGATCTACTTCAATTCCCAAGGGTTTTCTTATGTTGGCACTGAATACGAAGACAGCATCAGCTGCAACGGGGGTGCAATCACCGGTTCGCTCGACGGCTATCGCGTGTCAGGCCCGACGCCTGGAACCTCGACCACGACGACCACTACGCCAACGCCGACCTGTGGCGTTCCGACTGCTTCGTTCCCGGCAACGGGGGTCTTCGTGACGGTGACGGTAGTCGACAACGCGGGCAGGAGCGTCGTCGTCTACGACACTGCACCGGTCGGCGGTGCGAACCGACGCTCGTCTCTCGACAACGGCCAGTCCTTCGGCTACGACGAGGAAACCAACGACTACCTCTTCGTCACGTCAGAATCCACCGGAAAATGCCTCGGTCACTGGAAGATCGAGAGCAATGAGACGATCACGTTCTCGAAGACCGGCAGCCCCACCGTCACGAAGGGATCGAGCTCCCCCACGACGACCACTATCCCCAAGACGCCCTGTCTCGAGACGGCGACGTGCGTGGTTCCGCTCCTCAGAGACCCGACCGTCTCGCACGGCAGCGCGACCGTTGTCGATGCCAAGACGGGCGTGAGCGAGTCACTCGTCGGCGTTCGATCGCTCCTGCCCTACGACTCGGTGCGCACCTCCTCGACCGGCGTCGCTCGCCTGGCGGTGACCGCCGGGGCGGTGACCGCAGGTGCGTCGGTCGCGCTCGTGATTGGCGCGGGATCGGTATGGGCGCTTCCCGCGCTCCCAATCGTGGTGCTGTCGGGAACTGTCTTTCAGTTCGCTTCCTTGCAAACCCTTGGCGATGTCCTCTACGACGTCAGCGGTCGCTCTCTTCAGCCGGAGGTGCGGACGTCAGAGATGATCACCCGGGTCAATTACGCCGCCTGTGGCAAGTGCGCTCCCGCGGGTCCGATTCCGCACGCCGTGCAGAGTCCGAACGCGAGCTTCAGCGTCGAGATCACCCGGACCTACTCCCAGGTGCGCGTCTATGCGGGAGCGGTCACAGTGCGGAATCTGCATGGAGTGAAGTCGACCGTGACTGTTCGAGCCGGCTTCCAAAGCAACGTGGGACGTACTGGTCCGCCGACCACCCCGGTCAGATTTGCAGTGCCGAAGGTCCCATTCTGGCAATAAGCAGTCTCGCTCGTTGACGATTGCACAGCGCCTCGTGTTGGCGACACTGGGCGTGGTGGGCCCGACCCGGCCAAGTATCCCGTCTGATCCCCAGGGAACCTGACCCGTTCCTCCGGGCAGTTTCGGTTCGTCGAGCGTGCCGCGATAACTATGGCGGCGTGCCCCACTAGGAATGAAGTGACGAAAGTGCGATGGCCCCTTTCGGTGCTTTCGGCCACTTGAAGCTGTTCCAACCGCTGAATTTCAGACTGCCACCCCCGCTGCCCTGTTTGACCTCGAGGATGGGGTAGGGCGTGCCCGTGGCGGCGATCCAGAGCACGGACCCACCGGTGCACTTGACACCCACGGCGGCATGCCCGTCCACTTTCTTGTGTCCGACGATCGACACTCCGGCGTCTGTCTTCATGCTGGAAGCGAGTGACGAGAACCCCAGGCTGCTTCCGAAACCGTCGGGACCAGAGTTCGGGAAGCTGATCCAATCGGAGGCGATGCTCTTGGCCAAGTTGAGCGAAAGATGACCGACCTTCTGCCAGTACGCCGCCGACGCCTGAAAGTAGTCGGTACCGTTAACGACCACGACGTGCAGGAGGTTTCCTTCACCCGTGAGGTTGCCCTCGACGTCGTTGTTCGAGAAGAGCACGAGATCAACGCTGCTGGACCCTCCTGACGCCGCGAGGGTCCCGGACATGCGGAATGATCTCGCTGAAGTGAGTGCCTGGGCTGCTGCCTTAACGAACTGGTTTGCGGATTCGCTCTGACCAGTCACGGCTCCGCCACCAGACTCCGCGAGCAGTATTCCCAGCGGCACAAGCAAGACAAGCAACAGTCGACGAATCATCCAGTCCCCCTGTTCCTTGCAACGACGTGTTCCGATCGGCATGCTATGCGACCGCGGCGCGTACCGCTCGAGACCGAGCACGTTTGGGACTGCTCCCAGTTCGGTCGACACCGGTGGTGTGCGCTCACGCGGCTTGACCGACGCGAGCGGTGAACGACCAATTCTTGGCAACGATCAGCCTCTCTCGTCGACAATCGGACTGGGCCCATGTTGGCCACTCCGGGTTGCGGCCCGGCGCCGCATCGCGCCCGCGGAGGCGGTTCGGTAGCGTCGCTTCCATGGCACGAGACCGCCGGTCATGTCACCGCGTGCGCGTCGCCCTCGCCGCCTGCAGGCGCGTCCCGGACCTCGGCGAGGACGGGCCGGCGATCCTCGCCGCGCTCGACGCCCGCGGCATCGCGGCGACACCTCTCGTCTGGGACGAGCCCGCCATCGACTGGTCACGATTCGACCTCGTCGTCCTGCGCACGACCTGGGACTACACGGAACGGCGCGGGGCCTTCCTCGACTGGGCGCGCTCAATCCCGCGCCTTGCCAACCCATACCGGGTGGTCGAGTGGAACACCGACAAGAACTACCTCGCCGACCTCGCCGCCTCGGGGGTCGCGACCATCCCGACGACCTGGTGCCGACCGGGCGAGCCAGTCGAACTTCCCCCCGGCGAGCTGGTCGTCAAGCCCTCGGTGGGTGCGGGCGCGCGGCATGCCGGGCGCTACGGACCCAGGGATAAGGCCGCGGCACGGGATCACGTCGCGCGGCTGCTGGCGGAGGGCCGCACAGTGATGGTTCAGCCCTACCTCGCCCAGATCCAGGGTCCGGGCGAACGCGGGCTCGTCTACCTCGGCGACTGTTACAGCCACACGATCACCAAGCCCGCCATCCTGGCAACCCGTGGGCCGTACGCCGAGGGAAGGCTCGACTGGAATGCCGCCGTCGCCACAGCCAGGCCGACCGAGCAGGAACGGGCCTTCGCCGAAGCGGTGCTCGACGCGGTGCCGGCCGGGCGGGAGAACCTGCTTTACGCGCGGGTCGACATCGTCCCGGACGAGGCGGGGAACCCGCTCCTCATCGAGCTCGAGGCGACCGAACCGGCGCTCTACCTCGGACATGCGCCCGGGAGCGCGGCCAAGTTCGCCAACGCAATAGTGGCCTGGCTCCGGCGGGCCTGACCGCGTCCGCGTCCCTCCGCGTCAGCGAGGCCCACCGCGGCACGAAGGGGGGCCCGGCCGCCCGGTAGCCTGGAAGAACCGTGAAGGGCTACCTCGACCTGCTCGCCGAGCGCGTTGTCATCTTCGACGGCGCGACCGGCACAAACCTGCAGCTGCGTGGGCTCGGTCCGGACGACTTCGGCGGGCCGGCACTCGAAGGGTGCAACGAGGTGCTGGTCGTCACGCGCCCCGACGTCGTCCAGGACCTCCACCGTTCGTTCCTCGACGTCGGCGTCGACGTCGTCGAGACCAACTCGTTCGGCGCCTTCCCGGTCGTGCTCGCCGAGTATCAGATCGCTGAACGTGCCGCCGAGCTCGCCCGCCGCTCGGCGGAGCTCGCCCGGGAGGTCGCCAACGGTTACTCGACACCGGACCACCCCCGCTTCGTCGCCGGGAGCATGGGACCGGGGACGAAGTTCCCGTCCCTCGGCCAGATTCCCTTCGCCGCGTTGCGCGACGCCTACGAGGTCGAGGCGGTGGCACTCCTCGAGGGCGGCGTCCACCTGCTCCTCGTCGAGACCGCCTTCGACCTTCTCGGTGCCAAGGCTGGCCTCGCCGCCTGCCGGCGCGCGATGGCGACGACCGGAATCGCCGTGCCCCTGCAGGTCCAGGTGACGATCGAGTTGACCGGCCGAATGCTCCCCGGGACCGAGATCGCCGCCGCCCTCTGCGCCCTCGAGGCGATGCGCCCCGACGTGATCGGACTCAACTGCGCCACGGGGCCGGTCGAGATGTACGAGCCGCTCCGCTACCTGACCGGCCACTCACGCGTTCCGGTGTCCGCGCTACCCAACGCCGGGCTGCCCACGGTCGTCGAGGGCAAGATGCGCTACGACCTCACGCCGGACGAGCTCGCCGAGCATCTCCACCACTTCGCCACCGAGCTCGGGGTGTCCGTGATCGGCGGATGCTGCGGTACGACGCCGGCACACCTCGACGCCGTGGTTCGGCGGTGCGGCGGGCTCGCTCCCGTGCGGCGGGCGGTCGAACACGAGGCGGGGGCGGCATCCCTCTACAGCTTCGTGCCTTTCGAAC
Organism: Acidimicrobiales bacterium; assembly: GCA_050013835.1. GTDB lineage: Bacteria > Actinomycetota > Acidimicrobiia > Acidimicrobiales > Bog-793 > Bog-793. The sequence continues at coordinate 132,080 of JBEKEM010000007.1, forward strand.
AGGAGGCCTCGTTCCTCGTCATCGGCGAGCGCACCAACGCCAACGGCTCGAAGCGCTTCCGCGAGGCGATGCTGGCCGGCGACTTCGACACGACGTCCGCCATGGCGCGCGACCAGGTTCGGGAAGGTGCGCACCTGATCGATGTCTGCGTCGACTACACGGGCGCCGACGGCGTCGCCGACATGCGCGAGGTGATGGGCCGGATCTCGACGCAGTCGACGGCACCGGTCGTCATCGACTCGACCGAGACGGCCGTCGTGCGCACGGCGCTCGAGCTCGTCGGGGGCCGAGCCGTCATCAACTCGGTGAACCTCGAGGACGGCGACGGCGAGGGCACGCGGCTCGACTCGTTCCTCACGCTCGCGGCCGAGCATGGCGCCGCCGTGATCTGCACCTGCATCGACGAGAAGGGCCAGGCCCGCACCGCCGAATGGAAGCTCGCCGCGGCCCGCGCCATCCACGACCTCGCCGTCGGGCGGTACGGGCTCCAGCCCGAAGACCTCTTCTTCGACGCCCTGGCGCTGCCGCTGTCGACGGGGATGGAGGAGAGCCGCCGCGACGGCATCGAGACGATCGAGGCGATCAGCGCCATCAAGCGGGAGATCCCGGGGGCACACACCGTGCTCGGCATCTCGAACGTCTCGTTCGGCCTCGCCCCCTCGTCCCGCCGGGTGCTGAACGCCGTCTTCCTCCACGAATGCGTCGCCGCCGGCCTCGACGCCGCGATCGTCCACGCCGGCAGGATCGCGCCGCTGCACAAGATCGACCCCGCCCTCCGGGAGATCTGCCTCGACCTCGTCTACGACCGCCGGCGAGAGGACTACGACCCGCTCGCCGCCCTCATCGCGGCGTTCGCCGGTGACGTGCCGAACGACGACGTCACCGAGGACCGCCGCGACTGGTCAGTCGAGCGGCGCCTCGCCCAGCGCATCGTCGACGGTGACCGGATCGGGCTCGAGGCGGACCTCGACGAGGCGCTGTCCGGCCTAGGCGCCCTCGAGATCGTGAACGGCATGCTGCTGCCGGGGATGAAGACCGTCGGTGACCTCTTCGCCTCGGGCGAGATGCAGCTGCCCTTTGTCCTGCAGTCGGCGGAGACGATGAAGACCGCTGTGTCGTACCTCGAGCCGCACATGGAGCAACGTGGTTCCGGCGGGCGCGGCGCCGTCGTGCTGGCGACCGTGAAGGGCGACGTCCACGACATCGGCAAGAACCTCGTCGACATCATCCTCACGAACAACGGCTACGAGGTCCACAACCTCGGCATCAAGGTCCCCATCAACGAGATCCTCGAGAAGGCCGACGAGGTGGGGGCCGACGCCATCGGGATGAGCGGGCTGCTCGTGCGCTCGACGCTCATCATGCGCGAGAACCTCGAGGAGATGAACCGCCGGGAGCGGACGGCGACACCGATCCTGCTCGGCGGGGCCGCCCTCACGCGCAGCTACGTCGAGCGCGACCTGCGCGAGGTCTACGCGGGCAGGGTCTTCTACGGCAAGGACGCCTTCGAGGGACTGCGCACCCTCGACCGGCTGATGGCGGAGAAGGCGAGCGGCGAGATCGACCCGGACTTCGGCACCGTGCCGACGGGACGCAAGCTCCCGCCCCGGAAGCACGCCACCTTGGCCGGGGTCAACCCGGCGACGCTGCCCGCCCGCTCGCCGGAGCTCGCCCGGGACAACCCCGTCTTCCCACCGCCTTTCCTCGGCACGCGGGTCGCCAAGGGAATCCCCCTCGACGACGTGCGCGCCTACCTCAACGAGACGGCACTGTTCCGCAACCAGTGGGGATACCGGCCGAACCCGGGCGAGAGCGACGAGGAGTTCAAGTCCCGCGTGCGCGCCGAGCTGCGCCTGCGGCTCGACGAGGCCAAAGCCGCCGGTGTGCTCGTCCCCGGGGTCGTCTGGGGCTACTTCGCCGTCGGTTCCGAGGGCAACGACCTCGTCTTTTTCGCCAACGCAAGCCGCTCCGCCGAGCTCGCCCGTTTCACGTTCCCCCGCCAGCGCGAGCACCCCTACCTGTGCATCGCCGATTTCTTCCGTCCCGCCGACTGCGCCGAGATCGACTACGCCGCCTTGTTCGTCGCCTCGATCGGCGATGCCGCCTCGCGTAGGGCGCGCGAGCTGTTCGCTGCCGACCGCTATCTCGACTACGTGGCCCTCCACGGGCTCTCGGTTGAGATGACCGAGGCGCTCGCCGAGTGCTGGCACCGGCGCATCCGCGAGGAATGGGGATTCGCCGACGAGGACGGCCCGAACCTCACGGGGCTGTTCCGCCAGAAGTACCGGGGTGGCCGCTACTCGTGGGGCTACCCCGCCTGCCCGGACCTCGAGGACAACGCCAAGGTCGTCGCACTGCTCGACGCCGCGCGGATCGGCGTCACCGTCACCGAGAACTTCCAACTCGAACCGGAACAGACCACCCTCGCCCTCGTCTGCCACCACCCCCAGGCGAAGTACTTCGTCGCCTGATCCCTCGCCGGGGCCGGGGGTGCCATCCGGTAGCGTCGCAGCGTGACCCGAGAAGTGACCGATGCCACCTTCCAGGCCGACGTGATCGACCGCTCGGAGGACGTCCCCGTCGTCGTCGACCTCTGGGCGCCCTGGTGCGAGCCGTGCCGGACGCTTGGACCGACACTCGAGAAGGTCGTCGCCGAGACCGAGGGCGCGGTCGAGCTCGTCAAGGTGAACGTCGACGAGAACCCGCACGTCGCCACCGCCTTCCAGGTCCAGTCCATCCCGGCCGTCTACGCGGTGCGCGCGGGCAAGGTCGTCGACGGCTTCGTCGGGGCCGTGGCCGAGCCCGCGGTACGGGAGTTCGTCGCCCGGCTCGCACCGGAGCCTTCGGAAGCGGACCGCCTCGCCGGCCGGGGCGACGAAGACTCGCTCCGGGCGGCGCTCGAGCTGCAGCCCGATCACCCCGGGGCCGTGGCCGCCCTCGCCGAGCTGCTCGTCGGGCGCGGTGAGACCGAGGAGGCACTCGAACTCCTCGGGCGGGTCCCCGAGACCGACCGCACCCGCCGCCTCGCGGCCGAGGCACGCCTCGCGGGCCGCGACGACCGCTCCGGGGACTCGCTCGAAGCGCGCCTCGACGGCCTGCTCACCCGGGTGCGCGCCGACGAGGGCGCCCGCCAGGAGTTCCTCGACCTGCTGGAGACGATGGACCCGGGGGACCCGCGTCGGCTGGACTACCGGCGGGCGCTCGCCTCGCAGCTCTTCTGAGGGTCGTGGGCGAGTTGCCGGGCAGGCCCGCCGTGGTGCGGCCGGTCTCGCCCGCCGTCGTCGAGCTCGGTCGCCGGCGCTACGACGTGACGACGCGCGTGCTCGTCATGGGGATCGTCAACCGCACCCCGGACTCCTTCTACGACCACGGCGCCACCTTCGACCTCGGCCGCGCGCTCGCCCGCGCCGAGCGGCTCGTCGCCGACGGCGCCGACATCATCGACGTCGGCGGCGTGAAGGCCGGTGCCGGCGACCCCGTCGGCGTGGCCGAGGAGCTCGACCGGGTCGTTCCGACGATCGAGGCGATCGCCGCGCGCTTCGACGTCGCCCTCTCGGTCGACACGTGGCGCGCCGAGGTCGCCGAGGCGGCCTACGGTGCGGGGGCGGTGCTCGGCAACGACATCAGCGGTTTTGGCGACCCGCGCTACCTCGCCGTCGCGGCCGCGGCGGGCGCCTCGGTCGTCGCGACCCACATCCGCCTGCGCCCCCGCTTCGACGACCCCGATCCCCACTACCCGGACGACGACGTCGTCGCCGCCGTCAGGTTCTTCCTCGCCGACCGCCTCGAGATGGCGCTGGTGGCGGGGATCCCGGCCCAGCGAGTGCTCTTCGACGTCGGCCTCGACCTCGGCAAGACGACGCCGCAGTCGCTCCAGTTGCTGCGGGCGACCGACCGCTTCGCCGCGATGGGCCAGACGATGCTGCTCTCGGCTTCGAACAAGGGCTTCCTCGGTGACCTGCTCGGACTGCCCATCGACGCCCGCGAGAACGCCTCGCTCGCCGCCGTCGCCCTCGGCGTGGCGGGCGGCTGCCGAGTCGTGAGGGTCCACGACGTCGCCCGGGCGAGACGGGCCGTCGACGTGCTCTCGGCGGTGCTCGCGGCGTGACACCGAGCCATCTCGCCGCCGACAGCTCCCCCCACGCCGCCTACCTCGTCCAGGGTGAGGACCCGGGGCTCGTCAGCCAGGCCCTCTCGGCGCTCCTTTCGGAGCTCGAGGCCCTCGACGGTGCCGGCGGAGTGCCGATCGAGGAGTACGGCGAGGCCACCCGCCCGGAAGCGGGGCAGGCCGATCCCTTCGGGCTCGGTCCCGTCCTCGACGCCTGCCGCACACCGCCGTTCCTCGCCCCGCGCCGGGTCGTCGTCGTGCGTGATGCCGCCGCGCTCGACACGGGGCAGGTCCGCGAGCTCGTCGGCTACCTCGGCGACCCCCTTGCGACGACGGTCCTCGTCGTCGTGTACACGGGGAGGCGGGCGCCCGCCGCCCTCGACAAGGCGATCCGCGCCGCCGGCCTCGTCGTCGACGTCGGACCCGCGCCCACGGCCCGGGCCCGGGCGCAGTGGATCGCCGAGCGGCTCCGCCGGGCGCCGGTCCACCTCGACCCCGAAGCGGTCGAGCTCCTCGAGGAGCACCTCGGCGAGGATCTCGCCCGACTCGACGGGCTCCTTGCGACGCTCGAGTCCGCCTTCGGCGCGGGCGCGCCGATCGGGGCGGCCGATCTCTCCCCCTTCCTCGGTTCGGCCGGCGGAGTGGCGCCCTGGGACCTCACCGACGCCATCGATTCCGGCGATGTCCCCGCCGCCATCACCGCCCTCGGGCGACTGATGGGGCCCGGCGAACGGAACGCCTTCCAGGTGGTCGCCCTGCTCCACCGCCATTTCGGCGCGATGCTGCGGCTCGACGGCTCGGGGATATCCGACGAGACCTCCGCCGCCGCGGCGACCGGCATGAAGCCGTTCCCCGCAAAGAAGGCGCTCGACTCCTCGCGCCGTCTCGGCCACGCCGGTATCGTGCTGGCCATCACCCTGCTCGCCGATGCCGACATCGCCCTGCGCGGGGAGGCCGGCTGGAGCGACGAGCTCGTGCTCGAGGTGCTCGTCGCCCGGCTAGCCCGATCCCCCGCCGGACGGTCACGGGCCCGGCCCGCCCTCCGCCGGGCACGGGCCCGATGACGGGCGGAACGACCGGTCCCGAACCGTCTGACCTCGCCGAGCTGGCAGCGCGTCTCGCTCGCGAGGCCGGCCACCTCCTCATCGAGGCGGGAAGGCACAGCCACGACCGGGCGGCACTCGCCGACTCGGCGAGCCGCAAGTCCTCGGCGACCGACCTCGCCACCGAGGCCGACCGCGCCAGCGAGCGGCTCATCGTCGGCGGGATCAGCCGAGCCCGCCCCGACGACGCCGTGCTCGGCGAGGAGGGCGGCGAGCATGCCGGCTCCTCGGGCCTCACCTGGATCATCGACCCGATCGACGGCACGACCAACTTCGTCTACGGCTTCGGCTCCTGGGCTGTCTCCATCGGCGTCGCCGACGAAGCCGGCCCGCTCGCCGGCGCCGTCTACGACCCCCTGCGGGACGAGATGTTCACGGCCGCCCGGGGCTGCGCCGCCCGCCTGGGAGACCGGGTGCTCGGCCCGCTCGCCGCGCCGCCGCTCGCGGAGTCGCTCGTCGGCACCGGCTTCAGCTACGCCGAGGAGAACCGCCGGGGCCAGGCTCGCCTCCTCCCGGTGGTCCTGCCCCGGGTGCGCGACATCCGCCGGGCGGGCGCCGCCTCACTCGACCTGTGCTACGTGGCCGCCGGGAGGCTGAACGCCTTCTACGAAGCGGGGCTCCACCCCTGGGACCGCGCCGCCGGGCTGCTCGTCGCCACCGAGGCCGGTGCCGACTACCGCGACGTCGACGGGCTTGACCCGGGGCGGTCGACCCTCGTCGTCGCCCCACCCGGGCTCCTCGACGAACTCCTCGCACTCCTTGTCGAGGCGGCGGCCCGTCCCTGAGTACCATGCCTGTGCCGCGCTGATCGGCCCGCCCACAAGCGAGTGAGCGGCGACACGCGGCCGCCGACAACGGAGGAAGAGAAAGATGATCCCAATCCTCGCCAGCGAGGGCAGCTACCAGGCGTTCACTCTGGGATCGGCGGAGCGGTTGTGGCTGTACTTCGCCCTCGCAGCTGGTGTCGTCGCCCTCCTCGCCGCCGGCGGCCTGATGCGCCAGGTGCTCGCCGCCGAGCAGGGCACCTCGCTCATGCGCGAGATCGCCTCCGCGATCCAGGAAGGGGCTGTGGCGTTCCTCAAACGGCAGTTCCGCGCCGTCGGCATCGTCGTCTTGCCGCTCGCCGTGCTCGTCTTCTTCACCGCCACCAAGGTGGTGAACTCGACGAACGGGCACGTGGCTCTCAGCTTCGGGCAGTCGGGGCTCTATCGCGCCATCGCCTTCCTCCTCGGCGCCACCTTCTCCGGGCTCACCGGGATCATCGGCATGAACCTGTCGGTGCGCGGCAACGTCCGCACCGCGGCGGCGGCCCGCGACGGCCAGCTGCCGAAGGCGCTGCGCGTCGCCTTCCGCACCGGCGGTGTCACGGGCCTCTTCTGCGTCGGACTGGGGCTCATCGGCGCCGCCGGCCTGACGCTCATCTTCCAGAACACGGCGACGGCAGTGCTGATCGGCTTCGGGTTCGGCGGCTCGCTGATCGCCCTTTTCATGCGAGTCGGGGGCGGCATCTTCACCAAGGCGGCCGACGTCGGCGCCGACCTCGTCGGCAAGGTCGAGGCCGGGATCCCTGAGGACGACCCCCGCAACGCGGCGACGATCGCCGACAACGTGGGCGACAACGTCGGCGACTGCGCCGGGATGGCGGCCGACCTGTTCGAGTCGTACGCGATCATGATCATCGCCTCGATCATCCTCGGCTACTCGGCCTTCCACTCGATCGGCATCGACCCGGCCAAGGGCGTCGTCTACCCCCTGATCATCGCCGGGTTCGGGATCATCGCCTCGATCGGGGCGATCCTGTCGGTGCGGGCCCGCCCGCGCGACAAGACGGCGATGAGCGCCATCAACCGCGGCTACCGCCTCGCCGGGCTCGCCGTGCTGGTGGCCTCATTCCTCGTCGCCGAGTTCTACATCAAGGACCTCAAGGTCTTCTGGGCGGTGCTGATCGGCGTCGTCCTCGGCCAGGTGGCGAGCCTCATCACCGAGTACTACACCTCGACCGAGCGCGCCCCGGTGCGCGAGATCGCCGAGGCGGCCCGCACCGGGCCCGCCACGACCGTCCTCGCCGGGCTCTCCTCGGGGCTCGAGTCCTCGGTCGTCGCCATCGTCGCCATCGCCACCGCGATCGGGCTCTCGATCATTATCTCGTTCGCCACGGCGCACGGGAACATCGAGCTCACCCTCTATCTCGTGGCGCTGACGGGCATGGGGCTGCTCTCGACGACGGGCATGGTCGTGTCGGAGGACAGCTTCGGGCCGGTGTCGGACAACGCCGCCGGCATCGCCGAGATGGCGGGCGAGTTCGGCGGCGACGCCGAGCGGGTCATGGTGAGCCTCGACGCCGTCGGCAACACGACGAAGGCGATCACCAAGGGGGTCGCCATCGCCTCGGCCGTCCTCGCCACGGTGGCGCTGTTCGCCTCGTTCATCGAGACGATCGGCAACCAGCTGAACCTGCGGGCGACGGGATCGGCCCTCTTCCACGAGGCCGCCACCCAGATCAACGTCGCCAGCCCGTCGACCTTCATCGGCGTGCTGATCGGCGGCTCGATCGCCTTCCTTTTCTCCGGTCTCGCCATCCGTGCCGTCGGCCGCTCCGCCGGCACGGTCGTCCAGGAGGTGCGCCGCCAGTTCCGCGAGCACCCCGGGATCATGGACGGCACGGAGAAGCCCGAATACGGCCGGGTCATCAGCATCTGCACGCTCGCCGCCCAGCGGGAGCTCGTCACGCCGGCGCTGCTCGCCGTCCTCGCCCCGGTGATCATCGGCTTCGGGATCAACTACCTCGCCCTCGGCGCCTTCCTCGTCGCCGCCATCCTCACCGGCCAGCTGATGGCCGTCTTCCTTTCCAACTCGGGAGGCGCCTGGGACAATGCCAAGAAGTACATCGAGGACGGCCACGAGGGTGGCAAGGGCTCGGACGCCCACAAGGCCGCCGTCATCGGCGACACCGTCGGCGACCCGTTCAAGGACACCGCCGGCCCGGCGCTCAACCCGCTCATCAAGGTGATGAACCTCGTCTCGCTGCTCATCCTGCCGGCCGTCATCACCTACCACTACCACCCGGCGATCCGCTTCCCGATCGCCGGCGTCGCCCTGGTGATCCTGCTCTCGGCCATCGCCTTCTCCAAGCGCCGGACGGAGTCCTTCGCCGAGGCGCCCGCCGCCGGCGCCGCCTCGGGCCCGTCGAGCGTGCCCGCCGCCCGGCCGGTGGCCTGAGCCCTCGGCCGGGAACCACCGCCCGCCACAGCCCGCCCCGCAACCGCCCGCTGCGGGGCGCTGGCGCGACCTTCCCTCGGCGGGCCACGGCCGCGGGCAGGACGACCGCACGACCGGCCGGGTCCGAAGCTGGAACCGACCGCCAAGGAAGGCGGGCGGATTCCGCGGGGGCTCTCCCCTGCAACGCTCCGCCCACAGAGCTCCCTCCGGGTCCTGGTCGTCGTGGTGATCGCCGGCGAGGTGACCACAGTCGCGCTCGCCACGACGTGCGGACGGCGCCCGCCCGATGGACCGCCTACGTCGTCGACGGGCACGGCGACACCCTGACACCGATCGACCTCGCGCCCGCCACCGTCGCCTCGCCGATACCGGGGCGAACCCGCCCAACGCGACCGCGATCACCCCCTAGGGGCCGGGGCGGTCGCCACCGACCAGTGGACCGGCACCGGCACGGTCATCGATCTCGCGACCCGCGCCCGCAGCTCGGTGGCGTGGGGGTCGATCCCCTCGGGATCGCCCTCGCCGACGCGAAGCTGACCGGGGGATGAGACCATGGGAACGAGGCGCGCGACCGGGACGCGCGCTCATCGCCGGATTGCCGCCGAGCGGACCGCCCCCGAACCGCGGGCGAGTCAGAGCTTGATGTGCCAGATCCCTTCGATCCGGTTGACGACGTAGTCGCCGAGCAGGTCGGTGCCGCCCGGCGGGTCGATGTGGACCCCGTCGGAGTCACGGACCTCGACAAGGTTGCCGTGCGCGTCAGGCAGGAACTCGGAGTACTGGCCGGCCTTGTTGGAGAACAGCTTCCAGGTCGGGACGAAGACGGCACCCGGGTAGTGGGACGCCTGGGCGAGGTAGATCGAGTTGAGGAACGCCAGGTGGGCGCCGAACTCCCGGTCCTGCATGATCGGCAGCCCGACCCAGACCAGGTGGGCCCCCGCCGCCGTTGCCTCGGCCATCATCTCGTCGATCCGCTGGGTGTAGACGGTCACCCAGAGCTTCGTGCCGGTGTAGGCGATCTCACCGCTCGGCAGGGCGAACCCCTGCCAGTCGTTGCCGCCGAGCATCACGACGACGAGCTGCGGGTGGTACCGCTTGAGTTGCTGCGCGAGCACGGCCGGCCAGTTGAAGTAGCCCGCGTTCGAGAGTCCCGTGTCCCCCACGGCGTTCTGCAGCAGGTGGACGCGGGGGTCGCTGCCGAGCTCGTCGCCGAGCCCGAAGCCGAGGTCCTCGCCGATCGAGTCCCCGACCTCGAGGATCGTCATTTTCTTGGCGACCGTCGGCGAGGTGAGGGCGGGGGGACCCTGCGGGTGCTTCGGGCTCGTCTTGTGGTGCCCGCCCTTCGATCCCGAGGGCAGCGTCGTCGAGGGCGTCACGACCCCGCCCGGAGTCAGGTAGTTGATCCGCCCGAGCGCCCGGTTGCCGCCGTTGACGATCCGGTCGGCGCCGAGGACCTCCTCGGCCCGGGCGATCGGGCGGAGGATTGACATCGCCGCGCTGCGCCGCACGCCGAGCGGCGAGACGTTCGCCGAGTTGTAAAGCTGGCGGGCGTCGAAGAACGTCCACAGGGCGAAACAGATCAGGCCCACGGCGAGGGCGTGGCCGACCGGCATGACCCGCCGCCGCCCGCCGGCGCCCGCCCCGGCGAAGGGCGTCGTGACGGTCCGATGTGGCGCGAGGAACTCAGCGTTCGCCATGTTCGTCTGCACCCCGTCCGGCCCGCATCGCCGCACAGTCAAGCATCCCCACCGACAGCCGAGGTGTCACCCCCGCAACCTTTTCCACGGCGACCGTCGTCCTAGAACCGGTAGTAGATGAAGGGCGCGACACCCGGAGGGCCGAGCGTCGTGATGACCAGCAGGCAGCCCGCGAGGACGGCGCCCTTGGCCACGAGACCGAGGCGGGCGAAGGCCTCCTGGGCGCGGGCCGGGAGGTCGCGGGGCAGGTACTGCATCGCCAGCGCGGCCAGCACGGCCAGCACGACCGGCCACCGCACCAGCGGCGACGCCTGGCCCCAGGTCGTGGACAGCCGACCGACGATGGTGAGGGCGTCGTTGAAGGTGTTCGCCCGGAAGAAGATCCAGGCGAAGCACACGACCTGGAAGGTGGCGAAGCGCTGCCAGGCGACGGCGAGCGGGCCGCTGCGCTGCGGTGGCAGCCCGGCGGCCTCGCGGCGCGAGCGCCGGAAGTGCCCGACCGACTGCCCGAGCCCGTGGATCCCGCCCCAGATGACGAAGGTCCACGCCGCGCCGTGCCAGAGCCCGCCGAGCAGCATCGTGATCATGATGTTGCGGTACATCTGGGTGCGCGAGCCGCGGTTCCCGCCCAACGGGATGTAGAGGTAGTCGCGCAGCCACGAGCTGAGCGTCATGTGCCACCGTCGCCAGAAGTCCTGCAGCGACGTCGCCGTGTACGGGGCGTTGAAGTTCTGCGGGAAACGGAAGCCGAGCAGCAGGGCGCAGCCGATGGCGATGTCCGTGTAGCCCGAGAAGTCGCAGTAGATCTGGACGGCGAAGCCGTACGTCGCGAGCAGGAGCTCCGGGGCCGAGTGAGCCGAGGGGTTGTTGTAGACGGGGGTGACGATCGCCGAGGAGACGTAGCTCGAGATGACGACCTTCTTGAAAAGTCCCCCGAAGATCAGGTAGGCGGCCTCGGGGAACTCCAACTGACGCGGGTCCCGCCGCTCGGCCGACTCCACCTGGGGAAGGAGGTCGGCGCCGCGCACGATCGGCCCGGCGACGAGGTGCGGGAAGAAGGCGACGAAGACGGCGACGTCGAGGAAGCGCGCCCGCCGCAGCTTTCGGCGGTAGATGTCGAACACGTACGACAGGCCCATGAAGGTGAAAAACGAGATCCCGACCGGGAGCGTGACCGACAACAGCGGCAGGGCCGTGCCGTGGAAGCCGAGCTTGTGCAGCCCGTTGTCGACCGAGACTGAGAAGAACCCGTAGTACTTGAACCAGCCGAGCAGGCCCAGCTCGGCGACGAGCGTCGCGATCAGCCCGGCACGCCGGCCGGACTCGGTCGAGGCCTTGTCGACCAGATACCCGCCCGTCGCCGTGCAGAGCGTCGAGACGGCAAGCAGGAAGACGAACCGCCAGTCCCACCAGGAGTAGAAGACGTAGCTGGCGAGGAGGATGAAGATCTTCCAGGCCGTCTTGTACGGCCTGAGCAGCCAGTTCCCGAGGAACACGATCCCGAAAAAGATCGCGAAATCCGTGGTCGGGAACAGCACGTCGACGCCTTTCCGGGTCCCACCCTGCTCGTGGTTGCACGCAGGATACTGGCCCGTGATGGCAGGACTAGGGCGCTCCGGGTGGGAAAACGAGCCTGATTGCCTGCTCCCCGGCGGGGACCGGCTGGGCGCGATTATGGCGAGACCCTTGCCGCGCGGCCCGGACCCGCATACGATCGTCGCTGCCGACCAGGACGCGATCGGCCCACTTTTCAGCTCACGGGACGAGCGCGCCGAACGGTCGTCCTTACTTGTGAATGAGTGCACGAATACGGAGAGCCGGATGCTGACGGAGAGTCGCCGGGGAGGGAGCGTGGCCCTCACCTGGAACAGGACCATCGAGTGGGACTGCGCCGAGTGGCGCACCCGGGCGGCCTGCCGTGACACCGACCCGGACCTCTTCTTCCCCGTCGGCACCACGGGACAGGCGGTCGACCAGATCGAAGCCGCGAAATCTGTCTGCGCCGAGTGCTCGGCGCGGCCCGAATGCCTGGAGTTCGCGCTGGCGACGAACCAGGAGTCCGGGGTCTGGGGCGGCGCCTCCGAGGAGGAACGCCGCAAGCTGCGCAAGGCCTGGCTCGCCGAGCGGCGCCGGGCCTCCTAGCCGCTAGGGCGCACCGTCCGCCTGACCGGCGGCCTCCTCGCCTGACAACGGGACGGTGAGGCGCACCACGGCGCCGCCGTCGTTGGCGACCGACATCGAGCCCCCGAGCTGCGAGCGGACGAGATCACGCACGATCGACAGACCGAGCCCCGTCGTCTTGTCGATGTCGAACCCCGGCGGGAACCCTCGCCCGTCGTCACGGACCTCGACGATGAGCCCCCGGGGCCCCGCGTCGAACGACAGGTCGACGAGCAAGGAGCCGGGGGCGTCGCCGACCCGGGCGTGCTCGACGGCGTTCTGCAGCAGCTCGGCGATCACGAGCGACAGCGGCGTGGCGACGTCGGCGTTGAGGTCCCCGGCGTCACCGCTCACCCGGATCGACACCTCCGTCGCGTCGACGACGGAGTCCCGGGCGAGGGCGACGAGCGAGGGCACGATCTCGCCGAAGGGCACCTGCGCCGAGGGCTCGCGGGCGAGCACCTCGTGGACAACGGCGATGGCGCGCACCCGGCGCTCCGCCTCGACGAGGGCGTCCTGGCCCGGTCCCGCGCCCATCCGGCGCGACTGCAGGCGCAGAAGCGACGAGATCGTCTGCAGGTTGTTCTTCACCCGGTGGTGCACCTCCCGGATCGCGGCGTCCTTCGAGAGCAGCAACCGGTCCCGCCGCCGCAGGTCCGTCACGTCCCGCAGGAGGAGCGCCGCGCCGATGACGGCGTCGGCTTCGATGAGCGGGATGCAGTGGATCAGCACGACGACCTCGGGGCGCCGTTCGACCTCCTCGATCACGGGGCGCCGTTGGGTGAAGGCGGTCGTGATGGCGTCGGTCTCCGCGCCCAGCGATTCCAGCCCCGAGCCGACGATCGCCGAGACGATCCCCATCCGGTGCAGGGCGTTGACGGCGTTCGGCGAGGCGAAGGTCACCCGGCGGTTCTCGTCGAGCACGATCACGCCGTCGCCGACCCGCGGGGCGTCCTCGACGGCGGCGGGACCGCGGTGGAACGGGAAGAGCCCCGCCGCCACCATCGAGGCGAGCCGCTCGAAGATCCGCCGGTAGACGCGCTCGAGCCCGCCGGTGCGCCTCCCGGTGCGCGGCGACCAGACCCGGACGAGCACGGCGACGACCTCGTCCCGCCAGCGCACGGGAATGCACTCGCAGCGCACGGGGCCCGTCTCGCCGCTGTAGGGGCAGTCGCCCACGAGGATCTGCCCGCTGCGCCAGGACTGGCCGATTAACACACCCTCCGCCGCCTCGTCGGCGAGCTCGCCCACGAGGTCGAGGGCGAAAAGCGTCTGGCTCGTCGCCGGGCGCATCTGGCCGAGGGCGACGAACCGCTCGCGCGGCTCTCCGCCGAGGCACACGTAGAGCAAGAGGTCCGAGAACGACAGGTCGGCGAGCATCCCCCACGACCCCATGAGCTGCTCGAGGTGGTCGCGGACGGCCCTGGGAAACTGCTCGAGCCGACGGGCGAGCTCCGACGAGGTCACCTCGTCGCCCCGCTCCCGGCGCCGAGGGCCACGTCACGGCCGACCCGGGCGCGAAAGGCGCGCAGCCGCGTGTAGCCGGCCGCCGCGGCGAGGCGGCCGAGCTCGGCGGCGCGCTCGCCGACGTGGTCCGGCCCGTGCGAGTCCGAGGCGGTGGTGACCGGCACCCCGCGGGCGGCGAAACGCGCGAGCAGTCCCGTCGCCGGGAACTGCTCCTCGGCGGGGGAACGGAAGCCCGCCGAGGAGATTTCCGCCGCCATCCCCGAGGCGGCAGCGGCCTCCGCCATCCGGTCGTGGCACTCGTCGAGCGTCGCCGCCGAGGGCCGGCGTCCGGCGAGCTTCACGAAGTCCGGGTGGGCCAGCACGTCGCAGGTCCGCGTGGTGGCCAGCTCCTCGAGCGCCTCGGTGTAACGGCGCCAGACCTCCTCGACGCTGCGGCGGTCCCATTCGGCAAGGCTCGCCTCGTCGTGGAGCAGGTCGAACTGCCACGTGCCGAGCCAGTGCACGGACCCGAGCAGCACGTCGAAGGGATAGCCGGCGAGCAGGCGCGCGACGGCCTCCATCCTCCCGGGGTAGTAGTCGACCTCGAGGCCGACGACGACGGGGAGACCGGCCTCCCGGGCCTCGCAGGCGGCCGTCACGTAGGCGTCGAGGTCGGCTGTCGCGTGATGGTCGAAGTAGGCGCCCATCGTGGCGGCGAACGGCAGGCCCGGCTCGTCGAGCCAGAAATCCCCCACCGCCGCCCGGCCCTGGGTGAAACGAAAGAAGTGCTCCGTGAGGGCGATCTCGCCGACACCCTCGGCGGCGGCCTGCTCGCAGTAGACGGCGAGCCGCTCGAGGCGCTGCTCGGAGGCCTCGGCCCGCTGGGCGTGCGGCCAGAGGTGGACGTGGTAGTCGATCACGGCGTCATGGTAGGCCCGGGGGCGGAATCGACCTCCCGGGAACCGCGCCCGCGGCGCGCCCGCAACAGGGTGCCGGCCCGGACCGCTTCCCGGCTCAGGGCGCCCCGAAACCGACCCGCCGGTCCTCGGCGGTGCCACCGACCTCGACGTAGGCGACCTTGGCGGTCGGCACGCCGACACGCCGGCCCCGCCGGTCCGTCAGCCACAGCACGCCGTTCGCGTCGGCGAGCGCCGTCTCGATCGCGGCGAGAACCGCCTCGCGGGTGACGTCGTCACCGACTTCGACGTCGAGTTCCTTCGTCGACTGGATAATCCCGATACGAACGTCCACGCCCTGGCTCCTGGTCGAGGTTCTCCCCATCGTAAGGGGGATGCGGCGGAAGTCCGCGGCGCAGTTCCCGCCACTCCCAGGGTACGCTCAAGGTAAGGACCTGCGCGCACCGCGCGCTCCGGGTCCCGGACGGCCGACTTGGCCGTCGCTGGAGGGAGGACCGATGTGGATCGTCGCCGGAGTGCTCCTCGGGCTCGTCGTGTTCTCCTCGATCTTCGGCTTCCACTTCGGGCCGCACGCCCATGCCGTCGCGGCCGCCGCGGGGATCGCCGCAGCGGGGTTCCTCATCGCGATCGCGGTGACGGGTGACACCCGGTCGTTGGTCTTCCTCCTGCTCAGCGCTGACGTCGTCGTCTCGGCTGGGGTCGGGACGATCGCCTGGAAGGGCCTCACCGACCCACGGATGCGCGGGGCACACGCGATCCACTCGCTGGTCTCCCACGAGGGCGTGGCCGTGAGCGACCTCGAGCCGGCGGGCATCGTCCGAGTCGGCGGCGAGAACTGGTCGGCGACGTCGCTCAACGGCCGCATCCCGGCCGGCGCGAGGATTCAGGTCATCCAGACCGACGGCGTCCGCCTGTCGGTCTGGGGAGACAACGGACTTCCCCGGGAGACTGGCGGCCAGGCGGCGCTCGATGGGCGCTCACCTTCCGTCGACACCTCCGGGCCTTCAGAAGGGACTGACCACCAGTGATCATCGGCATCGTCGTTGCGGCAGCGGTCGTCGTGGTCATCATCGCCACGCGCTCGGTGAAGATCATCCGCGAGTACCAGCGGATCGTGCTGTTCCGTCTCGGCCGGGCGATCGGCCTGCGCGGCCCGGGCATCGTCTTCATCAACCCCGTCACCGACCGCACGACGCTCGTCGACCTGCGGGAGCAGTACCTCGAGATTCCCCACCAGACGGCGATCACGAAGGACAACGCGCCGATCTCGATCGACTTCATCATCTTTTACAAGGTCGTCGACCCCTCGATGTCGGTCCTTACAGTGCAGAACTTCGCGGGCGCGGCCCTCAACCTCGCCGCCACGACGCTGCGCAGCGTCGTCGGCGACATGCCGCTCGACGACGTCCTTTCCAAGCGCGAGGACATGAACGCCTCGTTGCGCATCCGGCTCGACGACGTCACCGAGCGGTGGGGCGTCAAGGTGACCAGCGTCGAGGTCCGCGAGGTGAACCCGCCGCCCGGCGTCCTCGAGGCGATGACCCGCCAGATGTCCGCCGAGCGCACCCGGCGCGCCCAGGTCACCGAGGCAGAGGGCCAGAAGTCGGCGGCGATCCTGTCGGCCGAGGGCGAGGCCCAGGCGGCGATCAACCTCGCCGAGGGCCGCCAGAAGGCGACGATCCTCGCCGCCGAGGGCGAGCGCCAGTCAGCGATCCTGCGCGCCGAGGGCTACGCCAAGGGGCTCGAGAAGGTCCTCGTCGTCGCCCAGACGCTCGATCAGAAGACGATGGTGCTGCAGTACCTCGACACCCTGAAGCAGGTCGGCACGTCGGCCTCGACGAAGATCGTCGTGCCGATGGAGATCCTCGACGGCCTGCGCAACCTGCTGCCCGGCACCGAGGTGACGACCGGCACCAAGCGCTCCTAGCCAGGAGGGTGTTGATTTAGAGGCCGCGCGGATAGGCGATTGAAAGGGACCATCCACCGGTCGCCGTGAAGGCCCAACTGGACTGTCGGGTGCTTACCCCACCCGACGACCAGCGGAGGTCTCCACCATCATGCGCGCGCTCGAC
>JBEKEM010000008.1:0-146039 GCA_050013835.1 Acidimicrobiales bacterium
AGCTGGCCGGCCAACAACTCCTACTACTTCGTCGGCCTCGGGACCGCGACGAACACCGTCACGTACATCAACGCCGCCGGCAGCTCGGCCACGGTGACCGTCACCGGTGCCGCGACCGGCCAGGTCTGGGTCGACGCCGGCAACCCACCGGCCACAACCACGACGGCAGGCAGCTGGCAGAACTACGACACCTACGTCGTCAGCGGTGGCGGCAACGTCTGCTCGCTGGCCTAGCCCGGCAACGCTCTTGATCCATTCCCAGATCGAGAACAGAAGGGGTCCGGCGCACAGCCGGGCCCCTTCCGGTCTTCCCCATCCGACATCGACACGGCGGCCCTAGGAACATGGTGAACGTCGACACTTCTGCGATTGACGCCTGGCTCGAGCTGCTCTGGGACCACAAGGGCTCGGACCTGTTGCTCTCGGCTGGCTCGCCCCCGCGGGTCCGTCTAGACGGGGCGCTCGTCCCGATCCAGGGGGCCTCGGAGCTGACTCCCGACGAGGTCAGCCGCGTGATCCGCTCCGTGCTCCTCCCGGTCCAACTTGAGTCCTTCACCAAGAACAGGGATTACG
Organism: Acidimicrobiales bacterium; assembly: GCA_050013835.1. GTDB lineage: Bacteria > Actinomycetota > Acidimicrobiia > Acidimicrobiales > Bog-793 > Bog-793. Next base: position 574 of record JBEKEM010000008.1, read on the forward strand.
ACTTCGCCTTCTCCTGGCAGGGTCGGGCCCGGATGCGCGGCAACGCCTTTAACCAGCGCGGAAGCCCCGCGCTGGCGCTGCGAATGATTCCGATGAGGATCCCCAGCTTCGAGGAACTCCAGCTTCCGACCGTGATGACCTACCTGGCCAATCTTCCGCGGGGATTCGTCCTCGTTACGGGACCGACCGGGTCCGGCAAGTCGACGACCCTCGCCTCGATCATCGACTACATCAACGAGAACAGGGCCGTCCACATCCTCACGATCGAGGACCCGATCGAGTACCTCCACCACCACAAGCGAGCCGTCGTCAATCAACGCGAGGTGGGAGTCGACAGCCCGTCGTTCGAACGCGCGCTGCGCGCCTCGTTGCGCGAGGACCCCGACGTCATGCTGATCGGTGAGATGCGCGACCTCGAGTCGATCCAGATCGCCCTCACGATGGCGGAGACCGGCCACCTCGTGTTCGGGACCCTGCACACCTACGACGCGCCGCAGGCGATCGACCGCATCATTGACGTCTTCCCCGCCGACAAGAAGGACCTCATCCGCATCCAGCTGGCGGGATCCCTCGGCGCCGTCGTCGCCCAACGCCTCGTCAACCGAACCGGCGGGGGCCGGGTCGGCGCCTTCGAGGTGCTCCTCGCCAACAACGCCTGCCGGGCGTTGATCCGCGAGGGCAAGACCTACCAGCTGCGCAACGTGATCGCCACGAACCAGCGGGAGGGCATGCGGACACTCGAGATGAGTCTCATCGAGCTGATCAACGCCGGCACCATCACCTACGACGCAGCACTCGAGGTCTCGATGTACCCGAAGGACCTCGCGCGGGCCGTGGCGTAGGCCACGACCCCGGGCAGAACTCCGCGTGTGGCAGAGGGCCACGCGGCCGGCGCCTGTCGACGCCGCCCGGTCATGAGACGACCCCGACGGCCGCCAATCTCATCGCGACCGAGGACTCGAATGGTGAGCTGACGATCCTCGTCCCGGCTCCCGTGTTCTTCTACGATTCGGAGGTGCCCTCGCCCAACGCCTGGGGCCAGCAACCAGCCCCGATCAGGCGTGGATCATCGCTCGGCACACCTCCTGGTGAGAATCCGTCGCCCGTCCTGGTCGGGGCCCGTTCTCTTCGCCCGCGAGGAGGCGACCTTCGGCGGGTCGCGTCCATAGCGGGGAAGAAGTGGCTGCGACCGAAGTCGACCGCGACTTGAGGATTCGTCCGCACCCCGGCGAATCCCGGCGAATACACACCCTTGGGCGACGCGTGATGGGCGCACCGGGCGGGGCTCGGCCGGAGGCGGCGACCCCTTCCGGTGCGGGGCACTTCGGGGTCCGTCCCGGCGTGCTCAACGCGGGGATCGGCACCGTCGTGGTGCTCGTCTACGCCCTGCCACTCCTCAGCGCGCCCCGGAACTTCTGGCGCGCCTACGACACATATTTGTACCTGGGCTCGGTGCGCGCCTCGGAGATCGCGCACGGCCTTAACGCTTCACTGTTCATCAGCTCCCCATACCTCGGCGTCTTCAACCCCTACTACGCGTTCTACGGTGGGCCGCTCTTCACCATCCTCGGCTTCCTCACCGACGTGCTCGGGCACCACGTCGTGCTGGCGTTCGTCGCATTGACGATCGCCGGCGTCGTCTCCTCCTACGGGGGCACATACTGGGTCGGCAGGCAGTGCGGCCTGCGGAGCACGCTCGCCCACATCCCGGCCGTCGCCGTGCTGTCGAGCGCCTACTGGATCACCGTCCTCTACGCGCGCACCGACTGGCCGGAGTTCATGGCCGTCGCCGCGATCCCGACGCTCATCGCCTCGACGACGGAGCTCGTCCGGGCGAGGAACTGGCGCTTCTGGCCCGCGGTGGCGCTGGTCGCCTCGGCCGTCGTCTTCACGGGTAGCCACACGATCTCACTGCTCTGGGGGACGATCGTCCTCGTCGCCGCGTCCGCCGTGCTCTCCGTCGTCTGGCCCCGGTTCCGCGCCGCGCCGCGCCAGCTGGCCAAGGTCGCGGGCCTCGGGCTCGCCGCCGTCGCGATCAACGGCTGGGCGCTCATCCCCGACGCCGTCTACGGCACCTTGACGCACCTCGGCGCCCGCCCGATCGCTCGCAGCGGGATGGCCCTGTTCTTCGACACGCCACGGGTCCTGTTCGACGGCATCCGGACCGTGCCAACCCAGTCGACCACGTTTGAGCTCTGCGTCCAACTGCCCATGTGGTTCCTCGCCTGGGCGGTCGTCGTGGGGCTGGTCATCGCCCTCAAGTCCCGCTTCACCGACCTGCGCCGGCCGCTCCTCGCGCTGGAGGTCGTGTTCTGCGGCATCGTCGCCCTCATCATCTCGGGTGCGCCGGTGACCGATCTTCCCAAGCCTTTCCTCGACATCCAGTTCCCCTACCGTCTCGACACCTACGCCGTGCTCGCCGTCGCCGGAATCGTGATCGTCGCGCTGCTCGCCTTCCAACGGATGCTGCAATCCCGCGGCCCCGGAAGAGCGGTGGCAGGAGCCGCGCTGTTCGTGCTGACCGCCGTGAGCGCCCTTCTCGCCGCGAACCAGCTCGGCGTCACCCGTGACCACGTCATCGCCTCGTTCACCGGCAACAGCGGGTTCAGCCCGCGTGAGGCGCTGGCTGGCTGGACCGCCAACGACGACTACGCCGACGCGACGTCGCCGGTCGTCAATGTGCCCCCCTCCCGCCGGAAACTCGTCCTTTCCCCCCGTGCCGTCAACGAAGCCGGCAACCGGCTCGACGAGATCGTCGCCGCCCCTCCCGGAACGCGCCCGTTCGCCACGAACATCGCCGCCGGCCCGGGCCTCGTGTCGATCTCTGGCGGCGTCGTCCGGGTCGGCAGGACCCGGACCGGATTCGCCGTCGTACGACGCGTCCATGCCGGCTCCCGCCCCGTGCGGATCGTCGTCCAGACGGCGGGCACGACGGCGGTGCAGGCGGGTGTCGCCCTCAGCCTCGCCGGACTCGGTGCCTCCGGGCTCGCGCTCGTCGCCGTCGGCGCGGCGCAGCTCCGCCGGCGTCCCCGCCGACCGGGCCGAAGGGACGGGGAGCTCGGCGGCACCGACCGCCCAGACCGCGACGAGGAGCCGCCCGCCACCACTGGGGCGGTGTCGCAGGAGCCCGAGGATCCTTGACGGGCCCCCTAGCGGTCGGCCCTCGGCGCGCCCGCCGTCGCAGCGTGCACACGGCGGCAGCGACGCTCACCTACGTCGCGCTCGCGATCGCGGCCTTCCTTCCCGTCGGGCCCTTCGACGACGGCCGCATGGTCTCGCGGCTCCCGAGCGACACATTGGCCGTCGGATGGTTCCTCGCCTGGCCGGCCTACGCGCTGGCACACACCCACAACGTGCTCTTCACGAGCTGGCTCGACTTCCCGACGGGCGTCAATCTGCCCGTGAACCAGTCGATGCCGCTGCTCGGCGTGGTCATGGCCCCGGTGACGCTGCTGTTCGGGCCGTTCGCCACGATCAACCTCACGCTGCGGCTCGGCTTCGTCGTGTCGGCGCTGGCGATGTACTACGTCCTGCGCCGGTTCTGCGTCCGGGACCTTGCGGCGTTCCTCGGCGGCCTCCTCTACGGGTTCTCCCCCTTCGTCGTCGCCCACAGCGCGGTCAACCAGGACTTCACGTGGGTGCCACTCCCTCCGCTCATCCTCCTCGCCGTCTACGCGCTGGCACACGACGAACGCCGGGGGGTCCTCGCGCCCGGTCTCCTGCTCGGGACCGCCGTCGCGGCCCAGCTCTACCTCAACCCCGAGGTGGCGGTGGACACCCTTGTCGTCGCCGGGTGCACCCTCGCCGTCTGCGGGACTGCGACCTTGCGGCGGATCGGGAGGGCAAGGGTCGTCCGGTTCTGCCAGGGCTGTGGCATCGCCGCGGGCAGTGCCGGCGTGCTCGCGGCACCCTTCCTCTGGTACTACCTTGCCGGGCCGCAGCACCTCAGCGGGTCGGTCGTGTCCCCGGCCGTCCTCGCTGTGTTCCACACCGACCTCGCGGGGCTCGTGACGCCGGGCCGGAACCAGCTGCTCGGCCCGACGGGCCTGAACGCGACGGGCAACGAGTTCATGGCCGGGATGACGAACGAGATCGGCACGTACCTCGGGGTCCCCCTCCTCGTCGGTATCGTCTGGTTCGTCGCGAGTCACTGGCGGGACCGCGTCGTGTCGGCGGGCGCGGTGACGTTCCTCGTCGCGCTCGTGCTCTCGCTCGGCCCCCGGCTCAGCTTCGACAACCACCTGCTGCCGATACCGCTCCCGGACCGGGTCATCGACCTGCTGCCGCTTCTCGACCGGCTGGAGACCGTCCGCTACTTCCTTCTCGTCGATCTGGCAGCGGCGGTGATCCTCGCGGTGGGTGTCGACCACGTGCTGAGCGTTTGGCACCCCCGCGCCCTTCTCACCCGCCACATGCGCCTCGACCATGCCCGCCTCGTCGCTGGCGTCCTCCTCGCCGCCGTGCTGCTGTTCCCGCTCATCCCCCGCTGGCCGTACCCGTCGGAGCGTCTCGGCGTCCCCGGCTACTTCACGGGCTCCTCGGTCGACCGGATCCCGACCGGAGCGGCCGTCCTCACCTACCCGTACGCCGACCCGTCGAACGTCACCGCCGAGATCTGGCAGCTCGCCGCGGGGTTCCGTTTCCGCCTCGTCGGCGGCTACGCCTACGTCGCCAACAACGGCGGGCAGCCCTTCGGCAACCCGCCGATCCGCCCAGGGACGATCGTCACGCTGCTGCGGGCCGCCTTCGTGACCTACCTCGTGCGACCACGCGCCGACGCGGCAACCTACCGGGGGATCCGGGCGGGGCTGCGCCACGCTGGCGTCGAGGACTTCATCATGGCGATGCGAGGCGCCGACCCCGGGCTCGTGCGGGCCGAGATGACCGCCGCCCTCGGCAGCCGCCCAGTCGCGACCGGCGGCGTCCTCGTCTGGTACGACGTGCCTCGGGACCTCGCCATCGTCCGCGCGGCACGGGACTGACCGCCCCAGCCGGAGCCGGGAACCGGTCAACGGGATCCGCGCTCAACCGACGTGGAAGGGACGCAGGATCGGCGAGCCGGCGAAAACGGCGATCATCGTGCCGAGGGCAAGGAAGGGACCGAAGGGCACCCGCGAGGTCAGGCTGGCCCGATTCGCCGCGATCAGCCCGATCCCGACGGCCGCACCGATGAAACTGGCGAGGAAGAAGGCAAAGAACACGTAGCCGACGCCGAGCCAGCCCAGCGACAACCCGAGCAGGAAGGCGAGCCGGACGTCGCCGAAGCCGAGCCACCGCGGGTTCATGGCGTTGATCGCGAAGAACAGGCCGAACCAGACCGCCCCACTGCAGGCAGCGACGAGGAGCCGATGCCAGTCCCCGATCTCGCCTGAGGCGAGCACGAGGAGGGCACCGACGGCGACCGTGACGAGGTAGACGATCGCCTTTGGCAGCTTGCGCTGCTCGAGGTCGATCACCGCCAGCACGGTCAGGCCCGCCGCCAGCACCACGTACGCCGGCAGGGGCCAGGTGGAACCGAAGCGGGCCGCCGTCCCGGCGAACAGGCCCGCCGTCGCCAGCTCGACGAGCGGGTACTGCACCGAGATCGGCGCCCGGCAAGTCCTGCAGCGCCCCCGGAGCACCGCATAGGACAGGACGGGGATGTTGTCGAGCGCGCGCAGCGTCGTGCCGCAACCCGGACAGCGCGAGCGCGGCGCCACGATCGACTCGCCGCGGGGCACCCGGTAGATCACGACGTTGAGGAACGATCCGAAGACCAGTCCGAACAGACCGAGGCCGACTACGAGCGCGGCGAGCACGTTCCCCTACACCCAGAAATCCCGGCGAATCGTCGCCGCGCCGACGAGGTGACCGCGCCGGGCCAGCAGCGGCCGGTCGAATCGTGCGCGCATGTTCCGTCGAGGTTAGGCGCCCCGGTGACCCGAAACCGTGATCGAACGTCCCCGCCTTCACCGCGGATGGTGTGATGTCAGCCGGTCAGCCCTATATTCCCGGTCATGCACGGTTGGAACACCGATGTCGAACGTCTCGCCGACGATGTGCTCGCCTACACCAAGGCCCGCCTGCAACTCGACCCGCTGCCCCTCGACAACACCCGTTCCCTCGCCGAGCTGCAACGCGAGGCAGGCGAGACGATCACCGCCGAGGGCCTCGGTGGAACCGAGGCCCTACGGATCTTCACCGAGGTGCTCGCGCCGGCCTGCATCACCGCCAGCCACCCGCGCTTCCTCGCCTTCATCCCGTGCGCCCCCACCGAGGCATCGATGCTGTTCGACCTCGTCGTCGGCGCCTCGTCGATGAGCGGGAGCAACTGGCTCGAAGCTGCCGGCGCCGTCTACGCCGAGAACCAGGCGCTGCGGTGGATCGCCGACCTCGCCGGGTTCCCGCCGGGCGCCGGGGGGACCTTCGTGCAGGGCGGGACGAACGCCAATCTCTCGGCGCTCGTCACGGCCCGCCACACCGTGCGGGAACGGTCCGGCGGCCGGTCCCGGGAGTCGCGTCGTTGGGCGATCGCTTTGAGCCCCGACGCCCACTCGTCGCTCCAGGAAGCGGCGGAGGTGATGGATGTCGACCTTGTGACCGTCGAGGTCGACCACGAACAGCGCCTGCACGGAGACGCGCTCGCCCGCGCCCTCGACTCCGTCGAGTCCCGGGGGGAACAGCGTGTCTTCGCCGTCGTCGCGTCGGCCGGGACGACGAACCTCGGCGTCATCGACGACCTCCGCTCGGTCGGCGCCGTCGCCGCCGAACGGGAGATCTGGTTCCACGTCGACGGCGCCTACGGCGCGGCCGCCCTCGCCGCGCCGAGCGCCAGGCATCTGTTCGTCGGCATCGAGCTCGCCGACTCGTTCATCGTCGACCCGCACAAGTGGCTCTTCGCGCCGTTCGACTGCGCCTCCCTCATCTACCGCCGACCCGAGCTCGCCCGCGCGACTCACAGCCAGCACGCGAGCTACCTCGAGCCGCTCGAACAAGACGGGGCGTGGAACCCGTCGGACTACGCGATCCACCTCACGAGACGCGCCCGAGGCCTCCCGTTCTGGTTCTCGCTCGCGACGTACGGGACCGACGCTTACTCGCAGGCGATCGAGCGCACGCTCGAGGTGGCGCGCTACACGGCGAAAGCCGTCCGAAACCGCGACTACCTGGGGCTCGTGCGCGAGCCAGATCTCACCGTGGTGTGCTTCACCCGGACCGGTTGGTCGCGCCAGCACTACGACCGATGGTCGCAGGACCTGCGCGACGACGGTGTCGCCTTCGTGACGCCGACGACGGATCGCGGCAAGGTCATGGCGCGTGTAGCGATCGTCAATCCCGTCACGAGCGAGTCCGACATCGACACCGTGCTCGACTCGATGGCCTGAGCGACGGCTTCGACGGGGATGCCCCCGGTCTGGGCTCGCGACCGCTGGCACCCCGACGGGAAGATGCGCGACCTTCGTTTGGCGACCGCCTCGGCCGCGCCCGCCTTCGACTTCCTCCCGTGCCATCGTGCGCGGCGCCCACGGTCGTCGTCGAGCTCTTCGCCGGAACGGCGGCGCGCCGCGGGGCCGAGCCGACGCGGATCTGAGTTCCCCGCCCCTCCGGTCAGCCCTCCGGAACCCGGCCCCGGCGGGCGCGGACCTCGGGGAGTGTGGCGATACGGCGCGCCAGGTTCACGGCGTGGTCCCCCAGCCGCTCGTAGAAACGGGCGATGAGGGTCACCTCGGTCGTCACCGGGTTCGACATGTCCGAAGTGCCGATCTCGCGGGTCAGCCGCTCGTGGAGGATGTCGAGCTCGATGTCGGCCTCCTCGAGCGCCGTGACCCGCGCCGAGCGGTCGGCGTAGGAGTCGGCCGCGGCGCTCCACATCTCCAAGGCGATCTCGCTCATCCGCTGGACGAGGCCCCGGCTCACCGGTGTCATCTCCGCCCCGACGCTGCGGACCGCCCGCTGGGCGATGTGCTCCGCCAGGTCGGCGCTTCGCTCGAGCTCCGGCACGATGAGCAGGACGCTGAGGAAGTGGCGGAGCTCGTCGGCCGAGATCGAACCCGCCTCGATCTCCTGCCAGATGATGGTGTCGACCTCGCTCGTCAGGTCGTCGATCACCCGGTCGGCGTCGACGATCGCCCGACCGACTTCCGGTTCGAGGTCGAGCAACGACTCCGTCGCCCCGGCAAGCGCCTCCCGGACGAGCGCGAAGAGCTGGGCGACGCGCTGGTCGACGAGCGAGGGGAGCGGGGTGTTGTCGGTCATCGGTGCCGTCACCCTACCTATCGCAGACGCAGAATTCGCGAATCGTTCGCTTGTTGTTCACCTGGATGTCACCTTCCCGTCAGACTCCGGCGACATTGTTGACATCCGATGCCGACCGGGCCGGTGTTCCTCATCCGATGATCGACCCGGATCTGGTCGAACAGCCCGCCGGTCCCGCCGGCGTCAGCGACCTCCTCAACGAGGCGCCGCGGAGCAGGTTCCACCACCGGGCCGTCGTGATCAGCGGCGCCGGCTTCTTCACCGATGCCTACGACCTGTTCGTCATCAGCACCGTCGCCGCGCTCGTCACGAAGCAGTGGAGCCTCTCGACGACCCAGACGAGCTGGGTGACGGGTTCGGCGATCCTCGCCGCCTTCTTCGGGGCGCTCGTATTCGGCCGCCTGGCCGATGTGCTGGGACGCAAGCGCGTGTACGTGGTCGTTGCCTTGATCATGATCGCCGGCGCACTCGCCAGCGCCGCGGCGACGAGCTTCGTCTCGCTCGTCGTCGCCCGATTCGTGCTCGGCCTGGGTATCGGCGGCGACTACCCCGTTTCGGCCGTGCTGATGAGCGAGTACTCGAACCGGGCGGACCGCGGCAGGTTCGTCGGCCTCGTCTTCTCGATGCAGGCGCTCGGGCTCATCGTCGGTCCTCTCATCGCCCTGGTGCTCCTCGCCTCGGGTGTGAACCACGACCTCACCTGGCGGTTGCTACTCGCCCTCGGCGCCGTCCCGGCCGGGGCGGTCATCTACCTGCGCTCGAAGATGCCCGAATCTCCCCGGTTCCGCGCCCGCGTGCGCGGCGAGGCAGCCGAAGCCGCCGCCGACGCCGCCGCCTTCACCGCGTGCGACGTCCCTATCCCGGCGGCGGCTCTCGAGAGCACCCGGAAAATGTCGCTCCGCCAGTTCCTCGGTCAGCGCCGAATGCTCACGTTGCTGGTCGGGACGGCGGGAACCTGGTTCCTCTTCGACTACGCCTACTACGGCAACACGCTGTCGCTGCCGGTGATCCTGAAAGACGTGAGCCCCGTGGCTTCCCTCGTCACGAAACTCGTCTGGACGCTCGGCATCTTCGTCGTGTTCGCGCTGCCCGGCTACCTCCTCGCCGTCGCCCGGATGGACCGGATCGGCCACCGACGACTCCAGCACATCGGCTTCGCCGTGATCGCGGTCGCCTTCCTCGTCCTCGGTGCCGTGCCCGTCCTCACGACCGCCGTCGCGCCATTCCTCGTCGTTTTCGGCCTCAGCTACTTCTTCATCGAGTTCGGCCCGAACACAACGACCTTCGTGCTCCCCGCGGAGGTGTTCCCCGTCTCGATGCGGACGACCGGGCACGGCGTCGCCGCCGGGATCGGCAAGCTCGGCGCCTTCGCCGGGGTCTTCCTCGTGCCACAGCTCGAACTGCACATCGGTCTGAGAGGCATGCTCATCGTGGCGGGTTGCGCCGCGGCCGCGGGGTTCGCCCTCACCTCGGTGCTGCCCGAACCGGCCCGCCGCACGCTCGAGTCCGTCTCGGGAGAGGACGAAGCAGACGGCGCCAAGGTGGCAACCCCCGACTGGCCGGAGGAGCCGTTCTTGCCCAGGGCGGTGCCCGGCGAGCTCGTGACCGAGAACTGACCGCACGCCGCGGCTGGCCCATCGCGTCGCGGACGGCGGGGAACCGCCTGCAGCTTCTCCCCTTCGCGAGGTCCTGAACCGGTAGCGTGACCCTGGCGAACCTCTCCACCGGTCGGTGTCGCCCGTGCAGCTGGTGGGCAGTCCACCTAAGGCGTGTGCCGGGTACTCGCGGTCGCGGTCCGACCGCGGACCGGAACGATCGGAACGGATGGGTCTTGACCGTTCGAGTCGTCACCGACAGTTCGGCCGACCTCCCACCCGCCGTCCCCCTGAACAGTCGATCGAGATCGTGCCCTTGAAAGTGCGCTTCGGCAACGACGTCGCCCCGGTGGGCCATCGCGCCGAGTGCGCCCGGATGGCGTCGACGAATCGCTCTGGTGGGGACGGAGGGAATCGAACCCTCACTTTGAACGTTTTAAGCGCTCTGCCTCTGCCGGTTGGGCTACGTCCCCGCCTGCTCCTTTTCCTCCGGCCCGACGAGCGCCACGTCAAGGCGGCGGGCGCCCTCGATCGGTCCGCCGACGCCGTAGCGGCCGAGCCGCCGCTCCCAGAACCGGCGCTCGGGCTCGTAAGGCACCTCGACAAGCTTCGTCTCTGCGCCGAACCGCATCGTCGCGCGCCGCGCCGATTCGTAGCGTGGCCAGCGCCCAGCGAGCTCGTTCGACGGGTCGCCCGAGCGGGCGAAGGCGACCCAGGAGGCCTGCATCTCGTCGGAGAGCCGGAAGGCGTCCGCCCCGGTGCCGGAGAAGAGCCCGACGATCTGCTCGTGCACCGTGCCGAAGACGAACGGGAGCTCGAGGCCGTGGCAAGCGCCGAGACCTCCCCCGGCGAAGGGCGACGACCAGTCGAACAGGTAGGCGTAGGTCGTCGGTGTGCGACTGCGGTGGGCGTCGGCGAGGCGGAGCTGGGGGACGCGGAAGATCCAGTCGGTCAGGATGGCGTCGAGCAGCGCCCGGGAGTTCACCGGCTCACCTCGGTCGGCCCGCGCTTTCCGGTACGCCGCGATCGCGTCGCGGCCGAGTGACCGGTCCTCGACCCCGGCACCCCGCAGGTAACGGCCGACGAGCACCTCGAGCTCGTCCTCGGGAGGTTCCCCCCCGGCGAGGATGGCGTACGAGAAGAGCTTGAACTCGTCGCGATTCGACCCGATGAGCAGGTCGACACCCGTCGACCCGCCGGCGACGATGGCGTCCTCGGGCGGGGCGACGAGCAAGCCCCCGTCGACCACCGGCTGGAAGGGGAGCCCGAAGCCGGCGTCGACCTCGGCGGCGACCTCGATTTGCGCGGCGAGCAACTCGGCGGCTGGGACGCTCTCGAGCACCTCACGGCTCGGCGTGCCCAATCCGAGGACGTCGGCGAGGCGTTCCGCCACCCGCGCTGCTGGCGCCGGCTCGATCGCCAGGGCGGCACCGCTCTCGACGATCGCGCGACGGAACAGTCCCCGCGCAGCTGGCACCGAGAGGAGGTCGCAGATCGACATCGCCCCCGCCGACTCGCCGAACACGGTGACGTTCGACGGGTCGCCGCCGAAGGCTTCGGCGTTGTCGCGCATCCAGCGCAGCGCGGCGAGCTGGTCGAGGAGCCCCCAGTTGCCGAAGCCGCCGCTCTCCTCGTCGGCGAGGGCCGGGTGGGCGAGGAAGCCGAGGACGCCCAGACGGTAGTTGAAGGTGATGACGACGACCCCCCGGGAGGCCAGCCTGTCTGCCCGGTACATGACGCCCGACCCCTTGCCGGTGAGGAAGGCCCCGCCGTGAACGAAGACCATCACGGGCAATGGCCCTGGCGTCCCCGCCGGGGTCCAGACGTTGCATACGAGACAGTCCTCGTCCTGCTCGAGGGGATCGCCGGGGAAGTAGCTGCCGACACCGGAGGGCGGCTGCGGCGCGGCGGGGCCGAACGCCGAGCCGTCCCGCTCGCCCGCCCACGTCGGCGCCGGCTGCGGGGGCCGGAAGCGCAGGGGACCGACCGGCGGCGCGGCGTACGGGATTCCCCGGAACGACCACACGCCGTCGGTTGCGACCCCGCGCACGACCCCGGCACGGGTGGTGACGACCCCCTCGGACAACTCGACCCTTCCCGGCGGGAGCGGACGTCCTCGCTGGGCGCGACGCTACCGGACCCGCCGGGCCCCCTCACCTGGCACTTCGCCGCGCCCCCTTGACTCTTGCTCCCATTGTGGCCAAAGTTAATGAGTGTTATCGGTGAGGTTGAGGGGGGTGATCGCGCCCTTCCTCGGCGCGGCCGTCCTCGCGGGAATCTGGAGCTCCCCGGTGGCGGCGGCGCCTGGCGCCCCCGGGGGGCCGACCAACGCCCAGATCCAGGCAGCCCAGGCCAAGGCGAATGAGCTCTCCCGGCTGATCGCGGCCGACAACGAGCAGGAACAGATCGCCGGCGAGCGCTTCGACCAGGCGAACTTCCTTGCCGGACAGGCGCAGCGGCGGCTCGTCACCCTACGCCGCAGGATCCGCCAAGAGGATGCCGCCATCGCGGCCGGCACGCGCCGGGTCCAGCGGACCGCGGTCGAGGTCTACGTCGACGGCAACGGCACCTCGGCGCAGTACGCCAGCCTGCTCACCTCGTCGCTCACCGACGCCGAGTCGCTCACCACGTACGCCGGGGTCGCGACGTCCTCGCTCCACCGGGCCGTCGTCCGCCTCGTCGCCGACAAGACGCGGCTCCTCGCCAGTGAGTCGTCCGTCCGGATCCAGATCGCTGACGCCCGCGCCGCCGCCGCCAGCTCGTCGGCGGCCCGCGCCCAGGCGGCGGCCGCCCAGAAGTCGACGGCGGCGGCACTCGGGCAGGTCAGGGGTCAGCTGGCCTCGCTGATCGAGCAGCGGGCCCTGGCGATCGCGGCGGCGAGGGCTGCCGCGGCGCGCGCGGCCAGATCGGCCGCCGCCCGCAACGCCGACGCCGCCAGCGCCGCGGCCTACAGCAGGCTTGCCAGCCAACTCGGCGGGAACAATCCGGGCGCAGCCGAATCGGCCGAGGTCCAGGCGGCGCTCGCCAGCGAGGTCGGCCATCCGCCGCTCGTTCCGGCGGGGTCCTCGGGGGCGGGCGACATCGCCGTCAGGACGGCGGAGAGCTACCTCGGCGTCCCCTACGTCTGGGGCGGCGCAGGACCGGACGGCTTCGACTGCTCCGGGCTCACGATGGTGGCGTGGGCGGCGGCGGGCGTCAGCCTGACCCACAGCGCCTGGTACCAGTACCGGGAGACGACGCACGTGGACCTCTCGGACATCGAACCAGGCGACCTGCTCTTCTACTCGTTCCCCGACGACGGACCCGACCCGATCACCCACGTCGCGATGTACATCGGTTCCGGCCCGTACGGCACCGAGACGATCATCCAGGCGCCCGAGACCGGCGAGACCGTCTCGTACTCGCCGATGTACTACATCGGCTTCGTCGCCGCCGGCCGGCCCTAAGCGCGGTCGCTCAGGCGCCGGTCGGATCGATCCAGCTGGCGCGGTACGCGGCTCGCCGCTCGGCCCAGTCCTCGGCTGTGATGGCGTAGCGGACGTGGTCCTCCCATACGCCGTCGATCTCGAGGTAGCCCCGGGCGATCCCCTCCTCGATGAGCTGGAGCTTCTCGACGACGCGCCGGCTCGGCCGGTTGCGCGGAATGATCGCCACCTGGACACGATGGAGGTCGAGGGAGTCGAAGGCGAAGCCGAACACGACGACGCACGACTCCGGGACGTAGCCTCGACCGGCGTGTGCTTCATCGATCCAGTAGCCGAGATAGCCGCTCTGGGCGGCACCGCGCTGGACCGAAGACAGGTTGATCTCGCCGACGAAGGTCCGGCCAAGAAAGATCCCGAAGCTGTAGGCGGTGCCGAGCTGACGGTCGCGCTCGCGCATCGAGCAGCGGGCGGCGAACGAGGATCGGTCCTCGGCGGGGTAGGGGGCGCCCGCCCGGCGGGGCTCCCAGTGGATGAGCCATTCCCGGGCTCGGGTCCGCACCTCGAGCCATTCGCGGTAGTCGCCGACCCGCAGCGGGCGAAGCGTCACTCGCCTGCCGGTCAGCTCTCCGCCTCGGTCGCGCCCGTTCATGCCGACCACCGCACGGGGCGGCGGGGTGCCGGCGGTCGGATTCCGACGGCCTCCTGGACGGAGTTGCCCACGGACCCATGGTGCCAGATCCCCCACCGACCCTCACCACCTACACTCACCCGAGATCGGGTTGTCGCGATTGTCGGGACGGACCCGGCCAGGGGCCGATGACGGGTCAACACGGATTCCGGGACAGCGAGGGTGAGCTCGCCCGCCTCGTCGCGGCGCTCGAGTGGGCGGCGGGCCAGCTTGACACCGTCGCCGACGTCGACCCGGCCCGGATGGCGGACCACGGGCCCGAACGCCTCGGCAACGACCCGGCGGCAACAGCGAGCTCGACCCGGCCCGGTGCCGTCTACCCCCTCGACGCGGGCGAGGACCGACGTGCCTACCACCGCTGGCTCGCCCAGCACGGCGAGCCGTCCGGGGTCGGGTCGCCGAGGGGCGAATCCCGCCGCACGCCGGCGACGCGGCGTCCGCGCTGGGACAAGCCCACCTTCACCATCGTCGTGGCCGTCGGCGACGCCCCGGCCGAGCTCGTGGCGCGCTGCGTCGGCTCGGTCCTCGCCCAGTCCTTCGCCACCTGGGAGCTCGTCGTCCTGAACGGGTCCTCCGTCGACACGGCGGACAACCTCGCCGCGCTGGAGAGCGCCGACCGGCGCGTCCACGTCGAGCACGTCGGAACGACGAAGGAAGCGGTCAACGCGGCGTTCGCCGCGGCCCGCGGCGAGTTCGTGGCCTTGGTCGGCGCCCGCGACGAGCTCGCGCCCGACGCACTCTCGGACGTTGCCGGGGCGATCGCCGGATCGGAGGGAGCCGACGTCGTCTACACCGACGAGGACCGGATCGATCCGGCCGGCGAGCGCTTCGCACCAGACCTCAAGCCCGACTGGTCGCCGGATCTCTTCCTCGGCTGCGACTACGTCGGCCGCCTCGCGGCGGTGCGGCGCACCCTCGTCGTCGAACTCGGCGGCCTGCGGGCGGAGTTCGGCGACGCTGCCGAGTACGACCTCGTGCTGCGGGCGACCGAGCGGGCGCGGGCGGTCGTACACGTCCCGGGCATCGCCTACCACCGGCGGCAGGCGGCGGGGCGGCGGCCGATGGTGGCGGCCCCCAATGGCGAGTCGACGCGGCGCGTGATCGCCGACGCCCTCGTGCGCCGGGGCGAGCAGGGCGAGATCGAGCGCTCCCTCGGCGCAGGGCGCTTCAACGTCCGGCGCAGCTTCACGGGCCGGCCGCTCGTCAGCGTCATCATCCCCTTCCGCGACGAACCGGCGCTCCTGGCGAAGTGCGTGACCTCGATCCGCGTCGCGCCCGGCTACGACCGCCTCGAGCTCGTCCTCGTCGACAACGAGAGCGAGCTGCCTGAGACCAAGGCGCTCGTCGAGCGGCTCGTGGCGGAGCCCGGGGTGCGGCTCGTCGACGCACCGGGCCCGTTCAACTGGTCGGCCATCAACAACTCCGCCGTCCGCCAATGCGCGGGCGAACTCCTCCTGTTCATGAACAACGACATCGAGGCAGTGAAACCGAACTGGCTCGAGCCCCTCGTTGGACACGCCCTGCGGCCGACCGTCGGCGCCGTCGGGGCGCGCCTCATGTACCCCGACGGAACGCTCCAGCACGGGGGCGTCGTCGTCGGACTCGGCGGGCTGGCGGCTCACGTGATGAGGGGCCTGCCGGGCGACCGCCCCGGCTACGGGGCAATGGCGACCCAGACCCGCGACTGCTCGGCGGTCACCGGCGCGTGCATGATGGCGAGCCGTAAGGTGTTCGACGCCGTCGGCGGGTTCGACGAAAGGCTGTCCGTGAGCTTCAACGATGTCGACTTCTGCCTGAAGCTGCGGGAGGCCGGCTACCTCGTCGTCTACGCCCCGCTCACCGAGCTCGTGCACCACGAGTCACGCTCGCGGGGTCACACGGAGGACTCGGCGGCACACGACTGGATCCTCGCCCGCTGGGGCCCGGCGCTAGCGGCGGGCGACCCGTACCACAACCCGCTCCTCAGCAAGTGGCGAGAATGGTGCCCGATCTCGACGGTACAGGAGGACGAGAGATGGACGGACTTTCTCAGGACGATGCTGTCGACGCCGCAACCATCGTCGAGCAGCTGAGGTCGCTCGTCGCCGAGGGCCGCCGCGAGTACCCGCGTACCTGGATGCCGCGGGCGAGCTACGAGGACCTCGTCGTCGACGACGGGCGTGAGCCGATCCACCTCCACGAGAGCCTCCACTATCTCCACCGCCACTGGAACATGGCGGACTCGAGATCGTGCAAGGGTATCGGCTGGGGACCGAAGGCGATCGTGCAACGGCTGCTCAGCCGGATCGTCAACGGCGCGATGAGCCACTACTACGCCGAGGAACAGGCGTTCCGATCGCATCTCGCCCGATCGATCGATGCCATCGCCTACCGCGTCGACAACCTCAGCTACTCTGACCAGCGCGCACTGCTCAGCGCCGTCCGGGAAGACCTCATCGACCTCGCCCGCCACGTCGAACACCGGCTCGACGCCCGCGAAGCCGGCCGCTGAATCGTCGTGACCGTCCCCCTGGCCCCGCCGGCGCGAGCCTCCCGTCTCGTCGTCGCGATCGTGACGCGCCACTGGGGCCAGGCCTCCAGCGAGGCGGCCGCGGCGACGCGTCTCATCGCCGGGGCGCTCGCCCGCCATGCCGACGTCGCCGTCGTCCAGCTCTGCGATGCCCCCGGCGCGACCCACCCGGACAGCATCTTCGAGGTCCACCCCGTTGTCGTCCACGGGGCGAACCCGCGCCGCAGCGCCCTGCTGCGCGCGGCGCTCAACGGACGCGCCAGTGCCAACGGACCACCCCCAGCCGCGGCTGAGCTCCTCCGCCGCTACGGGGGGGAGGCGCCGGAGGTCCCGGCTGCCCTCAAGGAGATCTCCCCCGACGCCGTCGTCCTCGCCGGGGTCGACCAACCCTGGGACGTCTCGTCACTCGGGGAGCCCGGGCACGGGGACCGTCCCCGGGTGCTCGTGATCCCCTTCCTCGACGCCGGGCGACCTTCCCCGGGGGAGGTGGCGCGGCTCGTCGAGCACGCCGACCGCGTCGGCACGGTCCACCCGGGCGAACGGGCCATGCTCGAGTCCGTCGCGCCGGACCGCGCCCCCGACATCGTGCCCATCGACCTCGCCATCGGAGTCAACCGCCATGCCACCGCCGACCCGCTCGTCGGCGTCGCCGCCTTCGGCGAGTACGTCCTCCTCATCCGGCGCTTCCCTGCCGGGGGGCCACGCCTCGCCCGCTCGGTGAACGCCGAGATGCTCCCGTCGATCCTCGACGGCCTCTCGGTCGCCGAGGTCGACGGCGAGACGTGGCGGATCTGCGACGACCACAACTCGGCGGCGTTGCCCGTCAACCCGAGCGGGGTGAACTTCGCCCGGCTCGTCGCCCGCGCCCGGGCGACGATCGACGTCCGACCGCCCGGTCCGATCGGAACGATCGCCATCGAGTCGATGCTGCTCGGTGTCCCGGCCGTCGTGCCCGACGGCTCGGCCGCCCAGGCCCACGTCGCCGCCGCCAACGGCGGCCTGTGGTACCGGAACATCGGCGAGCTGTTCGACGCCGTGCGCGTCCTCGTGCGCACGCCCATCGGCGCGATCCTCGCCGGGCAGGGACGCACCTGGGCGCAGGCGCGGCACGGCGACATCGACGACTTCGTCGCCCGTATGGCCGCCCTCGTGCTTGGCACCGACACGGCCCCGGACCCGGCTGACACCCCCGGCTAGCCCCGGCCCGGTCAGACCCCGCGCAGCTCGGCGGCGATCCCGTCGAGGATGTCCCGCTCCGAATGGACGAGGCTGTCGTGGCCGAGGAGGGCCATCACCTCGGCCAGGACAACGAGGCCGCCGACGATCACGTCCGCCCTCCCCGGCTCGATGGCGGCGCGGGTCCGCCTCTTGGCCGCCGTCTCCGCCGCCAGGCGGCCGAGCCACTCCTCGACGGCGCCCCGTGAGATCTCGACGAGGTGGACCCGCTCCGAGTCGTAGTGGTCGAGGCCGATCTCGAGGGCGACGAGCGTCGAGATCGTGCCGGCGACCCCGACCATCCGGCGCGGCACGCCGAGGGCGGGGAGGCGGGTGAGCGCTTCCTCGACGACACCGCCGACGAACGCGCGGGCGGCCGCCAGCTCGGCGCCGCCGGGCGGGTCGCTGGCGAGGAATCGCTCGGTCACCCGCACGCAGCCGATGTCGAGCGAGGTGATCGCCGCCGGCGCCGCGTCAACCCCCGCCGACCCGGCGACGAGCTCGGTCGACCCGCCGCCGAGATCGACGACGAGGAACGGGCCGTCGGCGGCGGCGAGCTCGGCCGTCGCCCCCTTGTAGGAAAGACGGCCCTCCGCCTCTCCGGCGATGAGCTCGGGCCGCACCCCGAGGACTGCCGACGCGGCGTCGAAGAAGACCGCCGAGTTGCCGGCGTCGCGCGCCGCCGAGGTGGCGGTCGCCCGGACGCGTACGACACCGTGGGCGTCGATCAGTTGCCGGTACTCGCCTAACGCGGCGATCGTGCGGCCAATGCCCGCCTCGCCCAGCTCGCCCGTGCGGTCAACTCCCTCGCCGAGGCGCGTGACGATCATCCGCCGCTCGAGCGGGGCGCCGTCGGCGGCCACGACGAGCAGTCGGGTCGAGTTCGTCCCGCAGTCGATCGCCGCCACCGGGCCCGCGAGGCGCGGGGCGAGCTCGTCCGCGACCCAGCGGCCGACGGGGTCGCCACCGCCCGCCAGGTACCAGGCGAGATGGGCGTGGAGGCACTTCACCCCAGTCCGGGTGCCGCCCACGCCGCCGGCCGGGCGCGGTCCGGGATGGCCGGCGGGGATCAGCGCGTCACGCGCCGACCAGTAGCGGGTGTGCGCCGCGGCGAGCTCCGCTTGGTCGACGGCCGCCTCCGCCCGCCGGACGCCGCCGGCGGCCTCGAGCCGACCGACAAGCTCCCGCTCGTTCCGGCCGACAAGCCAGAAGGTCGTCGGCATCGGCGTACCGTCGTCGAGGAAGGGTGCGTTGGCGATCACGACCGGGCCGCCGGCGGCGTCCCGCACGACGACCCGGAAGCCACCGGCCGGCGGGCGACCGAGCAGCTCCGTCACGGCGGCGAGGTCGGCGGCCGACGGCTCCCCCGTCGCCCCGGCGCCTCCCGGCGCACCGGCGGCCGCTTCGGCGGCATTGGGGCCGTCGAGCGGACAGTCGGTGACACGGGAGCGATGGGTCGCGATCATCTGGTCGACCCGGCCGCCGAGCGGCAGCAGGGGCCACACCGCCGCCGACAGGCGGACGAGCCCCGCCGGCTTGCCGCCGATGGTGCCGACGACGATCTCACCCTCTCCGGTGGCCACCCGGCGCCAGCTCGCCCGCTCCAAGCCGGCACCGCCCGCGACCAGCGCGTCGCCGAGCGCGACCACGAGCGCTTCGGCGCTCGAACGCTGCGCGTAGTCGACCGCCGCGCGCAGGGCCGCCGCCTCGCTCGGCTCGCCGGCGCGGTCGACGATCACCGTGGCGTCGGCCGGAAGATGACGGAGCGGGACCGAGGGGCCGACGACCACGACGACCTCGTCGGGATCGGCGCCGGCGGCGGCGCGGGCGGCTTCGGCGAGCCGGGAGGGGCCCGCGCTCTTCGGCCGGTCGACGGCGACGACGACAGCGATCGTGCTCATCGCCGCAGCTTAGAAGCGCCCCGAGGTGCGCCCCGTGCACCGGGGGGCCGACGAGAGGCGTTCCCTCGGCCCGACCGGCGGTCCTTGGCTAACGTCGGGGCGTGTTCCGCGACGCCGCAGGTGTCGTCCGCCCCCGCCAAGGGCGCGGTCGGAGCCGGGCGGCCCGGGCCCACACGACGTGGTCGGCGGCCGGCGTGCTCGCCGGGATCGTCGCCTGCCTCATCGTCGCCAACGTCGCGCCGGCGGCGGCCGGGACCTCCTCGACCGGGGGCCTCGAGGCGCAGGCGAGCGCGATCGCGGCCACGCTCGCCCGGGACAACAACCAGCTCAACTCGCTCGGCGAGCAGTACCTGACGGCCAGGGCCGACTTCACGCGGGCAAGCGCCGCGGCCATGATCACCTCGGGGGTCGTCGCGCGGGTCGAGCGGCGCATCGACCGCGACCGCTCCGCGGTGACCTCGGCGGCGATCGGGGCCTACGTCAGCGCCGGGAGCACGACGGACCTCGGGAGTCTCCTCACCGACAAGCCGGACGAGGCGGCGGTTGAGCAAACCTACCTCCGCCTCGCCGAGGGCAGGCTCGACTCGGTGATCACCAGCTACGAGGACGCGGAGGCGCACCTACAGACGTCGCTCGCAGTCGAGACGCACGACGCCGCCGTCGCCAAGGCGGCGCTCGCCCGTACGGTCGCGGCACGCGGCCAGGTCGTCGGCACCTTGCGACGCGAACAGCAGCTCTACGACTCGGTGCAGGGCCGGCTCGCCCAGCTCGTCGCCGCCCAGCTCGCCGCCCGGGCGAGAGCCCAGGCCGCCGCAGCGACGGGCGGGAACCAGACGGGCCCGCCCTCGCTCACGGGGACGAGAGGGCTCGGGACGTCGCCGATCCCGCCCGGGTCGCTCAGCCAGGACTTCGCCGATCTGCGCCGGTGCGAGTCCGGGGGGGATTACCAGAGGAACTCGGGGAACGGCTACTACGGCGCCTACCAGTTCGCCCTCCAGACCTGGCTGGGGCTCGGCGAGACCGGCCTGCCGAGCGACGCGCCCCCCGCGGTGCAGGACGCCGCCGCCTACCTCCTCTACAAGCGCGACGGCTGGCATCCCTGGCCGGCCTGCTCGGCCGTGCTCGGCCTGTAGGGCGACGCCCCGTCGCGGCGGTCCGTCGGCCCACACCCGCGATCCGACTGCAGCGCGCGGGCGCGCCCGGGCCGCTCACCCCGGCCGGTCAGCCCGAGCCGCTCAGAGGGCCCAGCGCCAGAACTCGAGCTCGTCGAGCGTCCGGCTCCACAGGCCCGCCTGACGCGACCGGTTGTCGGCCGCCACGGGGGGGTCGAGCGCCGAGACGCTTGTCGGCACGACGTCACCGGGGGGGATCTGCGCCGCGCCGAGGCTTCCCGCACCGACGGCGTGGTCGCCCTTGCCCGGCAGGATCACGTAGGACCGCTGGCCCGGCCGGACGAGCCCGTACTCCTCGCGGGCGATCGCCTCGATCGTCGAGTCCTGCTTCATGCTCGCGATCCGGGCGCGCACCTCGGTGTTGTGCGCCTCGACCGCCGAAAGCTGGCGGCCGACGGCGGCGAGGGCGTCACGCTGGCGGACAATCGTCGCCCCGGGGAAACCCGTCGCGACAACGGCGACGGCGACGAGGACCGCACCCGCGACGACGAGGCGGGCGCGTCGCAGCGACCTCACGGCCGGCCGCCGCGCCAGGGCCGCGCGAAGGCACCGGCGCCTGGCCACTCGGCGGCCTCGCCGAGCTCGCCCTCGATGCGCAGCAGCTGGTTGTACTTGGCGACCCGGTCGGATCTCGCCGGGGCGCCGGCCTTGATCTGGCCGCAGTTCGTCGCCACGGCGAGGTCGGCGATCGTCGTGTCCTCCGTCTCCCCGGAGCGGTGGGAGACGACGCAGCGGTAGCCGGCGTCACGGGCAAGCCGCATGGTCGCCAGCGTCTCGGTGAGCGTGCCGATCTGGTTGACCTTGATGAGCACGGCGTTGGCGACGTGGCTGGCGATGCCGCGTTCGACCCGCTCGACGTTGGTCACGAACAGGTCATCGCCGACGAGCTGAACGGTCCGCCCGACGGCCTCGGTGAGGGCGGCCCAGCCCTCCCAGTCCTCCTCCGCCATCCCGTCCTCAAGCGAGACCACCGGATAGCGCCCGCAGATCTCGGCCCAGTAGGCGGCGAACTCGGCCGGGGCGAGCGTCCGCCCCTCGCCGGCGAGCACGTAGGAGCCGTCCGAGTAGAGCTCGGACGTGGCGGGGTCGAGCGCGACGGCGATCTCGTCTCCCGGGACGCGACCCGCCTTTTCGATCGCCGCGGTCAGCATCGCCAGCGCCTCCTCGTTCGATCCCAGGTTCGGCGCGAAGCCCCCCTCGTCGCCCACACCGCCGCCGAGCCCAGCGTCGTGCAGGAGGGTCTTGAGGGCGTGGTAGGTCTCGACGCCCCAGCGCAGGCCCTCGGAGTAGGAGGCGGCGCCGTGCGGCACGATCATGAACTCCTGGAAGTCGACGTTGTTGTCGGCGTGCACGCCGCCGTTCAGCACGTTCATCATCGGCACCGGGAGCACGTGGGCGTCGACCCCGCCGAGATAGCGGTAGAGCGGCAGGTCGAGCTCGTCGGCCGAGGCCCGGGCCACGGCGAGCGAAACGCCGAGAACGGCGTTGGCGCCGAGACGCGACTTCGTCGGCGTCCCGTCGAGATCGACGAGGGCGAGGTCGATCGTCCGCTGGTCGAACGAGTCGAACCCCTCGAGCGCCTCGGCGATCTCCCCCGCGACGGCACCGACGGCCACGAGCACGCCCTTGCCGCCGAAACGGGGGCCCCCGTCGCGCAGCTCGGTTGCCTCGAACTCGCCGGTCGACGCGCCCGACGGGACGATCGCCCGCCCCTCCGCCCCGCTGTCGAGAAGACACGTCACCTCGACGGTCGGGTTCCCCCGGGAGTCGAGCACCTCTATCGCGTCGAGCTCGGCGATCGCGCCCACAGACCTGTTTCTCCTGATCCGACTGGTAGCCAAGTGACAGATGTGCTCAAAGGCTACCAAAGTGGAGACCGGCCCGACAGGTGGGCGACTCAGGCGGGAGCGGCCGCCTCCCAGTAGGCCCGGCGCGCCGCCTCGTCGGTCGCCGCGAGCGTGGTGCCGTCGGCCACAGCGAGCCGCTCGGCGTCCACGCAGCGCGCCCGGAAGCGCGCCGCCGCCCGCCGCAGCGCCCCCTCGGGATCGATCCCCCGGTCCGCCGCCTGGCGGGTGAGCGCCAGCAGCAGCTCGGCGAGTGCCTCGGTGTCGGGCCCGCCGAGGTCGTCGCCCACCCCCGTCGCCGCCGCGGGGGCCCCGCCGGTCACCCCCCAGCCAAGCCCGACCCCGGCCGCCTTGCGCTCGAGCTTGGCGACGAGGGCGAGGGAGGGCAGCCCCGCCGGAATCCCGTCCATCACGCTCTCCCTGCCCTTCTCCTGTCGCTTCAGCTCCTCCCACTGGGTGAGGACGGCGTCGACCGAGTTCACCCCTTCCACGCCCCCGAAGACGTGCGGGTGCCGGTGGACGAGCTTGTCGTGCGCGGTCCGGGCCACGTCGCTCAGGCTGAACAGGCCCTCGCGGCACGCGATCTCCGAGTGGAACAGCACCTGGCAGAGCACGTCGCCGAGCTCCTCCTCGAGATGCGCCGAGGCGGCGATGTCCGGCGGCTCGCCCAGCTCCTCGATCGCCTCGATCGCCTCGTAGCACTCCTCGACAAGGTGGTGGGCGAGCGACCGGTGGGTCTGGGCGGCGTCCCAGGGACACTCGTCGCGCAGACGCGTAATGACTGCTTCGAGCCGGGCGAGCTCGAACCCGACGGGTTCTGTGACCTCGGGCAGGTAGAGACAGGTGAGGTGGTCGGGCACGACGCGGTCGATCGCCGAGAAGGCGATCTCCTCGACGTGCTCGTCGGCACAGCCGAGCCGCTGGAGCACGACGGCGGTCGCCGGCGGAGACGCCACCGCCAGCTTGATCGCCGCGAGGATCGGGGGCGACCAGACGTGGGCGACGAGCAGGGGCCCGGTGTCACGGGCGGCGTCGACGGCGAAGCGCTCGCCGTCGACGAGCCGGACCCGCGACTCGACCGGATCGATGCCGAGTCGCCGCCAGGCCAGGTCGCAGAACGACATCCCGTCCACCACGTCGACCGTCACGCGTTCGTCGGCGACGAGCGCCCGCACCGTCGCCTCGAGCACGTATGGCGAGCCCGGCACCGCGTAGCCGACACGGCCTCCGGCCGTCGCCGCCGCGACCACCTCTTCGACGATGCCGGCGTAGGCCTCGGCGAAGGTGGCGGCTCGCTCGTAGTGGTGGTCGAGGGCGATCGCACCGTCGGCGACGAGCGGTCCGGCCGCCGGGTGCCGGGCGGTCCGCACGTAGAGGATCGGGAGAGCGGCGATGGCCGCGGAAGCCTGCGCCGTGAGGAACTCGGGGCCCGCCGGTCCGAGGCCGACGACGGTGACCGCCGGCCGCGGTCGGCCGACCCCGTCCGGTCCCGCCGCCCCGCCCACCTAGCCTCCGAGCGAGCCGCCGGCGCCGACCGCCGAGGGGTTCGGCACGAGTCGGAGCGGCGGGCCCGCGGGTGGGCGCACCTGCCACGTGCCGTCGACCTTCGCCCAGGTCCCGTAAGCGGGATCGACCGAGACCCGCGCGGCGCTGACGACCGCGCCGAGCTGCCGGTTGGCGGCGGTCATGCCGGCGTCGATCACCGCGAGCGCCGCCTCAGCCGCGGGTGCGGCCGGGCGGCGGGTCACCTTCAGCAGCAGCCAGTACTTCCCGAAAACGATCGGGGCCGAGAGCTTGCCCACGGGGAGGCGCGCGACGGTCGTATTGAGCGGGTGCGCCAGGCTCGCGGGCAGGACGCAGCCCAGGTAACCCCCCTTCGCGGCCGAGGCGGCGTTCAGCGAGTTGTCCCGGGCGACCTTGGCGAAGCTGACGCCTCCCTCGAGGGCGATTGCCAGCTGCGACGCCTTGGCCTCGGAGGCGACCTCGATGACCCAGGTGCAGTCGAGCGTCGTGGAGGCCCGGTGGTGCCGCTCGTAGCGCGCGATCCCCGCGTTGGAGAGCGAGACGCCGGTGTCATGGGCGGCGAGCACGTCCACGTCGGTCTGCAACCTGACGAGGTCGGCGAGATACGGCCCCGCGAGGTCGGCGAGGATCGTGGCGCCGGTGAGACGGCACGATGACCCCGACGGCGGCGTGTAAGCCTGCCCGAGCTGTTGCATCACAACCTTCCCAACGACCGATCCCGAGGCGAGCGAGCGCCGGTCGACCGCGGCCTGGATGGCATCGGCCTCGATGAGGAACGAGAGGGAGCTGGCCGCGAACGCCGCGCTGTAGGTGTGCGAGCCAGCGCCGAAGACGGCGGAAGCGCTCCCGGACTCCGCCTCGATCAGGCACCGGTAACCCGGGTCGGCCGCCACCGAGTCGAGCGCGGCGTCGAGCGTCGACTGCGCGACGTCCACCCCGTTCACGCGGGCCGCGTAAGGCGTGAACTGCGCGTCACAGGCGCCGAGTGCCGAGGCCGCGCCGACGGCGAGACAAAGGAGAACACAGATCCTGCGCACGCTTCGCCGATGGTACGGGCCGCTCGGGTGCCAAGCCAACCGATTCACGCCCGCCCCGGCTCGTCTGCCCCCGCCGGGACGAGAGCGGCGAGCAGCGCCGCGAGGTCGGCGGCGAGTCCCGGCCCGGCGGCGAGCGGCACGACGAGCTGCGGGGGGTCCTCTTTCAGGATCGCCCGCGGCGCCAGCCTTCTGAGCCGGACCCGCGCCGAGGCCGGCAGGCGGATCGGCGCGAGGCGGGCGACCGCCTCCCCGGGCCGCCCCGGTCCGACCGAGCCGGGCCGCACCGGGACGACGGTCAACTCGGTCACGCCGGCATGGATGCACTCGGCGCGCAGGCGGGCGACCTCGAGGAGCGCCGCCGCCGGCGGTGGCAGCGGACCATAGCGGTCGAGCCACTCGGCTCCGATGTCGTCGACCTCGGCCAGGTCCCGCACGGCGGCGAGCCGGCGGTAGGCCTCGAGGCGGAGGTCCTCCCGGCCGACGTAGTCAGCCGGCAGGTTGGCCTGCAGCGGCACGTCGAGCCGGACCTCGGTGGGCTCGCGGATCTCCTCACCCTTCAGCTCGGCAACGGCCTCGGCGACCATGCGGACGTAGAGGTCGTAGCCGACGGCGGCGATGTGTCCGGACTGGTCGGTGCCGAGCAGGCTGCCGGCGCCGCGGATCTCGAGGTCGCGCATCGCGATCTTGAACCCCGAGCCGAGCTCGGTGTGCTCGCCGATCGTGCGCAGCCGTTCGTACGCCTGCTCGGCAAGGACACGGTCCCGGGGGTGGAACAGGTAGGCGTAGGCCCGCGACGACGAGCGGCCCACCCGCCCGCGCAGCTGGTGGAGCTGACCGAGGCCCAACAGGTCGGCTCGGTCGACAACGAGGGTGTTCACCGCGGGCATGTCGATCCCGGACTCGATGATCGTCGTGCAGACAAGGACGTCGTAGCGGCCCTCGGCGAAGTCAACGACGGTCCGCTCGAGGCTGCCTTCGTCCATCTGTCCGTGGGCGATGGCGACACGCGCCTCGGGCGCGAGGGCGGCGACGCGGGCCGCCACGGCCTCGATCCCTTGCACGCGGTTGTGGACGAAGAAGACCTGTCCCTCGCGCAGGAGCTCCCGGCGGATCGCCTCGGCCACGGCGCGGTCGTCCTCCTCGCCGACGTAGGTGAGGATCGGCTGGCGTTCGGCCGGGGGCGTGTCGATGACCGAGAGGTCCCGGATCCCCGTGAGCCCCATCTCGAGGGTGCGCGGGATCGGGTTCGCCGTCAGCGTCAGCACGTCGACCCCGATCGCCAGCTTCTTGATCGCCTCTTTCTGGTTAACCCCGAAGCGCTGCTCCTCGTCGACGACGAGCAGGCCCAGCCGGTGGAACCGCACGTCGTCGGCGAGCAGCCGGTGCGTGCCGACCACCACGTCGACCGACCCGTCAGAGATCCCGCGGACGACCGCCGCCGCCTCGGCCGCCGTGAGGAAGCGCGAGAGCATCTCGACCCGCACCGGATAGGGAGCGAAACGGTCGGCGAACGTCTGATGGTGCTGCCGGGCGAGGATCGTGGTCGGCACGAGCACGGCGACCTGCATCCCGTCCTGCACCGCCTTGAAGGCGGCGCGCACGGCGACCTCGGTCTTGCCGAACCCGACGTCGCCGCAGACGAGGCGGTCCATGGGAACTGGGAGCTCCATGTCCGCCTTCACCTCTGCCGCGGCGCGCAGCTGGTCGGCGGTCTCGGGATAGGGGAAGGACTGCTCGAGCTCGGCCTGCCAGGGGGAGTCGGGGGCGAAGGCATGGCCGGGCGAGGCGAGGCGACGCCGGTACAGGACGACGAGCTCCTGGGCGATGGCGCGCACTGCCTGGCGGACGCGGGCGCGGCTCCGCTGCCAGTCGTTGCCGTTCAGCCGGCTGAGCGAGGGGTGCTCTCCCCCCGTGTACGGCGTGAGGGCGTCGATCTGGTCCGAGGGCACGTAGAGGCGGTCCCCGCCCCGGTACTCGAGGAGGAGGTAGTCGCGCTCGGTGCCGGCGATGCCGCGGCGCACCATGCCGCCGTAGCGGGCGACGCCGTGGACGCGGTGGACGACGTAGCTTCCGACGGCGAGGTCGTCGAAGAATCCCTCGACCGGGCGGGCCCGCGCCCGGGGCACCCGGTGCGGGCGGTGCCGGCCGGTGAGGTCGCTCTCGGCGAGCACGGCGACATGGGCGGTTTCGAGCACGAAACCCCGGTCGACCGACGCCACAACGGCATGGACCCCTGGATGGTGCAGCGCGCGGGTGAGCGCCTCGGCGTCGACCGGCGTCGCGAAAAGCCGGTCGACGGTGACGCCAGCCTCGTCGAGGACCTCGGCGATCCTGGCCGCGCTCCCGGCGCCCTCGGCGGCGACGACGACGACGCCTGCCCGCCCGAGCTCGCCGACGCGGCGAGCGAGCGGTGCCACGTCGCCGAGCGCTTGGGGCCAGCCCCCGACCCGGATCGTCTCAGTATCCGGTCCCTCGGCGGTCGCGAGCAGCGAGGTGACCCGGGCCGGCGTCGCGGCGAGCAGCCGGTCGAAACCGGCGTGCAGCGCCGGGAAGGCTGGCTGAGCCTCGCCGGCCGGCGAGCCGGCGCCACGCCAGGTCTCGGCGAGCGAGGTTGCCAGTGCCGACTCCTCGTCGAGGATCTCGACAGCGCGGTCGCGCATCCGCCGCGGCTCGATCAGCACGATCCGGTCGGCCGGCTCGAGAAGGTCGGTCATGAGGCGCTCCTCGGCGTCGAGCCACGGAAGGAAGGACTCGAGGCCGTCGAAGACCTCCCCCTCGGCGATCCGTGCGAACTGCTCCCGGGCGAACGGGGCGGTCGTAGCGAGGCTGGCGGCGACGGCCCGACGTGCCTCGGAGACACGGAGCTCCCGGCAGCCGAACACCTCGACCTCGTCGAGGTCGGCCACGCTGCGCTGGTCGACGACGTCAAAGACGGTGAGCCGCTCGACGACATCCCCGAGGCAGTCGACGCGCACGCCGTTGTCGGCTGTCGAGGGGAACAGGTCGACGATGCCGCCGCGCACCGCCACCTCGCCGCGGTGCTCTACCTGGTACTCCCGGCGGTAGCCGGCGGCGACGAGATCGGCAACGAGCCGCACGGGATCGACCTCGCCTCCCCTGCGGATCACGACCGGCGCCGCCTCAGAGGCGGTCGCCGCAAGCCGCTGAAGGAGCGCCCGGACGGCAGCGACGACGACGAGCGTTGCCTGCGCCCCCCCGGCGTCCCCCGAGCCGTGCGCCTGGTCGAGCCGCCAGATCGTCCGCAGGCGGCTCCCCATCGTCTCTGAGGCCGGCGAGATCCGCTCGAACGGAAGCGTCTCCCAGGCGGGCAGCACGGCGACTCGGTCCGCCGCGTAGAAGACGGCGAGGTCGTGGGCGATACGCTCGGCCTCGACGCCGGTCGGGGTCGCAACGAGCATCACGGGCGCCGATCCGAGCGACGCCAAGCCGGCGAGCACGAAGGCGCGGGCCGGGTCGGCCACCGCGACCGCCGAGTCCCCCACGGAGAGCAGTTCGGCCAGCGCCGGCTCGGCGCGCAGCGCGCCAACGAGCGGCCAGAGCGGTCCGGTCATCCCCCGGCGTTGACGGAGCCCATCGCGGCCTCCAGTCCCGAGTCGAAGAGGATCTCCACGGCGTCGGCGGCGCGCTCGACCGCGACGGAGAGGAGCTCCGACTCGGCGGCCGAGGGCCGGTGCAGGACGTAGTCCGCTCCGGGCATGCGCCCGGGGGGCTTGCCGATGCCGATCCGGACGCGGATGAACTCGAGCGTGCCGAGGTACTGCTCGGCCGACTTCAGGCCGTTGTGCCCCGCCGTGCCCCCGCCACGCTTCACCCGGACGACGCCGACCGGGAGGTCGAGCTCGTCGTGCACGACGACGAGCGACGCCGGGTCGGCAACCGAAAACCGGCGGGTGAGCCCCGCCAGCGCGACGCCGGAGTCATTCATGTAGGTGACCGGGATCGCCAGGGCGAGACGGCGGCTGCCGACGACGACCTCACATGCCCGGGCTGAGGTCCCGCGCTCGGCGCGCAGGACGACGCCGTGGCGCTGCGCGATCAGCGCCACGGCGTCGGCACCGACGTTGTGGCGGGAGTGCGCGTACTCGATTCCGGGGTTGCCCAGTCCGACCGCGAGGACGTCGGCGGGCGCACCGGTCCTCGCGCGCCCGGCGCGCCGGCCGAGGAGCGCCGTCGTCAGCTCCCGGCGGCTTCGTCAGTCGGGGTCTCCTCCGCCGCTTCGGTCGGGACGGCGCCCTCCTCCTCGGCGGGCGCCTCGACGACCTCGACGCGGGCGGCATGCCCGACGACGACCGGGGACTCCGGATCGGCGTCGAGCGTCACACCCGGGGGGACGGCGACCGAGGCGAGGCGGATCGCGTCGCCGATCTCGAGATCGCTGATGTCAACCTCGAACACGCGCGGGATGTCGGCGGGCTTGGCGTGCACTCCGACGCTCAGCAGCAGTTGCTCGACGGTACCGCCGGCGCGGCTCACGGCGAGCGCCTCGCCGACGAGGGTCACCGGGACCTCGGCGGCGACGATCTCGTCGCGGCGCACGACGATGAAGTCGACGTGGGCGACCGTCTGGCGCACCGGGTGGCGCTGGAGCTCGCGGGCCAGCGCGAGGTGGTGCGACTTGCCAATCGTGAGGTCGATGAGCGCGTTGGCCCCCGCCTCCGTCGACAGCGCGCCCCGGAGGGCCCGCTCGTCGACACTCACCGGAATCGGCTTGACCCCGTGGCCGTAGACGACGCCGGGCACCCGGCCGCCCAGCCGGAGACGACGGGCCGCGGGTGAACCCTTGTCACCGCGGGGTTCTGCGGCGAGAGATATCTCATCCATCTTGACGCGCTCCTCGGGGCTCCAGCCGGTCGATCACGGCCGCGTCTGCACCAGGCCACCAGGGGTGGGCCGCGACACGGCACGTTCCGGCGGCGAGTCTAGGCGCCCGTCGCACGGGCCGGAACTGGCCCGGGTGCGGGCGGGCCGGGACGAGCGATTCCCGGGAGCCGTCGCGACCCGAACCGGTGCCGCCCCGACCATTCAGGACAGGTTGGTCCCCCCGAAGATGCCAGAGACGGAGGTGTCCTCGAACACCGCGTCTATCGCGGCGGCGATCACCGGCGCGACGGAGAGCACCTGGATCTTGTCGATCAAGCGCTCCTTCGGCAGGGGCAGGGTGTTCGTCACGATGACCCGGCTGATCGTGTCGCCCCGCAACCGCTCGAGGGCCGGATCGGAGAGCACGGCGTGCGTCGCCATCGCCCAGACGTCGGTCGCGCCCGCGTTCCTCAGGCGCTCGGCGGCACCCAGGATCGTCCCGCCCGTGTCGATCAGGTCGTCGATGATCACGCAAAGCCGACCCTTCACGACACCGATCACCTCCCGGGCCTCGACGCTGTTCGCCTTGCTTGGCAGGTGCCGCTTGTGGACGAAGGCGAGGTCGGCGCCGAGTTGCTGGCTGAACCGCTCGGCGACCTTCACCCGTCCGGCGTCCGGCGACACGACCACCAGCTTCTGCGGATCCTGCTCGGCGAGGTAGTCGCAGAGGACCGGCAGCGCCGTGAGGTGGTCGACGGGGAAGTTGAAGAAGCCCTGGATCTGTCCGGAGTGCAGGTCGACGCTGACGACACGGTCCGCCCCTGCGGCGGTCAGGAGGTCGGCGATGAGCTTGGCCGTGATCGGCTCACGTCCGGTCGACTTGCGGTCCTGCCGGGAGTACCCGTAGTAGGGACAGACCGCCGTAATCCGGTGCGCCGACGCCCGCTTGGCGGCGTCGATCATGATCAGCTGCTCCATGATCGAGTCGTTCACCGGGTGGGCGTGCGTCTGGATGATGAACACGTCCGAGCCGCGGATCGAGGCGTCGTAGCGGCAGTGGATCTGCCCGTCGGCGAAGTCGAGGAGGTTCGCCTCACCGAGCGCGACGCCGAGGTTGTCGGCTATCTCCTGGGCGAGCTCCGGGTGCGATCTCCCGCTGAACAACTCGAGGCGCCGACGCGGCACGAGCTCCATCCTTTTCCCCTCTCCCATCGGAAGTTACCGGCCCTCGTCGCCGAACTCGATCGTCACGAACGGCCCGGTCGTCGACCGGGGCTCGACACGGCTCCCCTCGCCGAGGAAGGCGAAGGGCCCGACCACTGCCCCCTCGCCGATCGTCGCCTTGCGGGCGACCGTCTGGGCGACCCTCGCCCCGGCGCCCACCGCACAGTCGACGAGGTGGCAGTCCGGTCCGAGGACGGCACCCCGGCCGACCGAGGTCGTGCCCTCGAGGATCACGCCCGGTCGCAGCGTGACCTCCTCGGCGAGCATGACTCCCGAGTCAAGGTAGGTCCGGCCCGGATCGGTCATCGTGACGCCCCGTCGCATCCACCGTTCGTTCAGGCGCCCGCGCAGAACCGCCTCCGCCGCGGCGAGCTGGACCCGGTCGTTCACCCCCGCGGCTTCGGCGGGATCGGGCACGACGAACGTCGCGACCCCGTATCCGGCGCTGTCGAGCACGGCGATCGTGTCGGTGAGGTAGTACTCGCCCTGCGCGTTGGCGGGCGACAGGCGGCGCAGCGTCGGTGCGAGCACCCCATGGCGGAAGCAGTAGATCGACGTCGCGACCTCGTCGATCCCGAGCTCGTCCTCGCTCGCGTCGGCATCCTCGACCAGGCAGGCGACGTTGCCGTCGCTCGCACGGACGACGCGCCCGTACCCGGTGGGATCGGTGACCCGGGCCGTGAGCAGGGTCGCCGCGGCGCCGCTCTCCCGGTGGGCTCGCACGAGCGCGGCGAGCGTCGCCGGGCGCAGGAGCGGCGTGTCGCCCGGCAGGATCACGAGGTCGCCGTCGGCGAGGTCGACGCCCGCCTCGAATCCGGTGAGCGCCACAGCGGCGGCGTCACCCGTCCCGAGCGGCTGGGCCTGCTCGACGAACTCGGTCCTCAGTCCCCGGGGCGCCTCGGCCTGCACCGCCTTCACCACGTCGGCGGAGTGGAATCCGACGACGACGACGACCCGGTCGATCGGCAGCTCGGCCAGAGCGTCGAGCACGTGGAGGACCATCGGCCGCCCGCACAGGGGATGGAGCGGCTTCGGCGTCGCCGAGTGCATCCGCGTCCCCTCACCGGCGGCGAGGACGATCGCGGAGAGCGGGCGGGGGGCCACGGGCCCATTCTCGCCGAAGGGCCGGCGTCGTGCTGCGCTACAACTGGCGGCGTGGTTTTGACGTTCCGTCCGTCCGGATCCGACTCGCGCCGCGACGTCGCCGGCTCACCGGCGACCCGCCAGGCCGGGAAGGTACCGCCCGCCGCTCGCCGCATCTCGTGCCCGATCTCGCTTCACGCCCAGGAAGGTGGTCCCTGTTGAGCAACACCGACTTGTCCGGGATCGTGCCGTTCGTCGAACGACACTGGGAGGCCGACGCGCTCAGCGCCCTGTCCGAGTACGTCGCCATCCCCTGCCTCTCGCCCGAATTCGACCGGGACTGGGCGGTCGGCGGGCGGATCGACGAGGCGGCCGAGCTCCTGCGCGCCTGGGCGACCAGGCGCGCGCTCGCCGACTGCACGGCCGAGGTCGTGCGGCTCCCGGGTCGCACGCCGTGCGTCCTTGCCGACGTCGGGGCGACGACCGGCGAGCGCACCGCCACGACCCTCGTCTACGGCCACCTCGACAAGCAGCCTCCGCTCGGCGCGTGGCGGGACGGCCTCGACCCGTTCAGGGCCTGCCGGGTCGGCGACCTCCTCTACGGGCGGGGGGCCGCCGATGACGGCTACGCCGTGTTCGCCGCCCTCGGCGCCGTGGAGGCCCTTGAAGCGGTGGGTGCGCCGCACGGGCGCGTCCTCGTGCTCATCGAGGCGAGCGAGGAGAGCGGCAGCCCCGACCTCGAGGCGCACCTCGACGCCCTCGCCGGGCGCATCGGCCAGCTCGGCCTGGTCCTCAGCCTCGACTCGGGCTGCGCGAGCTATGACCGGCTCTGGCTCACCACCTCGCTGCGCGGCTCGATCAACGCGATCCTTCGGGTCGACGTGATGACCAAGGGCGTCCACAGCGGGATGTCCGGCGGCGTCGTCCCCTCGTCGTTCCGCATCGTGCGGGAGCTCCTCGAGCGCGTCGAGGAGGCGGCGACCGGCAAGGTGCTCGTGGCCGGCTGCGACGTCGGGGTCCCGCCCAGCCGGCAGCGCGAGATCGAGCAGGTCGCCGCCGAGTTCGGGGACGACGCCGTGGGGTGCTTCCCCGTCCTTCCCGGCGTCGAGCTCGAGGGCACCGGCGCGGCGTCCCGCCTCGCCCGCCTGTCGTGGCGCGCCGCGCTCGAGGTCACCGGGGCGGCGGGCCTCCCCCCCGTCGGAGCCGCCGGCAACGTGCTCCGCCCGTCGACGACGCTCAAGCTCTCCCTGCGGACCCCACCTGCCGCCGACGCCCTCGAGGTGGCCGAGGCGCTGCGGGGGGTGCTGATGAGCGATCCCCCGTCGGGTGCCGCCGTCTCGGTCCGGATCGAGCAGGCTGCGTCGGGCTGGGTCGCGTCCGACCTCCCCGCCTGGCTCGAAACGGCGGTCGACGACGCCTCATTCGCCTGCTTCGGCAATCCGCCGCGCTCGTTCGGCATGGGCGGATCGATCCCCTCCGTGACTTCGCTCGCCCGCAGCTATCCGGCGGCCCAGCTCATCACGACCGGGTTGCTCGGACCCGGGTCGAACGCGCACGTCCCGGACGAGTGCCTCCACGTCCCGACGGCCAAGGCGGTGACGTCGTGCGCGGCCCACCTCATCGCCGCGCTCGCCGCGGCGGGGGAGCTCCCCGCCGGGGGTGCGCAATCAGCGGAGCGCTGAGCGTCCGCCGCCACTACGGCCGGCTCGGGCCCTCCCCCGCGCCGACCCGCTCGACGGCGGTGGCGATCTCGGCGAGGTCGTCGTTGCCGAGGGTGAGACCCGCCGCGGCGATCCACCCGTCGACCTGCGACGGTTCGCGTGCCCCGACGATCGCGCCGGAGACCCCCGGGGTGGCGAGGGTCCAGGCGATGGCGACCGTCCCAACGGAGGTGCCGTAGCGCGCCGCGATCGGCCGCAACGCCTCGGCGAGGGCGAGGTTCCTCTCCAGCACTTCCCCCGAGAACTCCGGGCTCCTGCGACGCCAGTCGTCGGCGGCAAGCGTCGCGACGCGCGCCGCGCTGAACGTGCCGGACAGGAGCCCCGACTGCATCGGGCTGTAGACCACGACCCCGGTCCCGTGCGCGGCGCACCAGGGGATGACGTCGGCACCGGCACGCCTCTTGATCAGCGAGTACGGCGGCTGGACCGAGTCGACGTGCCCCAGCGCCTCGGCCGATTCGAGCAGCGCGACTCCGTGGTTCGACAGCCCCGCCGCGGCGATGACGCCCTCGTCGCGCAACTCGAGGAACACCTCCCAGTACGCCTCGAGGGGCGTCCCGTCCTCGGCCGGCCAGTGCATCTGGAAGAGGTCGATCCGATCGACCCGTAGCCGGCGCAGGCTCGCTTCGACCTCGCGGCGCACGCTCGCCGGGTCACCGACACGGCGGGGCGGAGCCATCGGGTCGCGGGGATCCAAGATCGTGCCGCACTTGGTGAAGACCAACGGCCGGTCGGCGGGCGCGAAGCCCTCGAGCGCGGCGGCGACGACCTCCTCGCTGTGGCCGAGGCCGTACGCCGCGGCGGTGTCGATCCAGTTGACGCCGAGCTCGACGGAGTGGCGGATCGCGGCGATCGACGCCGCGTCGTCCTGCGGACCCCAGCCGAAGCTCCACCCGCCGCCACCGGCGGCCCAGGCACCGAACCCGACCCGGGTGATCTCCATGCCCGTCTCGCCGAGCGCCCGCGTCTCAAGCACCGTCATGGCGTCTCCTTTCCCTCGAGACCCGGGACGCTACGACGCCGACCGGATCCTGTCAGCCGGACCGGTTCGGCCCGGCGCGTCTCACGGTCATCCGCAGGAGCACCCGGCGGTCCTTCTCCATCGTCGCCCGGTACTCGTCCCAGTCGGGATGCTCGCCCGACATCCGCCGGTAGTAGTCGACGAGTCCCACCATCGCCGCCGGGAGGGACACGACCTCGATATCCCCCTCGACCTGGACCCACTCGCCGAAGAACCGCTCCGTGAAGACACAGAGCGACCCATACGGCGTCCTTCTCACGTTGATCGTCTTCATCGCCGTCTCACGCGAGCTAACGACGACGTGCCCTCCGGCGTCGACGCCGGCGGCGACCGGGGAGAGCTGGACCTTCCCGTCGGACCGGGTCGTGGCGAGCACGGCACGGTGGTTCTCGGCGACGAACTGCAATGCCTGGTCGATGTCCACGCCGCGAGCCTAACGAGCGGCGGTCCCGGTTCGGATCGGCCGGGCGAACGAGTGCGACCCGGGCTCCGCTTCGGCGCGGCCCGCGTCCCCGGCCGTGCCGGCTAGTGCACGACCTGGCGCTCCGGGGCGATCTTGAGGATCACCCGCTCGCTCTCGATCCTGTTGGCGTAGGGCTTCCCCGTGTACTTCTCGGCGAGCCGGTCGATGTGCGCCCGGGCCTCTGGCCCCCGCACACACTCGACGACCCGGCCCCGCACTTCCGCGTAGTGGTACGGGTTCGAGGCGTCCATCACCGTCACGGTCGCGACCGGGTTCAACTCCACGTTCCTGAACTTCGTGCGGTGCACCTCGGTGTTGACGAGCAGATGGTCGTCATCGGCATCGACCCACATGACATGGGTCATCGGCCGACCACTTGGCAGCATCGTCGTGAACGCGGCGAAGTTCTTCCCCTTGGCAAGTGCCTTCGCAGTGGCATCGAGCATCTCTGCCTCCTCGCGGTCCGCCGTTCCGGGGATCGCACCGCCGGATGCACAACCGTCTTCCGACATCCATGTTGGACGAGCGACCGGCGGCCGTCCAGGGGCGCCGCCCGCGACGACCGGAATTCGACCCGCGCTCGCTCCGCCGGGGCCATCCAGCCGTCGCGGTCCATCCCGTAGGATTGGTCGTGGCCCTGGGGGCGAAGCCCCCCGGGCGTGGCATGAACCGGGTCATGACGCCCGCCGCCAGGGCCGGCCGAGGTCACCCAGACGCCGTGAACGGTGTTCGTATGAAGGTGCAATTCCTGACGATTGTGGACCTGCCGACCGTCGGGCTCGTCCGTGTCCACGCACCGGAGGAATGAGGTGCGGCAGCTCGGGACGATCCGGTGGACATGGCAGGCACGCGCCCTGCTGCTCAGCGCGATATGGGGCACGAGCTTCTTCTTCATCAAGGTCGGCGTCCGATCGTTCGACCCGTTCGAGGTCTCCAGCATCCGGGTCGCCGTCGGCGCGGCGACCCTCGGTGCCGTTCTCCTCGCCAGGCACCAGCCATTCCCGCGCGGAGTTCGCCTCTGGGGGCACCTTGCGGTCGCGGGTCTGCTGCTGAACGCCGTCCCGTACACCCTCCTCGCCTGGGGTGAGCAGCGGATCCCCTCGCTGTCGGCGGGAATCATCAACGCGACGACGCCGCTCTTCGTCGTACCCGTGGCCTTCCTGCTCGTCCCTTCCGAGCGCCTGACGCCGTCGAAGGTGTCCGGGCTCGTCATCGGCTTCCTCGGGGTCGCCGTCGTGTTCGGCGCCTGGAACGGCCTTTCAGGGGGCCATCTCTCGGGGGACCTCGCTTGCCTCGGCGCCTCCGTCTGCTACGGGCTCGGCATCCCCTACGCGCGCCGGTTCGTTACGAAGTCCTCCGCCTCGCCGACCGGACTCGCCGCCGGTCAGCTCATCGCGGCGACCGCCGAACTGGTCCTCGTCTCCCCGCTGCTCGCGAGAATGCCGGCGCACGTCGGCGCGGCGAGTCTCCTCAGCGTTCTAGCGCTGGGCGCATTCGGGACCGGCATCGCCTACATCCTCAACTACTCGATCATCCGCGAGGCGGGTGCGACGAACTCGTCTCTCGTCACGTACGTCATCCCGATCTTCTCGACGGTTCTCGGGATCACCGTCCTCGGCGAGGCGATCGTCTGGAACGAACCGGTCGGCGCGGTCGTCGTGCTCGTCGGCGTGGCGATCTCCCAGGGTCTGATCGTCCGCAGGCGAGGGACACGCCTCACGCAGGCGCGCCCGGTCGCGGCGGCGTCGGGAGACCCGCCACGGGTGCCGCACGGCGTAGCCCTGCCCCTCGCCGTGGTAACGACCGCCGAGCTGACCGCGATCGACGACGGCGAACCCGCCGACTGACGACGAACCCGCCGGAACGCTCGCCCGGCACGAACCGGTTCGCCGTTCGCCTCCCCGTTCAACCTCCACTCGTGCGCGTCAGTGCCCGCGAAGGAAACCGAAGCGGCGCCTACAGTACCTTGGCGAGAAATGAACGCGTCCGCTCGTTCTTCGGGCTGGCGAGCATCTCCCGCGGCTGACCCGTCTCGACGACAACGCCTTCGTCCATGAAGACGAGGGCGTCGGCGACCTCGCGGGCGAAGCCAACCTCGTGGGTCACGACGATCATCGTCATCCCCTCTTCGGCGAGCGTACGCATTGCGTCGAGCACCTCACCGACGAGCTCGGGGTCGAGGGCCGAGGTCGGCTCGTCGAAGAGCATGAGCTTCGGCTCCATCGCGAGCGCCCTCGCGATGGCGATCCGTTGCTGCTGGCCGCCCGAGAGCTGGCTCGGGTAGCTCGCCACCTTGTCGGCGAGCCCGACCCGGTCGAGGAGCTTTCGCGCCCGCTCCTCGGCGACTGACCTCGCCTCGCGCTTGACGCAGATCGGGCCGAGGGCGACGTTCTCGATCGCGGTCATGTGCGGGAACAGATTGAACCGCTGGAAGACCATGCCGATCTGGGCCCGCTTGGCGCAGATCTCCTTGTCCCGCAGCTCGTAGAGTCGGCCACCGTGCTGCCGGTAGCCGACGAGGTCGCCATCGACCGACAACCGGCCGGAGGTGACCTTCTCGAGGTGGTTGATACACCGGAGCAGGGTGCTCTTGCCCGAACCCGACGGTCCGATGAGGCAGGTCACCTGCCCCTTCGCGACCTCGAGGTCGATCCCGCGCAGCGCCTCGAAACGACCATACGACTTGCGTACGCCCTCCGCC
The DNA here is from genome assembly GCA_050013835.1 of Acidimicrobiales bacterium. Taxonomy (GTDB): domain Bacteria; phylum Actinomycetota; class Acidimicrobiia; order Acidimicrobiales; family Bog-793; genus Bog-793. Next base: position 38,753 of record JBEKEM010000008.1, read on the forward strand.
TGCACGGCGAGTTTACCGGACCACATCGCTACTGCCCCGGTCCCGGACGGCCGAGCGAATCGATCTGCAGGATTGTGTTCTCCTGGCTCAGGGTGAACACGGCGACGCGTCGGCGCAGCCGCTGGTAAGGCGTGGGCGGCAGTTCGCGCAACGCACCCTTCGCGAAATGACGTTCCACGTAGTACTGGCCGATCGAGAGGATCGTGGTCACGATCAGGTACCAGATGCACGCGACCATGAGCATCGGCACGATCTCGTATGTCCGTGAGTAGATGAGCTCCACCGAGAACAGCAGCTCGGCAACGCTGATGACGCTCACGAGCGAGGACGTCTTCAGCATCGAGATCGTCTCGTTCCCCGCCGGCGGGATGATCACCCGCATCGCCTGGGGGAGCACAATGCGTCGCAGCGTCTGCCCGCGCGTCATCCCGAGGGCGTGGGCGGCCTCGGTCTGGCCCTCGTCGACCGACAGGATCCCCGCCCGGACGATCTCGGACATGTAGGCGCCCTCGTTGAGACCGAGGGCGATCACGCCGGCAACGAAAGGCGTCACCACAGCGTTCGCACTGAAGTGGAAAAACGCAGGGCCGAAAGGGATGCCGAGAGTCAGCTGCGGATACAGGTACGCAATGAAATTCCAGAAGACAACCTGGACGAGAACGGGAGTGCCACGGAAGAACCAGATGTACAGCCAGCTCGCGCCGGAAACGAGCGGATTCGTCGACAGACGCATGACGGCGAACACGATCCCGAGGAAGATGCCGATCACCATCGCCAGCACGGTCAGCTCGATCGTGATCTCGAGTCCGAGAAGAACCGGCTTCGCGGCGAAGTACTGGCCGATGACGTTCCACTGATAGCGCGGCGTGTGCTGCCCGTAGCGATCGGTCCACGAGTACGCGAGCGTGTGAACGAGCATCGCCGCGAGAAGGACAACAACCGCCCCGGCGACCCAACGCCCCGGATGACGGACGGGCACCGCAGTGACTACGCCTCCGGGCGGGCGCGCCTCGGGCGCGCCCGCCGGGTTTGGCGACGTCACGACGTGCGCCTTTCTGCGGCTACGTCGGATCAGCCGGAACGCACGACGACCGTTTAGCTGGTCGCGCCGTTGAGGACGGGCTTGGTGATCGCGCCCGACTCGAGGCCCCACTTGTCGAGGATCTTCGTGTAGATCCCGTCGGCCATGAGCACCTTGACCGCCCCGAGCACCGGTTTCGCCATGCCGTTCTTCGGCACCGCGATCCCGTAGGGCGCCGTCTCGAACGCCGGGCCGTCGAGCTTGAACTGGCCCTTGGACTGGGCGACGATGTACGCGGCCACCTGCGAGTCCGCAAAGCCGATCTGCTGAGTGCCCGAGGAGACGGCGAGGTTGGCCTCGCTCTGGGTCTGGTAGGTACCGATACTGACGCTGCACTTCTTCGCCTGGGACTGGGCGTCGGTCGCCTCGGTCGTACCGAGCTCGACTGACACCGAGTGCCCACAGAGTGTCTTCAGGCCGTTCAGCTTGAGCTTGCTGTTGGCCGGGACGTAGAACGCCTCACCGGCGCTGAAGTAGTCGACGAAGTTAACGACCTTCTCGCGGGCCTTCGTGTCGGTGAACGACGACATGCCAAGGTCGTATTTGCCGGCGCCCATGCCGACGAGGATTGTCGCGAATGTCACGTTCTGGAGCGTGATCTTCAATCCGAGCACCTGACCGATGGCGTATGCGAGATCGGCGTCCATGCCGACGATCTTGCCGTTGGCCGCCACGAACTCGTCGGGCGCGTAGGTCGCATCCATCGCGACGACGACGGAGGACTTGTCCCTCACCGATTTGGGAACCTCGGCGGCAAGCGTCTTGGATTTCGGAGCCGTCGGGATCTTCGACCCCCCGCCGCTCGCCGCAGCTGTGTTCGCTATTGCAAGAAGAGAAACTGCAGATAGGAGCGTCGCGCCGAGCGTGAGCACACGACGAGTAGGAAGGAGCCGCACAGTTCACCTCCATGGGGTTGAAACCGAACATTCATACCATGGCAATGTTCAGAACCCCAACGCAAAAGGGGTCCGGGCCGCGACCCGTCACACTCCCCTTGCGGTCCACCACAGCAGGGTTCCACGAGTTGATCCGGGCGCGCCTGTGGGGTCGTCGGGACGGGCCGGACTCGATGGCAAGGACCGCGACCGGGCACCCGGACACAAACCGTTGGGCCGCAGACGCGCCATCGCCACCCACGGGAACGCGGGTGGCGATGACAAGGGCGGCATCCGGAGAAGCGGACGCCCAATCTCGCCTCTCCTGGAACGTCATGCGACCGACCGGAGGCGCACGAGGCGCCAACGGCACCCTATGAGGACTTCGAGCCCTGGAGCTTCTTGACGAACGGCATCACGAACGGGGCGACCGCGACGATCGCGGCGATGAGGCCGATGAAAGCCCCGAATCGCCATCCCACGCCGCCCGGCTTGTCAAGAAATCCAATCAGCACGAGGAGGAAGTTGATCGCCGTCGCGACGTACAGGAGCGTCTCGTGCTTGACCGGCAGCTTGACCGGCATCTCGTCGAAGAGTGCGCGGACCACAAGGTAGGCGAGGATCGCCAAGCAAAGAATCAGGACGATGTAGAGGTATCCGTGGCCCGACAATGCGTTCCAGGTGTATCCGAAGCCCAAGTAGGTCCAGCCAAACCACGACAGGAACAGTGAGATGAACAGCACCAGGGTCGCGACCCCGACGATGCGGTCGTTCTTGCTCCATCGAGCGATATCGAAACTCGTTTCGGCCATAAGGCCCCCCTTGTCGGTCAGGCGATTGGTCCCGGCGCACTCATTGCACAGGGAATGCTCGAACGGTACACGCTACAGAATCTGAGAGCCGCGATGCGCGGATCTTCACGTCCCCCCGGAGCTGTCTTCCCGTCGACGCCGTTCGACGATCGCCCATCGCCCATCGCCCATCGCCCCCGGGATGGCATGCGCGACCCGGCTGTCCGGCGCGAAGCGGCCGCGTCTTTCCTGGTGGGGGCAGATCCACAGGATGCCCCCTTGCGCTCCCCAATCGAACAGGTGTTCGATAGTGTGCTGCACGAGCGAAAGGAGCCGGTGATGGGCGTGATGCGAATCTTGGACAGCAGCGGTGACACCGAGGTCCTCTGGGACGTGAGCGACGACGAGGCGCTCGCCAAGGCGGCAAGCCTCTTCGGGGAGCTCGCCTCCGAGGGCAAGCTCGCCTTCGAACGGAACGAGCCACAGACCACGGCCTCGCGGGTCCGCGAGTTCAATCCGCAGGCGGACGAGATCATCTGGGTGCGTCCCATCCAGGGCGGTTGATTTGCCGTCGCTGCAACCCGTAGAGGAACTGCCCGGGCGGGGTCTCCTCGTCGAGGTCGTCGGTGGCGGCCACGACGGGGAGCTCCTCGTCCTCGTCTCCGAGCGCAGGGGGTCGGGGTGTCGCCGGGCCGCCGACCTCTTCGGCCCTTGCGAGATCAGCGACGAGGTTCGGGTGACGCTGGCGCTCGTCGAACGAGAACGCCGAGGACCGTCACGCGACACCGCCAGCGGTGTCGCACGGGGCCGGACGCGTCCGCGCGACAGCCCGGCGCGGGCCCGCACGTCGACGAGCCGGATCGCGGCACGCTGGCTGCTCGAGTCCCTCCTCGATGAGAACCAGCTCATCTCGTGGCGCGACCACGGCCGTTTCAAGGTGCCCGTCTCCGACGGGATGGTCGAACTCGGCAATCTCTACAACCTGCGCTATCACCGGAACGACGGCCGCGAATTCTCTCTCTGCGTCGTTCCCTGTGCGTATCAGTCGCTTCCGCTCGAAGACATCTGGACCAATCTCCTGCTCGTACTGCGCAGCGACCCTGACAGGTTCTTCCGCGTCGCCAACTACCGCGAGTTCGGCTCGGGCGCGGGGCTGGTCCTGGGACCCGTGCCGAGACTCTGACGCGACGGACCTGGCGCCGGACCATCCCGGCGAGGCCGTGCCGACACCGCGCCGGGTCGCCGACGGTCCACCATGACAAGATCCGACGCGGTCAGCGTCCCCGCGCGCGGTCGAGCCGGCGGCGATCCCGCTTCGTCGGACGTCCGCTCGCGGGATCCCGAACGAAGCCAGCCGATTCAGCGCCGCCCGGGGGCTCCGCCGGCGTGTGATCGATGAAGCAGGCGGCGGCGATCGGCGCCCCGAGCCGCTTGTCGATCACCTCGACGACCTCGAGAATTCGCTCGCGTCCACTGGCCCGCGCCGTGACACGGTCGCCCGTTCTCACGCTGGTGGCCGGCTTCGCGCGGGCGCCGTTGACCCGCACGTGCCCGCTGCGGCAAGCCTCGGTCGACTCGGTGCGGGACTTGTAGATCCGCACTGCCCAGAGCCAGCGGTCGACCCTCGTCGACTCCATGGCCGCATCGTTGCACGGCGCGGGGACGCGACGGACGCCACCGCCGATCGGCCCACGCAGGAGCGGTTCGGGCATCGCGATCGGGCGCGCACGGCGAGTCCGGGACCCGCCCGGGGAGACCACTGGCGGGCGCGCTGACGGCCCGGCCGTTTCAAGATGATCCAGGAACGGGCGAGGGTAAGAATCGCACCGATCCAGTGCGACATCGTCTGGGAGGACGCCCCAGCCAACCATGAACGTTTCGGCGACCGCATCACCGCGGCGACCGACGCCGGGGCCCGGCTCGTGCTGCTGCCCGAGATGTTCGCGACGGGCTTCTCGATGGCGACGGAACGCGTCGCCGAAGCCGAGGACGGCACGACCACAACGTTCCTCTGCCGGCAGGCGACGTCTCACGGAATCTGGGCGGGCGGGTCGTTCGCGTGCGGGTCCGTGGGGTGCCCCGCGCCCGTGAACCGCTTCCTCGTCGCCGCGCCCGATGGATCGACCGCCGCCTACGACAAGGTGCACCCGTCCTCTCCCGGTGGCGAGGCGGACCGCTACGTCGCCGGCGATCGGCCCGTGACGTTCCAGGTCGATGACCTTCGGGTGACCCCGTTCGTCTGCGACGACCTCCGGACCGGCGACTGGTTCTGCCCGCCGCGCTCCAGACCGACTGCTACGTCGTCGTCGCCAACTGGCCGGCGCCTCTTCAGAAATGGCGAAGGGCGCCCTTCAGGATGACCTGCTGCGCCACGGGCCATCGAGGATGAGGCCTATGCCCTCGGCGTGAACCGCGTGGGGGACAAAGGCGATCGGGCATACTTCGGGCAGTGCATCGCATTCGAACCGTTCGGGGCCTCGTCGCCGAGGCCGGCTCCGGTGAGGAGACGCTCCTCGTCGATGTCGACCCCGGTAACGTCGCCGAAACCCGGTCGAGATTACCTTTCCTCTCAGACAGGTAGGTACCCATGTCGACCAGCGGGAGATTCAACATCCGTTACGGTGCGTTCAGACTCCTCCTGTCGGTGATGGGTCTCGGCCCGCGGTTCTCCGGAGTCGAAGTCGCAGGCGAGCGCCTGGTGGTGAGGATGGGTTGGGGGTTCTCCGCCGACCTCCCCCGCTCAACAATCCACTCGGCCGAGCAGACCCGCGGGCTGGTCGGCGGGATCGGCGTGCACGGTTGGCGCGGCCGCTGGCTCGTCAACGGCGCCGCCTCCGGGTTGGTGACGATCGGGTTCGACCCCGCCCAGCGGGCGCGTGTCGTGGGATTCCCGGTGAAGCTGTCCGCCCTCTGCCTGAGCCTCGAGGAACCCGAACGGTTCGTGATCACGATCGCGCCGGTCACCTGACCGGTCGGGCCGGAACGCTGTCGGCGGGCGCCGTCGGGCGGCGACGACGCCATCGCAGTCGGATCCTCAGCTCGCGTCGGGCGAGAGGACCCGACGGAGCGCAACGGCGGTCGCCTTGCCTCGACTGCCCGGCGTGTCGCCGGACAGAATCTGCCATGGCCTGGCACCTCACCGACTCGATCGAGGCCTACGCCGAGCGCGTCTGGGACCTGCTCGCTCTCCAGGCCGATCTCAACACGATCGCGCTGACCCAGATCGCCGGCGCCCGCTCGCCGGCGTCCTGGTCCGGCGATGAACCCACGTTCGCCTGGTGGAGCCACGCCGGCCGGACCTCTGGGGCCGTGTCGCTGACGCCTCCTTTCGAGCTGCTCTTGAGCGTCGTGCCGGACGGGACGCTGGAAGATCTCGTCGCGGCCCTGCGACGACACGTCGGGTCGGTTCCCGGCGTCAATGCCTCGCCGGACGCGGCGACCCGCTTCGCCGAGCTGTGGACCGCCGGCACCTCCCTTTCGACGGTGGAGACGCGACGACTTCGCCTCTACGGCACGGCGCAACCCGTGGATCGGGAACCGGCCCCCGCAGGCCGCGCCCGGCTCGCCCGCGCCGACGAGGTCGACCTCATCGTGGACTGGCACGGGGCGTTCGGTCAGGAGGTCGGCGACCGGCCAGTCGAAGTGCTCGCTGCCGTGCAGGAGCGCGTCGCCGCCGGCCTCGCCTGGGTCTGGGAGGACGAGTCCGGCACGCCCACGTCGTTCGCGACGCGGCACCAGCCCGCGGCGGGGGTCTCCCGGGTCGGGCCGGTCTACACGCCTCCCCCTTTCCGCCGGCGAGGCTTCGGCGCGGCTGTCACCGCGGCATGCACCCGGCACGCGCTTGACACCGACTCGACCACCGCGGTCCTCTTCGCCGACCTCGCCAACCCGACATCGAACGCCATCTACCAGGCGATCGGTTACCGGATGCTCGAGGACCGGGTCGTGCTGGATTTCGTCGGCTGAGCCCCCCGCTCGCCCCGCATTCGGAGGAGCGCTCGCCAAGTCCAGGGAAGGCACGGGTGGAACTAGAGTTTCTCGCGTCGCGCAAGGGCGGCGGGTGTGCCGGGAAGCCTGGTCGGCGAGGAAAGGACCGTGCCAGTGACCGTCACCGGTCGTCGGGTGTGCCTCTGTCATTCCGTACGGCACACGACGCTTTGGGTGTCTTCGCCCCGGGTCCGATGACCGCGTCTGAGCCGGCGAACTCCCCACCCGTCGAGGTGCGTGGGCGGAACGGACGGGCGCGGCTGCCGAGCTGGCGGTGGGAGGCGCTCCGCACCACCTTCTGGCTCGTGCCGACGCTGCTCGTCATCGTTGCCGGCCTCGTCTTCCTCCTCACTTTCGAGATCGACTGGGCCGTCTACCACAAGCACCTTTCGCTGCCCTTCTGGATCGCCTCAGGCAGCGCCGCAGCAGGCCGTGAGGTGCTCATCGGGATCGCCGCCGCCATCATCACCGTCGTCGGCGTCGTGTTCTCGGTCACGATCGTGGCGCTGACCCTCGCCTCCCAGCAGTTCGGACCGCGCATGATGCGGAACTTCGTCCGCGACGTCGGCAACCAGTTCACGCTCGGGGTCTTCGTCGCCACGTTCGTCTACTCGATCATGACCCTCGGCGTGATCTCGGCCGACTCCCATGGGACCTTCGTACCGCACCTCTCGATCACCGTCTCGGAGGCGCTCGTGCTCGTCGACCTGGCGGTGCTGATCTACTTCATCCACCACATCTCAAAGTCGATCCAGCTGCCCGAGGTCATCGCCAGCATCGGACGCGACCTCGCTCGGGCGATCGACGCCGAATTCCCCGAGGTCGCTCCCGACGGGCTCCCTTTCCCGGACCCGAGCGGGAGGACCCACGGCGAGCTCCTGGACCTCCTCGACCACCGCGGCGCCCCTGTCGCCTCGAGCGTGAGCGGCTACTTGCAGTTCGTCGGCTACCGGCAGCTCGTTGACATCGCGACCCGGACCGACTCGGCCATCCGCCTTGTCCACAGCCCTGGGCACTTCCTCGTGGCCGGTCGGCCCCTGGCGATGGTCTGGCCGCCAGAGGCCGCCGATAGGGTCGCGATCGCGCTGGCCAAGGCGCACGTGACCGGGCCGCATCGCACGCTGATGCAGGACCCGGTCTTCGCAATCGACCAACTCGTCGAGATCGCGATCCGCGCCCTCTCGGCGGCCGTCAACGACACCTTCACCGCCATCACCTGCATCGACTGGCTCTCGGCGGGTCTGTCCCGTGTCTCCGGACGGATCCTCGCCGAGGGCGTCTACCGGGATCGTGAGGGGCGCATCCGGCTCATCGAGACGGACCCCTCCTACGCCCGCATGGTCAACGGCGCCTTCGACAAGATCCGCCAGGCGGCACACGGCATGCCGGCGTTGATCCTCCGCATGCTCGACGCCCTCGCCGCGATCGGCGACCTGACCACGACGCCCGAGCAGCGCCTGGTGCTCCTGCGCCAGGGCGAGGCGATCCTGCGCGACGCCGAAGCGTCCGTGTCGGAACCGAACGACCTCGCCGACATCCGGGCCCACCACCAGCGCCTGCTGCGGAAGTCGGCCGAGCGGGAGGCGGCGACGCAGCGGGCGGCCGGGCGGGAGCTCGCACCCTGATCCACGCGGGCGCCCCGCCCGTGTGAGAGGCAGATCGGACGACGGCGGGGAACGGATCGAGGCGACTCGCGGTTCTTTTTAGCTTCGGGCGCGCGGTACCGGTAACTTTCATCGTTAATGTCAGCTCATCGCTGGCTCCGGGGGGAGGGACGATGACGCTCGATCTGGCGCGCTGGCAATTTGCTGTCGTCACGATCTTCCACTTCTTCTTCGTGCCGCTGACGATCGGCCTCAGTTTCTTAGTGGCCATCATGCAGACGCTCGCCTACCGGCAGAAGGACCCCGGATGGGACAGACTGAGCCGTTTCTTCGGCCGGCTGTTCCTCATCAACCTGGCGGTCGGCGTGGTCACGGGCATCGTCCTCGAGTTCCAGTTCGGCCTGAACTGGTCCTCGTACTCGGTCTTCGTCGGCAACATCTTCGGGGCCCCGCTCGCCATCGAGGGCCTGCTGGCGTTCTTCCTCGAGTCGACCTTCGTGGGCCTGTGGATCTTCGGGCGGGGACGCCTCTCGGCCCGCCTGCACCTCGCCACGATCTGGCTGGTCGCCGTCGGCACGGTGCTCTCGGTGCTGTTCATCCTCGCCGCCAACGCCTGGATGCAGCACCCGGTCGGCTACAAGGTCGTCCACGGTCAGGCGGTGCTCACGAACTTCTGGCTGATCCTCGGCAACTCCACCCTGTGGGCCCAGTTCGCCCACACCGTGCTCGCCGCCTTCGCCACGGCGGGGGCCCTCACGCTCGCCATCAGCGTCTGGCGGGCGCACCGCGACCGGGACGATCCTGCCAGTCGCCGCGCCTTCCAGAGCTGCGCCCACCTCGCCACGGGTTTCCTGCTGACCACAGCGGTGCTCACCGCCGTCGCGGGCGACTCGCTCGGCCGGGTGATGGACACCCAAGAGCCGATGAAGATGGCGGCGGCAGAGGCCCTCTACCACACGACGAACGGCGCGCCCTTCTCGCTGCTCACGATCACCGACCTGTCGGACCAGCCGGTCATGCAGATCCGAGTGCCGCACGTGCTCTCGCTGATCGAGGACCTGAGCTGGAACGGACAGGTGCCGGGGATCGACAACATCCAGGCGGCGGACGTGGCGAAGTACGGGCCCGGCAGCTACGTGCCCATGATCTGGCTCACCTACTGGTCCTTCCGGGCGATGGTCGGCGCCGGGACCCTCATGATCCTGCTCGGCGCCTGGGGGATGTACCTCGCCTGGCGCAAGAAGCTCGCTGAGGACCTCTGGTTCCGGCGCGCCGCCCTCGTGGGGATCGCCCTGCCGTTCCTCGCCAACACGGCCGGCTGGATCATGACCGAGGCGGGCCGCCAGCCCTGGATCGTCTACGGCGTGATGCTGACCGCCAAGGGCGTCTCCGGCGTCACCGTCGCCGACGTGGCGGCCACGCTCGCCGCCTTCGTCCTCATCTACTCCGTCCTCGCCGTCATCGAGGTAGCCCTGATGACGCGCTCGGCGCGCCGACCGCTCGAGGAGCCCGACCTGGGCGCCACGAAGTCGCTCGAGCCGAGCCTCGTCTACTGAGAGGTCAAGATGGCGCCCTTCTCCGATCTCAACACGACGTGGTTCGCCCTCATCGGGCTGCTGTGGACCGGCTACTTCTTCCTCGAGGGGTTCGACTTCGGCGTGGCGGTCGTCACCCCCTTCGTCATCAAGGACGAGACCGACCGCCGGCTCTGCCTCAACGCCGTCGGCCCGACGTGGGACGGCAACGAGGTCTGGCTCCTCGTCGCCGGCGGGGCGATGTTCGCGGCGTTCCCGCTGTGGTACGCGCGCCTGTTCAGCGGCTTCTACCTCGCGCTGTTCCTCGTCCTGGTGGCACTCATCTTCCGGGGGGTCTCCTTCGAGTTCCGGGGGCATGACGACCGGCCGAGTTGGCGGCGGGTCTGGGACGCCGCCAACTTCCTGGGCAGCCTCGTCCCGGCGATCGTCTGGGGCGTCGCCTTCACCGACCTCGTCCACGGCGTGCCGCTCTCGCCCGGCGGCCACTACTACGGCGGGCTCCCCGGGCTGCTCCACCCGATCGCCATCGTCGGCGGACTCGCCAGCCTCGCCGTCTTCGTCTTCCACGGCTCACTCTTCCTCGCGCTGAAGACGAGCGGTGACGTCGCCCGGCGCGCCCGGCGCGCCGCCGGCTACGCCGGCGTCGCCGCCGTCGCCCTGCTCGGGGGCGTCGTCGCCTGGGTGGCGGAAGCCGGCCGACCGGCAGTGGCCGGTTCGCTCTCAGGGGTGGTGCCGCTCGTCCTCGCCGTCGCCGCCGTCGCCGCCGTCGCCGTCGCGACGGTGCTCGCCGTCGCCCATCGCGACGGGTGGGCCTTCGCCGCCACCGGTCTGGCGATCATCGCGGCGATGGGGGCCGTGTTCAGCCGGATGTTCCCGCTCGTCCTGCCGGCGAGCAACCGGGCGGCCAACGCCATCACCATCGCGGCCAGCGCCTCGCAGCACAACACGCTGATGGTGATGACCATCGCCGCGGCCTGCTTCACGCCGTTCGTGCTCGCCTACCAGGCCTGGACGTACTGGGTCTTCCGCCAGCGTCTCGTCCGCCCGGTCGCCTCTCCCAGCACCGCCGCCGCGCACTAGTCGTGCCCGGCCGCTTCGGCGCACGCCGGGGGGCCGGGCCGTTCCGCTCTGCAGCGAACTGCCGGCTCATCGCCGAGCTGCCCGTCGTCCGGCGCACCGTCGCCGCCTCGGTCGCCGTCGGGCTCGTCTCGACGGCCACCGTCGTCGTCCAGGCGATCGCTCTCGCCCGGCTCCTCGCCGGCGCGATGCCCGGGGCCCGCCCGGGCGACCGCCTCGCCGCCTTCGTCTGGCTGGGCGCCGCCGCCGCCGTCCGCGGCCTCGCCGCCCTCGCGGGCGAGACGCTCGCCCACCTCGGCGCGACGAGGACCAAGGCGGACCTGCGGGCGCGGCTCGTGACGGCCGCGTTGCGGCGTGCCCCCTCAGATCCGGGCGGGGGACCCGGCGAGCTCGCGACCGTGGCCGGGCGCGGGCTCGACGCGCTCGACGTCTACGTCGGGCGGTGCCTTCCCGATCTCGTCCTCGCCGTCGTGGCGCCGATCGCCCTGGCGATCTCCATCGGCGTGCTCGACTGGATCTCGGGCATCATCGTCGTCACCGCGATCGTCCTGTTCCCGGTGTTCGGCGCGCTCGTCGGCCGGGCGAGCCTCACCCTGGCGGGGAACCGCTGGCGGCAGGTCGAGGGTCTCGGACGCCAGATCACGGACGTCTTCGAGGGCCTGGCCGTCCTGCGGGCCTTCGACCGCGCTGCCGAGCAGCGTCGCCGCATCGAGCGCGCCGGCGCCGCCCTGCGGGAGGCCAGCCTGTCGACGCTACGCACCGCCTTCCTCTCTGCGCTCGTGCTCGACACGTTGGCCTCGGTCTCGGTCGCCCTCCTGGCGGTCCCATTGGGGCTGCGACTCCTCAACGGGACGGTCGGCCTCTCAGCGGCGCTGGCCGTGCTGATCGTGGCGCCGGAGGTCTTCCTGCCGATGCGACGGGCGAGCGCCGAGTTCCACGAGAGCACCGAGGGGCTCGCCGCGCTCGCCCGGGCCGTGGCGCTGATCGGACCGGCGCGGCCCCCGACTCGCACCGTGGCGCGGCCCCCGGTCGGGCTGCCCGTCCCCGACCCGGCGGAGGTCCCGGTGGCCCTGCGCGCCGTGCGTTTCGAGGTCCCCGGCCGCGACGAGCCGATCCTCGACGACGCCGACCTGACGATCGCGCCGGGAGAGACCGTCGTCGTCATGGGCCCGAACGGGACGGGAAAGTCGACCGCGGCGGCGCTGCTCCTCGGCTTCGCCTCGCCCGGCCGCGGTGCGGTCACGGTCGGGGAGGCCGACCTCGCCGACCTCGACCCCCGTTCGTGGCGGCGGCGCCTCACCTATCTTCCCGAGCACCCGGCGCTGCTCGGCCGCACCCTCGCCGAGAACCTGCGCCTCGCCGCCCCCGCCGCGAGCGACGAGGAGCTCGCCGCCGCCCTCGCCGCCGCGGGCGCGCCGGACCTCGCCCGCGACCTTCCGGACGGGCTCGCCACCCGGCTCGGCGACGGCGGCCGGCCCGTGTCGTCGGGGGAGCTGCAGCGCATCGCCCTCGCCCGCACGCTGCTCCACCCGGGCTCGCTCTACGTCCTCGACGAGCCGACGGTGCACCTCGACGCGGCCGCGGAGGCGGCGGTCGTGACCACGCTGCGCCGCGTGCTCGCCGGGCGCAGCGCTTTCATCGTCACGCACCGGCCCGCCGTGGCGGACCTCGCCGACCGGGTCGTGACGTTGCAAGGGGGCCGGTTCGTCCCGGCCGGACACCCGCCGCCGACCCGGCGCGGGACAGGCACCCCGCGGCCGGCGGCGGCCGGGGCGGCGAGGTCGGGGACGCCATGACGACGGGAACGAGCGCCGGCCCGACGGGGCCGCGCCCCGCGGGCACGGGGGCGGGCCCGGCCGGGCAGCTGGGCCTCGCTCCACGCCGCCTCACCCGGGCGGTCGTGTCCGGCACGGCCAGTTCCGCCTGCGGCATCGGCCTCCTGGCGACCTCGGGATGGCTCATCACGCGGGCCGCCGGGCGGCCCCCCGTGTTCGTCCTCAGCGTCGCGATCGGGCTCGTTCAGGCGTTCGCCCTGGGGCGGGGCCTCGCCCGCTACTTCGAACGGCTCGGGGTCCACGACGTCTCCCTCGACGTCCTCGGCCGACTCCGGCTCCGCCTCTACGACACGCTCGAGCCGCTCGTCCCCGGGGGGCTCGGGGGGAGCGGCTCCGGCGCCGTGCTGAGCGGCTTCGTTTCCGACGCCGAGATCATGGCGACGGCCCACGCCAGGCGGGTCACCGCCGCGATCGACATCACGGCGAGCGTCGTCCTCGGGACCACCGTCGCGGCCGTCGTCGACCCGGGCGTCGGGGGGGCGCTCTGCGCCGGGGCGGTCACCATGGTCGTCGTCGCCTTCGCCCTCGCCCGGCCCGGCCGGGCCGGGGCCGCGCGCGAGGCGGCGGCCCGCACCGAGCTCGCCGATTCGGTCATCGACACGATGCGCGCCGCCCGCGAGCTCGTCGCCTTCGGCCGCGAAGACCTCGTCGCCGTCCGCCTCGAGGAGATCCGGCGGCGCTCGAACGCCGGAGCGGCCCGCCGCGCGGTGACCACGGGGATCGGCCGCGCCGGCGCGACGGTCACCGCCGCGGCCGGACTCGTCGCCGTCGTCGCCACCGGCATCGCCGTCCACGACGCCGGCCACCTCTCGGGGGTCATGCTCGCCGTCGAGGCCTTCGTCGCGCTCGCCGTCTACGACCAGTGCGCCGGCCTCCCCCCCGTACTCGCCGATGCGGGCGCCGCGGCGGCCGCCGCCCGCCGGCTCGGGTCGCTCGCCGCCCTCGAAGCCCCGGCTGCCGAGCCCGGCGCCGACGCCGGCCCGCCCGCCGGTGCCGTCGAGGTCGCCTTCGAGAACGTCGGGGTGACCCATGGGGCGACCGTCGCCCTCGAGGCCCTCTCGCTGCGGCTGCCGCCCGGACGGCGGCTCGCCCTCGTCGGGCGGAGCGGATCCGGAAAGACGAGCGCCCTCTACGCCCTGATGCACTTCGTCCGTTGCACGACAGGGCGGGCCTCGATCGGCGGGGTCGACGTGGCGACGATGACGCGGGCGGGCATCGCCCGTCACGTCGGCTGGATGGCCGACGTGACGCACGTGTTCGCGACAAGCCTCGGTGACAACCTGCGCGTCGCCGACCCCACGGCCGACAACGCGGCCTGTGCCGCGGCCCTGGCGCGTGCCGGGTTGGCGGACTGGCTCACCTCGCTGCCGGAGGGCCTCGCGACCGCGCTCGGCGCGGGGGGGAGGCCGATGAGCGCCGGGGAGCGCCAGCGGCTCGGCCTGGCCCGCGCCCTCCTCGCCGGGGGCGAGGTGCTCGCCCTCGACGAGCCGACGGCGCACATCGACCCGGCGTCGTCCGCCCATGTCCTCGACGAGCTCGTCCGGGCCACCGGGTCGAAGACGGTGCTCGTCATCAGCCACGAACCCGACCTCGACGACCTCGTCGACGAGGTCGTCACCCTCGACGGCGGGCGGGTCGTGGGCCACGAGGCGACCGGGCGCGCGACCGGCGGCCCACCTGGCGGGGCCGGGGTGGCACCGGATCGCTGACCCCCGGCCGTCTGCCGACGGCCCGCCCGGAGGGGCCGGGGCCGGCGCCTCCACTCGGCGGCGGCGAGTCAGCGAACCGTCAGGCCTCCGGCACCGTCGGGCTTGCCGCCGCCGTCCCGCCTCCGGCCGTCTGCGGCCTCGCCGGGATCTCGTAGACGCGGCTCACCGCGGCCAGGGTGAGCGAAGCGATGCCGAGCGCGAGCACGAACTCGGGGATGGACGTGCCAAGTCTCACACCGAGGACCGTGTACGGCGGGCTGCCGAGCACGACCCCGCTCGCCACCGCCTGGCCGAGCGAGGCGAGGGCGGCCAGCCCCAGGCCGGCCGCGACGAACGGGAACTGGGGCGTTTTCACAACCGAGTTGGCGCGCGCCACAACGACGACGGCGAGGAGGAGGACGAACCCCGCGAACCCGAAGACGGCCTGCGTCACGCCCATGGCGGCGTCGCCGACGTCGAGGGGCGGCAGGCCCTGGCCAACGGCGATGAGCGCCAGGGCGCCGGCGGCACCGAGCCACATCGCGGCGAAACGCTCCTGCGCCGGATCGTCGTGCTCGACGAGGGAGCGCCGGACCGCCTTGACGGCGCAGAAGAGGAACCACCCGCCGATCCCGACGGCGGCGAGCACCTCCGCCGTCGTCTGCGAACCGTTCGAGTTCACGGCGCCGTCGAAGGCCCCGGCGGCGATCACGATCGTGGCGACGCTCATCGCCCCCGTTTCTCCGGCCGCCGCCCAGCGGCGACCCATGCTCAGCGTCCACGTCATGGCGACCAGGGCGACAACGCCGACCGTCCACCCGGCGAAGTACATCCACGACGCCGCCGTGTTGAGGTTGTCGGCGGTCGTCATGTTGGACGAGATCAGCGTGAACGCCAACCCCTCGAGCGCGAGCCCCGCCGTCACGAGCGCGGCGGCGAGCCACACGATCAGCATCGCCACTCTGGACTTCGTCAGTTCGATCATGCGTCCTCGCTTCGCTGGACGGTCGAGCACCCTCAGCCTGGCGTACCGGGACGTGTCGCCCGGCGCGCCGAGTCTGCCAAAGATGCGGCGGATTGGGACGACCAGAGCGCAGGCACCTCGGTGGGACGGGCTTTGCGGTCCGATCGCACCGGCGGTAGAACGTTGGCCTGGCCGGTCGGATTCTGGCCTGGTGACCGCCCCGCCGAAGGAGTCCCACCGGATGCACCATCGGATCGTCATCGTCGGGGGCGGTACCGCCGGGATCACCATCGCGGCGCGGCTGCGCCGGGCCGGTGAGCGGGACGTCGCCCTCGTCGAACCGGCCTCCTCCCACTACTACCAACCGCTGTGGACCCTCGTCGGCGCCGGCATCGTCGCCGTCGGCAAGAGCCGGCGCAGCGAGGCCTCGGTCGTGCCGCGAGGCGTGCGCTGGGTGGCCGAGGCGGTCGCCGGCTTCGACCCCGACCGCCGCGAGGTGACGACGGAGGACGGAACCCGCCTCTCCTACGACGTCCTGGTCTGCTGCCCCGGGCTCGAGCTCGCCTGGGACCTCGTGCCCGGGCTCGCCGAGGCGATGGCGACGCCGTACGCCTCGTCGAACTACACCTTCGGGCTCGCCCCCAAGACCGCCCGGCTGACCGAGGGTTTCGCCGGCGGCACGGCTCTCTTTTCGATGCCGGGCACGCCCATCAAGTGCAAGGGGGCGCCGCAGAAGGCCGCCTACCTCGCCTGCGATGCCTGGCGCCGCCGGGGGATGCTCGACCGCTGCGACGTCACCTTCGCCACGGGGGCCGATTCCCTGTTCTCGGTGCCGGAGTACGCCGCCGTCCTCGAGGGGGTCGCCGCCCGCTACGGGATCCGCACCCGGTTCTCGACCGAGCTCGTCGAGGTCGACCCCGGGGCGCGACTCGCCACCCTCGAGCGGCGCGGCCCGGAGGGCGGGAGCCGGGAAACGGTCACCTACGATCTGCTGCACGCCGCGCCACCCCAGCGCGCCCCGGCGTTCGTGCGCGCCAGCCCGCTCGCCGGTCCCGGCCCCCTCGGCTGGGTGCCGGTCGACCGCCACAGCCTGCGTCACACCGTCTACCCGGAAGTCTTCTCCCTCGGCGACGTGTGCGACGCGCCGACCTCGAAGACCGGGGCGGCGGCCCGGGCCCAGGCGGCGGTCGTCGCCGAGGGCGTGGTCGCCACGCTCGAGGGACGCGAGCCCCCGGCGCGCTACGAGGGCTACACCGCCTGCCCGATCGTGACGGCGCGCCACAGGATGCTGCTCGCCGAGTGCGACTACGACCACAAGGCCCACCCGACGATCCCCTTCATCGACACCCGGCGCGAGCGCTACGACATGTGGCTGCTCAAGCGCTACGGATTGCCGGCCCTGTACTGGCACGTCGTCGTGCGCGGTCGCGGCTGATCCCGGGCCCGCCGGACCCAGGTCTCTTCGGCACGCAGTCTCCGCCGGCTGGCTGCGCGCCCGGTGCACGACACGAACGGGCGGTCGCGACCTCGACGTGAATCCCGCCGAGGACCTACTCGCCCAGACCCGCGCGGCGCGTTGGACACCCGAGTGGCGCCACCGCGATCGAGAACATGCCCGTTTCGCGAGGAAGAACGTCCAACTGAAGTCCCGCCCGACCAAGGTCCCCTGCGCGGCCCCGCGAAGGTCGACGCCTGGGCGCAGTCCCGGGTCGAGGCGATGAACCTCGACCCGATCGGCCGGATCCCCGGGCTGATCGGGCGGGCACAACCCGCGCTTTCGCGCTCAGCCGTCCAACGACCACGCGCGGGCTCTTACCGACCAGCCAACTAGGGCCGGTGCTCCCGGTCCCCGCCCCAGGCCCCCATCGAAAGCAGGCGGTCGCGGAAACCCGTCTCGTCCATGATCGTGCGCATCTCGGCCGCGGCCTTCTCCGAGGGGAACATCGAGCCGAGGCCGAGCTCGGCGCGCAGGTCGTCGCGCCGCTCGATGAAGCGCCGCCACTTCGGCCCGAGCGCCTCCACCCTGTCGGCGAAGAAGACCTGCGGGGTGCCGCCGATCCCCTTGTCGTAGAACTGCTCGGCCCAGGCGGCGAACATCTTCACGTGCTTGATCCCGTAACCCTGCTCGACCTGGAGCCCGCGGATGATCTGGTTGATGACCGCGACGGAGTTCCCCCGCGGGCACCGGCTCTGGCAGGTGTAGCAGTAGAAGCAGAGCCAGACGGTGTCGTCGGTGAGCAGCGTCGGGTCGCCGTCGAGGGCCCGGCGCACGATCTCGCGGGGCGAGTAGTCGCCGAAGCGCGCCGCCGGGCAGCCCGAGGTGCAGATCCCGCACTGCATGCAGGAGAGGAACCCCTCGACGTGGCCGTGCATGCGCGGGTCGTTGGCGATCCGCTCGGTGAGCTCGAGATGCGCCGCCGCGGGCTCGTGGAAGTTCGACTCGGCGATGACCGAGTAGGGATTCGTGTGCGTCGCAGCGACCTGCGCCGACTTCCCGGAATCAGGCATCGGTCCCTCCCTGTCCATTCGATCGCGGGGCGGCCCGGAAGAACTCGGGCCAGAAGTAGGCCTCCACGCGGGGGTGCCGGCGCCTGGCGGCACCACGCACGTTGTCCCGGCACAGCAGGCACGGCGTGACGATCGGGGCCCCCTCGGCCGCGGCGAACTCGAGGAGCCGCAGCACCTCCTCGCTCGGGCCCCGGTAGACACCGCCGAGCGCGCCGCAGCAGCCGGCGTGCAACGACCGGTACGTCGTCACGCACTCGGCGCCGGCGAGCTCGGCAGCCTCGGCGAGGAGCGCCAGCGCCCCGTCCCGGTCGGCGAGGCAGCCGATGTAGGGCACGAAGCGCGCGGCGCGCCCGGTGAGCCTGCGCCCGTCACGGCGGGCCTCCCCGACGAGGACCTCCCACAGCGGCTTGGTCGAGATCCCGGCGTCGGCGAGCGAACGGTCGCAGGCCGGGCAGGCGGTCACGACCGACCCGGCGGCGGCGAGGCACGCCGGGGGGGCGGCGCCCGCCGGGTGGCCGCAACACCCCGCCCCGGCCGGTTCGCCCAGCTCGACCCCGAGCTCGGCTGCCAGCGACAACGTGCCCCGGTGGAGCGCCGGGTCCTGTTCGAGCGAGCAGCCGGCGTAAAAGAGCGCCGCCTCGCCTCGTGGCGGGGCCGGCCGGGGCGACCGCTGGAGGCGGCGGGCGACGCGGCGCGTCCCCTGGGAGGCCGCCTCGACCAGGTCGCCGGGGACGAAGCCCCGGACCGCCATCGCCACGCCGAAGGCGACGGCGTCGACTGTCGACTTCTTCGCCAGCCGGCGAGCGGCGATTCCCGCCGCGCCGCGCTCGGGGCAGCGGGGCCCGCCGAAGGCCTGCTGGAGCGAGCGCACCTCGGCCATCACGGCGGCGACGTCGACCTCCATCGGGCAGGCCGTCGTGCAACTGCCGCACCCGCTGCACCGCCAGACGTCCTCGGACTCGAGCAGCCCTCCGACATCCCCCGCCAGGAGCTGCCGGACCACGCGGCGCGGCCCCTCGGCCATGTCGAGCCCCTGAGGACAGGCGCCCCGGCACTGGCCGCACTGGATGCACGGCCGGCAGCGCTCCGCGACGGCCGCCACGGCGACGCGGGCCTCCTCGGTGGCGACGGCCGTCACGACGACCCCCCTCCGGTCCCCGGCGCCACGAGCCGGGTCCCCGTCTCCCCGTCGTCGGCGAGCTTCTCGGCGTGCGCGCAGAAGGTGCGCAGCCGGCGCCCGACGGTGTGTCGCTCGGCGGCGCACAGGTGCCACTGCTCGATCGGCACCGGGTTGCCCGCCTCGGCCAGGAGCTCGCGGGCCACGGCGACCTGTTCGGCGGCGCTGCCATCGCCGCTGCGGTAGTGGCAGCGTCCCTCGGCGCAACCGGCGAGAAAGACCCCCGCCGCACCGAGCCGCACCGCCTCGATGAGGTGCAGGGCGCTCACCCGGCCGAGGCAGGGCAGCTCCACGAGGCGGACGTTCTCCGGGTAGCGGTCGCGGCGGAGACCGGCGAGCGAGAAGGCGGCGCCGGCGCACTCGGCACAGACGAAGCCGACGACGGGATGGTCCGCCCCCTCGACGAGCGTGCGCACCTGGCCGAGCAGCGTCGCGTCATCGAGGCGGTGGGCAATCGCCAGCTCCGGGCAGTGCGCCGCGCAGATCCCGCAGGAGCGGCAGAGGCGCGAGTCGATCACCGCCAACAAGGCGTCGGGGCGCAGGCCGTCGGGGCGCGGGCCGTCGGGGCGCGGGATGAGGCTCGTCGCGCCGAACGGGCAGGCCCCCGTGCAGACGTCGCAGCCGACGCAGCGCGATTCGTCGATGCGTGGGGCGGCACCGCCGCGCCGGCCGGCGGATGTCAGGTAGCTGTGGACCTGGCCGGCGGTCGCCGAGGCCCCGGTCGAGCACTCGACAAGCGACTTCGGCCCGGAGGCGGAGCCGGCGACGAAGACCCCCTCGGCCGAGGTCTCGCTCGCCCGGTTCTTGGCGTCGAGGACGGCGACGAAGCCCGCCTCGTCAAGGCGCGCCCCCAACACACCGGCGATCCGCCCGGTGTCGCCGGCGGGCACGAATCCTGTCGAGAGCACGACGAGGTCCGGTCGCAGAAGCCGCTTCACCCCGGCGCCCGCGTCCTCGACCTCCACGACGGGCCGGTGGTCCGCGTCGAACTCGACCCGGGGTGGTGAACCGCGCAGGAACTCGACGCCGGCGAGGCGCGCCCTCGTGTACCAGCTCTCACCCTCAGCGCCGAGCGTGCGCAGTTCCAGGTAGCAGACCGTCACACGGGTCTGCGGGAAGAGCGTGCGCAGCCGGATGGCGTGCTTCAGGGCGATCGTGCAGCACAGCCTCGAGCAGTACGGCAGCCGTCGCAGGTCGCGCGACCCGGCGCACTGGATCATGACGACGTCCCCGACCGGCGGCTGGTCCAACCACAGCCGCTCCTCCCAGTCGTCGAGCAACGGGGCGAACTCGGTCTGGGTGAGGACCGTCTCGGCGGGGTAGCCGAGGTGGGCGACGAGCTCGCCCGGAGCCGGGTCGCACCCGGTGGCGGCGACGATCGCGCCCGCCCGCAGGCGGGCGAGCTTCGGCGACTGGGTGAAGTCGATGGCCTCGACGGGGCAGGCCTCGGCGCAGGCACCGCAGAACGTGCAGTTCTCCAGGTCGACTGCCCAGCGGACACGGCCGTCGAACACCTCGCTGTAGATCGCCCGGCGCTCGCCGTCCGGGCCCGTCACCGGGCACGCCTTCTCGCACAACCCGCAGTCGACGCAGTCGGACGTCACCATGTTCGGCAGCTGCCGGAGCGTCACTTCGAACTCCCCCGGTTCCCCGGACACCGACTCGACCTCGGTGCGACGCCAGATCACCAGGTTCGGGTGGTCGACCGCGGCGTTGCGGTAGAGGCACTTGCGGACTCCGGACTGCTCCTCGACCGTCGGCAGGCACGCCCCGCAGTCGTTCGTCGGATAGGCGGTCCCGATCCGCGTCGCCCAGCCGCCGAGGAACGGCTGGCGCTCGACGAGGTCGACGTGATGGCCCATCCGCGCGAGTTCGGTCGCCGTCGCGATGCCGGCGACGCCACCGCCGACCACGACGACCGAGTCGACCCGGTCCCGTCCCCCGGCCACCTCGGCCCGCGCGACCGGGAACCGCACGGCGGCGCGGGCGATACGCAGGGCCTTGTCGGTGACCTTCGCCCGGTCGTCACCATGGACCCAGGAGCAGCCCTCGCGGACGTCGGCCACGGCGAGCTCGAGTCCCCGCGAGACGAGCCGGCCGAAGCGCTGTGCCACGGAGTCGGCAGAGCAGCCGACGAAGACCAGGCGCTCGCCCGAGTCGTCCTCGGCCAACTCCGCGAGGCGCGCCTGGCCTTCGGCGCCGCACCACACCCGGTGGCGCTCGACGGCGCCCTCGGCGGCGAGTTCCCGCTCGATCACGCCGAAGTCGACATTCGACGCCATCGTCCCGGCGCACTCGCAGACGAGCAGGCGCGCCGGCGCGACCGGGGCGGTGTCGGCCGGGGTCACGCCGGCACCGCCGACAGGGACTCGGCGACCACGTGGCGGGCACCGATCTCGTCCCCACCGACGGGCCGCGCCGCCACCGCGCCGGTCGGGCAGGCGCGCGTGCAGGCCCCGCAACCGAGGCATCTCCCACGATCGAACTCGATCGTGCGGAAGGTGCGGACCCGTTCGGGGACCTCGAACGGACCGTCCGGCTCGTGGCGGGCGATCCTCCGCAGCGCCGCGCCAAGGGCGCCCCTGGTCGTCCCGGGGGGAGCGTCGAAGAGCTGGGCGGGATCGAAGAGCGAGCTCTCGGCGATGGCACCGCTCGGGCAGGCCTTGACGCAGCGGCCGCAACCGATGCAGAGCTCATCGAGACGGACGATCTCGCAGCCGATCCCGTCGGTCGTGGTGACGGGCGCGACCCCCGGCAACGATCCCAGGATCTCCCGGCCGCGCGCGGTGAGGGGCATCGCCTAGCGCCTCCCCAGCCGGGGCAGGCCCGAGATCGTGGCGTGCATCTGGCGCGTCGCGGCGACGAAGCGGGGTGAATCCGCCGCGCTCATGGTGAACATCTGGACGCGCTCGGGTTCCACCCCCACGGAGGCGAGCAGCCGTTGCACAAAGGCGACGCGGTCGATCGCCGAGAGGTTCCCCTCCCGGTGGTGGCACTGGCCCTCGAGGCAACCGGCCAGGAAGACGCCGTCGGCACCCTCGGCGAGCGCGCTCAGCACGTGCAGGGGACCGACCCGGCCCGTGCACGGCACGAGCACGCTGCGTACCGTCGCGGGGAGGGGGATGCGGGCGTTCCCGGTCGCGTCGGCGGCGGCGTAGGCGCACTCCCGGCAGAAAAAGCCGATGATCGTCCGCTCGTCGTCGCCGTCCGCCTCGGCGTCGTCGGTCACCCGCGCGGCTCTGGCCGTCGCCGCGCTAGGCACCGGCCGTCACCTCGGCGAGGATCTCGGCGTCGGAGAAGCCCCCGAGCGTCATCGCCCCCGACGGGCATTCGGCGACGCAGATGCCACACCCCCGGCAGCTCTCCAGCTCGACCACGGCGTGGGTGGCCCCGTCCTCGACGAGGTGCACGGCGGACTGGGGGCAGACGTTCTCACACACGCCACAGCCGATGCAGACCGCGGGATCGGACCAGGCGACCTCGGCGGGGGTCATCAGGAACCCGCTCGACAGCATCGACATCACCCGGGCGGCGGCGGCCTTGGCCTGGGCGATCGTGTCCGGGATGTTCTTCGGACCCTGGGCCGTCCCGGCGAGGAAGACGCCGGCCCGCTGGGAGTCCACCGGGCGGAGCTTGGGGTGGTGCTCCTTCAGGAAGCCCGCCGCGTCCTGCTGGAGGCCCACCACCCGGGCGATCTGCGCCGTCCCCTCCGAGCCCTCGAGCCCGGCAGACAACACGACGAGGTCGAACAGCTCCTCGGACTTGCTCCCGGTCACGGTGTCCTCGAAGCGGACGCGGAGCCGCTTGTCCCGCTCCTCGATGAGCTCGCCGACGCGAGTACGCACGTAGCGCACGCCGCGGGTCGAGACCAGCCGGAAGTACTCCTCGTGCGCCTTGCCGGGGGCGCGCAGGTCGGTGTAGCCGATGGTGACCTCGCACTCCGGGTGGTCCTGCTTGATGAGTGAGGCGTGGACCGTGGCGAACAGGCAGCAGATCGCGGAGCAGTGCGTGTTGCCCCGCGAGGTCTGGTCGCGTGAGCCGACGCACTGCAGCATGAGGATCCGCTTCGGCACGGTTCCGTCCGAGGGCCGCCGCAGCTCGCCGCCGGTCGGACCCGAGGCGGAGACGAGCCGCGCCAGCTGGCTCTGGGTGATGACGTTGGCGTAGCGGCCGTAGCCGAGCGGCGGCTTGCGCCGGGCGTCGAATTCGCGGTGCCCCGTCGCGAGCACCATCGCCCCGACCGTCAGCTCCTCCTCCCACGGCTCCTGGTCGAAATCGATGGCGTGGGCGGGGCAGACCGTCTCGCAGGAACGGCACTCCGAGCAGCCGCCGCAAGCGAGGCAGCGCCTGGCCTCGGCGACGGCGTCAGCATCGTCGTAGCCGTCGTGCACCTCGGCCCAGGAACTGCGTCGCCTTCCGCCGTCGGTGACTCGCATCGGCCGGCGCCATTCGGGCCTGCCGGTGGGGAGGGTGGTGTCCTTCACGACGGCCACCGGTCGGACCGGCTCCCAGACCTCGGCCCAGTCCTCCCCGCGTAGGTAGTTGTGGATCGCTCTCGCGGCGCGTCTGCCGGCCGCGATCGCCTCGATCGAGGTGGCGGAGGCGGCGGCGTCCCCCGCCGCGAAGACGCCTGGGCGGTCGGTCATCAGCGTCGCCCGGTCGGTCGCGATCTGGCCGTCCGCGACCCGGACACCGGAGGCGCCCGACAGGAACTCTTCGTCGATCTCCCGCTCGGCGGCGAGCACGACGTGGTCCGCTGTCAGCTCGACAATCTCGGCGTCTGGACCCCGCCGGAACCGGACGGCGTTCACGGCGTCGGCCCCCACGAGCTCGACGGGCGCGATGCCACCGACGACCTCGACCCCCTCGTCCACGGCCTCGGCGACGAGGCCGGGCCGGGCCGGCAGCTTCGCCGCGTCCTCGGCGGCGGCGACGGTCACCGACTCCGCCCCGAGCCGAAGGCAGGTGCGGGCGGCGTCGAAGGCGATGCCACCACCGCCCAGGACGACGACGTGCCGACCGACCTCGACCGGTTGGCCGAGCGCCCGGCTCCGCAACAGGTCGAGCGCCGAGACGACGCCGCGCCGGTCACTCGTGCCGAGCGGCGTCGAACCGGGACGCTGCAGCCCGACGGCGAGCAGCACCGCCTGGAAGCCGGAGGCGAGAAGCGAATCCACCGTGAAGTCGGCTCCGCATCGCTGGCCGACCTGAAGCTCGACACCGTGGGCGAGCACGCGGGCGACCTCGGCCGCGATGAGCTCCCGGGGCAGGCGGAACTCCGGGATGGCGAGGCGAAGCATCCCGCCCGCTTCCGGCTGGGCCTCGAAGACGGTGACCTGGTAGCCGAACCGGGCGAGCTCGCGCGCCGCTGTGAGTCCTGCCGGTCCTGCGCCGACGACGGCCGCCTTCTCGGCGTACACAGCCGGCGGCACCACGACGGGCGGCGCCGCCGCCACTTGGTCGGCGAGGAAGCGCCCGATGCCGGCGATGGCGACCGGCTCGTCGACCCGCCCGCGGGTGCACGCGGTCTCGCAGTCGTGGACGCAGATCCGGCCGCAGACGCTCGGGAACGGGTTCTCCCTGCTCGCCAGCTCGTACGCCTCGCCGGTCCGCCCCTGCGAGACGAGGGCGACGCACCCCTGGGCCGCCGTGTGCACGGTACAGGCCGCCGTGCACGGCGCCTGACCGCGGTAGTCGATGGCGAAACCGGCGGGGACCGCGTTGGCGAACGGTCGGCCGATCGCCTTGCGCTTCGCCATCCCGAAATCGAAGGCACTCTCGAGCTCGACCGGGCAGGCCGCCGTGCACCGGCCACAGGCGACGCAACGCTCGGAGACGAAGCTTGGCCGGTGGAGCACGCGCACTCGCAGCTCGCCGGGTGGCCCACTCACGGCGGTCACCTCCGACAGCGTGTGGATGTGGATGCGCGAGTCGGTGGCGGCGTTGGCGAGCCGAGGCGCCAGCGAGCACATCGCACAGTCCTCGGTCGGGAAGGTCTTGGAAAGGCGGGCCATGTAGCCGCCGAGCGACTGCTCGCGCTCCACGAGGTGCACTTCGATCCCGGCGTCGGCGAGTTCCTCCGCGGCGGACATCCCCCCGATCCCGCCACCCACGACGACCGCCGAACGGTGCAGGAACGTCCGGGACCGCTTCAGGTCCGACTGCTGGGCCGCCCGCGCGATCGCCGCGGCGAGGATCGTCTCGGCCTTCCGCTGGGCCTTGGCGGGCTCGTCGCGGTGGACGAACGAGCAGCCCTCACGCAGGTTGGCGAAGGCGACCGCGTTCTCACCCAGCCGAAGCTCGCGGGCGATGCGCTCGAACGTCGGGCCCTGGACGCGGCGCGAGCAGGCGCCGATCACGACGTGGTCGAGCCCGCGCGACTGCACGGCCCGCTCGATGCGCCGCCGACCCTCGGTGCCGCACATGAACTGGCTCACCGAAACGTTGACGACGCCGGGTAGGGCGCGCCCGCCGGCGGCGAGCGACCTGAGGTCCAGGACGTCGGAGATGTTTCCCCCGCACTCGCAAAGGAACACGCCGCAGCGCGTCGGTCACTCCTTCCCTAGGGGGCTGTTACGTTCGCACGCGGGCGGGCGCCAACCCGCTCGAGGATCGGCTCGAGGTTCTGGGAGTGCGACTCGACCCCGCAGACCGTGTCAGGGTCCGCCCCCAGGGCGAGCGCCACGAGCTGCTGCACGTGGAGGTGAACGAAGGGGTACTCCTCCCCGGTCGCGCTGGAGATGGCGTCGTGGTAGCGGTCGAACTGGACCGAGCAGTTGGGGCACATGTGCACGAGGACGTCGATCCCCTCTTCGGCCAGGCGCTTCAGCTTCTCCCGGGTGACGGCGAGCGAGCGGGAGGGGTTGACGAAGATCTGGCGGAATCCGGCGCCGCAATGGGTCGTCTTCTCGGCGTAGTTGCCGGTCTTGATGACGCCGGTCGGCTCGAGCAGATCCTCGGGCAGCATGAAGTTCTCGCTGTCGCCGAGGACCTCGTCGGGGAAGACCTTGCAGTAGTGGCAGGCCGGGTGGGTGGCGACCTTGATGCCCGAGAGCCGGCGGCGGATGAGGTCGGGGATCTGCTTGTGCCGGCTCCAGAGGACCTCGAGGCTGTGCCGGTGCTGGATCGTGCCGGCGATGGCGTCGTCGTAACGGCGGCCGATCTTCACGAGCGTCTCGTTGGCCTGTTTGCGGTATTCGGGGACGTTGAGCACGTCGCGGGACTTCTTGTTGATGGCGTAGCAGGTCGAGCACATGTACGCCTGGACTGGGTGGTCTGCCTCGACTGCCACGCAGGCGTTGCGGGCCGCGACGGCGAGCGTGGTCTGGAACGGCATGAGGTCGGAGTAGTAGCCGAGACCGGTGCAGCAGGTCTGGTCGGTGTTGACCGTGTACTCCACGTCGAGCCGCTCAAAGAGCCACTTCGTGGAGGCCTCGACGCCCGGGTACTCCGTCGAGACGAGACAACTCCGGAAGAGCTGGACCCCACCCGTGATGGGCGCGATGTCAGGCGTGGTCTGGGGAATGCCCCTTACTAAACCAAATCAATGGAGCTTGTCAAGTTAATCACGGTGACAGCAGCCGGAGGTCCAATCCACAGGGCTCTGCCAGGACTTTTACATCCGTCACGTCGTGGGCGGGACGGCGCGCTACCGCCGGTCGGGCCTTTGCGTGCACCCCGTCACAACGGGCGGAACCGGCGCGGTTCGCCCGGGGCGACCAACGGACAATCCCTGCGGGCCCCCGGGCCGTATCCCCTGCGACGGATCGGAACCGACCCGGCAAACGAGGAGACCCGATGACAGGTTCCACGACAAGCATGCTGCGGGCCGAGAGGCCCTCGACCGCGGACCGCCGGCGACGCAACCTCGCCGGCTCGGCCGTGGTGGTCGCCGCGATGGTCCTCACCGTTCTCGTGACCAACGCGGGCGCCGCGCCACGGCAGTCGCCGCCCCCGCGTCCCGCGACGCGGCAGGCGCACCCGGTGATCATCGACTCGGCCAAGCACGGCTCGCTCGGCGTGATCCTTGTCACCAGTGGCCATTACACGCTCTACTACGACAAGGCCGACACGCCGAGCAAGATCGCCTGCACCGGAGGATGCACCCAGATCTGGCCGCCGATCCTGCTGCCCAAGGGCGTCAGCTCCGCCACGGCGGGACCGGGCGTGGCCCAGAAATCCCTCGGCGTCGTGCACCGGGGACCGGGCAAACTCCAGGTCACCTACGCGGGGCACCCGCTCTACCGCTTCGTGCAGGACGCCGCCCCGGGGCAGGTGAAAGGTGAGGGCGTCGGGGGCTTTTACGTCGTCAAGGCGGACTTGAAGAAGGCTTCGTCGTCGGGCGGCGGCGGCTCGACCACGACGACGCCTTACGGCCGTGGGTACTGAGCGAACCGCCTGACGAGTCGGACGCCGCCGTAGCCTCGAGTGCCGATGCGGCTGCACAGCACAGACCCGGATGAGTTGTCCGACGAGGCACTGCTCGCCGGCATGGCGCACGGCGACGAGCGGGCGACCGTCGCCTTCGTCCGCCGCTACCAGCGCCGCGTCTTCGGCCTGGCGAACTCCATGCTCGGCGACAGGGGCGCCGCCGAGGACGTCGCCCAGGAGGCCCTCACCCGGGCGTGGCGGCACGCGCAGGTCTTCGACGCCCGGCGCGGCTCGGTCGCGACGTGGGTGCTCACGATCACCCGCAACCTCGCGATCGACTCGCTCCGGGTGCGGCGATCCTTCCCGATGGAAGCCGAGGAACTGATGAACCTGCGGGAATACGACCTCGGCACGGACCCCTTCGACGCGGCGGACACGACCACCGAAGTCCGCCGCGCCCTCGCGGCCCTCTCCGCCGAGCAGCGACGCGCGGTCGTGCTCGCCCGTTTCTATGGCTTCACCGCGGCCGAAGTCGCCGACGCCGAACAGATTCCGCTCGGAACGGCAAAGACCCGCATCCGGAGCGCGCTCTTGACGCTGCACGCCTCGCTCGCCGCCTCAGGTGAACTGCCGTGACCGAACCCCGCCCCGACTGCGACCGTTTCGCCGACGACCTCGTCGCCCTCGCCCTCGGGACGGTCAATGGTCGGTCCCGGGCGGCCGTGATCGCCCACGTCGGAACCTGCCCGCGCTGCTCGGCCGAACTCGATTCCCTCTCCGGGGCCACGGACCGGCTGCTGGAGCTCGTCCCCGATGAGGAGCCTCCCCTCGGTTTCGAGGTCCGGGTTCTCAACCGGATCCACGCGGCGCGACATGCCCGGTTGGCGGCCTGGCGGCGCCGCACGGCGGTCCTCGTCGCCGCCGCCGCTCTCGTGGCCGGCGTCGCCGGCTACCTCGCCGGACACGGGCTCGGATCCTCACCCCCGGGCGGACCGGCGACCGCGATCACCGCGGTCCTGCGCACGGCCACGCACGCCGTCGGCGAAATACGCGTGCCGTCGGGTGGGACCCCGCGGCTCGTCGTGAGCATCGCCGGCCTCGGCACGAGCGGCCCGGTGACCTGCCGCATCACCGACACCACCGGCCGGACCCGGACGATCGGCGTCTTCTGGCTCGTCGACGGCTCGGGGTCGTGGACAGCTCGGCTCCCCTTCCCGACGGCGCACCTGCGCGGCGCCACGATCAGCGCGCCGAACGGCGAGGTGCTCGCGCGGGCCTCGATCAGCTAGCTCCGGACGCCGGAGGCGGACCTGAGCTTGTAATCGAACGGAGTCGCTGCGGAGGGGTCGCCCTCGCTTTCGACTCCCTTCCCCCACTCCCGAACCGTCGTTCGGGGTGTCGGCGGGCGCGTGGGTCACGGTGTTCGGTGTGCCAGATCTCGGCCACTCCTGACCGGCATATCGCATCGCCAGCAAACCGAGAGCAACGACGCATCTTGGGACGGAGCCGACCGTCGGCAGGCGTTAGCAACGATCAGTTCCAGTTCCAGCTGGAACTGGCCGGCTTCCGTACGGGGTACGGGGCACCCCTGCCCCAGACGTCCTCTCTGGGCCGCCCGAATTCCCCTCGACCGCGGGACGAACTACCGACAGGCGCAGGCTGCTTCGGTCAGTTGTCTATGACACGCCGGAGACACGGTCGCTGGTGAACTGAGCCGGCCCGGATCCGGCGGAGACGAGCTCCACGTAGAAGGTGGTCGCGCCCGGCACGCGCGGCACGGTCGCGGACGCGTGGCCACGACCGGTCGAGCCGGTGGTGAAGGTGCCGCCGTTGGGTCCACTTTGCGGGCACGATCCGGGTACCTGCTGCATGAGCACCGAGTACTTCGTGTTCGGGGCCCCTGCCTGCAGGTGGATCTCGGCCTGGAACGAACTGGTCGTGAGCTTCAGCACCACGAACCCGACCGGGGTAGCCGCCTCGCTGGTGTTGGTGGTGCAGTCCCCTGCGGCTGGACTGTTCGTCCCGAGCGCCTCCTTGTAACCGCCGCCCGGAACGGTGACCGTCGTCATGGGAGAGGAGGTGGACGTGGGCGCGACCGGTCTGGGCGCGGACGTGGACGGTTCCGTCTCGGGGCCGCTCGAACAGGCCGCCACGAAGACCAAGCTGGCCACCAGCACGACGGAGGCCGTGGCCACGGAACGACGCGCCGACTTGACTCCCATTTGGGTCATCCTCTGCGGCAGGGACGTCGCTGACGAGGGTCTATGGTCACATTCTGGCCACAGGGAACGGACAAGAAGGTTTCGCGCGCTTCGACGCGGCCGGGGCCAGCTCGCAGCGCTCCTGCGGTCGACCGGCGACCTGAGGGGCCGGTACCGCCATCGTCGGTCGAACGCCAAGCGGGCGGCCCACTCACCGGGGTTGACTGGCTCGCCGCGACGGCGATTGTCATCGCGCACTGAACACCGTCCCGAAGCGGTCGCGGCACACGCGTAATCGGCGATCTGGACGACCGGTCGCCGGACCCTCTAAGGCGCGGAGACGCGGCCGCGGGGTAAGGAGCGACCGGGCCGCTGGCCCGGGTGCCGCACGTAGCGCGACGCCCGCCGGCGCATGGCGCGCTCCAGCCGCTCGGCGTGGGTCGGGGCCGGCCGTGGAACCGGGGGTTGCCGCGGGTGGTAGAAGGGCACCTTCGCCAGCTCGACCATCACCAGGTAGACGACGACCATGGCGAACAGCCAGAGGAAGAAGGTCGCCGGCAGCGGCTTGAAGCCGAGCAGGTGGGCGAGCCCCGTGAACGGCAGGACGGCGCCGATGAGCGCCGCTCCGGTCGGCACCGTGAGCATGGCGATGCTGGGCCGGCTCCGCACAAACGGGATCCTGCGGGTCCGGATCACGTAGATGACGAGCGTCTGGGTGAGGATCGACTCGACGAACCACCCGGACCGGAACTCCACGTGGCCAGCGTGCAGGATCCAGAGCATCACCCCGAAGGTGCCGTAGTCGAAGATCGAGCTGACGGGACCGAACACCGACATGAAACGCCGGATGAACTTCATGTCCCACGCCGCCGGGCGGGTGAGCACCTCCGGATCGACCCGGTCGGTGGGGATCACGAGCTGCCCGGCGTTGTAGAGGAGGTTGTTGAGCAGGATCTGCGACGGCAGCATCGGCAGGAACGTGAGGAAGATCGAGGCGCCGGCGGCGCTGAACATGTTGCCGAAGTTCGAGGACGTGGCCATGAGGACGTACTTCATGGTGTTGGCGAAGATGCGGCGGCCCTCCATGACGCCGTCGGCGAGCACGCCGAGGTCCTTGTCGAGCAGCACGACGTCGGCAGCGTCCTTGGCGACGTCGGTTCCCGAGTCGACCGAGATACCCACGTCGGCGTGGTGCAGCGCGACGGCGTCATTCACCCCGTCGCCCAGGAAGGCCACGTCCTTGCCGGTCCGGCGCGCCGCCGTAATGATGCGCGACTTCTGGTCCGGCCCGATCCGGGCGAAAATCGTCGTTGTCGCGATCGCCGCCTCGAGCTGGCCGTCGTCCAACGCGGCTACGTCGGTGCCGCTCAGCACCCCGGTACAGACGAGGCCGATGTCCGTACACACCTTGGCAGCGACGAGGCCATTGTCGCCGGTGATGACCTTGACCTCGATGCCGAGCCCTTCGAGCAGGGCGATCGAGCTGCCGGCGTCGGCCTTCGGCCGGTCGGCGAAGGTCAGGAACCCCTCGAACACCAGCCCCTGCTCGTCGGCGGCGGCGGGCGCCTGGGCGGCCGTTGCCGGTCGCGAGGCTACAGCGACCACCCGGGCTCCCTCGTTGAAGAGCGCCTCGAGGGTCCCCTTGGCGGCCTCGGGGACGTGCACGCACCGGTCGAGCACCACCTCGGGGGCGCCCTTGGTGACGAGCAAGGCCGTGCCGGCAGGATCCTCGGCGACGACCGAGGCGAGCTGCCGCTCATGGTCGAAGGGCAGCATGCCAACTCTCCTGTAGGTGGCCGCCTCGACGGCGACCGGTCCGTTCGCCGCCGCGCCCGGGGCCGACCAGAGGGCCTGGTCCAGCGCGTTCCCCCCGACCGGCCCATCGGCGGTGACGGAAGCTTCGTTGCACACGAGACCGAGCAGCAGCGCCCGTCCGCTCTCCGTCCCGTCGGCGGCGAGCGCCCGCTCGAAGGTGATCCTCCCTTCGGTGAGCGTGCCGGTCTTGTCGGTGAAAAGGATCTCGATGTTGCCGAGGTCCTCGATGGCGACAAGGCGCTTCACCAGCACCTTCTTCGCCGTCAGCGCCTTGGAGCCGGTCGAGAGGCTCACCGTGACGATGGCCGGCATCATCTCGGGCGCGATGCCGACGGCGATGGCGAGCGAGAAGAGCAGGGCGTCGATGAGCGGGCGGGCGAGGGCGACGTTGATGATGAAGATGCAGCTCGTCAGCACGGCGGCCACGATGAACAAGAAGCGCGAGAAGTGCGCCAGGCCCACCTCGAACGCCGTCTGATTGTGTCGCTCGGAGAGTCCCGCGGCGATCTGGCCGAAGGCGGTGCGGTTGCCGGTCCGCACGACGACCCCGAGACCCGACCCCTGGTGGACGATCGTCCCCATGAAGGCGCACCCGGGTTGGTCCTGCGGCTCGCGCCCCACGGCCGGCGCCACGGACTTGGCGACCGGCAGCGACTCGCCGGTCAGCACGCCCTCGTCGCACTCGAGCTCGTCGACCTCAATCAGCCGGAGATCGGCCGGCACGAGCCCGCCGAGGCGGAGCGTGACGACGTCACCGGGCACGAGGTCGGTCACGGGAACCCGGCTGGTCCTGCCGTCCCGGTGGACCTCGGCCTCCTGGCGGATCTTGGCGCGCAGCGACGCCATCGCCATCTCCGCCCGGTACTCGTTGAAGAAACCCAGGCCGACGCTGAGCGCCACGATCACGGTGATGATCACCGCGTTCGTGCCACCGCCGGTCAGCCCCGAGACCAGCGCCGCGCC
This sequence comes from Acidimicrobiales bacterium, assembly GCA_050013835.1. Taxonomy (GTDB): domain Bacteria; phylum Actinomycetota; class Acidimicrobiia; order Acidimicrobiales; family Bog-793; genus Bog-793. The sequence goes on from JBEKEM010000008.1 coordinate 71,224, forward strand.
CAGCAGCAGGAGGAGGATCGGATTGCGAACCTGGCGGATAAGAACGGCGGTGGGCCGCACCTTGTGCGTGCCGAACGAGTTGTCCCCGTAGCGCGCCAGGCGCTCGGCGACCTCGCCCGCGGTTAGGCCGTCGGGGCGGCTTCCGAGGCTCGCCAGCACCTCGTCGGGGCTGAGCGCGGCGGCGTCGGCGAGTTCCAGGTCCGCGGCGGGGTCGGGCGCGACCACGGTCATGGCGGCAGTCTTACCGATCGGCCCGGATGTCCGGTGGTTACGGGCGAAGCAGGCGGGTTACCACGGGTTCCTCGACGAAGCCACACGCGGCATCGGGTCGCACGCGCACGGCCCGGGCACCCTCGGATTCGCTGAGCACCTCGACGAGCTCGCTGCCGACAAAGTGAGCGGTGACGCCGTTGTCGCAGGCGATCCCCGCCGGGAGGACACCGCTCGCGATCACCTCGCAGAACCGGCTGCGGCGCGGCTCCTCGTCGTAGTGGGGGCAGTAGCTGCCGGAGAGGACACCGAGCCCGTCGGGGAGCGCGGTGAGGGCGGGACCGAACGAGTCCGTCAGGCCGCCCTCGAACCAGCAGATCGCCCCGGCGCTCGAGCCACCGACAATCACTCCTCGCTCCCACGCACGGCGCAGGACGTCGTCGATGCCGTGCACCCGCCAGACGGCCAGCATGTTCGCCGTGCTGCCGCCGCCGACGAAGATCGCATCGGAGTCGAACAGCAACGTGGCAGGATCGTCGACGTTCGGCATCGGAAACAAACGCAGGTGGGATACCGAGACCGGTGATCCCGCGGCGGCGCGCTCCGCCGCTCCCACGAAGCTCAGATCCGTCTCGTCCGCGGTGGGCACAAGGCACAACCTCGGGCGCTGCACACCGGTCAGCTCCAGCATCCTCGCCACCACCGGCGGGATGCCGTCCCGGGACTTCAGCCCGCCGCAAGCGAGGATGTGCCGCTTCCCGTCGAATGACATCGGCACGAAAGCTACCCGCCGCGCTCGCCGGTCGGATCACCAAAGGGACCGCATCGCGCTGACGACTCGATCCGACACCTCGATCGGCTGAAACGCGAAACCGGACAACTTGTCCGCAGTCCACGGCCGCGAAGCCACGATCCACTCGATACGGTTGCGCTGGCGGGTCGACCGCTCGAGGGAGGGGTCATGATCGTCTTCGGGTTCCGCCGGCGCAGCAAGCGGCTGGGGGTCATCGCCGCCCCGTGCGGGAACTGCGCCTCGGGACAGCTCGTTCTGCAAAAGGTCACGCGGTGGTTCACGCTCTTTTTCATCCCCGTGGTCCCGGTGCACTTCCGCCACGTCACGGTCTGCCCGAACTGCAAAGCCCTGCGGGACGTACCGCGGGGCCAGCTGGAGCACATGAAGAGCCTCCTGCCGGTCATCAACTGAGCGGGCCCGGGAGGTTCTCGCCGGGCGGGACGCGACGTGTCAGTTCAGGGCTCTACACGCCGCGACCTACCGGTCGCGGCGGAGCCACGGCGGTAGGGACTCTCGAACCTCCGCCACACAGCACGCGACGGTCGGGTCGCGTACGGGGTCGACAAGCCGGGATTTCCCCGGGCCCCGACCCATCCGCTGGCGCCGGCGTGCGGACCGGCGGTGGCCAGCGGGACGCCACAGCCCCCGCCACGACCGTCGGGGCAGTCCTCGGTTAGCCCGCTCCCCGCCCTGCACATCCCGGTAAGCCGGTCCCGGGGCATCCCGGTGGTGGACACGGGCGGCTGAAAGCGCTGGCGACCTCGTCGCCGAGGAGGTGCGTCGTGATCCGGGGGAAGCCTTCGGACGGGCTCCGCACCATGACCGCCCTCGTCCTGCGTCGCGGACTGCTCCCTGTCGCGGAACCACTCCCGGCGTGTCTCAGCCCGCTGCGGCGGCCTCCAGCGCGGCAATGTCGATCTTCACCATCTGGAGCATCGCCTGGGTGACCCGTTTGGCTCGTTCGGGGTCAGGACCGCCCATCAGCTCGGCGAGCCGGTCCGGCACGACCTGCCAGGTCACCCCGAAGCGGTCGGTGAGCCACCCGCACTGCATCGGCTCTCCCCCTTCGAGCAGCCGATCCCAATAGTGGTCGATCTCCTCCTGGGTCCCGCAGCGGATGACGAAGGAGATGGCGGGGGTCAACTGGAAGTTCGGCCCGCCGTTGAGCGCCAGGAATTGCGTCCCGTCGAGCTCGAAGTACACGGCCATCGTCGTGCCCTCTTCGCCCGGCATGTCGGGACCGAAGTCGCCCGCCCCGAGACGTCGCGAATTCGGGAAGATCCCAAGGTAGTGGTCGACGGCAGCGTCAGCGTTGCCGTCGAACCAAAGACACGGCATGAGTGGATTCATCCTGCGAGACTACGGAAGCTGCAGTGGGACCATGACGCCCCGATGTGGGCCAAGGAAACGGACCCGGCCCACACGGCTCCTACGGGGGCGCGGCGACGGCACCCTGGTGGTCCCGTGGAGCGGTGCGGACCCAGTGATCGTGCTCTCCATGACGACCTGACAACAGGGCTCCGCAGTGCCGAGTGTGAGGAAAAGGCCGACTTCGCGGCCCCGGCCGTCGTCACCAGTGTGCCCGCGGGCCCATCGGGGGCCGAATCTCGGCGGGTGGCCGCACGGCCCGGCGCGGCGCCCACCGGGGATCGTCTCCACCCTGGACGCCTCCCCTGACCCTTCACGGACGCCGGCCGGACGCGGCGAATCTCACCGTCGGCCGCTCGCTACAAACGGCCGAGGTGGGCACGCACGCCGGGACGTCACCCCGACGATCTGCGAGCATGTGTGATGCAATCGGCCGCGGACGGGAGGAATATGGGCACTTTCCAGCAACCAGATCGGCACCGGCGGCGGGTGCAACCGAGACGGATGGCTCGGCCCATCTCGACGGCCCTTCTCGCCGTGGGAGTGCCGCTCGCCTTGCTCGCCCCGTCCAGCCACGCCGCGTCGCTGGCGGGCTCGGTCACGACGACGACCTCGCCCTCCCACCACGTGCCCCCGGGCAAGCCCTCGGACCTCAGGCAACTGAAACTCGTCGACACCATCGGCGGGGATATCTCACCGAAGTCGGTGGACGCTTCGGACACCGGCCTCGTTTTCGCCCAAAACATGATGTATCGGCACACGGTCACCGTGTACTCGAGCTGGGGGCGCCTCCTGCGCACGATCCCCGACACCGTCGACATGGCGCAGTTCGGCTATCCGGGACACCCCGGCGTGACCCACGGGGCCCCGGTCGAGGCCGCGTTCTCGCCGGACGCGCGCTACGTCTACGTCTCCAACTACTCCATGTACGGCGCCGGCTTCGGGCCGGAGGGCAGCGACACGTGCACGCCGGTATCGGCCGCGGCCGCCGGTGACACGAACAGCTACGCCTACCGGATCGACACCCGCACCCTCAGAATCGACCAGGTGATCGAGGTCGGCCTCGTGCCGAAGTTCCTCGCGGTGACGCCCGACGACCGCTACCTGCTCGTCTCCAACTGGTGCTCGTTCAACCTCAGCATCGTGGACATCGCGACCCACCGGCAGGTCCGCCTGCTCCCGATGGGCGCCTACCCGAGGGGCATCGCGATCTCGCCCGACTCCTCGACGGCGTACGTCGCGATCATGGGGAGCGACGACGTCGTCAAGGTGAACCTGAGGACTCTCTCGGTCGAGGGCTCGTTCTACGTCGGGGAGACCCCGCGGAGCGCGGTGATGAGCCCCGCCGGGCGTTACCTCTTCGTATCGTTGAACCTGCCGGGCGACGTCGTGAAGGTCGACCTCCGCACGGACCGCGTCGTCGCCGAGGTGCACACGGGGGCGGACTGCCGGTCCCTAGCCATCGCGACCGACGGGCTGACGCTCTACGTCGTGAACTACCTCTCCGACACGATGACGATGCTGCGCGCGTCCGATCTCGCCGTCCTCGAGACGGCGCCGACCGGCGTGAACCCGGTCGGCATCACCTATGACGCCATGACCGGCGACGTCTGGGTCGCCGTCTACACGGGTGAGATCCTCGTCTACGCCACCCGCTGAGGGCGCGGGCTCTGGGGCGCCGCTCGCGCTGATGCCGGGCTCCCCGAGGGGCGCGTCCGCGGAACCCGGGATCGTCCGCCGGACACCCGGCAGGCACCCGGATAGGGTCAGGGCGGTGAACGCCGCCCTGGTCCCGACGGATCGACCGACAAGAGTCGGGATCGTGGGCCTCGGTCGCATCTACGACCTCAACATCACCGCCTACCGCGGCTTCCCCGAGGTGGAGGTGGTCGCCCTGTGCGACCGGGACGAAGCGAAGGTCGCCGCCCGCGGGGCCGAGTTCCCGGAGGCGGGCCGCTATACGGATCTCGCGGAGTTCCTCGCCCACGACATGGACGTCGTGGAGCTGCTGGTCCCCTCGCCCCTCCATCGCGAGATCACCTGCGCCGCCCTCGGGGCCGGCTTCCATGTGAACCTGCAAAAGCCCATGGCCGCGAATCTCGCCGAGGCCGACGAGATGATCCGGGCCGCGGCGGACGCCGGTCGCGTGCTGCGGGTGATGGAGAACTACATCTTCTACGAGCCGCTGCGCGTGCTGCGCCGCATCGTGGAGTCCGGCGAGATCGGGGAACCGACGGGGTTCCACATGAAGATGGTCGCCACCGGCAAGGGCGGCTGGGACGTGCCGTTCGAGACGTGGCTGTGGCAGTTCGAGCAGGCTAAGGACGTCGGCGGGATCCTCGTCTACGACGACGGCTGGCACAAGTTCTCTGTCGCCCTCTGGCTCTTCGGCCCCGTGCGCGACGTCATGGCCTGGATCGGCGAGACCGAGATCGGCCCGGGATTCGTGATCGACGCGCCGACGACGGTGATGTGGAACCACGAGAGCGGCCTGCGGGGCGTCTGGGACGTCACCTACGGGGTCGACATGCTCACCCCCTCGAAGTACTACACGAGCGACGAGCGCTTCGAGGTCCAGGGGATCAAGGGCTTCGCCCGCGTCAACCACTGCACGGCCCGGGTCCGCCAGGAGCCCTCGGTCGAGGTCTACGCCGACGGCGAGTGCCGCTCCTACCACGCCCTCGACGACGACTGGGGGTCATCGTTCCGCGACTCCAGCCGTCAGTACATCCGCTGGTTGCGCGGTGATCCCCAGGGCGAGCTCCTCTGGTCGGCCGACGGGGCCCGTGCGGTCATGCAGTTCCTGGCCGCCGCCCGCGAGTCCTCACGCCTCAACAGGCCGGTTCTCGTCAAGGACGTGCAGTCCTGACGCCGGACGGCGCCGGGAAGGGGCAACCGGCGGCCCCGCAGTAGGACGCTTCGTTCCGAGGCTGTCCGACGACGTGGTCGTCGTCCTCGACGAGCACAACTGCCACCGGACGAGGGCCATCGGGCTGAAAAAGGCAACCCGGGGCGAAGTGCACCCCGGGCCCGCGTCGCCGCTGCTCCACGGCCGGGAGATGTGCCGACCGGCGGGTCGGGCTGGACCCGCGACCTCTCGCCCCGGCGACCGCGGCGGCGACAGGATCTCACCTCCGGAGGGGATTCCGCCCGCCTCTCCGGGGCCTCCTCCGAAGAGAACCGGCGCAGGTTCGTCCGGTGCCTCCGGTCGGCCGCCGGAAGGCACGGCACCCGTCGACGAGCGCCTCAGCGCGTCGGCGGACGGACGGCCACGCGGGCGGCCGTGTCGAACCAGCAGTAGACACCGCCTTCGACCTTCGGCGGGCCGAGGGCCCGTTCGAAGAGCGCGCGCACGACGGAGGACCTGCCCCCGATCGGGTCGAGCACGACTGTGTCGATGCCGTAACGGCGGATGTACAGGCGCAGCTCGGCGACGAGGCGCCTGTCGAGCCGCGGAGGTCTCCGCGCCCGCAGGCCCCTCCCGTCGACGGCCTCCCATTCGAGGAACGTCTGCACCGCCGCCGGCGCGAGCACCGGCGGCTTGGGGGTGACCAGCCCGTGACGGTTCGGGATGAGCGCGTAGCCCCCGATCAGTCTCCAGCGGAAGTGGTCGGTCTCCTGCCAGAGCATGGCCTGATCCTCGGGCGTCACCGCGAGCGGATACGCCAGCACGACGCTCCCCTCGGGGATCTTGTCGGCCGCGGCGGAGGTGAAGAACGCCGGCAGGGAGGCGCTCACCGGCTTCGTCGGCGTCGGCCAGTCCGGCACGAGGGAGACGAGCGCGGCGACCGCCAGCACGACGACGAGCAGCTGGCCGGCAGTCCGTCTCCCGGTGGCGGGCTTCCGGTGCGCCGGGGACATCGGCTGGGCGTCGGCCGCCACGGCGAAGGCGGCCCCCTCGCGGGAGGCGCAGGCCACGCCGAGTGCGACCACCACGGCGACGAAGAACTGTTCGTAGAGCGAGAACCGCGACGGCAAGACGTCCTCGAACACGGGCAGGCGCCCCAGGGCGGCGAACGGGAGCGGCAGCGCCGTCAGGTGGTGGGCGACCATGAGCGCGGGGCCGAGCGAGAGCACGAAGGCGACTGCGGCAAGGCCCCCGGCGAGAAGGATCCGGCGGTCCCGCCGGTAGTGGACGACGAGCCAGCAGGCGAGGATCACCAGGGCGGCACCCAGGTAGCTGCCATTCTCGACGAAGCTGTGGGTGAACTTGTCACCGAGCGCGACGAGCGAGCCGGGAGCGAAGCGCTGCACCTTCGTCGGGACGAGCGGGCCGAGCAGGTCGATCCGGTACGGGTTGTCGATCCCCTGCACCGGGCCGATGAAGCGGAGTGGACCGGCGAGGAAGAGGTAGACGGGGTAGGCGAGCACGACAGCGGGGATCGCCACTCCGGCTGCGAGCGCCCGCCACGCGTGGCCCAATCGGCGGCGATCGATCGCGCCGCGTCGGGCCACGGCCAGGATCAGGACCGCGCAGAAGGCGACGATCAGCGTCGTCACGAGGACCTCGGGCGAGATGAGGTACTGGGCGGCGACGAGGCCCCCGAGGGCGGCTCCCCACCGCCACGGGTTGCCGCGCTGGTGGACCAGGACCTCACCCAAGGCGTAGAAGATCAGGGGCGGCAGCGGCACGAAGACCAGGTTCAGGTGGGCGAACCCCTCCGCGACCATGTACGCGGAGAAGCCGTAGAGCAATCCGGCACACGCCGCGCCGAGGTTCGAACCGGTCCACCGCCGGGTGACGAAGAAGGCCGCCGCAGCCGAGAGCGGGAAGGCGAGCCAGATGAGGAATTCGAAGCTCGCGACCGAGCCCACCGTGAGGCTGAGCGGCGCGGCGAGCAGCCCGAGCAGGGGCATCTCGGTGTTGATGCCGAGGTTCGCGCCCCGCGGGTAGTCGATCCAGCTCGTGAGCAGCGGGTTGTGACCGTGCAGGATCGCCCACGGGACCCAGCCGAGGAACCACGACTGCTGGACCGGGTCGCCGCACGCGCAGTGGGCGCCGACCAGGCGGGCCGGATCTCCGGGCCACGCCGGGAAGTAGGCGATGAGGCCGAGCACGGCGTAGCCGAGGACGGCGGCGAGCGCGAACCGGCGCCACGGGACGCGATCGATCCGGGCGAGCACGCGCCGGAGGTCGACCGGCGGTGTGGCACGCCCCGCCGAACTCACGATGGCAGCTGCACCCTGGCGGCAGAAAGGAACTGCCGCTCGTACGCCTCTTCGGGGTACGCACTCGTGGCGGAGGTGCCTCTCACCCTGGTGATGGCGCCTGTCGCGTCGCGTTCGAAGACGAAACGCTCACCCTCGCTCTCGTAGCCGTCGCGGGCACGGACCAGATTCGCCGTCGCGCCGTCCTCGATCGTGAGCTCGCCGGACACCTCCGCGGGGTCGTTGGACGTCAGCGGCACGTAGAGCAGCCGGTCGCCGAAGACCGCCAGGTCGTACATCCCCCAGAGGTTGGCGAACCGGCCCGAGAACTCGCTCGGATCGAAGCCCGGCGCGTGGGCGGGAACTGCCTCGTCGCGGCGGGCCACGAGGTCGATGAGCCGGAAGATCCCGGTACACAGTTCGGCCGCTGGCGTGTCGATGGCGTTGCCCAGCACGGAGACGACCACGGCGTCCTTGGGATCGCACAGGGTCTTCGTGGAGTGCCCCGGGTAGCCACCGGAGTGACCGATGAGGCGTCGCCCGCCGATGTCGAGGATCTGCAAGCCCAGGCCGTAGTGCTCGTTCTCGCGCTGAGTCCACCAGGGGTGCTGCATGCGCCGCTTGGCCGCGTCGCCGAGCAACCGCTCGTCGCCGAAACAGAGGGCGCCGAAGAAGCTGACAAGGTCGTCCGCCGTGCTCGTGAACCCCGTGGCGGGCGCCAGCGCGTTGGTCGGGACGGGGTCGATCGGAATGCGGGACCGGCCGTTGCCGCTGTGGGTATGGCCGGCCGCGTAGCGCGCCGCTTGGTCGGCGACGAAGTCGGGGAAGGTGTTGGCGAGGCCGAGCGGCGTGATAATCGCCTCGCGCAGGTGCCGGGCATAGTCGTGACCTGTGACCGCCTCGATGACGAGGCCGAGGAGCCCGTAGCCGATGTTCGAGTAGTGGAAGCGTTCGTTGGCGCCAAAGGGCGACGGACTGCGGGAGAGCAGTGCCCTCAGCTCCGACGCGTCCGGGAACCGGCGCCGGAGCTGCCAGTAGTCACCGTCGCTGCCGTCGCGGATGACGCCGCCCCCGTGGCAGAGCAACTCCCCGACCGTCCGTCCCGCCAGGCCCGCCACCGCCGGATCGTCGGCGAGCCACCCGAGGTGGCGCGAAAGGCAGTCGTCGAGGTGCACCGCCGGTTCGCGCTGCCCGGCGAGTTGCACGATCGCCGTCGCGGTAAAGGTCTTCGAATGCGAGGCGATGCAAAAGAGGTGCTCCCTCGTCAGCGGTTCCCCCGAGGCGAGATCCGCCTGGCCGTGGGCACCGCTCGCGATGATCGAGCCTTCATGGGCGATCGCAAACTGGACGCCGGGGATCCCGAGCATCCGTTGGCGCTGCGCGAGCCAACCATCCGCCCACGCCGCGACATCCTCGAGGAGTCCCCGGGTCACCGCCACGGCACCTGATCGTACGGCCCCGCCCGTAGGGAAACCGGCGGTCGACGCGCGTCGCGTCGGGCCGATACCGCGCGAGCGGCGCGATCAGGTGACCCGGCAGCAGCCCGGGCCTCTGACCACGCTGTACAGCCGTCTCCCTGAGTGGGCTACGTTGGCGACATGGACTCCTTTACGCGACGACGCGTGTCGCGCCTCTTTCCCGTTCTCGTCTTCGGCGCTGGCGCCCTCGTCAGCTGGACCGCGCTCCCCATTCCGGCTTCGGCGGCGACCACCTCACCAACCTCGCTTCTCGCCGCCAGCGAAGCGGCGATCGCCAAGCAGTCAGCCGTCCACGTGGCGGTCATGATCAAGTCCAGCCCCACCGCGGCCGTCGAGAACGTGACCGGTGACTGGGGGAAGACGGGTGGCACCGAGACCGTCTCGCTTGGCAAGGCGTTGCTGGTCGTCAAGGCGATTGGCGGTTTCGCCTACCTGAGCGGGAACTCCTCAGGACTGACCAAGATCTTCGGCTTCACCGCCGCGCTCGCCAAGAAGATCGGCAAGCACTGGGTGTCCTACAGCTCCAAAACGAGCCAGTACGGCGATCTCGCCCCCGGCCTCAAGATCTCCTCGGCGAAGGGCGTGCTTCCCAAGGCCAAGGGCACGAAGTTGTCAACCGAGGTCGTAAAGAACACCAAGATGTTCGTCCTCAAGTGGACGGTCGCGGAGTCGGCGTCCGCTCCAGAACTGAAATTCTCGTTGCTCATCCCGGCCGTGGGCATCGCGCTGCCCCTCGAGGAGACCGTGTCGACCACGACCGGCGGCAAGGAGACGATCACGTTCTCGAAATGGGGTGAGCACGTCGTCGTCTCGGCTCCGCCGGCGGACATGACCGTCGCCTCCACCAAGATCACTGGCTGAGCGTCTCCCGTTCCCGGCGACGCACGGCGGGACCACAACCGCGGGCCGGTGACCGCGCTTGCCGGGTGCAACGACCGCAGAAGCCGTTCGCCGTGTCCCCGTCGGCTGCCTCCCGCGGTCACGCGGGTTCACCCGGCGGGCTCGACGCATTCGGGCGACACCTCGGGGCCTGCACAACAATCGACCCGGGCGACGCCTGCGACATCGTCGGATCTTGGACACGAGAGATCTCCGCTGGACCGTCACATCCCCCGGCGGGAAGGTCCCGGTTCGCGTGTCCGCGCGGCCGCTCGAGGAACCCTTCGAGCGTGGACCGGTGCCAGCCTGACGAGACGGGCGGACGGCACGTGGGGGAGCGTCAGGACGAGCTCGGCGCGAGATGCACTCCAGTCGAGCTCGCCGGCGGCGCTCGGCGGGAACAGCACCTCGCCGAGAAGCTCCACGCCACGCAGGTGATCGATCGCGAGCACGACCTTGTCGTCGCCGCCCCCTGCACCGAGATCCGACCCGCCGTCGATCGCCTCGCGGTGCCACACCACGACGTAAGCGGCCGACTCGGATCGCATCCCGAGAGCGATCCAGGGATCGGACCACCCGGGCAGGCCGAGCGGCCAGAACGGGGTCGCCGTAGCCAGATCCTGCCTGATCCGCTTGTAGACGGTGATCGCCTCCGCCACGAGCTGCAGTTGGCTCTCGCTCATCCCGTCGATGAACCCCGAGAGGTGAATCCGGCCCAGGAGGGCGTTGCACAGCGTGAAAGCGATCTCCTCGTCGCTCCACCCCGGTTGCGGGTATGCCCAGCTGGCGGCCTGTTCCGGCGCGATCGCAACCGGAGCGGCTGCTGCGATGGGCGGGTAGCGCAGGAAGTTCTGCTGGTCGCTCGTGGATTGGAGCTGGAAGCGTGACAGCATCGCGTAGTCGCTCCGCATCCCCCCCGAGGCGCAGCTCTCCAGGACGAGGTCCGGGTAGCGGTCGAGGAGCCGGTCCGCCCACGCGAGCAACGCCCGGTTATGCGCCAGCATCCCGACGCCGGTGCTCACGTGTCCCCGGTCGGTCCCCGGCCCGACGTTGAAGTTGTAATCCATCTTGAGATACCCGACTCCGAGATCCCCGACGAGGAAATCGACCACCTCGTCGAGGTAGCTCGTCGCGGCCGGATGGGAGAAGTCGAGGTGGTACCTGCCCTGTTCGACTACGCGTTCTCCGTCGCGGGTGAAGAAGGCCTCGGCAGGAAGCTCGTCTGCGACGGGATTACCCACTCCGACGACCTCCGGTTCGAGCCAGAGCCCGGGGACCATGCCCTCCGACCTGATGAGGTCGAGCACCGCTTTCAGGCCGTCGGAGAACCTCGACTTGGACGGCTTCCATTCGCCTAGCGCGGCCTCCCAGCCTTCGTCGATCTCGCTGTACCAGCCGGAATCGATGCAGAAATACTCCACGCCGACCTTGGCCGCGGCACCGATCAATGGCGTCAGCCGCTCCGTGGTCGGCGCGCCCATGAGGGTGTTCATGAAGTCGTTGAAGATGACCGGGAGGCGCCGATGGTCATCATGGGGCCGCCGCACCGCCCGGCGGTAGTTCGTGAGACGGGCCACAGCCCCGGCAATGCCCTCGCCGCTCAGCGCGACGGCCGCCGGGACGGTCTCGAAGGCCTCTCCCGGCTGGAGGACGAGACGCCAATGATGCTCGGCGTCGGTCGGCCCGAGCAGCGCGAGATAGGCCTGCGTTGCTCCTGTCGAGGAGCCGTCCGTCTCATCGGCGTCAGACGCGCGCTCGCCCACTTGCCAGTGCCAGCCACCGTTGTGCTCGATCTGCCACACCCATGCATTACCCGATCGTCGATTGATCGCCGCGCCCATCGGAAGGTACGTCCCCGAGGACCAGCCCCCGAAACTCGTCACTCCGAACCGGCCCCGGGAATCGTGCAGATGGAAGCCGCGGTCCAGATCCGGCAAGGCGTCTCGCAGCGCTCGGCTCTGCCAGCGGTACTCGGCGAGCCAGTCGTTCTCCGCCCAGAGGACGTCGACATCACCCAACCGGTCGGCCGAACCGGTCAGCCCTGAGAAGAGGAACGAGGTCACGGAATCGAGGGTCACGGGAGCATCGCCTCCGTTGACCACGTGGACCCGGGAGCGCAGTACTCCGCCGTTCTCGAGAACGGCGTAGACCACCTCGGCCCGCAGTCCGGTGACCGGGTCCTCTAGTTCGACGCGCAGATCGCGCCAGGGGGCCCGAAGGCCCTGCGTGTGCCTGACGTAGCGCAGCCGACCCCCGACGACCGACTCGGCATACCGCCTCCCCGACCAAGCCCGGCCACTGCCGGAGACGATGATGTCGACCAGCGGCAGGCCGGCGGGTCTCGTCCCGTCTCCTGGCGGCTCCCCCCGGTGTCCTTCGGCCCCCGACTCGCCACCGGTCGGACGCGGCACCAGACGGGCAAGTCGCGCCGTGCCCTCCCCGTCCACCTCGATCAACAACTCGAGCGCGTCGTCCACCCATCCAAACTCCGCCCGAGACGAACTGCGGGCACCCAAGTTGATCCTCCTCACGCGAAGCAACGAATCTGCCACGGCATTCCCGAGGGGCCCGGCAGAGCCCCTGTTGACAGTCTCCGTGGCCAGGGGAGACCGTACATGTTCCGATTTCGCTGGGAAAAGCCTACTCGGCGCAATACCGCTGAAGGACCGGCTTCCCGCTACCGCCGGATCCAAGCGCGACGCCGCAACCCGGATCGACCTGTGCGGACTCCTCCGGAGGAACCTCGCCGACGCGGCCGACCGGACGACAAGGCTCGCTCGGACGGGCGGAATCCCCGATCGCCCGTTCGCCCTGTCTTCGTCCGTCGTAGCCTCGTGGACGTGCGCAACGTCACGGGCCAACTCGGCCGAGTCGGAGCGGCGATCACCGTCGGCCTCGCCCTTGCCGCCATGGTCTTCGCCGCGTCCACCGCCACAACCGCCGGCGCCACGGCGGGGCCGGATCACCCGGTCTTCCTCTGGCTCCAGGTGAGCAGAAGATCGGTGCCCTACACAGGAGGGTCGGTTTGGTTCATCTTCCGGGTACGGCACTCCAACGAATGCCGCCTTGTCGCCGCGGGCGCCGGGGCCGGCAGCGTGACGGTTCCCGTGACTTGGCGGCGGTGCTCGAACGGCATCTACCGCGCGCAGGTGGCGTTCGGAGCGAATTCTGCACCTGCGGCACGGTTGATCGCCTTCCGCGCCTACCTCCGACGGGGGACCGCCATCTACTGGGAGCCCCTCGGCAGCATCCGGGTCGACGGGGCGCCCCGGCCCGCGAACCCGTCAACGCCCCTCAGCACGAATGTCGCGATGAGCCTCACCTCATCCGCGGCCGGCAACCGCACGACGTCTGAGCTGGTCGAGTACTCCGCATCGCTCTCGGCCACATGCCAGGACTCCGACGGGGATACCCTCCCGTGCCCGGTCCCGACCGGGACGGTGTCCTGGATGTCCGACGGCGCGGATCTCAGGGGGAACCTCACCAGCCAGAGCAGCCCGATCCCGACCTGCGGCGGTGCCGTGGGGAGTGCCAACACAGAGGGCACGTGCGACGTCACCTTCGGCGCCTACGGCGACGAATGGGTCTCGGCCGTCTACACCAGCGCGTCGGCGTCGTCGGTGACGCGGACCCTGGAGGTCCAGCTCGAGGCGCCCGTCGACCTCGGAGCCGGCCTCGCCTACTCGGGATACGGCAACGTCGGGCCCGACGCGACCGACGACTGCACGATGGCTTCGGTCGCCGACTGGATCGAGACGTCTCTCGGGACGGTCCCCGACTACCAGGAGACGGTCGACGCCTACTGGCAAGCGGAGAAGCGATTCAACGGCGGGGAGGACGTGGGCCTCAACGTGCGGGACCTCCTGACCTTCTGGCAGGACACGGGGATCGACGGGACGTACCTGACGGACGCGACCCCGCTCTCTTCCGACGCGGAGATCGAGACCTACCTCTCGGGGGGCCGCGCGCTGATCGCCGATGCGACCCTGCCGAAGGGCTTCCCGCCGGGGCAACCGGGCGGTGGTCACCAGTGGCTCATCGTCGGCTACTCCAGCTTCGGGCCGATGATCGTGACCTGGGGGCAGGAGGTCCAGCTCAGCTGGGCGCGCTTCGACCGTCTGACTTGGTCCGAAGGTGGCGATGCGCTCGCGGTCGCCGTGCGCTCCTAACCGGGGCGACCCTGACCGCCGGGTAGGCCACCCGTATCCTCATACCGGGCTGCCGTGAAGGCGATCACCGTCGGGACGTCGATCGCGAAGACGACGAGCGACAAGATGAGCACGACCAACGTGCTCCCGCCCGTGTGGTCGTAGAGAAAAACGAACACCCCCACCCCGGTGATGACCGCATAGGCGAGCAGGCTCCACCTGGCCACCAGGAAGAACGTTCGCCACGCAAAGGGGCTGATCCGGCTGAGCAGCGTCAACGCCACCGCGGTGAGTACCGCTCCGCCGACCAGCAGCCCGACGACCGGCCCCAGGGGGGGATGCCGCGGCAGGTGCGCCGCCAGGTCGACGCCTCCCGCCAGCATGAGCGCAAGCGACGCCACCGTAAGTTCCGCGACCGGCGGCAGGCGGCGCGCGGGCACGGGCGGCAGTTCGGGTTCGGTGGCGGTCATGACGTGGCGACCCTGGTCATGATGAGCAGCGTGGCCACTTGCAGGGCTCCGGTCACGCCCGCCGTCAGGATGAAGCGGCGCATCAGCCGGGCGATGACCGCCCCGTTGGGTCGCGGCCTTTTCAGCTCGAAGAGCACGGCGATGTTGGCGGGCTCGAGCAGGCCGAGGGCGATGACCGCCATGACTGCCACGACGATGAAGGCGGCCACCAGCCAAGCGTGCTCCGGGTAGGTGCTCGCCAGGTCGCCGAGGTGACGGGCGAGCTGCCACCCCGCACCCAGCGTGCAGACGACCAGGGTCGGCATGATCAGGATCATCTTGGGCATGAGGCGGGTGGTGAACTCGATCCGCGCCGGAATCGACAGCCGGCCCATGATCGGGCCGATCACGAAGCCGAGGAATAGGTCGAGCGCGGTCCACATCCCGCCCCCGACGACGTGGAAGAAGTCGATGCCCCACAACGTGTTCGTCGCGATCACGGTGACGAGCCCGGCGAGGACGACCGCCACGATGGGAAGTCCCCTGAGCGGAACGATCCGGAATCCCGGAACCGGCGGGGCGGTGGCGCGGCCCGACTCCGAGTCGCCGGACCCCGCAGCCGTCGGTGAGTCGTGCAACGCGTCTACCGCCATACGTCCCCCCCCCGATACGGTGCCCGCCGTGAACGCTCTCGGCCGCGTCCCGCGGACCCCGCCCATCTCTACGAGCTGGTGAGCCTCCGGCTTCCACCATAACGATGGCACCCTCTGCGGTGTCCCGCCGGGCTCTGTGGGCGTGCGCCGTACCGTGAAACTTGGACCGGCCGCCGACCGCTTGGTTCCGCCCGTGCCAGGCAAGAACGCGAAGCCGCGAACGCCACCCTCAACCCGTGACCGCAGGGACGGACGTCGCGCGACGTGCCTTCGGCCCCCCGCGACGACGGCTCCCGGACCGGCCCTGGCCCGGGGTTCTCGAGGCCCGTCACGAGATGGCAACTGGCCGAGGGACGCCACGCGGTTGACGGGCACGATGGTCTCCGACACGAGAAGCGCGCCCGGCGCGGCACGCGGACGAGCGCCGGCATCAGCTGGGCGTCCGCGGCGCACAACCGCGAGGTCGAGCTCGAACCGCGCCAGATGGCGACCGGCGGCGTGCTGCCGAGGCCCCGCTGGGTGCTGAAGGGGCGGGGGGCGGCCCTGCCGGCGGGGGCGATCGGCGCGGCGGTTTTCCGACCCCACAACCCGAGGGCATCCGTCGAATCGGGGTTGACGCCGATAGTAAGCTCACGACAGTCCGTGTTGTCCGTGTCGCACGATGTACGCGGGCGATTTTCGAGGAGGAGAAACAATGGCGCGGATCACCCTTGACAAGGTGACCAAGGTCTACTCGAACGGGTTCGAGGCGGTTCACGAGCTCGACCTGGACGTCGCTGAGGGCGAGTTCATGGTCCTCGTCGGGCCCTCGGGCTGCGGCAAGACCACGGCACTCAGGATGGTCGCGGGGCTGGAAGCCATCACCGAAGGTGAGGTCCGTATCGGCGACGAGGTCGTCAATGACATGTCGCCGAAAGACCGCGACGTCGCGATGGTCTTCCAGAACTACGCGCTCTACCCGCACATGACCGTGGCGCAGAACATCGGCTTCGCCTTGAAACTGCGCAAGGTGAAGAAAGCCGAGATCAAGAAGAAGGTGAACGAGACGGCCGAACTCCTTGGCCTCACCGAGTGGATCGACCGCAAGCCGGGTCAGCTCTCGGGCGGCCAGCGCCAGCGGGTCGCCATGGGCCGGGCCATCGTGCGCGAGCCGAAGGTTTTCTTGATGGACGAGCCCTTGTCGAACCTCGACGCCAAGCTGCGCGTCCAGATGCGCTCCGAGGTCCTGCGCATTCAGCGCCGGGTCGGCGTGGCGACGCTCTACGTCACCCACGACCAGGTGGAGGCGATGACGATGGGTGACCGGGTGGCGGTGCTGAGCGGAGGAGTACTCCAGCAATGCGACAGCCCCCAGGCGCTCTATGACAACCCGACGAACCTCTTCGTGGCCGGCTTCATGGGCTCTCCGGCTATGAACCTGTATGAGGCTGCGATCGGCGAAGGAGCGAGTACCGTGCTCATCGGTAGCCAGAAGCTGCCCATCTCGGAAGCCGCGCTCTCGGCACGGCCACGCCTGCGCTCCTACGCCAACAAGTCCGTCGTGGTCGGGATCCGCCCCGAGGACCTGCCCGTCCTCGCCACCGACAACTCTGCGAGTGCGCCGGTGGCGACCTTCGTCGGCGACGTCGAGTGGGTCGAGGCCCTCGGCTCCGAGCAGCTCGTCCATTTCACCTGCGACGCCCATCAGATCGTGGTCAGCACCGCCAAGGACCACGAGGAGGAGGCGCTTGCCGAAGGCTCCTTCGCCAAGGCGGGCGAAGGGATCGCTCGCGTGGACGCCCGGGCCGAGCTCACGGTGGGCGGCCAGGTGCACTTCAACCTGGACGCGAGTCGAATCCACTTCTTCGACGCCACCACGAGTGAGGCCATCGCCCGCTGACGGGGTCATTGCGGCGTTCTTCCCACCACGGGGCGGGCAGGCGCCCGAAACGCTCGAGGTCGGCCCGCCGACGGGCTTCGGTGGCGGCCACCTTGACCTCCAACAGATGGCATGTGGCGGGGACCCCCTCCGCTCGGGTACACGATGCGTGTACTTGTAGTCAGGAGCCACAGGAGGTCCCCATGGGGATCGTATGTGGGCTGGACATCCACCGCGCCCAGATCACGTTCGACTACATCGATCTGCGCACTGGCGAGGAGGGACGGGACGTGATCCGTCCCGCCACCCGTGCGGAGTTCCGATCCTTCCTCGAACGATTCAGGAAGAGACACGCCGCGTTCGCGCTCGAGGGCACGACCGGATGGCGTGTCGTCATCGAGGAGCTGTGCCGGGCCGGGATGGATCCCCACCACGCGGAGCCCGCGGAGACCTCGTCCCAGCGGGGACCGAAACGCCGCGCCAAGACCGATCGGGCCGACGCCCGGCTGCTCCGCGACCTGCTGTTGATCGATCGTCTCCCCGAGTGCTGGATCCCATCTGATCACGTCGCGGACCTGCGAACCACGGCGCGGCTCCGCAAGGCCCTCGTCGGCGAGCGCTCCAGCTGGCTTGCCCGCAGCTGTCCGTGTCCCCAGCCTGCGAACGTGTTCTCGTTTGACGAGGTAGCGGTGGAATCAGACGACGAGACGGACGACGAGTCATGACCATGCAGCGTGGTACCTATGGGGAACCGTTTCTCGGCGCACACTTCGCGATTCCTTTGTTGCACCTCGGAGCATCCCGATCACCAGAACTCGCTGGGCGAACAAGAACGCGATGAGAGGGGGGATCGCGGCCAGAGTTGCCACCGTCAACTCCGGGTGGAGCATCTAGCTCTGACTCGTCACCACCTCCCGGTTGAACGAGAGGATGGCGGTCTCTCTGCCTTGAGAAGAGGCCACGTCGCGTCTCTGACGGACACCGTCGCCACAACGGTCAGCTCCAATACGGTCCGCAACCCCGGGAGCCAGTAACTGGTCGTACCGGCTTGCAGGCGCCGCACGGCCAACTATCGCCTACGCCGTCCCTATTCCTTTGTCGACCCAGCGAGCATGCCGCTCACAAGGGTCCGCTGCGCGAACAGGAACACGAGCAACACCGGTGCGATTGCGATGAGCGTCGCCATCGCCAGCTCGGGCCGATAGATGAGGGCTTGTCCGCCAGTCGCCGCGACCGGGTTGATCGACGGCGAGCTTCCCAGCAGGATCGGTAGGCCCACCTGCAGTGGGTACTGCGAGTTGTCATAGGTCATCACAAACGGAAGGTAGTAGTTGTTCCAGTTCGCGACGAACGAGAAGAATCCGACGAGCCCCACGACCGGCACCGCGAGCGGCAATGCAATACGCCAGAACACGCCCCATTCGCCAGCGCCGTCAATCCGCGCCGCCCCGAGCAGATCCTTCGGAATAGTCGTTGAGAAGTAGATATAAGCGAGATAGACACCGAACGGGAAGAACCCGAACGGCAAGATGATCGACCAGACCGTGCCGACCAGGTGCACGGTATTGGCCTCGAGAAACAGCGGCAGGACGAGCGCGGTCCCCGGCACGATCATCACGACGAGCGTGATCGCGAGCAGAGCGCGTCGCCCGGCGAAGCGCGTCAGCGCCAGGCCGTATCCGGACGGAATCGCGGCCAGTACTGCGAGCGCGGTACCGCCAAACGCGTAGATCGCGGAGTTCTTGAGCCAGGTCAAGACGAGGTTGCCCTCGTAGGAAGTGACATCGCGGAACGTGCGGCCAAATGTTGTGAAGCTGCCGAACGCGAGCGGTGCCTTATTGATGATCTGGCTATCCGTCTTGGTGGGCGCGATGAGCAGCCAGACAACGGGCCCGAAGAAAAATACAGTGAACAGGAGTAAGACCAGAATTGCGATGATGCGGAAGGCGTAGCGTCGCGCGAGCATCACTGGACCTCAAACAGCCTGCCGCGCCAGACGATAATCACTGCGACGATCACGCCCAACACGAGAAGGTCGACCGAGATCGCCGCGGCTTCGTTGAAGCGGTCAAGCTGGAATGCGAGGTAGTACGCCAGCTGATTCGGCGACCACTGTGGGGGGACTTCGCCCCCGGTCGCGATGCCAAGAATCTGCGGCTCCACGAACAGCTGCATGCCGGCCGCGAACGAGAGCACGAGCATGTACACGACCCACTTCCGGATGAGCGGGAGCTTGATTCGCAGCGCGGTCTGAAGCACGTTCGAACCATCTATCTCGGCGGCCTCGATCAGCTCAGTGGGAACGTTATTCAGCGCGCCGTGCATCACGACGATCCAGCCCCCAGCGCCTGTCCAGAACGCCATGATCGCGAAGAGCACGGGGAGATTGTTTGGTGTGACCGTGTTTGCCAGAAGTGTGTAGTGAAGTGCGTGCAGGAGGAAAGAAAAAGGACTTGTGGTTGGGGTGAACATGAACAGCCAGATGACCACGCTTGCCGCTCCCGCCATAGCTCCCGGGAGATAGAAGATGAAACGAAAGGCCGAGCTGACTCGCCGCGCCAGGTTGTGGACCATGAGCGCCAACAGCACGACAAGCACCGATTGACTGACCAACCAGATGGCTTCAAACATCAGCACGTGTTTGAAAGCGGGTATGAACTGAGGCAGGTCATAGCTGTTGACGAAGTTCGCAAAACCAAGGCCATTTGGGGTCTGGAGCGCGAGTGAAATCGCATAGATCGTGGGCGCGATGCCGAGGCACGCGAGCAGCACTACGTAGATGGCGACGAAGAAGTAGCCCGCTGAACGCGAGGTGCCAGCCGGTGGGCGCTCTCGGAGCCCCCGGGTCCGGCGCCCCCGCCGAGCACTTGCGTGCTCGGCGGGGGTAACCGTAGCCAAATGGTCAGTCATACTGCGCTTTGCAAACCCTCATTAGCAGCCGGAGCTGCCATTGGAGTTGATGCACCTGCTTGAGCTCTTCACCGTCCAGCCGGCCAGCCTGGCGTCATTCGCCAGAGCCAAGGCGAACGAGTTGATCGACTTGCCGAGTGTGCTCGGCGGGGTGGCGGTCACGGCCGGCACCACTGTCGATGCCCAGGCTGCGTCGGTGCTCCACGGAGTCGGGCCCCAACCGTTCCAGACCTCGGCTGCTGCCGTCTCCCATGCTTTCCCAGTTCCCGTCGGGTCGGCGAAGACGCTGCCAAACTTGCTGACATAGCCGGCCTGGTCCGCCACGTAGTCGGGCAGGCCCGCGTCGACGCCAACTTTTTGGATCTTCGGGCTTGTCGACATGAACTCAGCGAACGCGGCCGCAGCAGCCGGCTGGGTGCTGTGGCTCGACACGAGCCACAAACCGCCGCCGAGGGCGCCGGTGATGTGGGCGTTGCGGACTGACACCGGCGGCGCATAGGCCGCCATCGTGCCGTTCGGCACGCCGTCCGGCGCCGCCTTGCCGTTCTCGAACACGGCGGTCCCATACCACAGCGGCCCGACCATCATGACGACCTTGGCAGCGGGGAAGCCCCCGGCTGCAAAGACGTAGGTGTCGGTGATGGCGTTGCCCTCGAGCCCTGAATTGTCAAGCAGGCTGTCGATCCCCTTGCAGCCGGGCTGCGTCGGGTCGATCTCGACCGTGTTCGGGCCGACGACGTCATCGAGCGGACACCCGTTGCCCCAGTAGAGGAAGTCGTCATCGAACTCGTCGCCGATGTCCCCGACGATGTAGCCGGCGCCGGGGTGGTTCTTCTGGAGCGCTTGTCCGTCTGCGACGATCCCTCCCCAGGTCGTCGGAACTGGCGCGGTGCCAAACAGGCTCGTGTACAAACCCTGGTTGACCCAGAGCACGTCCGCGGCGGTGTCATTGCGCAGGCAGACGACCTCGCCCGAGGGTGTGGTGCAGGCGCTCATGCTCTTGCCCGCATAGCCCTTGAGAACGCTCTTCGGGAGGTAGTTCTTCAGGTTGAGCAGGTCATTGTACGGCGCCGTTCCGAGCTGGACCGCGTCGTAGTTCTGCGAGTCGAACATCACATCCGGCGCGTTCGAAGGCCAGCCGATGCGGTTCCACAGCGCGAACTTCGACTGCAGTACGCCAGTGCCATTCTCGTTGCCGTTGTAAATAACCCACTTGATGTTGGCCTTGGGATTGGCCTTCATGTACGCGTTCTCGTACGGAATGCGCGAGGTGTCGATCCAGACGACTAGCGGCTTCGACGACTTCGCTGCTGTTGCTACCGAAGCCGCCGGTGCCGCGAGTGCAACGCCAGCGACCACAACCGCCGTGAGCGCGACTCGGGTCCGTAATGAGCGACCTCGCCAGGATCTAACGTTGAAAAATGAGTTCATGATCGTGGACTCAACTCCTTCCGTCTTGTGATGCTTGCTTTCGATTCAGACTGCAACTGCTCCCTTCGTCTCGGCTCCACCACGTAATTGGCGAGCTCGGGCGGCTGATCGAGACCTGGATCCAATCCGATGCCCGGTTCTCTTGGCGCGCCAACGACAGCCCCTGTTGTAGACCCCGGGGTTCTCGAAGGATGGGATTAGAGGTCACGAGAGACTCTCGCGGTAGGTGCAGCTCGGGATTGCCGTGCAGCGGTGCCGAGAGAGAAGGGGGCCGTGCAGGTCACGTGGCTCGAAGTGGGCGTCATTCGAGGCAGCCCAAACGTACCGGGTCGTGGTGTCCTCTTTCGAGAGCGGCAGCGCCGAATCGGAAATCGTTTGCGAGACTAACTTGAGCCGCGAGTGTCATGCAAGTGTAAAGATCGTCCGGAAGTGCACGCCCCCTTGACCTGGGGAACGTCGGTCGAAACGGCGGCGACCGACCATCCGCGAATCTTCCAACCCCGGCCCGGAGGCTTCTCCAGGGAAGCCGAAGGCCAGCCGGCAGATCGGGGAAAAAGGGTGCGCACCGACACGGAGCGGTGGGCCGAGATCCGGCGCAAGGTCTTGGTCGGGAGCACTCGAGGCGTTCGATCGTCCGGGACTGCCGCATGGGCGGGAGGACCCCCGGCAAGATCCTCGCCCTCCCCGAGCCCCGTCTGCCGGGCCACCTCCCGGCGGCGGAAGCCCAAGCTCGAGGATTTCCTGGCCGTCATCGACGAGATCCTGGAGGCCGACGAGGCGTCTCCGGGGGCCGCGCCAGACCGCTCGGTGGATCTTCGAGCGACTGCGCGACGAGTACGGCTGCGCCGGCGGCATCACCCAGGACCAGGAGGCGGTGAAGGTTGCCAAGGTCCACGCCGGGAAGGTCTTCGTCCCGCTCAGCGACCCACCCGGGCGGGCCCAGTTCGGCTCCGGCGAGGCGGTCGTGCGCATCGCCCGGGTCGAGTGCAAGGCGGCGCTGGCGGTGATCATGCTGCCGTGCTCCGGCGTCTGCTTCCTCTCCACCTACCCGGTCGAGTCCACCGGGATCTTCCACTCCGGCCACGTGGCGGGCTTCGCGTTCTTCGGGGCAGTGCCGGCGAAGACCGACGACGACAACACGTCGGTCGCGGTGCCGAGGATCGTCGGCGACGAGCGCGTCCTCACCAGGGAGTTCCTCGCTTGCCGAGCCATTTCCTCTTCGAAGAGCACTTCTGCCACGTGGGCCAGGACAACGAAGAGGGCCACCTCGAGACCCGCGTCGGCTAGTCACGCCGAAACCTCCTGGCCCCGGTGCCGTCGTTGATGTCCTGGGCGGCGTACAACGATTACCGGCGGCCTGCTGCTTCGCCGACCTGTTCCGCCACGTGCGGGGCAAGCCCGGCACCGAGACGGAACGGCCGCTCGGCGACCTCGCCGCAATGCTGCCGCTGCCGACCGAGGCCTTCGAGGTCCGGCGGGGCGAGCACACCACGGCGACGTGGCTCTCGCTCGTGCGTTTCGACTGCGATGACTACTCGGTGCCGACGGCCTTCGCGCTCCACGAGGTGACCGCCACTGGCGCAATCGAGGAGGTTCGCATCCTCTGCGGCGACGAGGTGGTGGCCGTTCACCCCCGTCACTTGGACAAGGTCGTGTTGGCCCGGGCCAGGACCTCCTCGGCGCGTCGAGACGCTGCGCCGAGGATAAAGCCGGTGAGCGCTGCTCGGGGAGACTGGCACCTTCCTCGAGTGGGGCCCCACGCGCTGCATCGGTGTGAATCCCGATCCTTGCGCCCTTCGCCATGGCATCTGCTTCTCGGGGTCTGTTCGGAATGTGAACGGACAATGCGGACGGAAAGGGTCTAGCCGGCTCGGATAAAGGAACCACCGCCGTGAGGCCTAGTGAAGCATGCCCTGGAACTGACCAGACCTGATCCACCGTTGCGCGAGGACCAAGACGACGACAACGGGGGCGATCGTCGCTAACAGCAAGAACGCGATCGCGCTCGGTGGCGAGCTCGTGTGCAGCTGGATCACACCGAGGTATTCCCCGGACGTCTCGCCATTGAACAGCTGAAGGGCGATGCCAAGCGGCAAGGGGTAGTGGCTAGTTGAGTCGGTCGACCAGTACATGACCCACGGAAGGAAGAAGTTCGTCCAGCTCGCCACGATGTTGAGAAACACGATCAGCGCCGCGACTGGCTTCGAAAGCGGAACGGCGATGCGTCGGAACACCTTCCATTCGTTGCAACCGTCTGTGCGCGCCGTCTGAAACAGGATATTGAAGCGCTCGGTCTGGAAGTACAAGTAGGACAGGTAGACGCCGAACGGGAACAGGCTGTAAGGCAAGATGACCGCGAATGGGCTCGTCAGAAGATGCACCTCGTTTGCCTCGAGGAAGAGCGGCAACACGAGCGCGCTGGTCGGGATCAGCATTATGAGCATCGTGAGGATCAGAAGCACACGTCGACCAGGAAACTCGTGCGTCGCAATGGCGTAGCCAGCGGGAACGCAAGTTGCGATGGCGATCGCAGCCCCCGCCGCTGAGTAGATCGTCGAGTTGATCAGCCACACTCCCCACACTCCGAGAGTGCCGCTGATCAGTCCGAGGTTGCCGCCGAACGCCTCGACGACGAGCCAGATGATGGGCACGATGAAAAACGCCGCAACGAGCGCGAGTAGGACGTACGTAACAACCTGGCCCGTCGAAGTCCGTCGCGCGGCCGAATTCGCGTGAGAGAGCATCAGTGGCCGACGTCGAACAAGCCGGTGCGGAAGAGAATGACGGCCGCGCAGATCACGGCGGCCACGAGCAAGTCGACGGCGATCGCAGCCGCATAGTTGAAGTAGTCGTAGTGGAACGCAAGGAAGATAGCGAGCTGATTGGGCGACCAGGCCTGGTTCGCGAGCCCGCCCGTCGCCTCACTGATTAGCTGCGGTTCGGCGAACAGCTGCGACCCGGCAGCGAACGCGCCGATCACCATATAGGCGATCCATTTCTTTATTAAAGGCAGCTTGATGTAGACGGCAGTACGCCATGCTCCCGCGCCGTCGAGCTTCGCGCTCTCGAGTGCCGCTCGGGGGATTGTCGCGAGTGCGCCGTGCATGACGACGATCCAGCTCCCGGCACCGCTCCAGAACGCGATCAGTGCGAAGACCACCGGGAGGTGGGCTGGCGCGAGCGAGTCGCCGAGCGTGTGATAGCCGAGCCAGTTCAACACGAAGCCCCACGGACTCTTGCCCGGTTGCAGCATGAACAGCCAAAGCATCACGCTTGCCGCGCCCGCGAGTGCTGCCGGAAGATACAACAGGAAGCGGAAAGCGGCGCTAACGCGCTCGTTCAATGAGTGCAGCAGCAGCGACAGGCCGACGACGAAAATGACGAGCGCTGTGAGCCAGATCCCCAAGAACTTGATGATGTTCTCGAACGCCGGCACGAAGTAGGAGTTGTGGGTGGCGTCTATGAAGTTGTCGAGCCCAGTGAAGTGGGCAGACAGCGACGTCAGCGCCAGATAGACCACGTAGCCCGCCGGATAGATCCCGATGGCCACGAGCAGCACGACATACGGCGCGACGAACAGGTAGCCCGACTTGCGCGGTCGCATAGGCGACTTACGTTTCATCCCAGAGCCTGCTGGGCGACGTAGGCCGGTGCCACATTTGTTCATCAGGCGTCCTATCAATACTCTTGCGGCCGGTCCTAGGCGGCACTACGTGGGGACCCGCCCGGTCGGACCCGTCAGGCGGGCACTATGGGGCGTTCCTTCACAGTGTTAGCGTTCCCCGGGCATCACGACAGGAAGTTGGACCCCGTCCCTGAGGAAGATGGGGATCCGATCTAATGGCGCCGTGGCGACCACCACCTCCCCGCTTGGCATGGGTGCACCTGTCCACGCATCTGCCCACTCGGCACCCGACGGAAGGTAGACCCGGCGCTCCCTGGCACCTTGCTCCAACATGGGCGCCACGAGCAGGTCTCGACCGAACATGAACTCGTCCTCGACGCCCCAGGAGCTTTGGTCATCGGGGAAGTCGAGGAGAAGCGGGCGCATGATCGGCACGCCCGTCCTGCTCGTCTCGCTGGCTTGTTCGTGCAGGTAAGGACGCAACCGCTCCCGCAGCAGGACGAAGTCCCGGGTGATGTGGTAGGCCTCGTCCCCGTAGGACCAGATCTCGTTCGGGCCACCGGACATGTCCGCACCCATCGTCACCTGGGGAATGCGGTCCCCGTGCACGCGGAACAACGGGCAAAACGCCCCGAACTGGAACCAGCGCACGAAGAGTTCCTGATAGCTCGGGTCCTTCGGGTCACCTCCGAAGAAACCACCTATGTCGGTCGTCCACCACGGGATGCCGCTCATCGCCATGTTGAGCCCGGCACGCACCTGATTGCGGAGCGACTCGAAGGTGGTCGGGATGTCCCCCGACCAGACCGCCGCGCCGTAGCGCTGGCTCCCCGCCCAGGCGGAACGGCATAGCAGGAGGATCTCCTGCTCTCCGCGTCCAGACATGCCTTCGTAGAAGGCGCGCGCGTGCTCGCGCGGGTAGAGGTTCGCAACCTCGATACCGGGCCCTGCTGAGAACTTCAGACCCCCGGGACAGCCCGGCTTCATCTCCGGCTCGCAGGCGTCCAGCCAGAAGACCCGGACACCCGCCTCGTAGTAGCTCTTCTCGACTTGCTCCCAGATGTACTTGCGAGCGTCAGGGTTGGTGGAGTCGTAGAAGGCGACTCCGATCCAGGAGTCGATTCCCCGCTCGGGCCAGGTGGAGTGGATCGTCGGACCCTGTTCGCTCGAAATCAGCAAACCCCGCTCCAGCATGGGTCCGAAGTTGGTCGAAAGCGGGCTGAGGGACGGCCAGACCGAGACCATGAGTTTGGTCCCCATGGACTCAAGTTCGCTCACCATCGCGGCAGGGTCGGGCCACTCGTCGGCGTCGAAGCTCCAGTTCCCGAGGTACTCCCAGTTGAAGAAGTCGCTCACGATCACTGCCAGCGGGATTCCTCTGCGGTGGTACTCCCGCGCCACGTCGAGCAGCTCCTCCTGCGTGCGGTAACGGAGCTTGCTCTGCCAGAAGCCGCTTGCCCAACCAGGCAGTTCTGGGGCGTGCCCGGTGACATCCGCATAGCGAGCGAGGATGTCGGCCGGGTTGTCCCCTGCGGTGACCCAGTAGTCGAGCTGGCGCGCGCTGTCTGCCACCCAGCGGGTGCCGTTGGCAGCAAGCTCGACGCGGCCGACAGCTGGCGAATTCCACAGGAACCCATAGCCCCGGCTCGACACCATGAACGGGATCGAGACCTCCGAGTTCCGCTGAACCAGGTCCATTACCAGGCCCTTCTGATCCAAGCGCCCGTGACGGTGTTGGCCGAGCCCGTAGAGCTTCTCCCCGTCGTACGCCTTGAAGCGTTGTTCTATGCGGTAGTACCCGTTGCCATTGGCCTGGAAGAACCTCGCCCCGGGCCACCAGAAGTGGGCCTTCTCCTCGATGAGCAGCTCCCGGCCGTCAGCGACGCGCCAGAAGCTGAGCATTCCGTCCGCGGAGACCTGCGCCTTGAGCTTCCCGTTGACGAGAGTCTCCCCGTCACGTCTCGCTCCGGTCGAAGCCGGCGGGCGGGGCCTGGTGAGTGCGTCCGGCACGTCTTCGACGATCTTCCCCTGGCCGCAACGGACCCTGATCGAATCCTCCCCCCAAGCCTCCAAGCGCAATCGCTCAATCCCCAAGGAGAGTTCGAGCACGTCGTCACCGTCGTCAAGCATCTGGGCACCTTTCAGATTGTCGCGATCTACCCTCACCACTTGGCGCACCGCCTCGCGATCCGCCAGATTCCCATCGCCCGGGGCGACGGACTCGGTCCGCCGGTTTGACGGCAAACACGGCGGGCACACCCGCCGGGCACCGTCCAACGGAGTCCCGAGTGGATGCCTCGAACTCCCCGCCGGTAAGCGACGTGGCAGCGCCACCTCCGTCCCCTGTTCCTTGTTGCTCGTCGCTCGATTCCATCGGGTCGGTCACCTCTCCTGCTCTGCGCCTACTCGAGCGATGGGCGATCGATGTCGACCGCGCCCCAGCGTGTGGCTTGTAGTTGAGCTCCTCGATCGACCTGCGGACCCGGGCCCCGGTCGCCTCGGAGCTGCTCCCCCTGCCGCTCAGGACGTAGGAGACGGTGCTCGGGGATACACCGGCGTGGGTTGCGACCTCAGCGATGGTCGGGCTCCGCAATCCTTCCCCTTGCCCTTGTCTGGCACGTCGAATGCGATAGATAGTCCCTTTCTTCCACGCATCGGACCGTCGAGTCAAGCCCTCCGGCCGTGGACGTCATCGTGGGCGGCCGTGGGGGACGCCAACGCAACCTTCCTGTCTTCACGGTCTCAGGAGTGCTGAGTCGACCACTTCACTTCCTGGCCTCCCTGTGTGACACGGCAGACGGTTTGATGGGAGACCCCGGCCACCCTGGCCACGTCGTATATGGGTCACAAAGGGACTGCAAGCTGGACCCTCAAGCGTTCTTGTGCTTCCTCTCGCACTGATCGGAGACAGGGGTTATGCGTAGGCGGGTCCCAAGTCATCGGTGGACAAGCGCATGTCGAGGTGGTCAAAGGTCTTCTAAGGGCACACCAAGTAATCAGAGGCATCATTCAAATGGACGGACTCACCAACGGTAAAGGTGCAACCGTTTCCGGGACCTGGGGTGGGCTGCGGTGCCATCCAGCTGACCGGCGTTGTCCAAGCGAGAATCAGCGACCGTGCGGGTCCGCCACGACGAGGATCTTCACCTCGCCCCCCGCCGCGATGGCGGCGAAGGCTTCGGGTGCGCGCGGCAGCGGGAAGGTGGCGGTGATGAAACGATCCGCATCGAAGCTGTCACTGGCGATGATCCCGATGGCCGTTTCGAAGTCCTGCCAACAGTACGTGGCCGCCCCCTGGATACGGATCTGATACTCCTGGATCACCGGCAGGTCGACGCTCGCGTACTTGCGAGGACCTCCGAGAACTACGACGGTGCCTCCCTTGATGGCCATCTTGATTGCCTGCCCGAGGGTGGCTTCGTTGGCAACACAGTCGATGACGAAGTCAGCGCTCTCGCCGAGCTCGCCCCGGACGGCGGCAGCGAGGTCCCCGGTCGCAGCGTCGACCACGGCGTCGGCTCCAAGGTCCAGGGCCAACTGGCGCTTGGACTCCAGCAGGTCGGTACTCACGATCTTGCCGGCTCCGGCCCGGCGGGCTGCAGTGAGAGCCAGCAGCCCGATCGTGCCTGCGCCGAGGATGGCGATGGCCTTGCCTTCGAGGTCGCCGGCCAGCCGCACGGCGTGCACAGGAGTAGCGAGAGGCTCGACGAGCGCCGCCTGGTGGTCGCTGAAGTCTTTGGGGATCTTGTGCAGCCGTGCCGCCGGTGCGGAAAAGACGTCGGCCATCCCGCCCTCCCGGAACCCGCAGCCGAAGAACTGGAGGTTCTCGCAGAGGTTCTCGGCATTGGTCCTGCAGGGTTTGCAATGACCACAGGGAAGCGTCGGCTCGACGGTGACGCGGTCACCGATCTCGACGTTGCCGACGTCGTCGGCGACGCCGACGACGACGCCAACCACCTCGTGACCGGGGTAGAAGGGCGGCTTGAGGAAGGCGTGCTCGCCATGGGCGCCTGCCTTGTCTGAACCGCACACGCCACAGACCAACATCTCGAGCAGGGCCTCACCTGCCTCGAGCACAGGAACTGGCTCGGTGGTCAACTCGACCACATCGGGGGAACTGACGACGACGCGTCGCCGCATTGAAGTTGTGGTCATGGCATCTCCTCGTATTTGTCTGTGAAGTCCGCGTGTTCACGGGCCGGAACCGGACCGGGTCCTGAAGCGTTCATCCTCCGCCCTTCCGCAAGGGAGCCGAGGCTCCGCGCACCTCCGTCGCGCCGACGGCCATCGAGTAGTCGTCGAGGACGTCGCCCACCGCTTCGAGCAAGAGCGCCCTCGGAGCCGGTTCGACGGTTCCGTCCCCAACCCGCTTGTCCAGCCTGGGAAGGAACTGGCTGATCAACGGCTCTGGAATTGGCACTTCGCTCAGCGCTTGCAAGAGGCGCTGCACGGCCTCTTGCGCGGTCGGAGACGACCAGTAGTAGCGGATACGGTCGCTGTAGCTGAAGTGGCGAAGCAGGCGCTGATGTTCCGGGGTCCCGCCGTAGTACGACCGCCAGTAGCCGGGGTTCGCCAGCATCTCGTCTTCCATCACCGCCATTAGCGAGTGCGCGGACCAGGTGGGGTCTAGGGCAGACGCGATCCCGTCGAGCCCGTACAGAGCTTCACGCAGGGCGAAGGTCAAGGCCGGGCCGACTTTCAAGATCGCGAAGCCGTCACGCACCAACTTGGCGAGGCTGTCAACCGGTTGGTAGTCGGTGGAGTGCGCCTCGAACACGAGCTCAGGCATCCCGCCCAGCGCCGCGCTCAGGCCGACCGCGAGCTCCGGCCGATAGACCACGGCCTTGCTGTCGTCGAACTCGACCCCGGGCTGCACCACGAGCGCGAGCACCGCCTCGAACGCCCCCTCTGCTCCCGCTGCGGCGAAGGCGAGCCGGTGCGCCTCCAGTGTGGCAGCGACGGCTTCGGGTCGTGTCACCTCAAGTTGTTCGATCTCCTCCGCTGCCCCTCCGGGAACCGGCACCTCGGTGCCAATGACGTATCCGGGGGTCGTGCCCGCCTTCCTCGCCGCAGTCTCGGCCACGACCGCGAGTCGAGCGGCGCGCCCCGCCGTGACCGCATCAGGAAGGTGGTCTGGCTCTCCCTGACATCCCATAGACGTGTCGAGATGGATCTTCTCGTACCCCGCGGCGACGTAGGCGCCGACCATCTCCTCGGCTTCTGCAAGCGCGGCCTCCGCGGGCAGGTGCCGCCACGGGTTCGGACCGAGGTGGTCACCGCCGAGGATGATCTGTTGGCGCGCGAAGCCAACCCCGTCAGCGATGCGGTACACGAGGTCACGGAACCCTGCCGGGTCCATGCCCGTATAGCCCCCTCGGTGATTCACCTGGTTGCAGGTCGCCTCGATGAGCACCGGAGCCCCCGGGGCGGCATGACGAAAAGCCGCCTCGAGCACCATCGGATGTGCGGAGCAGACCGAGGCGATCCCAGCTGGCTCCGCGCCGTGACCTCCGTCGTGCCTCGACGCGAACGTGACCAGGCGCTTGCCCCGACCACGCGTGGCTCCAGCGCGCAGGGCATCGAGCTGGGCGAAGGTCGAGGTACCTTCCATTGGTCCCTTGATCCCCACCACGCGTGCACCTGTGGCGTTCGCGTAATCGAGGCTCTCCTCAACGCTCCTACCCTGCAGACGACAGGTGATGAAGGTGGCATCGAAGCAGTCCCCCGCCCCGGTCGGATCAACCTCTGCCACGGAGTACCCGGGCGCATCCCGACTGCCGTCGGCGTCGTGGTAACTCGCACCTCGGGCCCCGTTCTTCACGACCACTTCCTTGACACCCAGGCCGAGAATCTCGGCGATGGCCTCCTGTGGCGTGTCAGCCTCCGTGAGAAGCGTCAGCTCGTCGCCGCTAGGCAGGAAGATCTCACATGATGCCAAGAAACCCTTGAGGGCAGCGCGCACCCACGGCTCCCCGATCACCTCTTTGCGGATGTTCGGGTCGAACGAGACGGAACCGCCGTTGCCTTTCACAAGCTCGATCGCTCTCGTCATCATCTCCACGACCTGGGGAGACGAGGCCGATGCGCCCGAGACGTGAAAATGTCCGCACTCCGCTAGCAACTCAGAGGCAGCATCAGTCCAGCGCAGCTGCCCGCAGGCGCTGTGCTTGATGTTGAACACGAAGTCGCGATCTCCGCTGTCCCGATACCGGACAAAGGCACTGCCTGTCACGTACTCAGACTGAATCTCGATGGCGCTCACGTCGACGCCGTCGTGGGCAAGGCGATCGAGGTTCACCCTGCCGAAGTCGTCGTCACCGACGCAGCTGATGATGCCGCAGGGTTGGCCGAGCTTGGCAACCTGGTCGATGAATATTGCTGGGGCTCCGCTCGGGAATGGTCCGAGAAGGTGCACTGGCGCTCGGAATCCCTGCCCGCGCTCTTCGGCCATGATCTCGACCAGGATCTCTCCGATGGTCACGACTCGGCGCACGTGTCAACTCCTTTCGCAGGAGCAAGTGGGGCGGACCCCGGGGATGGAATACGTACTTTCAGTCGAGCGTCCCGAGTGTCCGATGGTCATGTTGGTACTGCCCGCTTCACGCCCGAGCCCAAACCACAGTGACCCTCCCAGCCAGTCAGGGGCCTTCACAGGACTTCGAGACCTGTGAGACGGCCGGACGAGACACTTGCGCCTCAGGTCTTCCGGCCATCAGGCGCCGGGGCCCATGTCTGCGCGGCAAGCCAGAGCGTGGGCAATTGTGTGCATTGCCCCACGCGAGTGTCAAGCGGACTCATCTGGCTCGAGCAACCCGCAACGAAGCGACTCACAACGGGCGAGGAAGCTGTTCTCGACCTGGGCCCTGCGCGGAGGAGCACTGGCACCAGTTCCAGCGGCCCCGTCGGCAGATGGGCCTGGCAGCGATTAAGAGCATGGCGACATGAACCGCACTTATCCGCGTGGAGACTCTTGCCTATGAACCTAAGCCAAGGGCGACGGCAACCGTAGAAGTCCCATCGAGCACCTCCGCTGAGCGTCAGACCGCGGCTCCCGCCAAGCCGATCACTGGGCCATTCTTCGCGTCACTCGCGACGGCCACCACTCTGTATGCGGAGGACTCTTGCGTCCATGTCGCCCCGGTCATGCTGCCTTCCTTGGCGTAGTCGTTGTCACCGGCCACCACAGCGATGAGGGGACCATTCGTGGGGTCACTCGCGACGGACACCTCAGTGGCGGTGTTGTATTCGTCGAGCCACGTCGCGCCGGTCATGCTGCCTTCCTTGGCGTACAGGCTTCCACCGGCCACCACGGCAATGAGGGGACCGTTCGTGGGGTCACTCGCGACGGCGACTTGGCTAGCGGTGTTGTACTCGTCAAGCCACGCCGCCGTCAGGCTGCCTTCCTTGGCGTACACGGTGCCGTCATTGAGCACGGCGATGAGGGGACCGTTCGTGGCGTCGCTCGCCACGGACACCGCCGGAGAACTGGCCCCGGTGTATTCCGTCGTGAATGCCGCGGTCAGACTGCCTTCCTTGGCGTACACGTTCCCGGCCGTTGTCAACACGACGATCAGGGGACCATTCTTGGGATCACTCGCGACGGACACCGCAGTGGCCGCGTCGCTGGCCCCGCTGTACTCCTCGACCCACGGCGCCGTCAGGCTGCCTTGCTTGGCCCACACGTTCCCGCTGGCGTCGATCACGGCGATCAGGGGACCGTTCGTGGCATCGCTCGCGACCGACACCCCGTAGGCGGTGAACTCCTCCGTCCATGGCGCGGTCAGACTGCCTTCTTTCGCGACGGCAACATTGGGGACAAGGGCCTGGGCGCTTGATAGCGGAAGCCATGCGCTGCCGAGAAGGACGAGGACGAGGACGTAAAACCAGCGCCGTACATTCACGTCAGTCTCGCTAAGCAATGTCATCATCGGGACAGTTGACTACGAGCTTGATAAGCGACACATGGCGATGATCTTTCGTGCGATCCTCTGCTCTCCCACGTCGGCCCAGGAATCGCTGATTTCGGTATGACCCGTGAACGTCGAAGCGACCGCGCCATTATCTCGCCCACCCAGACAGTCGAACGCAGGCGACATGGTATCGAATTGCGTTAACGGGCGAGGTGTCGACCAGCAGATGACAAACGGGCGATTTGTATCTTGACGTACCCGGGCCGGGGCGACGCCTGAGATGTCGCCGCCAGCAGTTATGAAGGCTTGCGCGCTCAGGCGGTCAACGCGACAGCCTTGGCGAACCTCTGAGATGGTGTCATCCACCCGAGCGTCTGTCGAGGTCTGTTGTTGAGGGAACGGGCGATGGCTTGCAAACTACGATTGCACCGTGACTCGCTTTGCGATAGACGCCCCGGCGCTGTTGGCGATCGCTGGGAGTGGCCGGAGCGTTATCCCGACTCATCAATTGGTCGCACCGAACTCCATCCGTTCCGACGCGATGGATCTGCTGTTGCTGCGCGTGCGAGGTGGCGAGCTGAGCGAGGACGCCGCGCTCGATCTCCACGAGCGGATCACGGAGGTGAGAATGCGGCTACTCGGGGACCGGGTCTCACGGCGCACTGCTTGGCGGATCGCTCGCGATCACGACGTCGCGACTATGCACGAAGCCGAATACCTCGCAGTCGCGAAGCTGCAAGCCGACGCGTTGATCGCCATTGATCCCAAGCTTGCGGCAATCGCAGCTGGCGTCGTGCCCCTCGCCGCACTGACAGACGTGCTTTCGGACGAATCCGGCACATGAGTCTTCTGTACCGCGGTGTGATCGTCGAGAGCAGGGTCCAGTTGGGTCTCCCCACATAGAGCAGTGAGCGGACGCGGTAGTTCCTAAAGCTCGTGAAGCCGCAGGCCGCGCGCTTCACCCGCTTGATTAAGTTGTTCGCCGCCTCGGTCGGACCGTTGGCGACCCGTGCTCGATGCCACGCGGCGATCTGGCGCATCCAGCGCCGGAGCGTCCTGCCGAGCGAGCGGACCGCGATCGGGTTGTCTGAATCGCCATCTCCGCGGCGAGGCGTTCCACCTACTCGAGGGCGAGCGCGGCGTTGAGGTGCGCGTCAAGCTCGCGCACCGCCTCCTTCGCGTGCACGGCAGTGGTCACCCCACCCTCCGGATCGCCCGCACGCAAGAGGCCGAGCAGCTTCTCCCGACCGTGCTCCTCGAGGCGATTCGGCGGTGACAGCGACCCTACAGCCAGAAGCGACGCGTTCGCAGAGCTGGCGACGGCCCTCCTCGGCAAGGGGGCATAAGGGCGCATTCAGGCCCCCGTTGGCTCGTGTGGGTGGATGGAACGCCCCACACTGCCTTCGGAGACTCGCTTCGTCCACGTCCGACGAGCGTCAACAAAGTCCGTGAATAGAGCATCTAGGAGTGGCTAGCGAGCTTGGGCCCTCGTGGACGAAAATGGAACGCGTGAATGACCAACCCGCACGATGGAGCCGGGCAGCAATCTACGCCGACATGTGGGCTGACCCGGAGGACGACCCCCGCAGTAGCAAAGGAGTCGGTCCGGACGGCGAACTTGCGACGCTACAGGACTATCTGACGCACTACCGGATGACCATGCGGATGAAGTGCGAGGGCCTGGATGCGGAGCAACTGGCCCGTCGGTCAGTTCCGCCGTCGACGATGTCGCTGCTGGGCCTGCTTCGGCACCTCGCCGAGGTGGAACGGGACTGGCGCAACTGGATAAGCGACGGTGATCCGCTGCCGAAGCTGTACGGCGAGGGCGATGCGGACTTCGACGGAGCCATCGCCGAGCATGTCGAGGTCGACGCTGCGTACTCCGCTCTGGCGCGCGAACAGGCCGCGACCGACGCCGCGCTGGCCGAGCACCCGGATCTGAGCGAGCGTCTGGGGAAGAACGGGATCGCAGTTCGGGAGCTGATGGTACACAGGATCGAGGAGTATGCCCGACACTGCGGGCACGCCGACCTGTTGCGCGAGTGCATCGACGGAAGGGTTGGCCAGTGAAGAGGGCCGGGGGTTGAATCGCTCGTCGGAGCAAAGGTGACCTCCCCATTCCACGCACTGAGATCACAATTGCCGTCTCACAGCCGAAGAGGCCTCTATCTCGCGCGCCGGTCGCCCGCCCGAGCCAGTGACCGAGGTCGCCAAAGAGGTCGCCAATAGTCCCTGAACTGGGAGATCTTCGGTGGAGGTGAGCGGACTCGAACCGCCGACTTCCAAGTTGCGAGAACGGATCGTCGCAACCCTGTGAACAGGACTTACGCGAATTCGCCGCTTCTCGCTTGCGGCAGCACGCGGCAGAATCCGGAATCTCAGACGCGCCCGTGACGCGCCCGGAGCGGAGGGTCCCTCCATCCGGGTCAAGTCACCCGACCGACTCACATCGGATATGCCGCCCCGAACCGTCGATCTGGCGTGGCTGACCCAATTGATGAGTTCGTTGTCGCCAAGGCCCGAAGGGCCGTTCTGTGCTTACGAGCTAAGCAGGGCTCAGGGGCCTTCTGGTGACTCATCGGTTGGTGCTAGCCGGCGACCACTTCCCAGACGGCATCGCGGCGACCTCTTGGGCGCACCGAGGGCGGTGAGCTCGGCAGTCAGCTCGTCGTGGCAGAGTTGAGTCATGGAGAGACTCTGCAACCAGCAGATCCTCGATGCAGGTCTCGCCGACTGGCGCAAGCTGGCTCAGGCGCTGCACGCTCGCTATTCGATCCCAAACTACGTCGTGGCAACGGCGTTCGCCGCTGCTGTGGCAGAGATCGCGGAGGCCGAGAATCACCACCCCGACCTGAAGCTGACCTACGGCGTCGTCGACGTCTCGCTTTGCACCCATGAGGACGGCCTGTGGGTCACCCAGAAGGACGTCGACATGGCCAAGAGGATCAGCAAAATCGCCCGCGAGCACGGTCTCGAGCCCGAGCCCGGCGCGGTGACTCAGCTCGAGATCGCGCTGGACACCGCGCACGAAGATGACATCGGCCGCTTCTGGTCGGTTCTGCTCACCGGAAGCCCGGACAACAAGATCTACGACTCGGTCTTCGACCCCACCGCCCGGGTCCCAAGTCTCTGGTTCCAGGGCACCGACGACCACGAGACCCCCCGCCAGCGCTGGCACTTCGACCTGTGGCTGGCGCCCGAGGTGGCCGAAGGTCGAATCGCTGGCGCCGTGGCCGCTGGCGGGTCCGTCGTCGACGACTCTGCAGCACCGTCCTTCACCGTTCTCGCCGATCCCGACGGCAACCGGGTCTGCGTCTGCACCGCAACAGGACGCTGACGGTCGGCAATATCGGTACAGGTGCAGCCCGCGACCGCGGATCGATGGGATGACCTCGTCACCGTCTTCGGGCGGCGCGGCGAGAACCCTTCGTGCTGCTGGTGTCAGCGCTTCCTTAGCTCTCGCGAAACGCCGGCATGGGCGACACGCCAGTCGATTGCGCGCCTACCCCCTCAGCTGCAAGAGCTGATCGAAAATCCGAATACCCGACCATCCCTGGTCTTGCTCGGTCAAGTCGTCAGGCTTCTCGCCTGGAGCTGGGCTACGTCCCCGCCTCCAAGGTCGATGCTGAGTTGCTCTTCGACGTCCTCTCGACCGCCCACGAGCGCACGAGCCTGGTCGTCACGGGCAATCTCCCCTTCGAGCCCTGGACAGAGGTCTTCGGCTCCGAGCGCCTCACCGGGGCGACGCTTGACCGGCTCTACCACCGCTGCAACATCATCGAGACCAAGGGCGAGAGCTACCGGCTCCAAGATGCCAGGGCCCGATCTCGACGAGCCAAGCCACCAGTCGATCCCTGGGGCAACCAGCCTGTGGACCAAGCTCCAATCACCAAGTAGCTTCGAACCCATAGTGCCCCGATATTCGACCGGCGCGCGCTCCTGTGCTGGATCAGCAATCACACCTGGCTCGAAGCGTTCGGTCGTCGGCCTCGCGCGCGCTTCTCATCCCGGACCAGTGGTCGCGGTAAGTGCGGCTGCCGTCGGCTATGCACTCGCGATCGGGTGTACCCGTCGGGAGGCGATTCGGGTAGGCCTCGCGGTGTCCTCGGGCCAGCTCGCGATTGGATGGCAAAACGATTGGACCGATGCACTACGTGACCAGCTCGCAGGGCGACGGGACAAGCCGATCGCGAACGGCGAGGTCACCAGGAGTCTCGTCGGAACTGCCTCGGTGCTTGCAGGGATTTGTTGTGTCCCGGCATCGCTTGCAAACGGGCGAACGGGCGGCCTGACACACCTCGCAGCCGTGCTCAGCGCTGCCTCCTACAACGCCGGCCTCAAGTCCACGCCGGCCTCTTTTGTCCCGTACGCTCTCTCCTTCTCACTGCTTCCCGTCTTCGTTCAGCTAAGCCGAGAAGACGCCTCCCTCCCACCGCCGTGGGCGCCAGTAGCGGCCGGAACCCTCGGAGTCGCCGCGCACCTATTGAACGTCCTGCCTGACCGTGAGCTTGACCGCTCTCTCGGGGTCCTCGGTCTGCCTCAGCGTCTCAGCCGCGCGAAGAGTCTTGCGCTTGCTGGAGGACTCCTCGTGCTTTCTTCCGGGCTGGTCAGCTTCGCGCCTCGTCGTCCAGACGACATGGGCACGCTCAGCTTCGTGGCATCGCTCGCCCTCGGCGGGGCTGCAGTGCACGCCGGCCACGCTCGCGACGACCGCAGGGCCCTTCGTTTCGTGCTGGCGCTCGCGCTCTTGGACGTTGCGCAGCTCCTCATATTCTCGGTTCGCTCTCGTCGCCGCGCGGCAGTTCTCAGAGATGCTGGAGCGGGCCATGAAGGCCTGCGACAACCGCTCGCTCACCGCAGCCGAGGTCCTTGCGGAGCTGGTGCAACTCGTTAAGGAGATGAAAATCGAACACGAGCGAGGGGCCACCCTCGGTCTTCGTGACGGCGAGCTCGCCTTCTGCGACGCCGTGTGCCAGAACGACCCAGCCGTCATGGAGCTGGGCAACGACGTGTCAAAGCAGATTGCTCACGAGCCGGTCACGGTCGTCCGTGAGCATGCGACGATCGAAGGTGCCGCAGGCTTCCCGGGTAGCCTCTGAGCTGGGAGTTCTTCGGTGGAGGTGAGCGGACTCGAACCGCTGACTTCCACGTTGCGAAAATGGATCGTCGCAACCCTGTCAACAGGACTTACGCGGATTCACCGCTTCTCACTTGCGACAGCACGCGCCACCACGCGGCAGCACGCGGCACCACGCGGAAGCACGCGGAATTTCAGACGCGCCCGTTCGCGCCCGTGGAGCGCGGGGAACGGGGGTCAACTCATCCGAGTCAAGAACCCGACCGACTTGCCCTGACGATCCCGCGCCGAACCGGCATTCCTGGGCGCCCTTGATCAGAAAAGGGCCATAGTCTTGCCCGATGATCGAACACGCGGTCTTCGGACGGACGGGACACTCGAGCACGCGCGTCATGTTCGGCGGTGCGGCGCTCGGCGATGTCAACCAGCACACAGCCAACGCCGTACTCGATGTGCTGCGCGAGTACGGCGTGAACCACCTCGACACGGCGGCAAGCTACGGGGATTCCGAGCTGCGCATCGCCCCGTGGCTCGTTGGCCGCCGGGACGAGTACTTCCTCGCGACAAAGACTGGCGAGCGGGACGGGCTCGCGGCGAGGGCGGAGCTCGA
Source organism: Acidimicrobiales bacterium (assembly GCA_050013835.1). Lineage (GTDB taxonomy): Bacteria > Actinomycetota > Acidimicrobiia > Acidimicrobiales > Bog-793 > Bog-793. Next base: position 109,771 of record JBEKEM010000008.1, read on the forward strand.
ACGCTCACTCACGCGCCTCGGCGTCGACCACGTCGACCTCATCCAACTGCACAACTTGGTCGAGCAGAACGAGTGGGTGCAGGCACACTCGACCGACGGAGCACTGGCCGCGCTCATGAATGCGCGCGACGAAGGACTCGTCCGCTTCATCGGGGTCACCGGCCACGGGATGCGGATCCCCCGGATGCACCTCCGCAGTCTCGAGCGCTTCGACTACGACTCAGTCATGCTGCCGTACAACTTCACGATGCGCGCCGACCCGAACTATCGAGCAGACGTCGAGGAGCTGCTCGCCGTGTGCGCGGAACGTAACGTCGCTGTACAGACCATCAAGTCCGTCGCGCGCAGGCGCTGGCCGCAGGACGCTTCCTCCGAACGCCGCAGCTGGTACGAGCCGATCGGCGACCCCGACGCGATCGCCCGCGCCGTGCACTACGTGCTCGGTCGCCCCGGCCTGTTTCTCGCGTTGTCGAGCGACTACCGTCTGCTGCGCCAGATCCTCGAGGCGGCTTCGCACCCAGCACCGGTGCCATCCGACAATGAGATGGCAACTGACCGAGACACGTTCGGCATCAACCAACTATTCGACGGGGGCGAACTCGAGCAGATCTGAGCCCGCGATCCCATTCCGCGTGCCTTCCAGGTCCCCTGCGATGGATCAAACCCTTGACGAGGCCGAAGTCCAACCGAGTATCAGGAGGCTCGATACTTGGTTGGCGCAATCGCCTATGAAGTCAGATCACCCGACGACAGCCACTGACTCCGCTGGATACGCGAGAGAACCGCTCAGTTCCTCCATCCACGGGGCAGTCAGGCTGCCTTCCTTGGCATACACGTTCCCAGTGTTCTCGTCGAGCACCCCGATGAGGGCGCCGTTCGTGGCATCACTTGCAACGGCCATCTCCTCCGCGTTAGCCCATTCCGCCGTCCACGTCGCGGTCAGGCTGCCTTCCTTGGCGTACACGTTCCCAGTGCCCTCGTCGCGCACGGCGATGAGGGGACCGTTCGTGGGATCACCCGCCACGGCCACACCGGATGCCCCTGCAGCCGACGTGTATTCCTCCGTCCACGTCGCCCCAGTCAGGCTGCCTTCCTTGGCCCATACGTTCCCATCGGCGTCCACCACGGCGACCAGAGGGCCGTTCGTTGGGTCACTGGCAACAGCCATCTCATCCGTGTTAGCCCATTCCTCCGTCCACAGCGCGGTCAGGCTGCCTTCCTTGGCGTACATGTTGTAAGTGACGGCGTCCCTCACGGCGATCAGGGGGCCATTGGTGGGGTCACTCGCGACGACCACCTCGGCTGCCCCGTGAGTCGAGGTGTATTCCTCCGTCCACGGCGCGGTCAGGCTGCCTTCCTTGTCGTACACGTAGTTGTGAGTGCTGTCGACCACCGCGATGAGAGGACCATTCGTGGGATCACTCGCCACGGCGACCGCAGTGGCCTCGTCGGTGGACCCGCTGTATACCTCGACCCACGCCGCGGTCAGGCTGCCTTCCTTGGCCCATATGTTCCCGGAGCCGTCTACCACGGCGACCAGAGGACCGTTCGTCGGATCACCGGCGACGGCCATTGTCCGGACTTCAAGAGCCACCCCGTCAAATTCGAAGACCCATGGAGCTGTCAGGCTGCCTTGTTTGATGTTCACGCTGGAATAGGGGTCCATCGCGGCGAGGAGAGGCGGCGTCGAAGTGCCGCCACCCGTCGTCGCCTGGGCGCTCGCTAGGGGAAGCCACGCGCTACCGAGCAAGACGAGAGTGAAGACGTAAAGGAAGCGCCGCATAGTCATCGCACTCTCCTTCTCAGGGTGTTTGGCCGGGGTGCTAGCGAATGGCGCGCGGCGACGCGCTGGAATCCGATCCCCAGTTGTCCCCCGTCGGCGCAGGATGGGTCGAATCCGCTGTGGCAGGTTCACGTGGAGCCGACCGCGGGCAATCTCGGTCACCGAGGCGTCCCGGAGCCGGCAGCTCTCGCCCTTGGTCTCGATGATCCGGCACCGGTGGGTGGGCCGATCGAGGGCGGCCCCGATGAGACGCTCGGAGCCAAAGACGTCGGTCCAGGAATCGAAGGACGGGTTGCACGTCACGATCAGGCTCGTGCGCCCATAGGCGGTCGAGCTGACGTCGGAAAGCGGTTCGGAGCCGACCTTGGAGGCGGGTACGCAGCCCAGCTCGTCGAGGAGTCAACGTAACCTCCACATTCCACGCAGAGAGCTCAAGCGAGGCCTCTTACCGTCCACAGGGCCGCTATTTCGCGTGCCCGTCGCGCGCCCGAGCCATTTCTTGTGGGTGCCACAGCAGTCGCGAATTGCCTCTGACCTGAGAGTTATTCGGTGGAGGTGAGTGGACTCGAACCGCCGACTTCCACGTTGCGAAAATGAATCGCCGCAACCCTGTGAACAGGACTTACGCGAATTCACCGCTTCTCGCCTGCGGCAGCACGCGGCAGCACGCGGCAGGATGCGGCAGGATGCGGAATTTCAGACGCGCCCGTTCGCGCCCGTGGAGCGCGCGAGCGGGGGTCAACTCATCCGAGTAAAGAACCCGATCGACTCGCCCCGCAGCGACCCCCTCGCCCGTTGACACTCAGGCTGCGGTTCGCAGCGCTGGCGAACCCCACCGCCATGCATCGGCACGCCTCGATTCGAGGGTTCCTCTCTCGGGGACCCTTCGGCTGACCAGCAGTTCGTGCTTCGCGATAGCGTCATTCAGTTGCGCCTTTCTTGCGGATCTCGCAGTCGCTAACAGCCCTTCGGCGTCTCGACACCGAGGACCCTTCGCACGCGATCTCGAGCCCAACGCGCGCCCGGCGTTCGGACCGAACCCAGCCCGATCTGACCCAGACTCGACGTGCGATATCGGTGTCCCAACATGCCGAGGTGCCGGTAAGCCAGAATGAGGGGAACACGACATTCGAACAGTGCTTCTTGAGCCGAAGTAGGCGACTGTGGCGCGTCCTCGAACCCGGCAAATCGAGCCAGATTCGGTTGCGCGTCGCGCCGCGCTGCATTTCATCGCGACATACCAGTCGAAGGTTGGTCCGCGTCTGGGTGCGCGCTGCAATTGCAATCCCTCCTGCTCGGAGTATGGGCGTCAGGCGTTCTTGAAGTACGGCTTCCTGCAGGCGACAGCCAAGACTGTGCGCCGGATCGTCCGCTGCGGACGGGCCGGAGCTAGAGGCCTGTCGGACCAACCCTGACGCCTCTGATCGCCCATGACATGGTCAGGGCGCGGCGAAGGACCCGAGACTAGAGTGGTCCGACTGAAGTCGAGCGGTCCGCTCAAAGCGGGAATGCGGAGCGACGAGGTTCGTCGAATATTCGCATTCTGATCGGAGGCAGGTTCTCAAACCCTCCAACTGTGGCCGATCACCTGCACTGGAAGCATACCTATTGCATAAGGCGTGAAAGGAGGTTGGTATGGGTCTCCGTACTTCGGTACGGCTTGCAGCTGTCGGGTTTCTCGGTTCGGCGGCCCTGTTCATGTTTGCCTTCATCGGCGGGCCGATGCCTTCCCCGGCTTCTGCAGCGACCGTGTGTTCCGCGACGTTGAATGGCCAGGATCTCGCCTCGGCTAACACGCCGGACGATTCGATCGATCTTCCCTACAACGCGACGGTCCCAGTTTCGGGAACTGATTCCGCGATCGCGACGAACCAACAAATGAACTATCGGGTCGAGATGACGTTGGACCTGCTCGGTGACACCGTCTCCTGGACTGTCGCGTCCGGGACGACGACAGGCGGCCACTGGGTCTCAGCAGTCAAGGTGAGCAAGTACGCCGTGTACGGCGCTGGCCTCTATTGGCTGGACGTCAGTGCGAGCAGCGTATCTGGCAGCGACACATGCTCGGGCGGAGGGTACATCGACATCAAGGGGTCTGGGCTTCCCGACGCTGAGATCGGCGGGATCGCTCTTGCGGGAGCCGGTATCGTCGCGGCAGCGGCTGCGGGCCTCGCTGCTGCGGGTAGCTCCGGCGTGTCCTCGGCTCCGAGCAACCTGTCCGAGGAGGAAGCGGCAAACAAGGAGCTGGATGAGCTGCCCGGGTCTCCGATGGACAAGTTCGTCCACAATTGCAGCCTGTTGTCCCTGCTCGCGATCCCACTCACCTTGGGTGCGGTCGTCTGGGAGTTGCTCCGAGCCGCCGGGCACGTCGTGAGAGGAATCGTGTCATGAGCACGCAGCCAAGACGCATTCGGTGGCGGCCGAAGTTTTCCGTCGTCGGAATCGCCGGTTCGATCCTCGGCGCCATCGGTGTCCTTGTCATCTTGCAGCAACAGGGACGCGTCTACCCGACAACGATGGTCGAGATCGTGACGCTCGTCATCGGGCTCATAATCGGCGTCGGCGTGCCGTCGCTCTTCAGGCTGATCGCGGTTCGGCGAATCAATCGACGGGTCACTCGTAGATCACACGCCTCTGGGAGTTAAGGTGGTGGGCGATGCCGGGTGGGCGGCGGACGCCGCCGAGATCCACCTGCCCGGCGAAGGTCCAGACACCGTGCTCGCGCTTCGGTGGCGCGATACAAACACGGCCTATTTTGCAACGTCTGCTTGGATGGCCCGCCTGTGTCCAGTTGACGAGGAATAAGTCCGGGGCTGGAGGTATTCACCACTGGCTTCTCAGCAATCCGACCAAGCTCGTTGATGAATCGCTTATGGCCTCACGAAAGGCCGAGGCTGGCAAAGGCGTCGCCTTTCGACGGCCGCTTGTTCGTGTACACGCCGCGCCCGTCGCGCGCCCGAGCCATTCTTCGCGGGTGCCGCAGGCTTCCCGAGTAGCCCCTGACCTGGGAGTTCTTCTGTGGAGGTGAGCGGACTCGAACCGCCGACTTCCAAGTTGCGAAAATGGATCGTCGCAATCCTGTGAACAGGACTTACGTGAATTCACCTCTTCTCGCTTGCGGCAGCTTGCGGCAGCACGCGGCAGCATCCGGCAGTTCAGACGCGCCCGTTCGCGCCCGTGACGCGCCCGACGCGAAGAAGGCAGTCCCACGGGATTGCCCTCACTGTTATGTCTCCCCGCTCGTCCGGTGCTCAGTCTTCAGGCGTCGTCGACAGCGGTCGAGAGCTGAGAATGGCTAGGTGTGTGTGTCTTCCACTACGGGGTCGACGGTATGACGGCTTCGAAGGAGACGCTGTTCGTCAACGCCCCGGACAAGTTATTCGTCTCGACCGACAACTCAAATGCACTGGAGGAGCAATACCCCACCCAGGCGACGACGCCCCCGCCGCCTTGGGGCCCTCCCGGCGACACCAGCAACGACGTGTTGGCCGAGGTCGATGTCGCGTCCGGTGTGAGGCAGTACTGCCCGGTGCCGATTCTGGTCACGGAGACCCAGCCCACGAGTCCCTCTGGGTAGAAGCTCAGAGTCCCGGGATCAACATCGCCAGCGTCGCGAGCCACACCAGTCGCACCCTTCGCACCCCTCGCACCCTTCGCACCCTTCGCACCCCTCGGCCCCTTCGCACCCCTCGGCCCCTGAGCTCCAGTCGGTCCCTGCGAGTTGATCGAGACAGCCTTGGTGCCAGCCGGGCAGGCCCCTTTGGCACTCGCACCGTAGACGAGGCCGGCCTTGACGCAAACCTGGTAGGGGGGTCTTTCGTAGATGCGGCAACGAGCCCAGCACCTACGAGCATCAACACCCCAACGATGACCGGGATGGCAAGGATTCTCTTGTTGAGCATGGCATTCCTTTCTTCGCGCTCTATCGCCGACGCAACCCGTTCCCTCGTCACCACCTGAACCGTTCGCGAGGAGTCGACGCCCGATGGGGGTTCACGTCGGGGAACCGATGTCCACGATCTCCGACTGGCGGCTTGAGCCGTGGGCCGGGACCTAACCGCGATTAGTGACGCTCGAAACGTCAAGTGCTGCCGCGCATTATGGGGCACGTAGTGCACAACAGGTCCGTCCGTAGGGTCATTCATTGCGCACTGTCGCGTCTGCAACCAAACATATGCACACAATTTGGGTGTCCGCGCCACCGTTCGCGCGACCCTACCGGCCACAGTTCGACGGTTCCGTGCTGTCAGCACCACGCGAATGGCTCAGGTTGTCCTTGCCGGGGAGTTCTCCGCAGCGTCGTGGGCCGCCTGGCACACCGGGCAACGGATCGTGCGCGCCGGGGGCTCGACGACGACCGCGCGGTTGATGGCCGCGGTGCGGGTCAGCCAGTGGGCCCCGACCTGCACGTGGTCAGCGCAGAGCCCTGCCCCGCAATTGCTGCACACGGCGACAGCGACGGTGGTGATGCCGGTCGCGGCACAATCGAAGCAGTTCATCGGGTCTCCTTCCTCTTGGCCAGATAGAAATGCCGTCGAATCCACAAGGCGACGTAGACGAGTCCGAGGAGAACCGGGACTTCGATGAGCGGCCCGACCACTCCGGCGAGGGCTTGGCCGGAGGTGACTCCGAACACCCCGATCGCCACGGCGATCGCGAGCTCGAAGTCGTTGCTGGCGGCGGAGAAGGCGAGGGCCGCGGTACGCGGATAAGAGAGGTGCAGGCGACGACCGATGGCGAACCCGCCGGACCACATGATCCCGAAGTACGCGAGAAGCGGCAGCGCGATCCGGGCGACGTCGAGGGGCTCGGAGGTGATCTTGCGTCCTTGCAAGGCGAAGAGGATCACCACCGTGAAGAGCAGCCCGTAGAGGGCAACCGGGCCGATCTTTGGGAGAAAGCGCTCCTCGTACCAGGCCCGGCCGCGCCGTCTTTCGCCGAGGGTGCGCGTGACGAACCCGGCCACGAGCGGGATGCCGAGGAAGATCGCCACGGTGGCGGCGATGGTGCCCATCGACACCGACAGGCTCTCGGTGCGAAGGCCGAGCCAACGAGGGAGCACGTTGAGGTAGAAGACGCCGAGCGCCGCGTAGGCGAGGACCTGGAAGACGGCGTTCAGCGCGACAAGCACTGCCGCCATCTCCCTATCGCCGTCGGCGAGATCGGTCCAGATCAGCACCATGGCGATGCAGCGGGCGAGTCCGACCAGGATGACCCCGGTGCGATAGGCGGGCTGGTCGGGAAGGAGCGCCCAGGCGAGTGCGAACATGACGGCCGGGCCGACCACCCAGTTCAAGGCGAGCGAAGCCGCGATCATTCTCCGGTCCGCCGCGATCCGCCCGACCTCGCCGTAGCGAACCTTGGCGAGCACCGGGTACATCATCAGCAGGAGCCCCACGGCGATCGGGAGGCTTGTGCCGTGGATGGCCACTCGGTTGAGCGCCCCGTTGAGCCCGGGAAACAGCCGACCGAGGCCGAGGCCAACCGCCATGGCGGCCGCGATCCACACCGGCAGGAACCGGTTGAGGCGCGACAGCCGATCGACGACCGCCTGCTCCTCGCCGACGGTTGGCGAGACCTCGGGTCGAGTAGAGACGACAGTGTCGCTCACCGGCCCGTCTCCTCCTCGTCACAGGAGGGGCCGACCCGTTCGGTGCTCACCGTCTCGCCCGGTAGCGGAACGCCAGCGTCGGCTAGCGCCACCCAAAGGGCAGCGAACCCGTCGACATCGAGGCGGTAGTCCACCCACCGTCCGCGGCGCGTCGCGCTGATCAACCCGGCCTCGCGCAGCACCCGGAGGTGGTAGGAGAGCAGGTTGGGTGCGACGGCAACTCGCGCTTGGAGGTCGCAAACGCAATGCTGGCCACACGCCAAGAGGCCGATGACCGCCAGACGCACCGGGTCGGCAAGTGCCCCGAGACGCTCTGCTGCTTCAACGCTTGTTGATTCAACGATGGTTGAACTAATCACCCTTGAATTGTCGCATTCGACGTGCCCGCGCACAAGGCCGTTGGTCACATGGCCATCGGCATCTGGGCCGGCGGGCGAGGCCATGGCGGTTCCGTGCAGGGACGAGGGTGCTGCGCCCACGAAAGGCAGACTCGGCGATTTGCATCCGCGGAACTGTCCCAGAACGTTCAGCCGACAGGATGCCTCGGGCTCGCCCGAAGGTGCCGCAAGGTGACGCTCTTGTGGCGCGTCGAGGATTAGCCGCCAGCAACGAACGCGACTACGACCTATGCGGCATATCGGTCGAAGTTCTCTCGGCGTCGGTCATTAACCGTGGTCGTCCTCGGATCTGCGTGTCGGGCAGCGATCTGCACGTCACGCAGGGGAACGCCAGCGTCGAGCGCCGACATGATGAACCCAGCCCGGAGCATGTGGGGATGGACGGCTCCCAGGCCGGCCCGCTTGCCGATTGAGCGCACCCAGCGGTGGGCGGTTCTACCGTCGAGCCGCTCCCCATCGCGCCGAAGCAGAATTGGTCCGTCGGCACGTTCCTCGGTTGCCAGGTCAACCGTTCGCACGGTACGCGGCACGAGTGGGATGACGGCCGGCTTGTTGCCCTTCCCGATGATGCGAAGGGTTCGGTGCCCGCGGTCAAAGCCGAGGTGCTCGATGTTCGTTCCGCACGCTTCGCTCACCCGGAGGCCGTTTAGTCCGAGGAGCACCGCCAGTGCGGCGTGATCACGATCGAACCTCTCGGCAGCGAAGAGGAATGACCCGAGCTCGCCGCGGTCCATGCCGCGACCTTCGCTCGGGTACACCTTGGGGCGTCGCACGTATTGAACCGCGTTGGACGAGATTCTCCCGTCGATATGGGTGAAGCGGTAGAAGCCGCACACTGTCGACAGTCGTCGGTCAATCGTCGAAGCGGCGAGGCCCCGCTCTTCGAGCGCCGTGCGGTGGAGCTCGATGTGCGGTCGCGTCGCATCGAGAACCGGAAGCTTCGCATCACTCGCCCACAGGAAGAACGAGCGAAGGTCGAGTCCCGAGTCCCGCGAGGAAGACAGCTGCCAGGAAACAAGGCAGGAGGAGGACGGTCCACACAAGCCTCGACCTCCAGCGTCGGCGCCTCCTTCCCGGGGCTGGGTCCTCAGCTGTCATACGCCTCAAGCCGTACGACTGCGTCTATCCCGCCGATCGGGGACGCGTCGAGCCAAGTGGTCCCACCCGACATCCTGGCGAGCTGAGCGACGATGGCGAGGCCGAGGCCGGAGCCGCCGTGCGGCGCTCCTTCCCGCCTCCAGAACCGGTCGAAGGCCCTGGTCCTGTCTGCGCGGCCCATACCGGGCCCGTCATCGATCACATGAATTTCGACGGCGTCTCCTGTCGGAACCGCGCGGAGAACAACCTTTCCGGCCGCGGGCGTCGCTTCGAGGGCATTTGCCAGGAAGTTGTCGAGGATCTGCTCGAGGTGTCCCGGACAGCCAAGGGCCGTGAGGTTTGGTCCGGGCTGGCCTACGACAGCCGGAAATTCGCAGGTGAGAGCCACGTGGTGTTCCTCGGCCAGGGCGCTCCACGCACCTACACGGTTGAGCAGCACGTCTTTGACGTCGACCCGCTCTCTCACCGGGCGGACACCCCCCTCGGAACGCGCCAGGGTGAGCAGTCCATCGACGATCCTGGAGAGCCGGTCGGCTTCGGCGAGGGCAGCGGTGAGATCGGCTTGTTGCTCCTCCTCGAGGGTGTCCTCGAGGTTCTCGAGACGGAGGTGCAGCGCCGTGAGCGGAGTGCGGAGTTGATGCGAGGCGTCGGCGAGGAAAGCCCGCTGGGTGTGGACGAGTTCTTCCAGACGCTCCGCCATCTCGTTGACGGTTTCGCCGAGCGCGTCGAGCTCGGCCGGACCGCGCCCGACCGGGGCCCGCTCGGACAAACGGCCGGCACCGACGGCGGCGACTGCCGCCTCGATGCCTTCGAGCGGGCGGGTGAGAGATCGCGCGAGCACCGTCCCGAGAGCAGTGGCCAGGGCGACCATGCCTATCCCAAAGAGGGCCAGGGTGACCCAGTTACTCCTGATACGCGCGTGAAGGGGCGTCGCCGACTCCGCGACGAGGAGGACCACGTCCGGGGCGTGTGTCGTGGACGGTGAGCCACCGGCACCAGGCGCGGCGACCGGCAACGCCACGTATAAGAAGTCGTCGTCAGGATCCCCCGACCCCTCCTCGCCGGAGGTGTGGCCGGAAGCAGCCACCTTGATGATGGCCTCGGTGCGGGCGTCGCGCAGCTCCTCTAACGCGCCACGTCCAGCCGCGGCCAGGGCGTGCCCGTTCGAGACGACAGCGACGACGGCCCCGTCAGAGCGCGCGAACTGGTTGACGACGGGTTGGAGTCCGTGACCGCCTCCACGGTTCAGACCCGCAGACACGAGTACGGCGAGCGACGAGGCGTCGCTCTGCAGCTCCGACATCGACGTGGCCCGGTCGTTCCGGGCCAGGCTCAGCCCGAGCGGGACTTCGAGAGCGACGACGAGAATGAGCGCAAAGAGGAAGAAGCCCGCGAGGAGCCGCCGCCTCATTTCGGAACGGCGAGCCGGAATCCGACGCCTCTGCTCGTCTCGATCCACTTCGGGTTGCCGAGCTTCTTGCGGAGAGAGGCGATATGGACGTCGACCGTCTTCGAAGTGCCGTACCAATGAGGATCCCAGACCTCGGCAAGGATCTCGCGTCGAGTGACCATCGCCCCCGGGTCGAGAGCCAGCAAAGCAAGCAGATCGAACTCTTTGGGGGTGAGGGGCAGTTCCTCGCCTCCCAGCAGGACGCGGTGTGAACGGCGGTCGATCTCAAGATCGCCGATCACCTGGGGGCCGAGCACGGGCGAAGGCGTCGAGCTCCGACGGCTGACCGCGCGTATCCGGGCCACCAGCTCGCGGAAGCCGAACGGCTTGACGACATAGTCGTCGGCTCCGAGCTCGAGACCCACCACCCTGTCCGTCTCGTCGTCGCGCGCGGTGACGATGATTATCGGGACCGACGAGCGCGCGCGTAGCTGTTGGCAAACCTCGAAACCATGGGCGTCGGGCAGCCCCAGGTCCAACAGCACGAGATCTGCCGGAGGGGTCGACAAGGCAGCCGCGGCCGTCTGCACGAGGGTCACGTCGAAGCCCTCACGGCGGAGCTTGGTGGCCAATGGCTCGCCGATGGCATTGTCATCTTCGACCACGAGAACTTGCACTGCTCGGGTAGCTTTCCACAGGCGATTAGGTTCGGGTAGGCGGGTCGTGACAGCAACCCCGCCACGAGGAGTTCCGCGCTGGCGGTGGTCGTCCGCGTAGCTTCCTCCTTGTCAAATCTTTACCTATTGCTGTGCCCATCTTGGACAGCCGCTTTCGTAGAGTCACAGTGACATGGCCTCAGCCACCTTTGACCCGACGTATGCCTCGCATAGCGGGAGGCATCGCCGGCCGTCGGTCATCTCCCGACCGGGACCTGCTCCGCGGCCCGTGGTCGCCGAGGTCGCAACAGTCCTCGCAGGCCTTGGCTTCGGGGCTTGCCTCGCCCTCGCTTTCACCGCGGAGAGCTGGAGACAGTTCTCGGCGCCAGGCGGCGTCGCTATGTTCCTCGGCAATCTAACGGGCTTGGCTGGCACCTATCTGGCGCTCGTCATGGTGCTCCTCGTCAGCCGGATCCCGGTCGTCGAACGCGTGCTCGGTCAGGACAAACTGCTCGCCTCGCACCGCCGCCTCGCCCCGTGGCCCATTTCGCTCATCGTCGCCCACGCGGTTCTGCTCACCTTCGCCTACGCCGAGGCCGCCCGGACGGGTGTCTTCGGTCAGATCGGCGCCTTCATCAGGTCTTACCCCGACATGTTGACGGCGACGATTGCCCTGGTGACGATGGTCGCGGTCGCGATCACTTCGGTCTATTCGATCCGCCGCCGGCTCAGCAGGGAGATGTGGTGGGCCGTTCACCTCTTCATGTACCTCGCGCTCGCGCTCGCGTTCGCGCACGAGATCGCGCTCGGACCGTCGTTTGTGGGACACCCCCTCACGAGGTTGGTCTGGTCCTTGCTCTGGGCCTCGAGTGCTGGCCTCGTGCTGGTCTACCGGTTCGGGTTGCCGCTGGTGCGGAGTTTCCGGCATCGCCTCGAGGTTGTGGAGGTCCACCCGGAAGGCCCGGGCACTGTCTCGGTCATCTGCCGGGGCAGGAATCTCGACCGCCTGGCGGTAGCGGGTGGTCAATTCTTCGAGTGGCGCTTCCTCACCAAGCAGATGTGGTGGCAGGCACACCCGTTCTCGCTCTCGGCGCGACCCCGGCCCCCTTTCCTCCGCATCACCGTGAAGGGCATCGGTGACTATTCCTCCGCCGTGAGCCGCCTGAAGCCGGGCACCCGTGTCGCCATCGAGGGGCCTTACGGGGCCTTCACGACCCACGCGCGTCGCCGCGCGAAAGTGGCACTCATCGCCGGGGGGGTAGGTGTCACCGCTATCCGTTCCTTGCTCGAGGACCTACCACGAGATTGTGACCCGGTCGTGATCCTCCGCGCTTCCAGTACCGAGGAGCTGATCCTGGCCTCGGAAGTGTCCGAGCTTGTTCGGCACCGCAAGGGTCGAGTCCACGAGCTCGTCGGCCCTCGCTCGGACGTGCGGGTCGACCGCCTCTCCGAGCTCGTGCCGGACCTGGCAAACAGGGACGTCTATGTGTCGGGACCTGAGGGATTTGTCGAACGGATGGTCTCAACCGCCCTACGGCTCGGGGTATCCAAGGACTCGCTCCACTTCGAGGTCTACTCCCTGTGAACGTGCGTGACCGACGCTCACAAAGCCGCGCAACCACCACCAAGAAGCTGCGCAAGATGAGGCGTGGCCCGTTCGTCGTCATCGCCAGCGCCGCCGGATTCGCCGGGATCGTCGCCATGCACGCCGCCGGCTCGCCTCCGGCGACGACAGGCCCCTCGACAACCCCGACTGTTACACCGACGGGGGCGTCCAGGACTGCCGTCGGAACCAGCGAGAACTACGGCTACGGGACGCTTGGCGTGAAGGTCACCGTCCGGGGGAGCCGGATCACAGACATTTCGGTGGCGACGATCCAGACCGCCGAGCAGTACTCGCAGCAACTAGCCCAACAGGTCATTCCGCTGCTGCGCAACGAGGTCCTTTCTGCCCAGAGCGCGCGCATCAACGCGATCTCCGGTGCCACGTACACGAGCGAGGCTTACGCCTACTCCGTCCAGGCGGCACTCGACACCCTTGGCGTGAAGTGAGCATCACCGGCGTGATCTCCCATGCCGAGGAGGTGATGGGGACGGTGGTGTCGTTCCATGTCGAACCGGGCGAGTGCCCTGTCGAGGACGCCTATTCAGCCGTCGCCGCGGCATGTGTGAGGCTCCACGAGCTGAACGACATCTTCAGCACCTGGAAACCGGCCAGCCCGATGAGCTCCTTCCGGGCCGGGCGCGTCCTCCTCGAGGATTCACCGCCCGAGATGGCTCTTGTCTCACAACTGTGCGAGGAGGCCAAGGCGCTCTCGCAGGGTTGGTTCGATCCTTGGGCGATGCCCGGCGGTTTCGATCCGACGGGCTTGGTCAAGGGCTGGGCCACCGAGCAGGCACTCACCCCTTTGCGACTTGCGGGTGTCGAGGCCGCGATCGTCAACGGCGGGGGCGACATCGCCGTCTTCGGACTGCCCAAAGACGCGCGAGTTTGGCGGATTGGCATCCGTCATCCGTGGCGCCCGGAGGCGCTCGCCTGCGTCTTGGAGACCGACCGCGCCGTTGCCACGTCCGGCTGCTACGAGCGTGGCCCTCACCTCGTCGACCCGAAGAACGGGAGGATGCTGTTCCGTACCGCCTCAGCGACCGTCGTCGGCTCGAGCCTGCCCTTGTGCGACGCCCTGGCCACCGCTCTCGTGGTCGCGGACGACGATGGGCCCGAGCTCGCTGGTTCCCTACCGGGTTACGAGGCCTACGTCATAAGGGCCGATGGCACCGAGAGTGCCACGGAGGGCATCGTGTTCGCGACCGAGACTTTGTCGTGAGCTCGCGTCGGGTGTCCGTGGTGAGTCTCTTCCTGTTGCCCGGCGGTGCCCCACCTGGATGGGTGCAGCTGCGCCGGTCGAGACGAAGTCGTAGGCCCATATGACGGATCTCTACCGAGTCTTGTGAGAGAGCTTGTCCGGCGGATCCCCGACGTCCGCCCGCGGTGAGCATGGCAAGGAGAGCGATGAAGGCAAACCGATGACCTGACCCCCCAGAAACCGGTCCACCCTGAAGTTATGGTTACGGACCGCATTAGAGGAGTCAGATCGTGCCCCCGAAGCAGTACCGCCCCGAGGAGATCATCGCCAAGTTGCGCGAGGCCGACGTTCTGCTCGGCTAGGGCAAGAAGGTATCCGAGATGACAAGGTCGATTGGCGTAAGCGAGGTCAGCTGCTAGCACTGGCGCAAGGAGTACGGGGGCCTGAACGTCTCGCAAGCCAAGCGCCTGAAGGAGCTTGAGCGAGAAAACACGAGGCTGCGCTGAGCGGTCTCTGATCTCACCCTGGACAAGCTCATCCTCAAGGAGGCCGCCCGGGGAGACTCCTGAGCCCCTCACGTAGACGCCGCTATGTAGAGGCAGTCTGTGAGGGTCTAGGGGTCTCCGAACGCCGGGCCTGCCGTGCTCTTGGTCAGCACCGCTCCAGCCAGCGCCACCAGCCACGCCTTAGAAACGATGAGGATGCACTTACCGAGGCGAACGTCGGCTTGGCTGCAGTGGGTCTGGGCGGTAACAGGTCTCAGAATGTTGGTGTCGGAGAGCCGATTCGCGGATCTGCGACTGGCGATTGCGACCGTGGTAGAGGGGTGTCTAGGGCCAACGGCATATCCCCGATCCGCTCCCGAGGACGGCGGCCAACTAAGAGACGATCGGCCGTGCCTGCTTGCCCTGCGAAAAAGCATTTGAGCGCCGTTCTCCGTACACGTCACGACAACCAACCGGTTGACCGGGTGGTTGGTGTTCGGCGCGACGAATCAAATCCGTTGACGGAATAAGGCGCCAGCCGAGTATCAGGAGACTTGATACTCGGCTGGCGCAGGCGCTTGCGAGACTAGGTCAACCGGCGACAAGCACGACGACGGCGTTGCCGCTGTCGTATTCCTCCGTCCACGTCGCCCCGGTCAGGCTGCCTTCTTTGGCCCACGCGGTGCCACTCGTGTCCACGACCGCGATGAGGGGACCATTCGTGGGGTCACTCGCCACGGCCAGGGCATAGGGCCCGACCCGGGTGCCGTTGTATTCGTCGTACCAGGTCGGTGCGGTCAGGCTGCCTTCCTTGGCGTACGCGTCGCCACCGGACGTCAGCACAGCGATGAGGGGACCATTCGTGGGGTCGCTCGCCACGGCCACTTCCACCGAGGCGGTGTTGTACTCGTCGTACCACGGCGCCGTCAGGCTGCCCTCTTTGGCGTACACGTAGCTGTTAGTGCTGTCGATCACCGCGATGAGCGGACCATTCGTGGGGTCACTCGCGACGGCAACGGTACCCTGCGCCACCTTGGCGCCGGTGAATTCCTCGACCCACGGCGCGGTCAGGCTGCCTTCCTTGGCGTACACGAGGCCACCGGACGTCAGGACGGCGATGAGAGGACCGTTCGTGGGGTCACTCGCCACGTCGACCTGATCGACACCCGCGAATTCCTCCACCCACGGCGCGGTCAGGCTGCCTTCCTTGGCGTACAGGACGCCACCGGTCGTCACGACCGCGATGAGGAGACCATTCGTGGCGTCACTCGCCACGGCCACTACCCCGGCGGTGCCGGTCCATTCCTCCACCCACGGCGCGGTCAGGCTGCCTTCCTTGGCCCACGCGTTGCCGCTCGTGTCCACCACCGCGACGACGGGACCATTCGTGGGGTCACTCGCCACGGCTACCCAATGGCTCGCGCCGTACAGCGGGTCCACCCATGGCGCGGTCACGCTGCCCACCTTGGCGGCGAAGTTGCCAGAGTTTTGAACGGCGATGAGAGGCGGCGTCGGGGTTGGGCTACTGGTCGTCGCCTGGGCGCTCGCTAGGGGAAGCCACGCGCAACCGAGCAAGACGAGAGTGAAGACGTAAAGGGAACGCCGCATGGTCATTTCAGTCTCCTTCTCAGGGTGGTTGACCGGGATGTTAGCGAACGGCACGCGGAGACGCGCTAGCGACGGATCCTTTGTCGTTCCGCGTCGGCCCAGGATGGGTCGATTCCGCTGTGGCAGGTTCACGTGAAAGCGACCGCGCAATCTCGGTCACCGAGGCGGTCCGGAGCCGGTAGCTCTCGCCCTTGGTCGCGATGATCCGGTCAAGTGGGTGAGCCGATCGAGGGTGGCCACTCGTTAATCTTCGCTCGCGGGGGCCTGCGTGACCTCCACATTCCACGCAGGGAGCTCAAGCGAGGCGTCTTACCGTCCGCAGGGGCCGCGATTTCGCGCGACCGAGCCATTTCTTGAGGGTGCCACAACAGTCGCGAATAGCCTCTGACCAGGGAGTTCTTCGGCGGAGGTGAACGGACTCGAACCGCCGACTTCCACGTTGCGAAAATGGATCGTCCCAACCTTGTGAACAGGACTTACGCGGAGTCACCGCTTCTCGTTTGCGGCAGCACGCGGCACCACGCGGCACCACGCGGCAGGACGCGGCAGGACGCGGCAGGACGCGGCACTTCAAACGCGCCCGTTCGCGCCCGTGACGCGCCCGCGGCAGAGGAGCATCAATCGATCTGAGTCAAGAACTCGGCCGACTCGCCTTGAGCAACCCACCTCGATCCGGCGTTGTGGGATACCCAAGTCGAGAACGGACTGAGCGTTCTGGGACGCGCGATCGATGCAACGAACCGATTAACCGAAAGCACGCAGAGTCGTCATTTCGTGCTCATGTCCGGTAACCCTGGACATCGCCAAGCGGCCCCCGGAGGGAACAGTCGGCACGGTTCGGGTGCCGGTACGCGGGCCGTCGCTCGTTCCGTCAGTCCTTCCGACCGGTGAACGCGAGTCGGACACCGATCGCAATGATGGCCAAGCCACCGAGACCACCAACAAGCTCGAGTCGCTTGGGCGACCGCGCTAGCCACGACCGAGCTGCGCCACCCGTGACTCCCCAAAGGTTGTCACTGACGAGCGCGATGGCCGAGAACACAAGTCCGAATATCAGCATCTGTTCGGGAACGTGACCGACGGAACGAGTAACGAACTCGGGAAGGATGGCCACGAAAAAGACCACCGTCTTTGGATTCGACGCACCGACCACGAAGCCTTGCAAGAGATAGCGGCGATTAGTCTGCGACACAACGGACGATTCGAGTACCGATCCGAGCCCTCGTCGATTCCGAATCGTCTTCACGCCGAGATACACGAGGTAAGCGGCGCCGATCAGCTTCAAGATCGTGAACAGCACAATTGCTCGTTCGATCAGCAGTCCGATTCCGAACGCGACCGCAATGACCTGAACGTATTCGCCCAGCGTGTTTCCGATTACGGTAAGCGCAGCCACCCTTCGGCCATACGCAAGCGCTCGCGAGATGATGAACATCACACTGGGTCCCGGAATCACCACGATGACGAACGCCGTGAGCGCAAACGCCACCAAGTTGCTCGCCGAGGGCACCTCAAGACAATAGAGCGCTAAGGGACAGCAGCAAGTCTGAATGGTAAAGGCGGAACCGGAGCACTGGCTATGACTGCTGTCCGCCGATCCCTAGCGGTCCCGCATTCGCCCCAAACTGGTTGATCTGTAGCCCATCGAACAGTTGGCCGCTGCCCGGACAGCCTCCGCAAATCGGCGTTCCGCGTCTTGCTGGGTGCCACAGGCTTTCCGAATAGCCTCTGACCTGGGAGTTCTTCGGTGGAGGTGAGCGGACTCGAACCGCCGACTTCCACGTTGCGAAAATGGATCGCCGCAACCCTGTGAACAGGACTTACGCGAATTCACCGCTTCTCACTTGCGGCACCACGCGGCAGCACCCGGCAGGATGCGGAATTTCAGACGCGCCCGTTCGCGCCCGTGACGCGCCCGCAGCGAGGGTGTTGCCGCGCGCGTCGTCGACCGCTACTCGGTGAAACCGATCGACACGGCGACGCTGGTGGCCTGTTCCAGGGCGACAGGCGGACGGATCGTCGTCACCGAGGACCACCACCCCGCTGGGGCCTCGACGAAGCGGTCCTGACGGCTCTCGTCGCAGTGGGGATCGCGCCGCGCTTCGCGCACCTCGCGGTGCGGGCGCTCTCGCAGTCGGGTACGCCGGCCGAGCTACTCGAGGCGGCCGGCATCTCGGCGCGCTCTATCGCCGACGCGACCCGTTCCCTCGTCACCACCTGAACCGTTCGCGAGGAGTCGACGCCCGATTGGGGTTCACGTCGGGGAGCCGATGTTCCCAATCTTCGACTGGCGACTTGCGTCGTGGCGTAGAAATCATCGCTGAGCGGCACAGACCCGTCGATCTGGACGGCTCCAGACAGCAATGTGTCGGGCTTCGTCTCGATGCAGACGGGTTCTGCAGCGTCCGGAAGTCGGGAGTTGTTCGCTGTTTCTACATAGAAGCTCTGGCCGAGTTCTTGGATCGCACCCATACAATGGACTTAGCCGCACTTAGCAACGATCCGCCAACCGTAGGAGGACCGCAGTGACACTCCACTCACGAGCCAGGTCAGAGCCCCTATCGATCCGCCCAGTCGCTCACTGCAGTTCTCTCGCTAGTGAGAGTTCCAGAGCCGCCATGTCGCACACCACCACGACACCCTCGATCCGGCGCAGAGCCTGGGCTAGGCGGTTCGCCGGCATATTGCTCGCTGCGGGCAGCTGCGTCGCGTATTTGGCGGTCCTCCCGGCGACCGCGCAGGCAGAACAGCGGAGCACAACGGGACCGCTGCGCGCCGCGTCTTTCCTGGCCGGACGGAGCTCCGCTCCGCGCTCCGCCGTCTCGACCTTCTGCTCACACCTCCCCGCCTCGAAGGTCTCCTCGGTCGTCGGGACCAAGGTCTCGCTCTTTGAGGCCGTCCTCGAGAAGACCACGCTCGAGTGCATCTATTTCGGCAAAGTGGCGGCCTCTGCCGCGCACCCGATCGACGAGGTTGTCATCTCGAAGGAGCCTGGTATCCCAGCCTCTCAACTCGCCACCAGAGCCAAGGCTGAGGCGAGGGTTGCCGCTGAGTCCCCCAAGGGCGTGAAGCTCATCTTCACTTCCCTTCCGTCCGTCGGCTCGACGGCGTTCAGCTGGACCTACACCAAAGCACTCAACGGCGGGCAGCTCGTCGGCGTCGCGGACAACAAGGGAACCACCGGCTACGGCGTAGCGCTGGGTGGCGCGGCGAAAACCTTCGGTACCGCGGCGGGGCACGTGCCCGTCGGCGAGCGCCTGCTCGCGCTCGACCTGGCTGCCTGAGCACCGGGCCCGAGGCCTGACGGGCCGGCGCGCTGCGCGGTTATCCCGTTTGCAGTCTTGACCGCGCGCAAACTTCGGAGGAGCTGCTCGACGACGAGGAGCAGTAGGCTGGTGAAAACCTACAAGCTGCATGAAGCCGGGTTCGACCTTGGATTTCGCGCTTTGATGTGCAGGGAATGCAAGGGGTACCAACAATGACTGTCGGTTCTGTGAAGTGGTTCAACGCGGAGAAGGGTTTCGGATTCATCACCCCCGATGAGGGTGGAGAAGATGTCTTCGTCCACCACTCCGCGATTCAAATGGAGGGTTACCGGGCTCTATCGGAGGGTCAACGAGTCGAGTTCGAAGTCACCCAAGGGCAAAAGGGCTTGCAAGCGAGCAATGTCCGATCCGTCTGAATCGAGGACAACACATCGAGGGCTCTCCATGGCTGAAGATTCGCCGCAAAAGCTGAGCGCGAAGAAGTCGAACCGGTTGCTGAAGGACAAGCGCGCCAACTACGAGATCGCGCTCGGTCTGAAAGAGCTCCGAGATTCGACGGTGCACCCTGCCTAGGGGGAAGGGCAGTCAATCCGAACACGGGCGCGCTAAGAGGCCCCCTCGCGACGAGTCTTTTCGGCCACCGCGAACGCCACGACGCGACACCGATCAGGACGTCCTCGCGCTGCGCGAAGAGGGTCGCTCCTTCTCGGCAATCGCGCGTCAACTTGGCCTCACGCGGGCAAAAGACGTCTACGCCAGCTTTCACCGCACACTGGCGTCTCGTCCTGAGGGCGAGCGGGGAGAGCTCGTGCGTCGTGAACTCGAACGCCTCGCAGTCCTCGAGGTCCGCATCCGGTCGAGGGACGCCACATCACCGGAGAAGTTGGCCCGTCGCCTAGAAGCGCTTGAGCACATGCGCCGAGACCTCCACTAGGGTCTCGAATCCCTTTGCCACCCTCGACGCATTCGCTCTCTCGAAGGCATCGACCGGCAGTCATCGAATCGTCGCAATCGGTCTTGTGACCGATGGATGATCAGCGCCGATGTGACCATCACGCCCCTTGGCTGCCGTTCGCACCGACATATGGAGACGCTCCGCGACCTGATGTCGCCGACTTGTACGTGACGCTCTGGCAGGTCGAGGCCTGCCGCGTTCATCGCGCGTGAACGGCGGTAAGCTGCGTTTTGTCGACCGGGGACGATCGAGGAGGCCGGCGATTTCTGCGGGTTGGCCTCCGTAACTCGCCGAGCTTCGGCGGTTGGCTCTTTGCACCGGTTGTTTCATCCGCTCGCATCTCGCGAACGAGAGATCGCACTGAAAGCGGAAGAACCGTGGCAAACGTGCGTGTCGAGCGCGACGAGGAGGACCTCGTCCGGCTGTACCTCCACGACATCGGTCGGTACCCGCTGTTGACTAAGGACGATGAAGCACGCCTCGCCCAGGCAATCGAGGCGCGATCTCAGGCTGGACAGGACCTTGTGGCGACGGAGACGACACTCACCGCGCCGCGTCGCCGTGAGCTCAAGAGAATCATTCAGCGCGGGGACGACTCCCAGCGCACCTTCGTCCAGTCGAACCTCCGCCTCGTGGTTTCCATCGCGAAGAAGTACCAGGCGTCGGGCCTCCCGCTCCTCGACCTCATCCAGGACGGCAACCTCGGCCTGATCCACGCGGTCGAGAAGTTCGACTGGCGCAAGGGCTTCAAGTTCTCGACCTACGCGACGTGGTGGATCCGCCAGGCGATCACCCGCGGCATCGCCAACACCGAGCGCACGATCCGTCTCCCGGTCCATGCCGGCGACCTCGTGAGGCTCGTGCAGAGGGCACAAGGACAACTCCAGGCGAAGCTCGGCCGCTCCGCGACGCTCGTAGAGCTCGGGATCGAGGTGGGACTGACCGAAGACAAGCTCGCAGAGGTTCTCCGCTACCAGGTTGCACCCTTGTCGCTCTCGGAGCCACTTCGTGAGGATGGGGATGCAGAACTCGGTGACGTTGTTGAAGACCGCCTGGCGGAGTCGCCATTTGAAGCCGCCGCGACGGCCCTCCTCCCGGGTGAGATCGGGCACCTTCTCGCCCCGCTCGACGAGCGCGAGCGGGAGATCCTCCGGCTGCGGTTTGGTCTCGACCGCGGAAAACCACGAACGCTCGAGGAGGTCGGGAAGCACTTCAATCTCACCCGCGAACGGATCCGACAGATCGAGGCTCGCGCGATGTGCAAACTTCGTCATCCCACAAGCGACACTGGCGCACGCGGTCTGCTTACGCTCTGATCGACCTCAAGCACACCCGCCCCTGCGAGAAGCCATCAGCCGAGGGTTGATAGAAGCCGCCGCCACGGAGAAGGCCCGGACATGCACATCGGTGCCGATCTTCGCGGAGCCGTTCGAGCAGCCCACGCTCGATCGGGCCAAGAATCTCCAGCTCGACGGCCACTGCTAACAGCTGGGACTCGATCTCCTGCATCTGACGAATTGCATCGGGGTTGGCATCGCCCAGAGCGCGACACTGGTCGACACGCTTGGCTGCGGCAGCAGCCGTGTCGCTGCCATCGGACGCCAGCCGTTCGATCTTCTCGACCAGGTGGATCAACAGCCCCCAGGTGGCGATAACTGCTGCCCGCTGGGCGCCGGCATCGTGGCATCGCAGCACCTCACTGACGATCGGACGAACATCGGGGTGCCAAACCCGAACCGCTAGTGCTTCGGGGCCTCGCACAGACCAGCGTGCCAAAGGCGCGCCGTGGCTCGATGCTCAGCTCAAGACCCGTCGAGGACAGGCCGCCTGAGCGCCACTTGTCTGAGCGACAGTTCTCGACACACCGGTGCGACCCGCCGGTGACTAAGGCAGGCGTGGGCGAATTCGTCCCCGCTGGAGGCACACGACGATCGTCCCCGGCCCAAGGTGCGCGCCGGCAACCGGACCCATGTAGGCCGTGATGATCTTCTCCGCGGGAAAGATGGGCTCTAACAGAGCGAGGAACGCGTCGACGTCTTCTGCATCGGCGTGGGTGATGGCGAGTTTGCGGATGGGAAGCGCAGCAGCGACTCTGTCCGCGAGGTAGCGGAGGGATCTCGCGCGCGTCCGTTGACGCGACTCACCTTCGATGACGCCGTTTCTCAATTCGACGATCGGTTTGATCGATAGCAACGAGCCAAAAAAGGCCTGCGCGGAGCCGATGCGGCCACCTCGACGGAGGTATTCGAGAGTATCCAAGGTCCCGAAGGCCTCGAGGCTCGCAATCTCGGTGCTCACCGCGTTACAGAGCAGATCGAGGTCGTTGATCTCACGCGCCCATTCTGCGGCGTCCAACGCCAACAACCCCTCGCCCATCGTCCCAGAGCGCGAATCGATGACGCGAACCGTAATGTCTCCCTTTGCTTCGTTTGCTCCCGAGCACGCGGCCTGAAAGGTGGCAGACAGCGAAGACGAGACCGTCACGCAGCAGACCCCGCTAAAGCCCTCGTCGCGAGCGCGGATGAAGGCTTGTGTAAACGCGCCAGGAGAGGGTGCAGCCGTCTTGGCGATGGCGCCAGTGGCACGCACGCGGCGCCAGAACTCCTCCGGGGTGGCCCTGGTGAGATCCTCGGTGCCGAGTCGAACGTCAAGTGGTACCACGTCGATGTTGAATGCAACGAGGAGATCGCTCGGGATGTCGCTCATGCTGTCCGTTACGACCTTGATACCGGCCACCGCTCCCCCCTGCGTTGTGCCTCAGGGCCCTGTCAACACCGGCCCAATCCAGTCCCGCGTTTGCCGGTCGAAAACGGTGGCGCGATGGTCAGAAGCTACTTGGTCGCTGGCGCCTGGGCCACGGTCCCGGTGGGCTGGTTGGACACGCCGTCGCGGACACCCGAGCTGTGACGACTGCGCGCTCAACGACGTCTGCCCCAAGTTGATCGATCGCGCCGACAGCGTCCGGGGATGTGAGGCGACCGCGGGAAACCTTCTGGTGGCGCCCACCGGGCTCCGTGCGGCGACGTTCGGCCAGGAATCGCGTCAATTGGAAGTCTTTGCCACAACATGTTCTCACGCTGGTCGTCTAGCAAGCAACTGTGCCTAGCTGTAAAACCCCCAAGACATAAGGAAGAGAGGCCCAAGCCCTACACACCCTGTACACGCTGAGCGTTTGACATCCGCTGTGGCTGTGCATATAGTCAGCCTTCGAATTCAACTCGAGCTAGCCCATGAAGCGAGCGGCGGCTGCCAGGCATCAGCCTGAGCGAAGTCGGGCACACACCAGTCCGAAGGGACGGCGCTATTCCCGCGAACAATCACCAGCAGGAGCGCAACAATGCCACGGCTTCATCTTCAGAACCTGGAGAACAAGGACAGGGCGAGTCGGCAAGCGGCAGCCAACCGTCTCCGGTGCTATTCGTGTCTGCCTGCTCTGATTCCCTCCGCCGGTGGCCGGTCGGCGCTTCGTGGCGCCGCCGTCGCCCGTCCGCAGTGCCCCCTTGCCCCTGGGGTCTCGGCGGCGGTTTCGTCCCGGTTTCGTGCTCGGGCGGTTAGCCGGCGGCGGTGTCGCAACTGTCTGCTACTGACCTGCGAGCTCAGTACGAATCGTAGTAACCGAAGAACGTGCAGGCGGGTTCCGTCGCACCTCCAGCCGAACCTACGTAGGCACCAACACCGACAAAGAGATTCACGAACAGGGTCCCGTTACCGGACTCGAGCGCGGTCGACCCGTTATTGGGACCATAGAAACCTGGCGAGCCTGGGGAGCCGGCGGCGGTGGCCCCAATCTCCAGGGCGCCGCTGGTGGAGTTGAAATCTGCGACCTCGCCAGCCTTCGAGTAGTCATCGAGGGCAGAGTGATTCTGACTCGTCGTGACGTAGGTTTCCGCGTCCACAGTCGTGCCGGAGCTGATGAAGCACTCGCCAGTCACCGTGAACGGTCCAATAGTCGCGAGCGTGACTATCGCAGGAGTGGTGCTGCTCGCTCCGGCAGTCGTGATTGTCGCGTGGTAATTCGTGAACGTCGTGTTGCCTGGGGCGCCTATAGCGCCAGTTTTTCCTATGGCACCTCTGGCGCCAGTTTTGCCTGGGGCACCAGTAGCGCCTACAGCGCCAGTCTTTCCTGTGACGCCAGTAAATCCACGCGGACCACGCAGACCACGCGGACCACGCGGACCACGCGGGCCCCTCACGATCGTGGCGTGATTCGTCGTTCGGTGGTTGGTCGTTAGATGGGAACTCGATGCGGAAGCAACACCGATACCGAGCCCTGACAGCGCAGCCGCCGCCAGAACGGCGATCATCATCTTGAACTTGCTCATGGCCCTCCCTTGCCTTGGGTTCTGTGGGCAACATAACCTCGCCTCCGTAGCGGATCAACAGTGCGAGTTGCCCGTTACGTCTTCGCTGCACGAAGGCGACAGCGGTCGTTCACCGCCGGGCCGACGACGCCGAGCTCACGGGAGAGCTCCTCTACCTTCTCCCCGCAAAGCAGTCGCAGCACCACGTCCATCTTCCGTCCCGCCGACCACCTGGGCTCCGTGCGGAAGCCCTCGGCTCCTTCGTCGTCCACCGTCATGAGTGCCATCTTGGCCCTCCTCTAATAGGTGTCCAACGATCCCGGGTGCGCGCCACGGGTCGGTTGCCGGTCGGTGCTCTGCACGCCGCCGTTTCCCGTCGGGCTTCCCGCGGCGGTTTCGCCCCGCTTTGCTGCTTCGGCCTTTCTCTCCCGGAATGCCTTGGCGGAGGTGAGCGGACTCGAACCGCCGACCTCTACATTCCACGCACTGAGCTCAAAAGGGCCATCTCACCGTCGCAACAGGGGCCCCATTTCACGCGCCCGTCGCGCGCCCGAGCCATCTTTCGAGGGTGCCGCAGAGTCCGCGAATAGCCTCTGACCTGGGAGTTCTTTGGTGGAGGTGAGCGGACTCGAACCGCCGACTTCCACGTTGCGAAAATGGATCGTCGCAACTCTGTGAACAGGACTTACGCGAATTCACCTCTTCCCACTTGCGGCAGCACGCGGCAGATCAGACGCGCCCGTTCGCGCCCGAGATGGGGGACCTTCTTAGGGATTCCTCCCCGCGGGCACGCTCACACACGAAGGGGCGGGTGGAGCCGGGTGTTGACTCTGTAGCGTCGGCGCCCGTGAGCGCCCGCCTCCACGCTGTCTCGATCGACTGCCAGGATGCACGCCAGCTCGCCGACTTCTGGGCCCGTGCACTGGGGGATCCGTCCGAGAGGCTGGCAATGGCTACGTGGCGGTTGTGAATGCTGATCGAAAACAGGAGCGCGCGCCGGTCGAAAACCGGAGCACTATGAGTTCGAAGCTATTTGGTGACTGGAGCTTGGTCCACACCCCCCAAGCAGGGCAAACCGATAATATGCTGCCCGCGTCCGAACCTCTCGGCGGACAAGATGAATCGCAGTTGCTCTGACCTCGACTCGTCATACCGAGATCAACGATTCTCGGACCGACGGCGGAGAGCAGAGGATTACATGGAAGACCCTCATCGTGTATTGCTTACCAAAGTCCTGGTCGACTGTCCCGATGATGACGTTGCAAAAGGAGACCGAAATGAAGGTACGGCGCTGGTTTTTCGTCTTCGTCCTCGTCCTGCTGGGCAGCGCCTGGCTTCCACTAACGAGCGCCCAGGCGACTCCCGTTATTGATGACATCGCGAAAGAAGGCAGCCTGACCGCGGCCTGGACGGCGGAGTACACGGAGACCGCTGCGGTGTCCGTCGCGAGCGACGCGACGAACGGTCCCCTCATCGCCGTGCCCTCAGGTGGCGACGTGTACGCCAAGGAAGGCAGCCTGTCAGCGGCATGGACCGAGGAGTGGGCCACGGCTTCGAAAGTGGCCATCGCGAGCGATGCCACGAATGGTCCCCTGATCGCCGTGATCGACGCCAGCGGAAACGTGTGGGCCAAGCAAGGCAGCCTGACGACGCCGTGGGTCGAGGAGTACAGCGGGGCCAGCGACGCGGCCACTGCGGTGTCCGTCGCGAGTGATCCCAAGAATGGTCCCCTGATCGTCGTGTTGACATTGGCTGGGAACGTCTACGCCAAGGAAGGCAGTCTGACCGCGGCATTCACGACGGAATACACCGGGGCCAGTTCTCCGGCGGTGTCCGTGGCGAGCGACGCCACGAACGGTCCCCTCATCGCCGTGCTCAATGACGGCACCGTGTACGCCAAGGAAGGCAGCCTGACGGCGGCGTGGCTCGACGAGTACGACACCGCCACCGCGGTATCCGTGGCGAGCGACCCGACGAATGGTTCCCTCATCGCCGTGCTCGCTGGCAGCAACGTGTACGCCAAGGAAGGCAGCATGACCGGCGCGACGTGGCTCGACGAGTACAACAGCACCAGCCAAGTCGCCGTCGCGAGTGACCCCACGAACGGTCCCCTGATCGCCGTCATCGACAGCTCTCACAACGTGTGGGCCAAGGAAGGCAGCATGACCGGCGCGATGTGGACGGAGGAAACCACCGGCGGCCTTGTGTCCGTCGCGAGTGACGCCACGAACGGTCTCGTGATCGGCGTGTCGCCAGGGGTGGGTTGACGCTCAGTGGGGGTATTTGGTTGGGCCTCCACAGAGGCCAGCATCGGTTGACCTAGTTGCATAGACGCATGAGCCAACCGAGTATCAGGTCTTCTGACAATCGGTTGGCGCGTGACTCGGTCAATGGGGCTGAGTGATTATGCCCAGCTCCAACCGCCAGATCGTTCGGTTAGATGTTGGCAGGCTCAAGGGTGCGCGCAATATCTCGGCGAGTCGACAACTGTGAGTTCACTCGATCGGGAAGTTCGCCATGGCGGCGCACTTGACTGTGGAGCAACGGCAGATGGCGAGGAAGCTCAGACGTGAGGTTAAGACGTCGCGCGCGACCGCGGTGGAGATCGGCTGCTCGTTGCGGATCGTGGAACGGGTGACGCAGGGTCCCGGTAAGCGTGAGTCGCAACGAATCGTGTGGTCGCCGAAGCCACAATTCTCGCTCGCCGAGCGCGAGGAGATGAGCCTCGGCCCGCGCGGGGGCGAGACGGCGCGGGCGATCGCCGGGCGGCGCGGGCGATCGCCGGGCGGCTCGGCCGAGTGACATCGACGATCACACGCGAGGTCGCCGCGAACGGCAGCCACGCGCACTACCGGGCGGTGAGGGCGCACCAGAGGGCCTATGAACCGGCGCGCCCGGCACTGCCGTCGCTCGTCGGCAGAGCCCCCCTCCCTTTTCCCCTCGCCCGTCCCCTTGTCCTGCCGCCCCGCCTTCCGCCGTTTCGGGCGTGGCCGTTTCGTGCCTTCTTGTCGCGCTTGTCTCTCTCTTCCGGAGTTCTTTGGTGGAGGTGAGCGGACTCGAACCGCCTATTTCCACGTTGCGAAAATGGATCGTCGCAATCCTGTGAACAGGACTTACGCGGAGTCACCGCTTCTCGTTTGCGGCAGCACGCGGCACCACGCGGCACCACGCGGCACCACGCGGCAGCACGCGGCAGCACGCGGAATTTCAGACGCGCCCGTTCGCGCCCGTGACGCGCCCGGAGCAGAGGGCCAATCCATCCCCGTCGCGACACTCAACTCAGCCGCCTGGTCAGCCGCACCGATCCGGCGTTAAGGGGCGCCTGCTAGGGCATCCGACTCTTTCACCCCCCTGCTTCGCGCCGTACGATGCTCGTACGGGGGCAATTCAGGGTGTGGCGCGGTCGGGCGACGGCAAAGCGCTCATGACGCTAAATCGGGCTCCCAGGTAGTACCGGAGATCCGAGGAGCCAACCGGAAAGAGGCGAACCATGCATGTTCATTCAATTTCGTCTACACCTGTTTCGCGCGCCATCTTTGGCTTGTTCGCCGCATCGGGTCTGATTCTGGGGGGCCTAGCGTCAGTTGTCGCGACAGCTCCGTCGGCGGCCGCGACGGGTCCGCAACTGGGTAGTGAGTCGGTGGGTCAAAGCTCTTCCAGCGCAATCCTCGCAGTGCCCCACATTGCATACAGCTGCCACGGTTCGCCGGTCACGCTTTTTGACAATTGGAACGTTGGCGCGGTCGAAAACGGTGGAACCTCACCGACCTTCTCGACCAATGGCAAGTCCTACTGCCTTGTGTCGGTCTTCGACTATCACTGGAACAACGGCACCGGAAAGGCTCCGGGGACCATCGGCCTTCTCTCCTCAACTGGCGTAAGCCTCGGACCTTGGAAAGCCGTGGGTAGCCCGGGCAGCGGCGTCCAGAACGATGGCTGGACGGTGAAACCGGGTACGACCTCGAAGCCGGTTGTGATCAACGGCACCTACCGGTGCGTCGACTCCGATCCCGCATCCTGGTCGCAGAACTCGCAGAGTTCGGGGAAGGGCTTCTGCCAGGTTGTCGTCACGGCCGCCACGACGACCACCAGTGGCGCGACGCCTGCAGACATCGTCAAAAAGGCGCAGAACCTCTTCGCGGCCGCCCGTTCGGTCCACCTCAACGGGACGCTGTACTCCGGTGGTGCGCTGAAGATCGATCTCGTCGCCTTCGGCAACGGCGACCTCGCCGGGTTCATGACCGGCCCACTCGGCAACACTCTCCATTTGATCATCGTCAACGGCAAGACCTATCTGGAGTCGAACGCCAGTTTCTGGGAGAAATGGTTCAAGGTTCCGCCGGTCAAGGCCGACAAGCTCGCTTCGACCTGGATCCTCTCCTCCACGAGCAGCGGATCGAGCTCTGGTCTCTCCATCAAGAGCGCTTTCGAGTTCTCCTCAACGGCGAAGCTTTCGAGCGCCGGCAAGTCGATCATCGCCGGACAGAGCGTCGTCGGCGTTCGGGACGCCACCGGCAAGACGCTCTGGGTCGCCAGTACCGGAAAGGGTTACCCAGTGGCGCTGACGACGGTTTCCAGTGGGAAGAACTACACGGTCACCTTCAGCCACTGGAACGCGGACAACCTGCCCACCCCGCCGAAGAAAGTCGTCCCCATCTCCTCGATCACCAAGTGACCCGGTCGGAACCGATCCCGGTTTGGCCGTGATAGCCACCTCCGGACTCCGGATGGTTGCGGCGACAACGATGTGGGGCGCGTCCGCAATGTGATGCGACACGCCGCACGGAGTGCCGGGATCCGAAAGCGCGCGATCGCGCCCAATGTTGCGGTCGATATCCGCCCAGTGACGGCATCTAGCAGGACTTATGCTTGGTTCGACAGGCTCGAATTCATGCGTTGCGAAAAGGGCTCGTCGCAACCCTGTGAACAGGACTTACGCGGAGTCACCTCTTCTCGCTTGCGGCAGTACGCGGCAGTACGCGGCAGCACGCGGCAGGATGCGGAATTTCAGACGCGCCCGTTCGCGCCCGGAGCAGAGGATCAATCCATCCGGGTCAAGACACCCGACCGACTCGCCTCGGAGATGCCGCTCCGACCCGGCGGTCAGAGACACGTGCAGGCCGGCATTTGTCGGAACGTCATGGGGCGCGTGTCGCGCTCCAGATCCGTCTGGATGGCCGCTGGTCCCGCCAAGACCGTTGGGCGACCACACAGATGAGACGTTCGGTCCCTTCTGCCGTGATCGGCCAAGGGTCACCCGCCGTAGCGAGAGCGAGACGGGGGTTCGTGTCCGAGAGCGGACACCACAATTCTCCGACTGACCACTGCGGCATGAGGGCGCGCCCGCAGAGCCGACGCGACCAATCTCCACTGTCGATTGTCAGACTGCCAGAAGGCGGCCAAGGCCGACAGGATGTCCCGCTCCGGTGACGAGGATGGTGGTCAAGCAAGAGGGCGACCCGCGGCCGCTCGCGACGACAAGAAGTAATTGAGCGTCATCCTCGGTGCGCCTCACGAAGACCGACCGGATGAACGGTTGGCTGGTCTTGGGCCCAATGAACCAGTTCGCCCACGACACCGAACGCCAGCCGAGTATCAAGAGACTGGATACTCGGCTGGCGCAGGCGTTTGCGAAACTAGGTCAACCGGCGACGAGCACGGCCCAGGCATTGCCGCTGTCGTATTCCTGCGTCCACGTCGCCGCGGTCAGGCTGCCTTCCTTGGCCCACGCGGTGTAACTCGTGTCCACCACCGCGATGAGGGGACCATTCGTGGGGTCACTCGCCACGGCCAGGCCATAGGTCTCGACCTCGGCGCCGTTGTACTCGTCGTACCAGGTCGGCGCGGTCAGGCTGCCTTCCTTGGCGTACACGACGCCACCGGTCGTCACCAAGGCGATGAGGGGACCATTCGTGGGGTCACTCGCCACGGCCACCCACTCCGAGGCGGTGTTGTACTCGTCGTACCACGGCGCCGTCAGACTGCCCCCCTTGGCGTACACGTAGTGCTGAGTGCTGTCGATCACCGCGATGAGCGGACCATTCGTGGGGTCACTCGCCACGGCGACCTGATCCACACCCGTGGATTCCTCCACCCATGGCGCGGTCAGGCTGCCTTCCTTGGCGTACACGACGCCACCGGACGTCAGCACGGCGATGAGGGGACCATTCGTGGGGTCACTCGCCACGGCAACCAGCTCGACATCCGTGAATTCCTCCACCCACGGCGCGGTCAGGCTGCCTTCCTTGGCGTAAAGGACGCCGCCAGTCGTCACGACCGCGATGAGGGGACCATTCGTGGGGTCACTCGCCACGGCGACCTGATAGGCACCCGTGAATTCCTCCACCCACGGCGCGGTCAGGCTGCCTTCCTTGGCCCACACGTTGTCACTCGTGTCCGCCACCGCGATGAGGGGACCATTCGTGGGGTCAGCCGCCACGGCCCCCCAATTGTTCCCGCCGTACAGCGGGTCCACCCACCCCGCGGTCAGGCTGCCCACCTTGGCGGCCCAGTCGCCAGGGTTACCAATGGCGATGAGAGGCGGCGTCGAAGTGCCGCCACTCGTCGTCGCCTGGGCGCTCGCTAGTGGGAGCCAGGCGCTGCCGAGCAAGACGAGAGTGAAGACGTAAAGGGAACGCCGCAAAGTCATCGAACTCTCCTTCTCAGGGTGGTTGACCGGGATGCTAGCGAACGGCACGCGGCGACGCGCTGGCGTCTGATCCATTGCTGTTCCGCGTCGGCCCAGGATGGGTCGATTCCGCTCTGGCAGGTTCACATGGAAGCGACCGCGCGCAATCTCGGTCGCCGAGGCGTCCCGGAGCCGGTAGCTCTCGCCCTTGGTCTCGATGATCCGGCACCGGTGGGTGAGCCGATCGAGGGTGGCCCCTCGTTGATCTTCGCTCGCAGGGGCCTGAGTGACCTCGACACGCCACGCACTCAGCTCACAAGAGCCATCTCATGGCCCAAAGGACCGCCATTTCGCGCGCCCGTCGCGCGCCCGAGCCATTTTACGCGGGTGCCCCAGGCTTCCCGAATAGTCTCTGACCTGGGAGTTCTTCTGTGGAGGTGAGCGGACTCGAACCGCCGACTTCCACGTTGCGAAAAGGGCTCGTCGCAACCCTGTGAACAGGACTTACGCGAATTCACCTCTTCTCGCTTGCGGCAGTACGCGGCAGTACGCGGCAGCACGCGGCAGGATGCGGAATTTCAGACGCGCCCGTTCGCGCCCGGAGCAGAGGATCAATCCATCCGGGTCAAGACACCCGACCGACTCGCCTCGGAGATGCCGCTCCGACCCGGCGGTCAGAGACACGTGCAGGCCGGCATTTGTCGGAACGTCATGGGGCGCGTGTCGCGCTCCAGATCCGTCTGGATGGCCGCTGGTCCCGCCAAGACCGTTGGGCGACCACACAGATGAGACGTTCGGTCCCTTCTGCCGTGATCGGCCAAGGGTCACCCGCCGTAGCGAGAGCGAGACGGGGGTTCGTGTCCGAGAGCGGATGTTCCCAATCTCCGCTGTCGATTGTCAGACTGTCAGAAGGCGGCCAAGGCCGACGGGATGTCCCGATCCGGCGCCGAGGACGGCGGCCAACTAGGCGACGATCGGCGGTGGCTGCTTGCCCCGCGAAAAGCATTTGGGCGCCGTTCTCCGTACACGTCACGACAACCAACCGGATGACCGGGTGGTTCGTGTTCGGCGCGATGGATCAAATCCGTTGACGAAGTAGAGCGCCAACCGAGTATCAGGAAGCCTGATACTCGGTTGGCGCTGGCGCTTGCGAAATGAACTTAACCGGCGACGGCCACTGAGCCGGCGGCGGTCTCCTCCGTCCACGCTGAGCCCAGGAGGCCTTGCTTGGCCCAGATGTTCCCAGAGCCTTCGTCCCAGACGGCGATGAGAGCACCATTCACGGCATCGCTCGCGACCGCCGGCGTAACGCCTGCGGTCCATTCGTTCACCCACGTCGCCGCGGTCATACTGCCTTCCTTGGCGTAGACACCACCACTGGTAAGCCCCACAGCGATCAGGGGACCGTTCGTGGGATCACTCGCGACGGCCACCCAGTAGACGGACGAGCTGCCGAATTCCAACAACCACGCCGCGCCGACACCGCTTTCCTTGGCGTACACGGTGCTGCCCATCACGACAGCGATGAGGGCACCATTCGTGGCGTCACTGGCGACGGAAATTGCACTGGCGCCGGTTGTTTCCAACGTCCACGCCGCGCCCAGGCTGCCTTCCTTGGCGTACACGGCCCCAGGACCAGTCAGCACAGCGATGAGGGGACCATTCGTGGGATCACTTGCGACAGACACCACAGCGGCGTCCCCGACGCCGTATTCCAACGTCCACGCCGCGCCCAGGCTGCCTTCCTTGGCGTACACGGTGTCATCGTCAGTTATCACAGCGATGAGGGGACCATGCGTCGGATCACTCGCGACAGACACCGCCCAGGCAGGCGAGGGAGCGGTGGATCCGTTCCAAACCTCGGTCCATGCCCCGGACAGGCTGCCTTCCTTGGCCCAAACGTTGCCGCCGCTGTCGGCGAGAGCGATCAGGGGACCATTCGTCGGATCACTCGCGACAGACACCACAGAGGCTCCGAGCCCTCCGGGAGCGGTAGCTCCGCTCCATTCCGTCGTCCAGGCCCCGTTCACGCTGCCCTGCTTGGCTAACACGGTCCCACTGTCAAGCGTGGCGATGACCGGCGTCCCCGGGGTCGGGCTGGTCGTCGCCTGGGCGCTCGCCAGGGGAAGCCACGCGCTACCGAGCAGGACAAGAATGAAGACGTAAAGGAAACGCCGCATGGTCATTTCAGTCTCCTTCTCAGGGTGGTTGACCGGGATGCTAGCGAACGGCACGCGGCGACGCGCTGGCGTCTGATCCATTGCTGTTCCGCGTCGGCCCAGGATGGGTCGCTTCCGCTGTGGCAGGTTCACGTGGAAGCGACCGCGCGCGATCTCGGTCACCCAGGCGTTCCGGCACGTGGCCGACTTTGTCGCTTCGCGTCACGCTACGGGGTGGCGGCGCCGCAGTTCTCCGTCCAAAGCAACCTCTCCCTCGCTACAGAGGGAAAGGAGTTCCATTACGGCGCGATCCGTCAGCCCGCCGAGACATAGCTACCCCGGTCACGAACAACCGCGCCGCTGGCGCTCCCGGGGCTGGCGTCCGTACTTCACGCGCCCGAGTTACCTTCTGAGGTTGCCAGCGAAGCCACAAATAGCCTCTGGCTTGGGAGTCTTTGGTGGAGGTGAGCGGACTCGAACCGCCGACTTCCACGTTGCGAAAATGGATCGTCGCAACCCTGTGAACAGGACTTACGCGAATTCACCTCTTCTCGCTTGCGGCAGTACGCGGCAGTACGCGGCAGGATGCGGAATTTCAGACGCGCCCGTTCGCGCCCGGAGCAGAGGATCAATCCATCCGGGTCAAGACACCCGACCGACTCGCCTCGGAGATGCCGCTCCGACCCGGCGGTCAGAGACACGTGCAGGCCGGCATTTGTCGGAACGTCATGGGGCGCGTGTCGCGCTCCAGATCCGTCTGGATGGCCGCTGGTCCCGCCAAGAACGTTGGGCGACCACACAGATGAGACGTTCGGTCCCTTCTGCCGTGATCGGCCAAGGGTCACCCGCCGTAGCGAGAGCGAGACGGGGGTTCGTGTCCGAGAGCGGATGTTCCCAATCTCCGACTGGTGATTGCGACCGTGGCAGAGGGGGGTCTAGGGCCAACGGCATATCCCCGATCCTGCGCCGAGGACGGCGGCCAACTAGGCGACGATCGGCGGTGGCTGATTGCCCCGCGAAAAAGCATTTCGGCGCCGTTCTCGGTGCAGGTCACGACAACCAACCGGTTGACTGGGTGGTTGGTGTTCAGCGCGATGAATCAAATCCATTGAGGAAGCAGAGCACCAACCGAGAATCAGGAAGCCTGATTCTCGGTTGGTGCTGGCGCTTGCGAAACTAGGTCACCCGGCAACGGCCACGACGAAGGCGTCGCTGGCGTATTCCTCCGTCCACGCCGAGGTCAGGCTGCCTTCCTTGGCCCACGCGTTGCCGCTCGCGTCCACCACCCCGATGAGGGGACCATTCGTGGGGTCACTCGCGACGGAAAATGTATCGCTCCCGCTCGCGACACCGGTGAATTCCTCGCACCACGTCGGCGCCAGCAGGCCTTGCTTGGCGTAAAGGCTGCCACTGGCCTCCACGGCGATGAGGGGACCGTTCGTCGGGTCACTCGCAACGGCGACGTAAGCGGCGCCGTTGTATTCCTTCGCCCACGTCGCGCCAGTCATGCTGCCTTCCTTGGCATACGCGTTGCCGCCAGAGAGCACGGCGATCAGGGGACCGTTCGTGGCATCGCTCGCGACGGACACCGCGGTGGCGCTGTTGTACTCGTCGAGCCACGCCGCCGTCAGGCTGCCTTCCTTGGCCCACACGTTCCCATGTTGGTCCAGCACTGCGATGAGAGGACCATTCGTCGGATCACTCGCCACGGCCACCTGCTCGGCGCCGATCCCGGAAGTCGACTCGTTGATCTCCTCCACCCACGGCGCGGTCAGGCTGCCTTCCTTGGCCCACACGTTCCCATTGTCGTCCGCCACGACGATGAGGGGGCCGTTCGTGGGGTCACTTGCGACGGCCACTTGCTCGGCGTAGACCCCAGAAGTCGAATAGTTGATCTCCTCGGTCCACGGCGCGGTCAGGCTGCCTTCCTTGGCCCAAACGTTCCCATCATCGTCCCGCACGGCGATCAGGGGACCGTTCATGGGGTCACTCGCCACGGACCCCCACTCATTCGTGTTGCCGAACTCCGGGTCCACCCAGGACGCGGTCAGGCTGCCCACCTTGGCGGCCACTTCGCCAGGGTTAGCAACGGCGATGAGAGGCGGCGTCGAAGTGCCGCCACTCGTCGTCGCTTGGGCGCTCGCTAGGGGAAGCCAGGCGCTGCCGAGCAAGACGAGAGTGAAGATGTACAGGAAGCGCCGCATAGTCATCGCACTCTCCTTCTCAGGGTGTTTGGCCGGGATGTTAGCGAACGGCACGCGGCGACGCGCTGGCGTCTGATCCTTTGTGGTTCCGTGTCGGCGCAGGATGGGTCGCTTCCGCTTTGGCAGGTTCACGTGGAAGCGACCGCGCGCAATCTCGGTCACCGAGGCATTCCGGAGCCGGTAGCCCTCGCCCTTGGTCGCGATGATCCGGCACCGGTGGGTGAGCCGATCGAGGGTGGCTCCTCGATGATTTTCGCTCGCAGGGGAACGTGACCTCGACATGCCGCGCGCTGAGGTCACAAGGGCCATCTCACCGCTGCAACAGGGGCCCCATTTCGCGTGCCCGTCGCGCACCCGCGCCATTTCTCGAGGGCGCCACAGGCTTCCCGAATAGCCCCTGACCTGGGAGTTCTTCGGTGGAGGTGAGCGGACTCGAACCGCCGACTTCCACGTTGCGAAAATGGATCGTCGCAACCCTGTGAACAGGACTTACGCGAATTCACCTCTTCTCGCTTGCGGCAGTACGCGGCAGCACGCGGCAGCACGCGGCAGGATGCGGAATTTCAGACGCGCCCGTTCGCGCCCGTGACGCGCCCGGAGCAGAGGATCAATCCATCCGGGTCAAGACACCCGACCGACTCGCCTCGGAGATGCCGCTCCGACCCGGCGGTCCGTGCGTCGAGCGTGACCAGGCCGGTCGATGTTCGGCGCGACAATCGACTTGCAGATTACGGGCCGAACTGAGCTGCCGGGCTTTGGTCGGCCTTCCAGGGAGCGTCCGACGCACACATGAGATGCGACCTGTAGGGTCGCGGCATCGGGCTCGTCGCCGCCGTCGGCCCAGGACCCCGAAGGAGGAGCCATGCCAACCATCATCGGCTACCACAGTGTGAAGGACACGGATCGCTGGCTTGCCTCACCGA
>JBEKEM010000009.1:0-140496 GCA_050013835.1 Acidimicrobiales bacterium
GAGCGCGCGCATGATGGTGGAGACCTCCGCTGGTCGTCGGGTGGGGTAAGCACCCGACAGTCCAGTTGGGCCTTCACGGCGACCGGTGGATGGTCCCTTTCAATCGCCTATCCGCGCGGCCTCTTAGTCCCTCTTTGCACCCGTGCCAGATGCAAACACGCAGGTTACTGCCTTGCCGATAAGGACCAACTCGACACCGACCTAGACCGTCGTCACCTGGTAGACGTCGAGGATCCCCGAGGCGCCTCGCAGCTTCTCCAGGATCTCGGCCGGCACGGTGCGTCCTGTCGCCAACACCATCAGGGCCGTCGTGCCCCCCGCGGTCTGGCCGACCGCCATGTTGGCGATGCTGATCCCGGCGTCGCCGAGCGCCGTGCCGACGAGGCCGATCATCCCCGGGCGGTCGTCGTTGCGCACGACAAGCATCACGTCTGCCGGCGGCACCTCGACGGCGTGGGCGTCGACCTCGACGATGCGCGGCGCCCCGCCGAGGAGCGTGCCGGAGATCGAGTGGCGCGACGAGCGGACGCTGACCACGCTCACCCGGTACGGCGAACTCGCCGTCTGGGTCTCGTGGACAACGAGCCCCCGCTCCTCGGCGACCTGGCGCGCGTTCACGTACGAGACCGGCTCGTCGCTCACGGCGGCGAAGAGGCCCTTCAGGACCGAGAGCGCAAGGATGCTCACGTCCTCGCTGGCGAGGATGCCTTGGCACTCGACCGTGAGCTCGTCGGGCAGCCCGCCCTCGAGCGAGGCCATGAAGCAGCCGAGGATCCCGGAGATGCCGAGGAACGGGCGGACCGTCTCGGAGACGGCTCCCGCCTCGACGTTCACGGCGAACGGCACGAAATCCCCCGCGAGCGCCAGCACGACCTGCTCGGCGATCTGCTCGCCCGCCTTGTCCTGGGCCTCGTTCGTGCTCGCGCCGAGGTGCGGGGTAACGACGACCGAGGGGAGCGAGAAGAGCGGCGAGGCGGTCGTCGGCTCGGCGGCGAAGACGTCGATCGCCGCGCCGCCGACGCGCCCCTCGCGGATCGCCTCGGCGAGCGCCTCCTCGTCGATGATCCCGCCCCGGGCGGCGTTCACGATCCGCACGCCGGGCTTGGCCCGGGCAAGTAGCTCCCGCCCGAACAGCCCCACCGTCTCCGGGTTCTTGGGCAGGTGGATCGTGATGAAGTCGCTCCGGCTTACGAGGTCCTCGAGGCTGGTGAGCTCGACCCCCATCCGTTTGGCGCGCTCCGGGGCGACGTAGGGGTCGTGGGCGACGAGCAGCATCCCGAACCCCAGCGCCCGCTGCGCCACGAGGGCACCGATCCGGCCGAGGCCGACAACGCCGAGCGTCTTGCCGTGCAGCTCCACGCCCTCCCACCGGGAACGCTCCCAGCGGCCGGCGATGAGGGCGGCGTGGGCCTGGGGGATGTTGCGCGCCTGGGCGAGCAGGAGGGCGATGGTCAGCTCCGCCGCCGAAAGGATGTTCGACTCGGGGGCGTTCACGACCATCACCCCGCGCCGCGTCGCCTCGGCGACGTCGACGTTGTCGAGGCCGACACCGGCCCGACCGACGACGACGAGGTCGCGCCCGGCGGCGAGCACCCCGGCGTTGACTTTCGTCGCCGAGCGGATCACGAGGGCTTGTGCCCCGGGGATCACGGCAAGGAGCTCGTCGGGCGAGAGCCCGAGCCGGACGTCGACCTCGTGCCCGGCGGCGGTCATAGCGTCGAGTCCGCGTGCCGAGAGGGCTTCGGTGACGAGGATACGGCTCATGGTTCTTCTCACTCCGTTGTCGTGGCCCGGGTCGGGCGGTCGGTCAGTCCTTCGACTCTCGCACCAGCGCGGCGAAGCGGCTGACGCCCTCCTCGAGGTCGTCGTCCGAGAGTGCGTAGGAGAAGCGGGCGTAGCCGGGGGCGCCGAAGGCCTCGCCCGGGACGAAGGCGACGTTCACCTCGTCGAGCACGATCTCGGCGAGCTCGAGGGTCGTCGCCGCCCGGCGCCCGCGCAGCTCGCGCCCGAGGACGCCGGCGAGCGACGGGAAAGCGTAGAAGGCCCCACGAGGGTTCGTGCAGGTCACACCGGGGATCTCGTTCAGCAAGCGGTGGATCGACCGCCGGCGGCGCTCGAAGGCCGCGTGCATCGCCGCAACCGACGCGAGATCACCGGTGAGCGCGGCGAGCGCCGCCACCTGGGCGACGTTGTTCACATTCGAGGTCTCCTGGCTCTGCAGGTTCGTCGCTGCGGCGATGACCGGCTTCGGTCCAATCATCCAGCCGACCCGCCAGCCCGTCATGGCGAACGTCTTCGAGACGCTGTTCAGGACGACGCAGCGTTCGGCGGCCTCCGGCGCGACGACCGGCAGCGAGAGCCGCTCGGCGCCGTCGTAGACGAGGTGCTCGTAGATCTCGTCGGTGACGACCCACCAGCCGCGCTCGGCGGCGAGGCGGCCGATCGCGGCCATGGCCGGCCTCGGGTAGACAGTCCCGGACGGGTTCGCCGGCGAGTTGAAGAGCAGGACCTTGGTGCGCGGGGTCGCCCGCGACGCCAGCGCCTCGGGCGTCGCCATGAAATCGGTCGTCTCGTCGGTCGGCACGAAGACCGGCACCCCGGCCGCCAGCTGCACCGACTCGGGGTACGTCGTCCAGTACGGGGCGATGACGAGGACCTCGTCGCCCGGGTCGAGGAGGGTCGCGAACGCGTTCGCCAGGGCGTGCTTGGCGCCGTTCGTGACGAGCACCTGGGCTGGCGTGACCGAGAAGCCCGAATCCCGCAGGGTCTTGTTCGCGATCGCCTCGCGCAACGCCGGCAGGCCTGCGGTCGGCGAGTAGTGGTGACACTTCGGGTCCCGGCAGGCGGCGACGCCGGCCTCGACGATGGCGGGGGGGGTCGGGAAGTCGGGCTCGCCAGCGCCGAAGCTGATGACGTCGACACCCGCCTCTTGCAGGGCCTTCGCCTTGGCATCGATCGCCAGCGTGGCCGAGGCCTCGACGCCGCCGATCCGCCGGGAAACGCCCGACTGGTTGCCCCCGGCGGCGTCGGCGGGGGCAACCGGGCTGATTCCCGGCGCAAACTGGGGATCGGCGCTCATAGCTGTCATGCTTGCACAGTCTGCTGCAAAGCGGGACCTCCGCCAAAAGCGGACCATTCGCAAAGGAGAGATGACGTGTCCACGCCCGAGATCCCGAGGCCGCTGCTCCCATCCGACGGGCGTTTCGGCTCGGGACCGTCCAAGGTCCGCCCCGAGGCGCTCGCCTCGCTCGTCGACGTCGCGCCGGTCTACCTCGGGACCTCGCACCGGCGCCCCGGCGTGCGCGACGTCGTCGCACGGGTGCGGTCGGGGCTCGCGACCCTCTTCGACGCCCCCGACGGCTACGAGATCGTGCTCGGCAACGGTGGCACGACGGCGTTCTTCGACGTGGCGACGTTCTGCCTGATCGAGGAGCGGAGCCAGCACTGCTCCTTCGGCGACTTCTCCGCCCGCTTCACCGCCGCCGTGCAGGCCGCCCCCCACCTCGCCGCGCCCGAGATCCTCTCCGCCGAGCCCGGGACGCGCCCCGACCCCGTCGCCAACGACGCCGTCGACACCTACGCCCTCACCCACAATGAGACGTCGACCGGCGTCGCGATGCCCGTCATCCGCCCCCGCCACGGCGACGGGCGCGCCGCCGCCGGGCTCGTGATCGTCGACGCGACCTCGGCCGCCGGCTGCCTGCCCGTGGACCTGGGCGAGTGCGACGCCTACTACTTCGCGCCCCAGAAGGGGTTCGCCTCCGAGGGCGGGCTGTGGCTCGCGGTGTGCTCCCCCGCCGCCCTCGAACGCAGCGCGCGGCTCGCCGCCGCCGGGCGCTGGATGCCGCCGTTCCTCGACCTGAACCTCGCCGCCGAGAACTCCCGGCTCAACCAGACGTACAACACGCCGGCGCTCGCCACGCTCTGGCTGCTCGCCCAGCAGGTCGAATGGATGAACGCCGAGGGGGGCCTCGCCTGGGCGGTGGCGCGCTGCGACACCTCGGCCGACACGATCTACGGCTGGGCGGAGAAGGC
This sequence comes from Acidimicrobiales bacterium, assembly GCA_050013835.1. Lineage (GTDB taxonomy): Bacteria > Actinomycetota > Acidimicrobiia > Acidimicrobiales > Bog-793 > Bog-793. Next base: position 4,036 of record JBEKEM010000009.1, read on the forward strand.
GGACTACGCGACGCCCTTCGTCGCCGACCCCGCCGAGCGCAGCCACTCGGTCGCGACGATCGACTTCGCCGACGGCGTCGACGCGGCGCTGGTCGCCAAGACCCTGCGCGCCAACGGCATCGTCGACGTCGAGCCCTACCGCAAGCTCGGCCGCAACCAACTGCGGATCGCGATGTTCCCGGCCATCGAGCGCGCCGACCTCGAGGCTCTGACGGCGTGCATCGACTGGGTCGTCGGCGAGCTCGCCTGAGCGGTCCGGCTACCCCCCGGAGACATCCTCGAAGCGCTGGCGGCCGGCCGCGATGAACGGCATCATCGCCCGCAGCTCGGCGCCGACGGTCTCGATCTGGTGGGTCCGGCCCTTCTCGCGGAGCTCCGTGTAGAGGGGCCGGCCGCGTTCGTTCTCGGCGATCCACTCGGCGGCGAAACTGCCGTCCTGGATCTCGTCGAGGATCCGGCGCATCTCGGCGCGGACGCTCGCGTTGATGACGCGGGGGCCCCGCGTCAGGTCCCCGTACTCGGCGGTGTCCGAGACGCTGAAGCGCATCCCCGAGATGCCCTGCTCGTACATCAGGTCGACGATGAGCTTCATCTCGTGGAGGCACTCGAAGTACGCCGATTCGGGCTGGTAGCCCGCGGAGACGAGCGTCTCGAAGGCGGCCGTGGCGAGCGCCGTCAACCCGCCGCACAGCACGACCTGCTCGCCGAAGAGGTCGGTCTCGGTCTCCTCGGTGAACGTCGTCTCGAGCACCCCGGCGCGGGTCGCGCCGAGGGCGTCGGCGTAGGCGAGCGCCAGCGCGTGGGCACCACCCGTCGCGTCCTGCGCCACGGCGACGAGCGAGGGCACGCCGCCCCCCTCGGTGTAGGTCCGCCGTACGAGGTGCCCCGGGCCCTTCGGCGCGACCATCGCCACGTCGATCTCGGGCGGTGGCGTGATCGTCCCGAAGCGGATGTTGAAACCGTGGGCGAACAGCAGCGCGTCCCCCGGGTCGAGGTGCGGCGCCATCTCGGCGGCGTAGACCTTCGGCTGCTCGGTGTCCGGCAGCAGCACCATCACGACGTCGGCCTCGGCCGTCGCTGCCGCGATGTCGAGGACGCGCAGCCCCGCTTCCTCGGCCTTCTCGCGGGACGACGAGGACGGGCGTAGCCCGACCCGGACGTCGACGCCGCTGTCGCGCAGGTTGAGGGCGTGGGCATGCCCCTGGGACCCGTAGCCGAGGATGGCGACCCGGCGACCGGCGATCGCGGACCGGTCGGCGTCCGATTCGTAGTAGAGCTTGGCCATGCCGTCCTTCCCTCGCTAGGTGGTGGCGCCGTGTCCGGTGCGCGTCGACGACGTGGCCGTGACGGCGCCCCTCAAGTCGACGGGCTCAGTGTAGGAAGTCCGATCCTCCCGGTGCGCTGGATCTCGACGATGCCGTAGCGCTCCAGTCCGGCCTCGAAATCATCGAGCGACTCGCTGTCGCCGACGAGCATGATCATCGTCGCCTCGGCGCTCTCCTCGAGGACGGTGGCGCCGAAACGCCCGATCAGCTCCCCCAGACCCTTCCCGCCGGCCCGGGGGACCCCGACGGTCACGAGCAGAAGCTCCGCCTCGCGGGCGTCGCCCGGGTCGAGCTCGCTGATCTTCACGACGTTGATCAGCTTGGCGAGCTGCTCGACGATCTGGCTGAGGGGCGCCGACTCGACGTCGACGACGATCGAGATTCGGCTGAACCGCTCGTCCTGGGTGGGCGCCACCGCCAGTGAGACGATGTTGAAGCCCCGCCGCGCGAACAGGCCCGCGACCCTGGCGAGCACCCCCGCCCGGTTCTCCACCCGCACCGAGAGCAGGTGGTAGCGGGGCTTCGAGTTGCCGTTCGTGCTCGCGCTCATCGGGCGGCCCCCGCCTGGCTCGGGTGGAGGACGATGTCGTCGTTCGACATCCCCGCCGGGACGATCGGGTAGACCTGCTCGGCGGCGTCCGTGCGGAAGTCGATGACGACCGACCGGTCGTCGATCTCGTTCGCCTTCTCGATCGCCGGCCGCACCTCCTCCGGGGCCGTGACCAGCAGCCCGACGCAGCCCATCGACTCGGCCCAGCCGACGTAGTCGGGGAGGTCGGGTGACAGGTACACCGAGGAGTAGCGCTCCTTGTAGAACATCTGCTGCCACTGGCGCACCATGCCGAGGTACGAGTTGTTCAGGATGGCGATCTTCACGGGGATGTGCTCCATCGACATCGTGACGAGCTCCTGGGCGGTCATCTGGAAGCAACCGTCGCCGTCGATCGCCCAGACCATGCGGTCCGGCCGGCCGACCTTGGCGCCCATCGCCGCCGGAACGGCGAAGCCCATCGTGCCGAGGCCTCCGGAGTTGATCCAGGTGCGCGGGCGTTCGAATTGCCAAAACTGCGACGCCCACATCTGGTGCTGGCCGACCCCCGACACGAGGATCGTGTCGGGGGGTGTCGCGGCCCGCAACTGCTCCACGACGTACTGCGGCTTGATCGTCGAGCCATCGCCGGCGTCGTAGGTGTAGGGGAAACGAGTCCGCCATTCGGCGAGCTCGGCCGTCCAGGCGGCGAGCCGCCCGGCGTCCAGGGGCCCGCCCTCGGCCAGCGCCGCGACGAGCGCCTCGATGGCGAGGCGGCAGTCGGCGATGACGGCGACGTCGGGCCGGCGCACCTTTCCGATCTCGGCGGGGTCGATGTCGACGTGGATGACGCGCGCCTCGGGCGCGAACGCCGCCACCTTGCCCGTCACCCGGTCGTCGAAGCGTGCCCCGAGCGAGACGAGCAGGTCCGACTTCTGGATCGCCGTCACGGCCGTGTAACTCCCGTGCATGCCCGGCATGCCGAGGCAGAGCGGGCTGGAGTCGGGGAAGGCGCCCCGCGCCATCAGCGTCGTCACGACCGGGATCCCCGTCGCGGCCACGAGCTCAGCGAGCACCGGGCTCGCCTCCGCCTTGACGACGCCACCGCCCACGTAGAAGACGGGCCGGCGGGCGTCCCGGATGAGCTCGGCGGCGCGGCGGATCGCCTCGGGGTCGGGCTCCATCGGCGGCCAGTACCCCGGCAGGTCGACCCCGCCGGCCGGCTCCCACTCGATCCGCATGTTGGCGACATCTTTCGGGAAGTCGATCAGCACCGGGCCCGGGCGGCCGGTCGTCGCGATGTGGAACGCCTCAGCGACGATCCTGGATATCTCAGAGGCGTCTTTCACGAGGTAGTTGTGCTTCGTCACCCCCATCGTGACGCCGGTCGTGTCGACCTCCTGGAAGGCGTCCGTGCCGATGGCGCCGGCCGCAACCTGGCCGGCGACGACGACGAGCGGGACGGAGTCCATGTAGGCGTCGGCTACCGGCGTGACGATGTTCGTCGCCCCCGGGCCGCTCGTCACGATGGCGACTCCGGGACGCCCCGTCGCGTCGGCATAGCCCTCGGCGGCGTGACCGGCGCCCTGCTCGTGGCGGACGTGAATGTGCCGGATCGACGAGTCGAGGATCGGGTCGTAGACGGGGAGGATGGCGCCCCCCGGAATGCCGAAGGCGACCTCGACACCCTGCGCCTCGAGGCTCATAATCAGGGCCTGCGCTCCGGTCACTTCCACTTTTCTCTCCCATCCAACGGGTGTTCGGTACCTGTCAACTGCAACTGATCGCTGCTGGATCGCCGCACGCCGGATACAAAACGACCTCCCTTGCGGGAGGTCGGGAGCGCGCTGACGGTCAGAGCCGCCGCGCGCTATTCAAGGACTACGAGGTTCGACGGGTTCCGCGGCGCCTTCATCATCACGACGATTCTGTCAGGTCCGCCAGGATTCGGCAAACCACGGGCTTCGGCCGGGCTCACGGCGCCGTGACGGCGCCCCGTTCGGCCCCGGTGACGAGCCGGGCGTACTTGGCGAGCACCCCGGACGTGTAGCGGGCGGGAGGCGGGCTCCACCCGGCACGCCGGCGCGCCAGCTCGTCGGCGGGAACCAGGAGATCGACCGAGCCTGTGGTGGCGTCGATCGACACCCGGTCTCCGTCGGCGACGAGCGCGATCGGCCCGCCGAGGGCGGCCTCGGGGGCGACGTGGCCGATGCAGAAGCCCTGGGTCCCGCCCGAGAAGCGGCCGTCGGTGACGAGGGCGCAGTCCTTGTCGCGCCCGGCGCCCACGAGCGCGCCGGTGATCGAGAGCATCTCCCGCATCCCCGGACCACCCTGCGGACCCTCGTAGCGGATGACGAGGACCGTCCCGGGCTCGATCGAGCCCGAGAGGATCGCCCCCATCGCCGCCTCCTCGCCGTCGAAGACGCGGGCCGTGCCGGCGAAGCGGTCGATGTCGGCTCCGGCGATCTTCACCACGGCGCCCTCGGGGGCGAGGCTGCCGCGCAGCACGACGATGCCGCGGGCGTGGATCGGCGAAGCGAACGGGTGCACGACCGTGCCGTCGGGGGCGGGGGGCTCGATCCGCGCGAGGTTCTCCGCCACCGTCCTCCCGGTCACCGTCAGGCAGTCCCCGTGGATCAGCCCCTCGTCGAGGAGGAGCTGCATCACGACGGGCACGCCCCCGATCCGGTCGAGGTCGACCATGTGGAACCTGCCGTGCGGCTTCATGTCCGCGAGGTGCGGCACGCGGGCACCGACCGTGTTGAAGTCGTCGAGACAGAGCCCGACCCCCGCCTCGTTGGCGATCGCCAACAGGTGCAGTACGGCGTTCGTCGACCCGCCGAGCGCCATCGTCACGGCGATCGCGTTCTCGAAGGCCCGCTTCGTCATGATCTGGCGCGGCCGGATCTCCTTTTCCAAGAGCGTGAGCACGACGCGACCCGACTCGTAGGCGATGTCGTCACGGCGCCGGTCGACGGCGGGGGGCGTCGCCCCCGCCGGTAGCGCCATGCCGAGCGCCTCGGCGACCGCGGCCATCGTGTTAGCGGTGAACATCCCGGCACACGACCCCTCGGTCGGGCAGGCGTGGGCCTCGATCTCGTGGAGGGCCCGGTCGTCGATGTCGCCGCGGGCGTGCGCCCCGACCGCCTCGAAGACGCTCGTGATGTCGAGCGTGGCATCCCGCCAGTGCCCGGGCAGGATCGTGCCGGCGTAAACGAAGACCATCGGCAGGTCGAGACGGGCCGCCGCCATCAGCATCCCGGGGAGGGACTTGTCGCAGCCGGCGAGGCCGACGAAGGCGTCGAAGCGCTCGGCATGCATCATCGTCTCCACCGAGTCGGCGATCACCTCCCGGCTGACGAGCGAGGCCCGCATCCCCTCGTGGCCCATTGCGATCCCGTCCGAGACGGCGATCGTCACGAACTCGAACGGGAAGCCGCCGGCGTCGCGCACGCCCTGCTTGGCGCGTTGCGCCAGGCGCTTCAGGGGGAGGTTGCACGGCGTGACCTCGTTCCAGGTCGAGGCGATCCCGACCTGCGGGAGCCCGAAGTCGCCGTCGGTCATCCCGACGGCGCGCAGCATGGCCCGGGCGGCGGCGCGTCGCGGCCACTCCGTCACGTCCTGACTGCGGATCTTCAACGACGCGGCGGGTTCCGGCGGGGCTTCGGGGGTTTCAGGGGGGGCCATCGCGCCACACTAGGCAGGCGCGCCCGTCCGAGTCAGCTCCGGCGGGCCGCAAAGGACGCCGCGACGGCCTTGCCGTTCGCCCGGCCCTTTGTCACCCGCATCACGTCACCGAGGAGGAACTGGGCCACCTTGGCGTCGCCGGCGAGGTAGCGCTCCCATTCGGCCGGATGGGCGGCGATCGTGGCGTCGATCGCCGCCTCGAGCTCGGTCGCGTCGAGCGCCTCGAACCCCAGACGGGTGGCGATCGCGGCCGGTTCGCCGCCGCCGTCGAGCATCGCGACGAGGACCGACTTCGACTGCGTCGCCGTCAGGCTCCCGGCGGCCTCCAGCTTCACGAGCTCGGCAAAGGAAGCCGGATCGAGGCCGCGCGCCGCGTCGACCCGGTTGGCGGCCTCGTTCGCCGCCCGGGCGAGGGCGAGGCGCGGGTCGGCCCCACACGCGGCCGCGCCGAAAACGAGGTCGTCGAGCCCGAGGACGACCACGGTGGCGAGCTGCTCGACCGGGGCTGGCCCGCCGTCCCGGGCGACGATTTCGGCGAGACGGTGGCGGCGCGCCGCCGGCAGCGGGCCGAGCTCCGCCGCCACCGCGGCGATCTGGGCCGCCGCGGGAGCGAGCGGGACGAGGTCCGGCTCGGTGAAGTACCGGTAGTCGAAGGCCTCCTCTTTCGACCGCAGCGACGAGGTACGGCCCTCCTCCTCGTTCCAGTGGCGGGTCTCCTGCACGACCCTCCCGCCGGCCTCGAGGAGGGCGATCTGGCGGGCCGCCTCGTACTCGATCGCGCGTCCGAGCGACCGGAGCGAGTTGAGGTTCTTCACCTCACAACGGGTCCCGTACTCGGCGTCGCCCCGGCGGCGGACCGAGATGTTGGCGTCGACGCGCAGCGAGCCCTCCTCCATCCGGCCGTCGGAGGTCCCCGTGGCGATGAGGATCGCCCGCAGCTCGTTCACGTAGCCGCGGGCCTGCTCGGCGCCGCGGATGTCCGGGGCGGAGACGATCTCGACGAGCGGGACGCCGGCGCGGTTGTAGTCGACGAGGGAGTAATCGGCATCGTGGATCCGCCCGCCCCCGCCGACGTGCGTCGTCTTGCCGGTGTCCTCCTCGATGTGGGCCCGCACGATGCCGACGAGCGAGCCGTCAGCGAGCTCGATGTGGCCGCCGACGTTGATCGGCGCGTCGTACTGGCTGATCTGGTAGTCCTTCGGCATGTCGGGGTAGAAGTAGTTCTTCCGGTGGAAGACCGACGGCTCGATCGACGATCCGAGCGCCGTCCCGATCCGCATCGCGAACTCGACCGCTCGCGCGTTCAGCACGGGCAGCGATCCGGGGAGCCCGAGGCAGACCGGGCACACGTTCGTGTTCGGCTCGGAGCCGAAAGCGTTCGGGCACGAGCAGAAGAGCTTCGTCGCCGTCAATAACTCGCAGTGCACCTCGAGCCCGACGACCGTTTCCCAGCCCGGCGCTACCGGCCCGTTGGCTGTCACCGGACGGCTCCCGCCGCGTGGGGCTCGATCGGCCCGCGGGCCGCCGCATCGGCGCCGGCCTCCACGACGGCGGCGGCCCGGAACATCGGCCCCTCGCCGAGGGCGGGAGCCAGCACCTGGACGCCGACGGGGAGCCCCTCGGACAGCGCGAAGGGCACGCTCACCGCCGGGTGGCCGGCGAGGTTCGTCGGGATCGTGTAGAGGTCCGAGAGGTACATCGCCAGCGGGTCCTGGGTCTTCGCGCCGATCTCGAAGGCGACGGTCGGCGAGGTCGGGCCGATCAGCACGTCGAAGCGCTCGTAGGCCTCGGCGAAACCGCGGGCAACGAGCGTGCGCACCCGCTGGGCCTGGCCGTAGTAGGCGTCGTAGTACCCGGCGGAGAGCACGTAGGTGCCGAGCATGATGCGCCGCTTCACCTCGGGGCCGAAGCCCGCTGAGCGCGACCTCCCGTTCATCTGAGTGACGTCCGGGCCATCGACGCGCAACCCGTAGCGGACGCCGTCGTAGCGGGCGAGGTTCGACGACGCCTCCGCCGGGGCGACGAGGTAGTAGGCGGACAGCCCGAGCATGAGGGCCGGGACGGCGACCTCCTCGACCGTGGCGCCGGCGCCGGCGAGCACCGCCGCCGCCTCGCGGACGGCCGCGACGCACGACGGGCTGGCGTCGACGAGGAAGTCCGAGATGAGGCCGACCCGCAGCCCGGCGACGCCCCGGCCGAGCTGGCGCGACACCGGCTCGAGGGCCACGTCGAGCGACGTCGAGTCGGCCGGGTCGTGCCCGGCGATGACGTCGAGCAGCGCCGCCGCATCGGCGACCGTCGCGGCGAAGGGGCCGATCTGGTCCAGCGAGCTCGCGAAGGCGATCAGCCCGTAGCGAGAGACCAACCCGTAGGTCGGCTTCACGCCCACGACCCCGCACAGCGACGCCGGCTGGCGGACCGAGCCCCCGGTGTCGGAGCCGAGGGCGAGTGGCACGAGGCCCGCCGCGACGGCGGCGGCACTCCCCCCGGACGAACCCCCTGGCACGCGGGTCGGGTCCCACGGGTTGCGGGTCGGCCCGTAGGCGGAGTTCTCCGTCGACGAACCCATCGCGAACTCGTCGAGGTTCGTCTTGCCGACGGCCACGGCGCCGGCGGCGGCGACCGCCTTCACGACGGTCGCGTCGTAGGGGGGAACCCAGTTCTCGAGGATGTGCGAACCGGCCGTCGTCGGGATCCCGCGGGTGCACAGGTTGTCCTTGAGGGCGATCGGCACACCGGCGAGCGGGCCCGGATCCCCCCCCGCCGCCACGACGGCGTCGACGGCGTCGGCGGCGGTGAGCGCGGCGTCGGCGGTCACGGTGAGGAAGCAATGGAGGGCGCCCTCGAACCGGCCGATGCGCCCGAGCGCCGCCGCGACGACCTCGCGGGCGCGCAGCTCCCCCGCACGCACGGCCCGGGCGGTCTCGACGGCGCCGGCCGGGTACGCCCAGGCGCTCACGGCGCCTCGCCCAGGATCGGCGGAACACGGAACCGCCCGCTCTCGGCCAGTGGCGCCCGGGCGAGCACCTCGTCGCGCGGCAGCGTCGGCCCGGGGATGTCCGGGCGCAGCACGTTCACCAGCTCGAGCGGGTGCGCCGTGGCGGGCACGTCGGACGTGTCGAGCCCGGTCACGGCGGCGACGTGGTCGATGATCGAGGCGAGCTGGGCGGCGTACAGGTCAACCTCGCCGCGATCGAGATCGAGCCGCGCCAGGCGAGCGACGTAGACGACGTCGTCACGGGAGAAGGCTTCGCTCAACCCGGGCACCTTCGATCCGCTCGGCGACCAGCCGGCGGCGTCCGCCGCGCGACCCGCCGTGACGGCGGGTTCCAGTTCGGCGCGGGCAGGTCGACAGCCACGGCCACATCGTACAGAGCCGCCAGAAGGCGCAGAATCGACAGGTAGTCTCGGCACCCGGGGCGTGACGCCGCGAAGGGCCCGCCCCGCGAGGGGGACCGGTGGCGGGAAAACACGCCTTCCTTAGCAACGAGTGGATCCGGGCCGCGCGGGCGATCTACGCCGGCTGTGCCGAACCGACGGCGCCGGCAGCGAGCGTACGGGCCAATCTCGTCGTCGAGGGCGTGCCCTTCGGCGAGGGGACCGTGCTCGCGCACCTCGACACCTCGGCGGGCTTCATCGACATCGACCTTGGCCACCTCGCCGGGCCCGAGCTCACCGTGCACCTCGACTACGCCCTCGCCAAGTCCGTGCTCCTCGACGGCGACATCCAGACGGGGTTGGAGGCCTTTCTGGCGGGGCGGGTTCGGGTGGAGGGCGACGTGACAAGGCTTCTCGCCCTCCAGCAAACGCAGCCCAGCCCGCGTCAGCTCGAGCTCGCTGAAGAGATCCGCGCCATCACCTCGTAGTCGCGCGGGTCAGACGATCTCGCCCGTCTCGAGCAGACGGACGAAGCCCGCCTCATCGAGGACCGGGATCCCGAGCGCCTCCGCCTTCGCGGTCTTCGCGGCGCCGGGTTCGGCGCCCACGACGAGCACCGAGGTCTTCGCGGAGACGGACCCCGTGGACTTCCCCCCGCGGGCCACGATCGCGGCCTCGGCCTGCTCGCGCGTGAACTCCGCGAGGCTCCCGGTGACGACGACGCTGCGCCCCGCGAGTGTCCGGGCGGGCCCGGATCCCGCCCGGGGGCGGGTCGAGGCGAAGCTCACCCCGGCGGCCCGCAGCTTGCCCATCACGGCGAGGTTGGCCTCCTCGGCGAAGAAGGCCCGCACACTCTGGGCGATCACGGCGCCGACGCCGTCGACGGCGGCGAGACGCGTGTCGTCGGCGGAGGCGAGCTCGTCGAGGCCGGCGAATTCCCCGGCGAGGGCGTCGGCGACCGTCGAGCCGACATGGCGGATCGACAACCCGACGAGGAGCCTCGCCATCCCCCGGGTCCGCGAGGCACCGATCGCCGCCACGAGGTTCGCCGCCGAAAGCTCGCCGAAGCCCTCGAGGGGGGCGAGGGATCCCGCCCGAAGGGCGTAGACGTCGGCGACGTCCCTGAGCAGGCCGGCGGCCACGAGCTGGGTCACGCGCTGTTCGCCGAGGCCCTCGATGTCCATCGCCGCCCGCGAGCAGAAATGCGCCAGGCGCTGCACCCGCTGGGCGGCGCACTCGAGGTTCACGCAGTAGGTGTCCGCCTCCCCGTCGAGCCGGACGAGCGGGCTCGCGCAGCTCGGGCAGCGCCACGGGAAGCGCCAGGCGGCCGTCCCGGCGGGGCGCCTCGCCGGCACGGCGCCGACCACCTCCGGGATGACGTCTCCCGCCTTCCGGACGATCACCGTGTCGCCCGGTCGGACGTCCTTCTCCGCCACCTGGTCCTCGTTGTGCAGCGTGGCGTACTCGACCGTCGACCCGGCGACGACGACCGGGGTCAGCTTGGCGTAGGGCGTCGCCCGCCCCGTCCGGCCGATCGAGACGAGGATGTCCTCGAGGAGCGTCGTGCGCTCCTCGGGCGGGAACTTGTAGGCGATCGCCCAGCGCGGCGCCCGCGACGTCGCGCCGAGCGTCCGCTGCAGGTCGAGGTCGTCGACCTTGGCGACGACGCCGTCGATCTCGTAGTCGAGGTCGTGGCGGTGGTCCTGCCAGTGGCGGCAGAACTCGTAGGCGGCGGCGAGGCCCTCGACCGCCTTCACTTCGGGGTTCACCGGCAGGCCCGCCCGCCGGACGAATTCGAGCGCATCGCTGTGCGAGCCGAGGCGGGCGCCCTGGGGCCCGACGGCGCCACCGTCGACCTCGCCGACCTGGTAGGCCCAGAACGAGAGCGGGCGCGAAGCGGTGACAACCGGGTCCTTCTGGCGCAGCGATCCGGCGGCCGAATTGCGGGGGTTGGCGAAGGTGCGCAGCCCGGCCGCCGCCTGCCGCCGGTTGAGCTCTGCGAACGCTGAGACCGGCAGGTACACCTCGCCGCGCACCTCGAGGACCCTCGGCACGTCGGCGGCGCCGAGCGCGAGCCTCTCGGGGATGGCGCCGATCGTGGCGACGTTCGCCGTGACGTCCTCGCCGGTCGTGCCGTCGCCGCGGGTCGCGGCCTGGACGAGCCGGCCGTCCTCGTAACGGAGCGAGACAGCGAGCCCGTCGATCTTCGGCTCGCAGACGAAACGCACCGCCGTCACGTCCCCGGCTCCGGGTGCGGCGGCGAGCACCCGCTCGACGCGCTCGCCCCAGGCTTGGAACTCCTCGAGGGAGAAGACGTCGTCGAGGCTCATCATCCGCACGGCGTGGCGCACCGGCGCGAACTGCGCCGAGGGTGGGGCGCCGACGGCTTGCGAGACCGAGTCGGGCGCCGCCAGCTCGGGGTGGGCGCGCTCGAGGTGCTGCAACTCGACGACGAGGGCGTCGTACTCGGCGTCGGCGATCTCGGGCGCGTCGTCCCGGTAGTACCGGTCGGCGTGGTAACGGATCAGCTCCCGCAGCTCGGCGACCCGCGTCGCGGGGTCGGACGACGCCCCGCCAGGCGGCCACCCGTGACGCCGGGCGCCGCTCGCCGAACCCGTCGTCACGCCGCGATCCCCGAGCCCACGACCATGTCGCCGGAGTAGCAGGCGACGACCTGGCCGGGCGCGACCCGCCGCTCGGGCCGGTCGTAGGCGATCCCCCCGGCGGTGACGACCGCCCGGCGGGCCACCCCGTGGGCGCTCACCTGGACCTCGACGGGCGTGCCCGGCGGCAGGGCCGCGTCAAACCAGGTGCGGGCGCCGAAGGTGACGCCCTCGACGAGCAGGTCCGCCTGCGACCCGGCGACGACCGTCGACTTCTCGACGTCGACCGCGACGGCGTAGCGGCGCCCGCCGGCGGCGACGCCGAGGCCCCGGCGCTGGCCGACCGTGACGAGTTCGACCGCCGTTAGCCGCGCCAGCTCGGCGCCGGTCGCCAGGTCGACGACGCGCCCCGGGTGCAGCGGGATCCGCTCTGCCAGGAACGCCGACCGCCCCGTCCCAGGCGAGCGGGAGGCGATGAAGCAAACGTCCTGGCTGTCCGGCTTGGCGGCGGTCCGCAGGCGGAACCTCGCGGCGAGCTCGCGCACGGCCGCTTTGGTGAACTCGCCGACCGGCATCAGCACGCGGGCGATGTCCGGCGCCCGGAGGGTCGCGAGCACGTAGGACTGGTCCTTTGCGGGGTCGACGCCCCGGCGCAGCGTCACCCGCCCACCCCCCACGCCGACCCGGGCGTGGTGGCCGGTCGCCACCGCGTCGAAGCCGAGCCGGCGGGCGCGAGCGGCGAGATGGCCGAACTTGACGGCGCGGTTGCACTCGACACAGGGGTTGGGCGTCCTGCCCGCCGCGTGGTCCGCCACGTACGGCTCGACCACGTCGGCTGAGAACTCCTCGGTGAAGTTCAACACCCGGTGGTCGATGCCCAGCTGGTCGGCGACCCGGCGGGCGTCGTCGACGTCGGCGACGGAGCAGCATCCCGAGTCGCCAGCCCCACCCCAGAGCTTCAGGGTCGCGCCGACGACCTCGTGGCCCGCCTTGACGAGGAGGGCCGCTGCCACCGAGGAATCGACGCCGCCGGACATCGCGACGAGCACGCGCACGTGCTCAGTCTCCCATCGCGCTCAGTCGGGTGAGCGACCCGACCGCAGCCACGACGGCATCCGCGGCCCCGTCGATATCGTCCGCGGTCGTCTCTGGGCCGAGCGTGAACCGCACCGCCTCGCGGGCGGCGGGACGATTCCAGCCCATCGCCCGTAGGACGTGGCTCGGCTCGATCGCCCCCGAGGAGCACGCCGAGCCGGCGGAAGCGGCGATGCCGCCCTCGTCGAGGAGGAAGAGGAGCTCCTCGGCGAGGACGCCGGGGAACCGGACGTGGGCATGCCCGGGGACGGTGAGCGAGCGGGGGACTGACTCCACCATCGCCGGCACCTCCCGGGCGAGCCGGTCGAGGAACCGGTCGCGGAGGACGCCCGTCGCCGCACCGGCGGCAGCCCGCTCCTCCGCCGTCGCCCGCGCCGCCGCCGCCATGGCGACGATCCCCGCGACGTTCTCCGTCCCCGGCCGCAGGTTCCGCTCCTGGCCCCCGCCGGCGAGCACCGGCGTGAGCGCCAGCGCGGCCCGGCCCCGCACGACGAGGGCGCCCGCCCCCTTCGGGCCCCCGAACTTGTGGGCCGACACCGAGACGAGGTCGCACCCGGCGAGTGCGGAGTCGACCGGGCACCACGAGAACGCCTGGACGGCGTCGCTGTGGACAAGGGCCCGCGGCGCCGCCCGCCTGACGGCGGCGACGACGTCGCCGAGCGGCTGGACGGTACCGACCTCGTTGTTCACGGCCATCACGCTCACGAGCGTCACCGTCTCGTCGAGCGCGAGGGCGAGGGCGTCGAGGTCGACGAGGCCCTCGGCTGTCGCGCCGACGAGCCGCGCGCCGATCCGGCGTGCCGGGTTCAGCACCGCGTGGTGCTCGATCGCCGTCGTGACGACGGTGCCACCGATCCGGGCGTGCACGCCGAGCACGGCGAGGTTGTCGGCCTCGGTCCCGCCCGAGGTGAAGACGATCTCGCCCGGCGCGCAACCGAGCATGGCGGCCATCTCGTCCCGGGCGTCGTCGAGCGCGCGCCTCGCTCGCCGGCCGGCGGCATAGGCGCCAGAGGGGTTGCCGAACTCGGCCGTGCAGTACGGCAGCATCGCCGCCACGGCCTCCGGGCGCATCGGCGTCGTCGCCGCGTGGTCGAGGTAGGCGCCGCGGAACTGCGGCCGAGGGTCGGGCTGCACGTCATCCATGAGCGTCCAGTCCACTCGATACCGGCCGCGCGCGCCTGTCGGCGGACAGGAGCCGCTCAGCGCCCGGAGGCCGCCGTCCTGTGACCGTGCTCGCGCGCGGCCGTCAGCACGGCGAGCAGCCCCTCGACGACGCCGGCGTCCGCGGGCAGCAGGCGGGCGACATCGTCCGTGGCGAGATACCCGGCCAGGAAGGCCCGCCGGTTGCGCACCACCCACTCCCGGGCGAGCGCCCCGGCGGGTTCGAGTTCGGCGGGGGGCCGCTGGGCGAGCGCCTCCCGGGCGACGCGGTCGATCGAGAACCACATGTCGGCGAGGTCCTCGATGGGCGTGCCCGAACGCGGGCGGAGCGACGGGAGCGAGTCGGCGTAGAGCGGGTCGTCGCCGAACCCGACCACGATCCAGCCGGTCTCGCCGCGCATCACGCGCCGCAGGTGGAAATCCCCGTGGACCCGGATCGCCAAACCCGCCCCGCCCGGATCGAGGGCGCGGACCCGCGCCACGAGCGCCGTCGTCCGGTCGTCCTTCGCCGCCCGGCCCCCGGCCGGCGCCCCCGTCGCGATTGCGGCGAGCTCGTCGGCGAGGCTCCCCGGGCCGATCTCGCTCGTCCCGAAGGCCTCGGCGAGGGCGAGGTGGAGGCGCGCCGCCGTGGTGCCGAGGCGTCGCATCTCCGAAGCGAGATCCCCGCCGGCCGTCGCCACCGCCGCGGCCGGTTCGGCGGCGAGACCGGGCTCGACCCGCGCCATGCCGGCGTCGGCACGGTCGTAACCGGAGACCCGGGCCAGTAGGTCGCGCAGCGAGGTCAGCGCCAGCACCCTCCCCTCGAGGGCCGAGGGGAGGTACTCGCGCACGAGGGCGAGGTCGAACCCGTCGGCGGCCCAGGCCGCCACCGGGGCGAGGATGGCGTTGAAGCCGACGGCGTCGAGTTGCATCATCACCTCGAGCTCCGGGCGGACGGCGTCCTCGAGCACCCGGTAGCACTTCATGAGGTAGCGCCCGTCGTAGACGAGCGAGGCGTGCGAGACAGCCGTCGTGAGCGGCCGGACGCGTCTCGCCGCCTCCCGGCCGCCCGTCGCCCGGACGAAGAGCTCGAGCGCCAGCTCGTCGTCGGCCAGCGCGTCGTAAACGAGCACGCTGCCGCGGTCCCCGGCTGCGGAGCCGAAAATTGCGCCCTCCCGGCCGTGCAGAGCCTGGGCGGCCGCGGTGACGTCCCGCCATCCGGCGAAGACGCTGAAGTGCCGCGCCCTGCAGCGCAGGAGCAGCCGGCAGAGCGGCAGGGGTTCCTCCCGGAGCATCTCAGCCCTCACGAGCTCAATCTCGTCGAGGCGGGCCCCGGGGACCGTCAACTGGAACCAGGACTGGCGGTCGAGGTACGAGCGGGCGAGGGCGCCCAGCTCGGCGTCGTCCGGCGTCACGGTCAGCGCCCCCCGACCTGGAGCCAGAAATACCCGTGCGGCCCGAGCGTGACCGGGTAGCCCTCCGGCCCGATCGGCGGGAACGTCGAGCGGCCGATGAGCTCGACGGGGGGCGAGTCCTTCCAGCGCGCCAGGCTCAACTCGGTCGCCTGGGCGAAACGCGAGAGGTTGTTCACACAGACGATCGACCGCACCGCGCCGGTGGCGGGGTCGGCACCGGCGCGCAGGAAGGCGAGCACCGACGGGTTGTCCGCCGGGAGGACCTCGAACGAACCCGTCGCGAAGACCGGGTTCTGGTGGCGCACGGCGATCATCCGACGGAGCCAGTGCAGAAGCGATGATGGGTCCCGGATCGACGCCTCGACATTCACCGCGGCGTAGCCGTAGACGGGGTCCATGAGCGGGGGCAGGTAGAGCCGGGCGAAGTCGGCGGTCGAGAAGCCGGCGTTCCGGTCGGGGGTCCACTGCATGGGGGTGCGCACCGTGTCGCGGTCGCCGAGGTAGATGTTGTCACCCATGCCGATCTCGTCGCCGTAGTAGAGGACCGGCGCCCCCGGGAGCGAGAGCAGCAGCGCGAACAGCAGCTCGGCGACGCCTCGGTCGTTGTCGACGAGCGGCGCCAGGCGGCGCCGGATTCCCAGGTTCTTCCTCATCCGCGGGTCCCCCGCGTACTCGGCCCACATGTAGTCGCGCTCCTCGTCGCTCACCATCTCGAGGGTGAGCTCGTCGTGGTTGCGCAGGAAGACCCCCCACTGGCAGCCCTCCGGGATCGGCGGCGTCTGGGCGAGGATCTCGGTGATCGGGATGCGGTGCTCCCGGCGGATCGCCATGAACATCCTGGGCATGAGCGGAAAGTGGAAGCACATCTGGCACTCGTCGCCGTCGCCGAAGTAGTCGGCCACGTCGTGGGGCCACCCGTTCACCTCGGCAATGAGGACCCGGTTCGGGTAGGCGGCGTCGATCAGCGCCCGGATCTGGCGCAGGAACTCATGAGTCTCGGGCAGGTTTTCCCCCGTCGTGCCCTCCCGCTGGAACAGGTACGGCACAGCGTCAAGCCGAAACCCGTCGACGCCGAGGTCGAGCCAGAACCGCACCACGTCGAGCAGCGCCGCCCGGACCTCGGGGTTCTCGTGGTTGAGGTCAGGCTGGAAGTGGAAGAAGCGGTGCCAGTAGTACTGCCGGCGGACGCCGTCCCAGGTCCAGTTCGAGGACTCGCTGTCCGAGAAGATCACCCGGATGTCCGCGTAGCGCTTGTCGTCGTCGCTCCAGACGTACCAGTCGGCCTTCGGGTTGTCCCGCGACGAGCGCGACTCGACGAACCAGGGGTGGGCGTCGCTCGTGTGGTTGAGGACGAGATCGATCAAGATCCGCATGCCCCGGTCGTGGGCCGCGCTGATGAGGCGGGCCATGTCGTCGAGGCTCCCGAACTCGGGGGCCACGTCGCAGTAGTCGGCGACGTCGTAGCCCCCGTCACGCAATGGCGACGGGTAGTGCGGCAGGAGCCACAGGCAGTCCACGCCGAGCCAGGAGAGGTAGTCGAACTTCTCGACGATCCCGGCGAGGTCGCCTGTACCGTCCCCGTTCGAGTCGAAAAAGGCCCGCGTCGACAGCTCGTAGAAGACCGCCCGCTCGTACCAGCGGGGGTCGTCCTCGGCGATTCGCCAGCCTGTCGGGGTGAGGGACTGCTGGCGGTTCACCGACGGGCGGTTCGTGCCGCGCTGGCTCATCTCGTCGCCCCGCCCGTCACGGGGCGGTGGCGGGAGGTTCGTCCCTGCGGGTAACGTCGCCGCCCAAGGCCCGCAGCTTCGCGTCGAAGCCCTCGTAGCCCCGGTCGATGTGCTCGACGCCAGCGACCAGGGTCTCGCCGTCGGCGGCGAGGCCGGCCAGCACGAGCGCCGCCCCGGCCCGGATGTCCGGGGCCCGCACCGGTGCGCCCGAGAGCCGCGGGACCCCGCGCACGACAGCGTGGTGGCCCTCGGTGCGAATGTTCGCCCCCATCCGGCGCAGTTCGTCCACGTAGCGGAAGCGCCCGGCGTAGATGTTCTCGCTGACGATCGCCACGCCGTCGGCCATCGAGAGCACCGTCACGAGCAGCGGCTTGTAGTCGGTCGCCACCCCCGGGTACGGCAGCGTCGAGACGTCGACGGCGCGCGGCCGGCCCTCGAAGCGGGCCGAGACCCCCGACGCCGTCGGCTCGATGGTCACCCCCATCGCGCCGAGCTTCTCCAGGTACATGTCCATGTGCTCGTGGTGCGCCCCGCGCACGTGGACCTCGCCGCCGGCGATCGCCACAGCGGCGAGGAAGGTGGCCGCCTCGACGCGGTCGGCGACGGCCCGGTGCGAGGCCGGGTGGAGCTCATCGACGCCCTCGACCTCGATCCGGGAGGTTCCCGCCCCCGAGATGCGGGCGCCCATCGCACAGAGCAGCTCGGCGAGGTCCTTCACCTCGGGCTCGCGGGCGGCGTTCTCGATCACCGTCGTCCCTTTGGCGAGCACCGCCGCCGACAGGATGTTGTCGGTCGCCGTGTGGCTCGGGTACTCGAGCACGACGCGCGCCCCGGCGAACCGGTCGCAGCGGCCCTCCACGTAGCCGTGTTCGGTCGTGAACTCGGCGCCCAGCTCCGTCAGCGCCCGGAGGTGGATGTCGATCGGCCGGGAACCGAAGTCATCCCCCCCCGGCAGCGACACCCGCGCGAAGTGGTGCCGCGCGAGGAGCGGCCCGAGCACGACGATCGAGGCCCGCATCTTCTCCACGAGCTCGTAGGGGGCAACCGGCGTGCAGGCGGCGGGGACCGTGACGAGGAGGTCGCCGGACCCGTCCCTCCTCACCTCCGCCCCAATCGCCGTCAGGACCTCGGCCATCGTCTCGACGTCGGTGATGCGCGGCACGTTCTCGAGCCGGGTCGTCCCCTCGGCGAGGAGCGAGGCGGCCATCAGCTTCAGGACCGAGTTCTTGGCGCCTTGGACTGTGACCTCGCCGGCGAGCGGCCCCGCCGAGCGCACGATGAATTGCCGCATCGCCGCGACGCTATCCCGCCGCCGGGGTCCCGATGACCGGACGCGCGAGCGCCACCGTGGCGAGCCCGCCCCCGTGCCCGGCGAGCACGGCGGCGCGGTGGTAGCCGAGGTGGCCAAGGAAGCCCTCGACCGGGCCGTCGGCGACGGCGAGGAAGACCACCCGCCTGAGGCCCCGCCCGCCCGCCTCCTTCTCGAGCGACCGGACGAGCTGGCTGCCGATGCCCTCGCCGCGGCGCCGCTCGTCGAGGCGCAGCCGCCGGACCTCGGCGGAGACCGTGCCGAGCGAACCCTCGGCGACGCCGACGGGCAGTCCCTCGACGTAGGCGGTGAGCACGAAGGGCGCGCCGGCGTCGGCCCCCCATGGGGCGTCCACGTCCTCGCCCGGGGTGGCATCGGCCCAGGCCTTCGTCTCCGGGTCGAGGATCGTCGAGGCGACGAAGGCGACCTCTCGTCCCCCCCGGCCGACCGACGTCCCCGAGCCGAGCACGACGTCGGCCACGACCCGCCAGGGGTGGCGGGAAGCGACCTCGTCCTGTTCGCAGAGCGCGACTGCCGACAACGTCGCCGGGAGGTCGAACTCGGCCAGCATCTCGAGGGCCGCGGCGATCCGGGGGGCGGCCACTCTCCCGCCGATCGTGACGTGCGGGACGAAGGGCCGCTCGTGCCGCGCGACTGCCGGCACGAGTGGCGCGACGACGAGCCGGCGACGCAGGTCGGCGATCCGCGCCGTATCACCCGCCACGTCGAGGTAGACGACGGGCGTTCGCGGGGCGAACGTGCGCGCCGGACCGAGCCGCACCTCGACGGGCTGCTCCATGGCGACGGAGCGGATCAGGCGGAGCACCTGGTCGAAGTCCTCCGTGCGAACGTTGACGGGGGGGACGAGCGTGAGGTGCGGATCGATGCGGCCGAGCCCGGACCCGCCGAGTGACCGACGAAGGCCGTCGACCTCGGCCGCCTGGCGCCCGGCCAGGGTGAGCGCGACGAGGAGGCGCCTCCGGTTGGCCGACCGTGCCACGCCCCGACGAGGCACTTGGTCCCGCGGGACGGGTGCCGCCGTCACGTCTGGGCGGTGGACCCCGCCGCCTCCAGCCGGACCTTCTCCCGACGGACGGCGTCCTCCGGCGAGATGCCGGGAGGATCGGCGCGGGCGGTGGAGCCCGGCCCCTCGCCACCGTCCGGCGCCCCGGGCTCCGGCGCCGGGGCTGCTTCGGCGAGTCGCGCCTCGGCCGCGACGAGGGCGGCCCGCGCCCTGTCGACGTCGATCTCGGAGCCAAGCTCGGCGACGCCCGCCAGGATGACGACGCCCTCACGGTCGACGTGCACGAGCCCGCTGTGGACGGCGGCGCGTAGCTCGGTCCGCTCGCGCTCGGCCCCCCCGACGGCCTCATCGCCAAGGGCGCTGATACGCACGACCGTCTCGTCGGCGACCCCCACGTAGTCCTCGTGCCGGGCGAGGAAGGTGATCTCGCCCTCGACGGTGCGCAGCGAGACCGCGTCGGCGTCGCCAGAGAACAGCACCCGTTCGGGCGTCACGAGCTCGAAGTGAAATGGAGTTCCCATGCCCGTCCCTCTGATCCTCTCAGTCGCTCCCGAGCGACCTGGACTTCGCACGCACGTCGTCGATCCCGCCGGCGTTCAGGAAGGCCTGCTCCGGAACATCGTCGAGGTCCCCGCCGAGGAGCGCCTCAAAGCTACGCACGCTCTCGTCGACGGTCACGTAGACGCCGGGCAGCCCGGTGAAGACCTCGCCGACGAACAACGGCTGTGACAAGAATCGCTGGATCTTGCGGGCCCGCGTGACCGTCAAGCGGTCCTCCTCACTCAGCTCCTCGAGGCCGAGGATAGCGATGATGTCCTGCAGGTCCCGGTAACGCTGAAGAACCTGTTTCACCGCGCTGGCGCAGACGTAGTGACGCTCGCCGACGATCTCGGGAGCGAGGATGCTGCTCGTCGAGGCGAGGGGATCGA
Source organism: Acidimicrobiales bacterium (assembly GCA_050013835.1). Classification (GTDB taxonomy): domain Bacteria; phylum Actinomycetota; class Acidimicrobiia; order Acidimicrobiales; family Bog-793; genus Bog-793. The sequence continues at coordinate 24,197 of JBEKEM010000009.1, forward strand.
CCGCCGGGTAGATCCCCAGGGCGGCGATCTGGCGCGACAGTTCGGTCGTCGCGTCGAGGTGGGTGAACGTCGTGAAGGGAGCGGGGTCTGTGTAGTCGTCGGCGGGCACGTACACCGCCTGCACCGAGGTGATCGAGCGGCCCCGGGTCGAGGTGATCCGCTCCTGGAGCTGGCCCATCTCGTCGGCGAGGGTGGGCTGGTAGCCGACGGCGGACGGCATCCGGCCGAGAAGCGTCGATACCTCCGAACCCGCCTGGACGAAACGGAAGATGTTGTCGACGAACAGCAGCACGTCCTGGTGTTTCACGTCCCGGAAGTACTCCGCCATCGTGAGGGCCGAGAGCGCCACCCGCAGGCGGACCCCCGGCGGCTCGTCCATCTGGCCGTAGACGAGGACGGCCTTGTCGATGACGCCCGACTGCTGCATCTCGAGCCAGAGGTCGGTCCCCTCACGGGTCCGCTCGCCGACCCCGGCGAAGACGGAGACGCCGCCGTGCTGCTTAGCGACACGGTTGATCATCTCGAGGATGAGGACCGTCTTTCCGACGCCGGCCCCGCCGAAAAGCCCGATCTTGCCCCCCTGCACGTACGGCTCCAACAGATCGATCGCCTTGATCCCGGTCTCGAACATCTCGCGGCGCGGTTCGAGCTCCTCGAACGGCGGTGGGTCGCGGTGGATCTCCCAGCGGTCCGTGATTGGGCCGATGTCGTCGGTGTCTATCGGCTCGCCGATGACGTTGAAAGCGTGGCCGAGGACGTTGTCGCCGACCGGGACCGTGATTCCCTGCCCGGTGTTGCGGGCGATGGCGCCGCGCTCGAGGCCGTCGGTCGGCTTCAGGCAGATGCAGCGGACACGTCCCTCGCCGATCTGCTGCGCCACCTCGGCGGTGATGACGACCTTCGCCCCCTCGAGCTCGAGGTCGATCTCCAGCGCCATGTTGATCTCCGGGAGCGCGTGCGGCGGGAACTCGACGTCGACGACGGGACCGGCGATCGAGACGACCCGGCCATTCTCGAGCGGGCGCTCACCCGGCTCCCCCGTGCTGGTTTCGGTCGACATCGCCTCTACTCCTCGCTGGAACTTCCTGTGAGAACCTCGGAACCGCCCGCGCCGACGGTCCGCCGCAACGCCTCGGCTCCACCGACGACGTCCATGATCTCGGTCGTGATCGCGTCCTGGCGGATGCGGTTCATCAACCGGTTCAGCGTCGTCGCGAGCTCGTCAGCATTGTCCGCCGCGGCGGACATCGCCCGCTGCCGGGCGGTGTGCTCGGAGGCCGCCGCTTCGAGCAGCGCCCGAAAGAGCACCGCCTCGGCAAAGCGCGGCACGAGGACCGCCAGTAGGTCCGCGGCCGCCGGCTCGAAGTCGTAGAAGCCCTCCGGCCGGGACGTCGCAGTTCCCGGCCCGTCCCCGTGCGTCGCCGGCTCGCCGGGCGCGAGCGGCAGGAGTTGGCTCACCTCGACGAGCTGTCTCCCGGCGGAGTGGAAGCGCGTGGACACGAGCTGGACGAGATCGACCTGACCCGCGAGGAACGGCCCCACGATCTCGCCCGCGACCCGACGGGCGTCTTCGTAGGTCGGCCGGTCGGTCATCTTCACGAAAGACCGCGCGATCTGCCGCCCGTGGAAGCGGAAGAATCTCTGGGCACGGCGCCCGACGGTGATGAGCGTGAAGACGCGTCCCTCCGCCTCGCCGGCGCGCAGCAACCGGTTCGTAGCGCGCAGCACGTTCGAGTTGTAGGCGCCGCACAACCCCCGGTCGGCAACGATCGCCACGACAGCCACGCGCCGCGGGTCCGCGGGAACGCCGCGGATCGGTGACGACGCGACGTCCGATGCCGTGATCGCGAGGACTCTCTCGATCCCTGCGACGTAGGGACGGCTCGCCTGGATTCGGGCCTTGGCGCGCACGATCTGGGATGCCGAGATGAGGTCCATCGCGCGGGTCAACTGCTCGGTCGACTTGATGCTGCGGATCCGGCGCCGAAGGATGCGCTCCTGGCCTGACGACATCGCTCAGTGCTGCCCCTCAGCCGGCTCGGGACCGTCCGGCGACGACTCGGCTCCGGCTTCCGGTTTCGGATCCGCCGGCGCGGCGTCATCCGCCTCGCCGGCGAAGCCCGCCACGACCTCCTGGATCGCCGCCTCAAAGTCGGCGATGTCGGGCAGCGTGCCCGTCGTGCGGATGTGCTCGAGCATCTCGGGGTGCACCGTGTGGAAATCGGCGCGCAGCACCGACTCGAAGCGCCTGACCTCGCCGACCTCGACCGTGTCGGTGAACCCGTTCACGCCGGCGTAGATGACGATGATCTCCTCTTCGACCGGCATCGGTTCGTTCTGGCCCTGCTTCAGCAGCTCGATCAAGCGGTAGCCCCGATCGAGCTGGGCCTGGGAGGCCTTGTCCAGCTCGGAGCCGAAGGTCGCGAACGCCTCGAGGTCGCGGAACTGGGCGAGGTCGATCTTCAGCGAACCGACGACCGACTTCATGGCGTTCACCTGGGCCGCACCGCCGACGCGGGAGACCGAGTTGCCGATGTTCATCGCCGGGCGCACGCCCGAGTTGAAAAGGTCGGTCTCCAGGAAGATCTGGCCGTCGGTGATCGAGATCAGGTTCGTCGGGATGTAGGCCGCGATGTCCCCGTCCTTCGTCTCGATGATCGGCAGCGCCGTCAGCGACCCGCCGCCGAGCTCGTCGGAGAGCTTGGCGGCACGTTCCAGGAGCCTGCTGTGAAGATAGAAAACATCGCCTGGGTAGGCCTCGCGCCCCGGGGGGCGGCGAAGCAGCAGCGACAGCTGCCGGTAGGCGTCGGCCTGCTTCGAGAGGTCGTCGTAGACGACGAGGGCGTGCTCGCCGCGCTCCATCCAGTGCTGCCCCATCGCGCAGCCGGCGTAGGGCGCGAGGTACTTGAACGGTGCCGGTTCCGAGGCGGGCGCGGCGACGACGACCGTGAACTCCAACGCGTCGTGCGCGGCGAGGGTCGCCACGACCTGCGCGACCGTCGATCCCTTCTGGCCGATCGCGACGTAGATGCACTTCACACCCTTGCCGCGCTGGTTGATGATCGTGTCGACGGCAATCGTCGTCTTGCCGGTCTTGCGGTCGCCGATGAGGAGCTCGCGCTGGCCCCGGCCGATCGGCGTGACGGCGTCGATGACCTTGATGCCGGTCTGCAGTGGCTCGCACACCGGCTGGCGCTTCATGATCCCCGGCGCCTGCACCTCGAGGCGGCGCATCTCCACGTCGCCGAGCGGACCCTTCCCGTCGATCGGCTCGCCGAGGGGGTTGACCACGCGTCCGAGGAGCGCATCCCCCACGGGCACCGAAAGGATCCTCCCCGTCGTGCGCACCGTCTGCCCCTCGTCGAGTCCCGAGACGTCGCCGAGCACGATCGCGCCGATCTCCTCCTCGTCGAGGTTGAGGGCGAGGCCATAGGTCCCGTTCTCGAACTCGAGCAGCTCGTTCACCGAGGCGTGCGGAAGCCCGGAAATGTGCGCGATGCCGTCGCCGACCTCGCAGATGCGCCCGACCTGCTCCGCGCCGATTTCGATCGTCAGCTCGTCAACGTGCCGCGCGAGCACGGCGGCAATCTCGTCGGCATTGATCGACAGCTCGGCCATGTCCAGCCTTTCCTAGTCTTCAGCCCGCCCGCGCGAGTAGGTCCCGGAGACGTTCGACTCGCAGCCGGACGGTCCCGTCGATGACGAGATCGCCGACGGAGACGAGGATCCCACCGATGACGGCCGGGTCCACCACGTCGCGCACTTCGACCTCACGCTCGACGATCCGGCTGAGCGCCGCGGCGAGTTGGCGTCTCTCGGACGCCCGCAGCGCGACGGCGCCGCGCACCGACGCTATCCGGCGCCCGCGTTCCTCGGCCGCCAGCCCGACCAGCCAATCGATCGTGCCGACGATGTCGCGCAGGCGCCCGGCCCGCAGCGCGTAACGCACGAGTCGCACGGTCGCCGGCCGGCAGACGGGACCGAGCAGATCGTCGACGACGGCGACCCGGCCGGCGAGCGGCAGGTTCGCGTCGGCGAGGGTCTGTCGGAGTTTCCGATTCGCGTCGAGGAGCCGCGCGATCGCGAAGAGCTCGTCCTCGACCTCGTCGACCTGCCGCGCGACCGAGAGCTCCTGCAGCACGCGCTCCGCGTAGCCGCGGATCCGTTCCCGTACGACAGAGCGCGCGGCCGCTGGTTCCATCTCCACCGGCGCGCCCGATTCGGACCTCCGGCGTGCGTCCTCGACGAGCTCGACGAGGACAGCAACCGAGCGCGGCAGCTCCGACGCACGCTCGACACGGACGGCGAACGAGAGCAGCGCGGCGGCCTCGGGCGTCGACTTGGATTCGAGGAGGTCGGCGACGATCGCGCGCCGCGCCGACGTCGCGTTCATCGGGTCGACCAGGATGTGACGCAACTTCTCGGAGGAGTTCAGCACGCGCGCGAACTCGGCGAGATCGGCGCGGAGCGACTCGAGCCGGCCCTCGCGCTCGGCGGACTCGACGACTGCCGCCAGGTAGCCGCGGCTGAACTCGCGCATCGCTAGCCCGCCCGCTCGGATTCGGCAGCCACGATCGCCTCGCCGATGAGACGGTGGTGGTCCCGCTCGTCGAGCTCGGCGGCGACGACCCTCGTCGCCACGGCGACGACGAGCGCGCCCACCTCGTTGATCACTTCCGTGCGAACTCGGGCGCGGGCAAGGTCGATGGCGATGTTCGCGCGGGTGAGCGCGAGCGAGTATTCGCCGTCGGCCCTCTCCCGGCCCACGGCGAGCAGATGCTCGGCGTTGCGCTCGGCGCGGACGACGAGCGCCGCCGCCTCCGCCCGGGCTCGTTCGACCGCGGCGGTGCGCTCGGCGACCAGCCGCCCGGCGTCGGCACGCGCCGTCTCGGTGGCCACCAGCTGAGCGCGGATCACCTCCGTCTGGGCGCTCATCATTCGCCGCAACTGTGGGATGGGGAACTTGAGAACAACGACGGCAGCGAAGATGGCAAGCCCCACCCATTCGAGGACGAAGCTGAGGCCGAAGTCGAAACTCGCGAAGGCCATCGGCTGTCCCGTCACCCGTGCCGTCTCGCGGCGTCCGCCTCGGCGAGCTCGGTGGCGATGATCGCGCGGTGACGGCTCGCATCGAGCCCTCCCCCGACGATCCGCTCGGCAGCCGTCACGACGAGCTCCACCGCCTGGGCCATCACGGTTTCGCGGGCACGCTGGCGCTCTTCGTCGATACGCGCTGCCGCGTCGACGACGAGACGGTCGTGCTCGACCTGTCCGCGAGCGCGCGCCTCATCGACCAACCCGTCAACTGCCCGCATGGTCTCCTCGAGGATCGCGCGCGCTCGCTGTCGCGCTTCGTCCAGGGCGGCTGACCGTTCTCCCTCGAGTCGCGCCGCCTTGGCCCGTGCCGCGTCGGACACGCTGACGCCCCCGCTCAGTATCCCGGCGCGTTCGTCGAGGACGTGGCGGAGGGACGGAAGGATGAACTTCGCGACGACCCCAAGGACGAAAATGAAAACCGCAAGCTCGACAATGAAGGTGGCGTTCGGGACGAGGAAGCTGGCGTTCGATCCCGACGAGCTCGCGGTCAACACGGTCGTTCCTGCTACTTCTTATAGAGAACAAACACGAAGAAGAACATGAAGACGAGATTGATGAAGTACATCGCCTCGCACAAAGCGACCGTGATGAACATGATCGTGAACAGCCTGCTCTGCGCCTCCGGCTGGCGCGCGACGCCGGCAATCGTCTGGCTTCCCGCGAGCCCATCGCCGATGGCTGCGCCGACCGCGCCACCACCGACCATGAGCCCTCCACCGATGAGCGCGCCAGCGAGCTGGATTGCCTGCTGGGTCGTATCTGCCATCTGTTTCTCCTGTCGTAAGTGCTAGCTGGTCCTTGGCCATCACGGGTTTCTGTCCAGGCCTACTCGCTCCCTGCGATCGCTGCTTCGAAGTAGACGATGGTGAGGAGAGCGAAGATGAACGCCTGCATCGGGCCGATCAAGATGCCCGAGAACAGCTTCCAGACGACGTCGACGATCGGGATGGGCGCGATCAGCTTCGCGGGGACGAGGTCGACGGCGAGGAGGAGGAGCACCCCCCCGGCGAAGATGTTGCCGAAGAGTCGGAAGGCGAGCGTGAACGGCTTGATCAGCTCCTCGATGATGTTGAGCACCACCATGCCCCGGAACGGCTTCAGGTAATGGCCGAGGTAGTGCCGCAAGCCCTGTTTGCGAATCCAGGTCACGTGCACGAGAACGATGACGAACAGAGCGAGCGCCGCGGTGAAGTTGAGGTCCGCCGCGGGAGGCGGAAGGTACTGCGGCGAATGGCCGGTCGGGATCAGCTCGAGCCAGTTGGCGATGAGAATGAAAGCGAACAGGGTGAACGCGAGCGGGACGATTGGACGACCGGCTTCGCCCATCGTGGAGGCGACCTCGCCGTCGACGGCGTTGAGGATCGTCTCAAAGGCGAGCTGGACCTTGCCCGGCACGCCCGACGTCGCCTTTGCGCGCAGGTAGAACCCGATACCGAGAATGATCGCCCCCGCGACGAGCGTCGAGAGGACGGTGTCGACGTTGATCGTCTGGCCGAACACCCTCCACGTGATGTGGCTGCCGATGTTGATCGTCACCGCGAGCACGCTGGCCATCACGATGCCATCCCCGTCCTGCTCTGTTGCAGAAGTGACCGGATCAGGCTCGCGATGTAGATGAAGTAGAAGACGGCGATCCCGCAGGCCGTGCCGAGTCCCAGTTGGATCGACGCGATGACGAGCCCGACGACGATCACGGTCGTGATGCCGAGCCTCGCGAGGGTGCCCGAGGCGATCGAGCGCTTGCGGTGCGATCCGGATTCGGCGCTCAGCCTGGCCGCCGATCGCGAGATGAGGCGGATGTTCGCGAGGCCCAAGGCGAGGCCGACGCAGCCGCCGAAACCGACGAGCACGTGGCCGAGCAGGGCCGACACGCCGAGCGCGACGACACCGACGGCAATCCCCGCCCAGACCGTCCGCCTTACGATGCGCGCGACCTCGGGCAGTGGCAGTTGCTCGAACAGTGTTGCGATCCCGTTCATGCCCTTCTCACCGACGCCTCGTGCGCCGCCTGTCGGCCGCGCCACAAGGACGCTACAGGTAACTCCTGATCTTGAAATAGATCGCCGCTGCCGCAGCGAGCACTCCCAAGACAAGTCCCGCGAACGTCACGGTGGTCCCAGCGCCGGTGGCCTCCCCGATCCAGTAGCCCCCGCCGAAACCGACGGCGACACAGGCCGCGGCGGTCGCACCCATGCTGGCGAACTCGACGTAGGTCGGGCCCGTCCGACCCGTCACGCTGGCCCTATCCTCTCATCTCGTCACCGGGCCGGGCAAAATGCGCAGGTTGCGTGCCAATTCCAGTTTCGTCGTGCGGTGCTGTCTTCTGGCCCCGCCCCCGGCGCACGATCCGGCGTCGGCGCCGCCTCTTCGGGGAGGCGAGATCCGGCTCGCCCGCCACGGCCACACCCGCCGCGGCCGACACCACGACCGAGATCGGCGCCGCACCCGTCAGGTCGACCGGCACGTCTTCGGACTCCCCTCCTTCGGGGCCGCCGACCCGCGGCGTCGGCTCGGAGGCGCGTGATCCCGGCAGGAACGCCGTGTAGAGCACCGCCACGAGGAAGATGGCGACGAACGGGACGAAGGCGTTGAACCGCAGCCCGAAGCTCAGCAGCAGCACGAACGTCGACAGCACGGCGGACCAGGCCCACAAGATGAGCACGGCCCGCCGGTGCCCGTGGCCGAGCCGGACGAGGCGGTGGTGGAGGTGGTCGTGATCCCGCTCGGCGAACGACGTGCCCCGCACGGTCCGGCGCACGATGGCGAACACCGTGTCGAGGATCGGCACCCCGAGGATGAAAACCGGGATGAAAAGCGGTGCGAACCGGAAGAACGTGAGGCCGGTGACGTCGGTCGCGGTCGTCCCGTTGGCGGTCGTCCTGCCGCCGATAACCATCGTCGCCGCCGCCATCAGCAGGCCGAGGAAGAGCGCGCCGCCGTCGCCCATGAACATCCTGGCGGGATAGAAGTTGTGCGGCAGGAAGCCGACGCACACGCCGCAGGCGATCGCCGCGACCAGCGGCCCGAGGTTGTCCTGGGTGAGGTTGCCGAGCACCTCGAGGCGCAGCCCGTAGATGCAAAGCGTGCCAGCCGCGATGGCAACGATCCCAGCGGCGAGACCGTCGAGGCCGTCGATCAAGTTGACAGCGTTCGCCATGCCGACGACCCAGATCGCCGTGACGAGCGGCAGGATCGAGGGCGAGAGAACGAAAATCGTCGAGACGAACGGGATCTTGAAGTAGTACATCGTGACCCCGAGGAACAGAAGCACCATCGCCGCGAAGACCTGACCCGCCACCTTCGCCGGCGGTGAGATGTTGCGGATGTCGTCGACGAGTCCGACAAGGTAGATCACGAGCGCCGCGAGACAGACCCCGATCGGCTCGGAGGATCCCCTGAAGACCGGCCCGAAGACGCCGAGCTGGGACGCCAGCGCCATCGCCGCGACGAAACCGAGGAACATCGCCACACCGCCGATCGACGGGATCCGTGCGGTCTGGGGGCGGAGATCGTCGGGTTGGGCGACGGCACCAAATCGGGCGGCGACCCGCCGGACCGGGAATGCGAACAGCCAGGTCACGACCGCCGCGAAGGCGAAGACGAGAGCGTACTCGCCGTACCGTCCCACCTAGGGAGACCCGCCTCCTCCGTGCGACGCGTCGCGCTCGGGCCCGAGCGAACGGTACGGGTCGAACTTGGCGCACAATTCGGCCACCTCGGCGCGGACGTCGGCGAGCGCGTCCTCGTCCTCGCGGCGGCGAAGCACTTTGGCGAGCAGCTCACCGACCCTCGCCATCTCGGCCTCACCCATCCCGGCTGTCGTCTCGGCGGCGCTGCCGAGCCGCAGACCGCTCGCCACGAACGGCGGCCGGGGGTCGTTCGGGATCTGGTTCCGGTTGCAGGTGATGCCCGTCCGGTCGAGCACGTCCTGGGCGGACTTGCCGGTGAGCTCGGGATCGAACGAACGGAGGTCGATAATCACCTGATGGTTTTCCGTCCCGCCCGCGACGAGACGGAAACCTTCGGCCTGGAGCGCCGCGGCGAGTGCCGCGGCGTTGCGCAGGATCTGCGCCGCGTACTCCCGGAACGAAGGACGTGCCGCCTCGGCGAATGCAACCGCCTTCGCCGCGATGATGTGCTCGAGGGGCCCGCCCTGAAGGCCGGGGAAAACCGCCGCGTCGATCGCGCGGGCGTACTCGGCGCCGGTGAGGATGGCCCCGCCGCGTGGACCGCGCAAGGTCTTGTGCGTCGTGAAGGTGACGACGTCAGCGACGCCCACCGGGCTCGGGTGTACGCCGGCGGCGATGAGCCCGGCCGGGTGGGCGGCGTCAAACATGAAAAGCGCCCCCACCTCGTCGGCGATCGCCCGAAACGGTTTCGGGTCGATGAGTCGCGTGTACGCCGTCGTGCCCGCGACAATGAGCTTCGGCCGCTCGCGCCGCGCGAGTTCCGCCAGCTCGTCGAGGTCGATCCGCTCGCCGGAACCGTCGGGCCGTGCCGGCGTCACACCGTAGGAGACGAACCGGTACATCTTCCCGGTCACGCTGACCGGTGAGCCGTGGGTGAGGTGGCCTCCCTGGTCGAGGCGCATCGCCAGGATGGTGTCGCCGGGCTCGACGAGCGCGAGGTAAGCCGCGAGGTTGGCCGGCGCTCCGGCGTGGGGCTGCACGTTGGCGTGGTCGGCGCCGAAAAGTTCCTGGGCACGACGTCGCGCGAGCTCCTCGACCTCGTCGGCGAAGACGTTGCCGCCGTAGTACCGACGTCCCGGGTAGCCCTCCGAGTACTTGTTCGTCAGCACCGACGCCATCGCGGCGAGGACAGCGGGGGAGGTGAAGTTCTCCGAGGCGATGAGTTGGACCGTGGTCCGCTGCCGGTGCAGCTCGTCGGCGAGGATCCGCGCGACCTCGGGGTCACCGTCGAGCGCGTCGAACAGAAAGGCGGTCACGGGCTCTCCTCGAGTTGGGTGATCTCCCTGATCCGCGCGATGTGGCGCCCACCCTCGAAGGAGGAGGCCAGGAACGCGTCGAGCGCGTCGGTTGCCACCACCGGCCCGATCAGCCGGGCACCGAAGCAAACGACGTTGGCGTCGTTGTGCTCGCGCGCGAGGCGCGCCGAGGTGACGTCGTGCACGACGGCAGCACGCACGCCGCGGATCTTGTTCGCCGCGATCGCGATTCCGAAGCCGGTCCCGCAGACGCACACGCCGACGTCGGCCTCACCGGCAACAACGGCTCGACCGACCGCCGCCCCGTACTCCGGGTAGTCGACCGCCTCCTCCGAGTGGGTACCGAGGTCGATCACCTCGTGCCCGATAGCTATGAGGTGCCTGCCGAAGCGGTCCTTCAGGTGCAGGCCGGCATGGTCCGAACCGAGGGCGAAGCGCACGACCATCCAGTCTACGCGGCCCGAAGCCCTCATTTTCCGGCAATGACCGTCGCGCGACGGCCCTGTGCCGCCCTCACGGGCAGCCAACCGGCGTCAGGAAAGCCCGGCGAGCGCCGCGGCCACGTCGCCGAATCGGATGGCCCCTTCCCTGATGCAGCGCGGCGTGTCCTCGAGGATCGAGACCACCGTCGAGGGCGGTTCCTTACGCGATCCGCCGTCGAACACGACACCGACATCCTCGCCCAGCATCGCGAGGAACTCCTCGACGGTCGTGGCGGGGGGGGCGCCGTGACGGTTGGCGCTCGTCACCGCGAGCGGGCCGACTCGTCGGCACAGCGCCCGGACGATGTCGTAGTCCGGGCAGCGCACTCCGACCGTCGTCGGGTCGCCCCCGAGAACGGCACTTAGTCCCCCGCGCCGACGGACAACGATTGTTAGGGCGCCCGGCCAGAAGCTGTCAGCGAGGACCGTGAGCCGGGGATCGGAGCCGCCGGCGACATCCTCGGCCTGCAGGAGATCGGCGACGAGGACCGGGATGGCGAGATCCTTCGGCCGCCCCTTCAGGGCGAAGAGCCGGTCGACGGCGACCGGATTGGAAAGTGTGGCCGCCAGCCCGTACACGGTGTCGGTCGGGACGCCGACGTTCTCGCCGCGCTCGAGGGCACGCGCCACGTCCCCGACGGAGACCGGCTTGCGTTCTGCGGTCACCATCGCGCGACCAGGACGCGGTCCCGCCCGGAGAGATCGCGCCGGACCTGCGTGCCAACTGCACCGCAGGCGCCGGCGAACGCCACGGCGGCGGCCACTTGGTGCGGCGCCAGCTCGACGACCGCCGCTCCATCGCGTGACAGCCACGCCGGGGCTCCCTCGAGGATCACCTCGATAGCTTCGCGCCCCGTTTCGCCGGCGACCAGCGCCTCGCGGGGATCGAAGTCGCGCACGACCGGGTCGAGGTCGCGCCACTCCGACGCGGCGATGTAGGGCGGGTTGGCGACGACCAGGTCCACCTTCCCGGCGATCCCCGGCTCGAGCGCGCGGTACCAATCCCCCGGGCGAAGCTCGATCCGGCCTGCCGCGTCGGCATCGAGGCGCGCCCGGTTCAACCGCGCGACCTCGAGGGCGGCAGGCGAGCGGTCGGTCGCGACGACCCGGAGGCCCTCCCGTTCGGTGGCGAGGGAGCACGCGATGGCTCCGGACCCCGTGCCTAGCTCGACGGCGAGCGCCGGCCACCCGGCCGGCCGACGGGCGGCCAGCTCAGCCAGCGCGACCTCGACGGTGATCTCAGTCTCGGGACGAGGGACGAGCGCCCGCCCGTCAACGAGCAGGTCAAGGCGGCGGAACCCCCAGTGCCCAACGACGTGCTGCAGCGGCAGGCCGCGGCGGCGGCGGTCGACGAGCTCGCCGAACCGCGCCCGTTCCTCAGGACCCGGCGAGGTGTCCAGAGCGAGGACCAGCTCGATCCGCGACAGGCCCGCGGCCTCCTCGGCGAGGACCAGCGCCTCGTCGGGGCCGCCGAGGGCCGTTCTCGCGGCGCGCACGAGGTCGCGCCACGTCGGGGCCTCAGCCGGCGGCGCCAAGCTGGTGCGATCGTTCGTCGGCGAGCAGGGCGTCCTCGAGCTCGTCGAGATCACCCTGGAGGACACGGTCGAGCTTGTGGAGCGTGAGGCCGACGCGGTGGTCGGTGACCCGGTTCTCCTTGAAGTTGTACGTGCGGATCTTGTCGGCTCGCCCTCCGCCCCTCACCTGCTCGCGTCGCTCCCGGGAGAGCTCGGCCTCGACGCGGTCCCGCTCGAGCTTGGCCAGCCGCGCCCGGAGGACCTGCATCGCCTTGGCGCGGTTCTGGATCTGGCTCTTCTCGTCCTGCATCGCGACGACGAGACCGGTCGGCACGTGCGTGACCCGCACCGCGGAGTCCGTCGTGTTCACCGACTGGCCGCCGGGACCCGTCGAGCGATAGACGTCGATCCGGAGGTCAGCCGGGTCGATCTCGACCTCGACCTCGTCCACCTCGGGAAGCACCACGACGGCGGCCGACGAGGTGTGGACCCGGCCCTGGGACTCGGTGACCGGCACGCGCTGAACGCGGTGGGTGCCGCCCTCGTGCTTCAGACGCTGCCAGGCGTCGGCACCTTTCACGAGGAAGGTGACCTCGTCGATTCCCCCGAGATCGGAAGCCTGCACGCCCAGCACCTCGACGCGCCAGTGGCGGCGATCGGCGTAACGCTGGTACATCTCGTAGAGGTCCCGCGCGAACAGGTTCGCCTCGTCACCACCCTCTGCCCCCCGGATCGTGACGATGACGTTGCGGCCGTCGTTCTCGTCGCGGGGGACGAGCAGCCTTCCGAGCTCGGCTTCGAGTTCGGTTTCGTGCGCCTCCGCCTCGGCGAGCTGGGACTTGGCGAGCTCGCGCTCGTCGGGCGGCGCGTCCTCGACCATCTCGCGCGCCACGGCCACGTCGGCGGCGGCGGCCGAGAGGGCGTGGATCGTCCGCACGACCGGTTCCAACGCCTTGAGCCGGCGCGAACATTCGACGGATCGTCTGCGGTCCGCGACGACCTCCGGCCGGGAAAGCTCGGCGAGGACGTCCTCGTACTCGCGCTCAAACTCGGCGAATCGCTTAACTTCCCGCACGCGCCAAGGCTACCTGCAGGTCGGCGAGGGTCACGGTCGTCGCGACCCACATCATCCGGACCGCGAACTTCGTTCCGGTCTGGCGCTCCTTCCGCGCCGAGGCGTACGCGGGGACGATCATGTTGGCGTCGAGTGCGATCGCGTTAGGCGGGCGCCGCATTCGCGGCAGATGGGCCGGGCTAGGACCTTCCGGGTCGTCAACCCGCCGACGACGGGCAAGGGGCTGCTCACCAAGGCGTCGGCGGCGCACTCCCCGGGGCCCTGACCACCGTCGCGGTCACGGGTGGCGCGAAAGACACGACCACCCCAATGATCACGCCGCGCGCCACGATGGCGCCGACACCACGGTGTGATCGCAGCACCGGTCTTCCGGCTCCCGCGGTGTCAGCCCGCCCGCGACGTCGCGGGCGGCCACGGATGCGTCAGGCGCGCTTTTTCGTACGCGGGCCGTAGCGACGCTCGAAGCGCTCGACCCGACCACCGGTGTCGACGAGCTTCTGCTTGCCCGTGTAGAAGGGGTGGCACTCGTTACAGAGCTCGACGTGGAGCTCCGCCTTGGTCGATCTCGTGGTGAAGGTGTTCCCGCAGGAGCACCGGACCGTCGCCGTGACGTAGTGCGGATGGATGTCGGTCTTCATGGTCCCCTCATGGTAGTGGCGGTGCGGCCCGCCCCAACCGGGTCGGCTACGCCGTCGGTTGCGGCGCCTTGGCGATCTCCGCGAGGAACTCGTCATTCGACGCCGTCGTGCGGATCTTGTCCATCAGCAGTTCCAGGCCGGCTGCCGAGTTGCCCTCACTGGACAGGGCGTTCAACACCCGGCGGAGCTTCCAGACCTGCTGGAGCTGGTTGCGCTCGAAGAGCAGCTCCTCGTGTCGGGTCGAGCTGGCGTTGACGTCGATCGCCGGGTAGACGCGCCGCTCAGCGAGGCGCCGGTCGAGCCGGAGCTCCATGTTGCCAGTCCCCTTGAACTCCTCGAAGATGACCTCGTCCATCTTTGAGCCGGTCTCGACGAGGGCCGTGGCGAGGATGGTGAGCGAGCCGCCCTCCTCGACGTTGCGGGCCGCCCCAAAGAAACGCTTCGGCGGGTACAGGGCCCCGGAGTCGACGCCGCCGGACATGATCCGGCCGGTCGCCGGCTGGGCGAGGTTGTAGGCGCGGGCGAGCCGCGTGATCCCGTCGAGCAGGATCACGACGTCGCGGCCCAGCTCGACGAGACGCTTGGCCCTTTCTATCGTCAGCTCCGAGACGGCGGTGTGCTCCTCGGCCGGCCGGTCGAAGGTCGAGGCGATCACCTCGCCCTTCACCGTCCGGCGCATGTCGGTGACCTCCTCGGGTCGCTCGGCGATAAGCAGCACGATGAGGTGCACGTCGGGGTCGTTCGCCTCGATCGAGTGGGCGATCTGCTTCATCACGTAGGTCTTGCCGGCTTTGGGCGGCGAGACGATCATCCCCCGCTGGCCGCGTCCGATGGGCGAGACGAGGTCGACGATCCTGGCCGTCATGTTCTTCGGGTCGTCGGCAAGCTCGAGGCGCAGGGGACTGTCCGGGAAGAGTGGCGTGAGGTCCTCGAAGCGGGGGCGCAGCCGGGCCTCGTCGGGGGTGAGACCCGAGACCGTATCGACGCGGATGAGCGCCGGGTACTTCTCGCTCGGCCCCGCCGGCCGGCAGGCGCCCTCGATCGCGTCACCCCGGCGCAGAGCCAGGCGGCGGGCCTGGCTCACCGAGACGTAGACGTCACGGGCGCTCGGCAGGTAGCCACCGGTTCGCAGGAAGCCGTACCCCTCTTCACGCAGGTCGAGCAGGCCCTTGACGGGGACGAGCTCGCCGGACCACGGGACCTCCTGGCCCGACTGCACGTCACCGCGCTCGCGGCCGCGACGGCGTCGGCTACGACGGTTCGCCGTGTCGACGTGGCTGTCACCCTGGGGGTGGATCTCGCGGTTCGTGGCGCCGCGGGGTGGACGCCGGTCGTTCGAGCGGGGCCGTGGACCGTCGAGTTCGTCGTCGCCCGCCGCCGGGCCAGTCACGTCCCCGTCGTCGAATCGTGGCGCCTGGCGCGGTTCGGTGACCACCGCCGACTCCGACAGCTTGCCGCCGTTGGCGGCGGGATCGGTGGCGAACACCTGGCTGTCCGAGTCGGTCCTCGTCTCATCCGGCAGGACGTCCTCGAGGACGGCCACCGTGGCCGCACGTTCGGCCTCACGCGCCGTCGGGTCGTCCCGGGCAATCGCCCTGGCTGCCTCGGGGACGCGCGACCCGTTGCCTCCCGGACCGCCGTCGCCCTCGGCGCCGTCCACCCCCGTCGCCTCGAGGATGAGGTCGATGATGTCGGCCTTCCTCGAGCGCGGTGCCGGTGTCAGCGACATCGCGGACGCGATCGCGTGGAGCTCGTCGCGTTCCTTTCTTTCGAGGATCGAGCGCTCGAGCTGCTCTTCGGCCATCGCCTCTGCTCCTGGTTCGTCGTGAGTCTGAGATCGCACTGAGATCCCCCATCTTCCCGGCCAGCCGCCGTTACGACCGGCCGGTCAACGGCCCGCGGTGGGCGAATCCCGTCGGGTGGGAATCGGACCTCGAGCCGCCTACGGAGGGGGCAACGCCGATTCAGCCCCCAAGATGTTCGACGGGCGATTCGCACGGAAACTACGGGATGCGATCTCGACAGGTACGGGATCTCCTGTCACCAGCTGGAGGGAATCGGCTCGCGCGCGATATCACCTCAGACGAGCTGGCAACGCCGCCAGTGTAACGGCTCCCCGGGGAGGTGGCAACGCGGAGCGCCGCGCAGGCCGCCGACCGTCGTCGCTACAGCACCAAGGCAGCGAGGACCGAATCGAGCGTCGCCTCGACTAGGTCGGGGGCCCGCGCCCCCCGGATGGCGGTGTCGGGGTCCTTCAACCCGTTTCCGGTGAGGACGCAGACGACCTTCGCGCCCGCCGGCACGTCGGCTTTCAGCAGTCCCGCCACCGCCGCCGCCGAGGCCGGCTCACAGAAGACCGATTCCTCCTCGGCAAGGAAGCGGTAGGCGTCGAGGATCTGGTCGTCGGTCACGGCGCTGATCGAGCCGCCCGACTCGCTGGCGGCGGCGGTCGCGCCGGACCACGACGCCGGGTTGCCGATCCGGATCGCCGTGGCGACCGTCTCGGGCTTCTCGATGGGGTGGCCCGCGACGATCGGCGCCGCCCCGGCGGCCTGGAAACCCAGCATCCGGGGCAGACGGGTCGACTTCCCCGCCGCCCGGTACTCCTGGTATCCGCGCCAGTACGCCGTGATGTTCCCGGCGTTGCCGACCGGGATGCAGTGCAGGTCGGGTGCGTCGCCGAGGGCGTCGACGATCTCGAAGGCACCCGTCTTTTGACCCTCGATCCGGAAGGGGTTGACGGAGTTCACGACGACGACCGGGGCGCGCGACGGGAGCTGGCGCACGACGAGCAGCGCCGCGTCGAAGTTCCCGCTCACCTGGAGGACCCGGGCGCCGTGCACGAGCGCCTGGGCGAGCTTGCCGAGCGCGATGTGCCCCTCCGGCACGAGGACCACGCATGCCATCCCGGCACGGGCCGCGTAGGCCGCCGCCGACGCCGACGTGTTGCCGGTCGAGGCGCACACGACCGCCCGGGCGCCGTCCTCGAGCGCCTTGGAGATGGCGACCGTCATGCCCCGGTCCTTGAACGACCCCGTCGGGTTCAGGCCCTCCAGCTTCAGGTAGACCTCGGCGCCCACCCGTTGGGAGAGCCGCGGCGCGGCGAGCAACGGCGTGTCGCCCTCGAGCAGGGTCACGACCGGGGTCGCCGAAGTCACGGGGAGGAACTCGGCGTAATGGCGGATTACGCCGGGCCAGGTGCTTCCCCCGGCCCCGGGCATCCCGTCCGCACTTGCCCGCGCCCGCCCCATCGCCCGCCGCCCCCTATCGTTCCTGCCCGACGACCCGGATCAGGCCGCCGACACGCCGCACGACGTCGATTCGGGTGAGGTCGCGCAGCGTCGCCTGCACGTCAGACTCCAGGGCGAGGTGCGTGATGAACACGAGCCGCGCCTCGTCGAGCAGCCCGACCTGCTCCATCGAGCGCACCGAGACATTGTGCTGTCCGAAGACCGTCGCCACCGTGGCGAGGACGCCGGGGCGGTCGGAGACGTCGACCGCCACGTAGTACTGGGCGCGCAGCTCGCCGATCGGCCGGATCTGGGGCCGGTGCCGCGGCGAGAAACGCGGGCTCCCCCCGGACCCGAGGGCGTCGGCGGCGTCGATCACGTCGCCGAGCACCGCCGAGGCCGTCGGGCGCCCCCCGGCGCCGCGCCCGAACAGCATCAGCTCGCCGGCGGCGTCGCCCTCTACGAAGATGGCGTTGAACGGGCCGCGGATCGACGCGAGCGGGTGCTGCACGGGGACCATCGCCGGGTGGACGCGCACGGCCACGATCGCCGGACCGTCGTCCGGGGCCGAAAGCTGCTCGGCCACGGCGAGCAGCTTCACCTCGTAGCCGAGACGGTGGGCGAACTCAATGTCGGCGGTTTCGATCCCCTCGATCCCCTCGCGGTAGACGTCGGCGGCGACGACGTCGGCGCTGAAGGCGATCCCGGCGAGGATCGCCGCCTTGGCGGCGGCGTCGTTCCCGCCGACGTCGGCGGCCGGATCGCGCTCGGCGTAGCCGAGGCGCTGCGCCTCGGCGAGGGCCGCGCCGTAACTGAGGCCCCGCTCGCTCATCTCGGTGAGGATGTAGTTCGTCGTCCCGTTCACGATGCCGAGGATGCGGCGGATGTGCTCGCCGACGAGCGAGACGCGCAGGGCGCGCACGAGCGGGATCGCGCCGGCCACGGCGGCCTCGAACAGCAGCGCCCTGCCCGCCGACTCGGCGGCGGCGAACAGTTCCGGACCCGCCTCGGCGAGGAGCTCCTTGTTCGCGGTCACGACCGGCTTGCCGGCGCCGAGGGCGGTGAGGATCAGCGACCGGGCGGGCTCGATCCCGCCGATGAGCTCGACGACGACATCGACCGACGGGTCGACGACGACGCCCGAGGCGTCGTCCGTGATCCGGTCGAGGCGGCCGAGCGAACCACGGGGTTTGGTCTTGTCGCGCACGGCGATGCGGGTGATCTCGAGCCCGAGCCCGACGCGGCGGTGGATGCCCTCACGGTCGTTGTCGACGAGTTCGGCGAAGGCGGCCCCGACGTTGCCGAGACCGAGCAGCCCGAGACGCACGACGCGCGGCGCCGCACGCCCGACATCCCTGCTCATTGGCACAATCTAGCGACTCTCAGGGTTCCAGGCGGAGGAGGTCTCCGACCGTCTCGCGCCGCACGACGCAACGGGCGCGTCCGTCACGCACGAAGACCACCGCCGGGCGCCCGAGGCGGTTGTAATTCGAGGCCATCGAGAACCCGTAGGCGCCGGTCACCGGCGTCACGAGCACGTCGCCGACGGCGACGTCGGCGGGCAGGCGCGCCTCGGCGACAACGACGTCACCGGACTCGCAGTGCTTGCCCACGATCCTCGCCGGGTAGGGGCGCTCAGCCGTGACGGCCCGCGGAAGGAACGCCTCGTAGCCGCTGCCGTAGAGGACCGGCCGCGGGTTGTCGCTCATGCCCCCGTCGATGGCGACGTAGTTGCGGATGCCCGGGAGCTCCTTGATCGTTCCAACCCGGTAGCACGTCATCGCCGCAGTGGCGACGATCGCGCGTCCCGGCTCCACACAAACCCTCACACCCGGGGTCAGCCCCGCCCCCCCGCAGGCGGCGGTGATGGCCGCCGCCCATTCGGCGATCGTCGGCGCCGACTCGTCGGAGAGGTAGGCGACCGCCAGCCCACCCCCGACGCAGAGCTCGGCGAGGCCCCCGGCGACGGCGAGGGGCGCGAGGACCTCGGCCGCGCGGGCGAACGACTCGAGCCGCATGATCTGGCTCCCGATGTGGGCGTGGACGCCGACGACCTCGACTCCCGCCAGGTCCCGCAGGGTGTAGATCGCCGCTTGCGCCGCGCCCGAGGCGACCGAGAACCCGAACTTCGAGTCCTCCCGGCCCGTCGCGATGAACTCGTGGGTGTGCGCCTCGATCCCCGGGTTGACCCGCACGAGGACCCGCTGGGCGGCGTGCTGCCCGGGAGCCCCGACAAGACGGGCGAGCCGCGCGATCTCGTCGAACGAGTCGACGACGATCCTCGCCCCTCCGAGGCCGACAACGGCGGCGAGCTCGGCGTCAGACTTGTTGTTCCCGTGGAAGACGATCTGGTCCCCCCCGGCCCCGGCCGAGAGCGCCACGCGGAACTCCCCCTCGGTCGACACGTCGAGCCGGAGCCCTTCCTCGAGGGCGAGCCGGGCCATCGCCCGGCAGAGGAATGCCTTCGTCGCGTAGGCGTTGCCGGGCCCGAAAGCGTCGACGAGCTGGCGGCAGCGCGCCCGCAGGGTCGCCTCGTCGTAGACGAACAGTGGCGTGCCGAACTCGTCGGCGAGGGCAGTGACGTCGAGGTCGGCGACCTCGAGACGCCCGGCGGCCGTCACGGCGGCACTGTCGGGGAGCAGGTGCCGGGCGACCGGTGCCTCGCACGGCGCGGCGCCCGAATCGGCGTCGCCGTCAGAGAGGAACGTCATCACATCGACTCCGGTGCCGACACGCCGAGCACGCCGAGCCCGATTGCCAGGCCGATGCGCACAGCCTCGACGAGGGCGAGACGCGCCCTGGTGAGGGAAGGGGCCACCTCGTCGCCAAGCACCCTGCACTCGTGGTAGAAGCCGTGGAAGTCCGCCGCCAGCTGGCGCACCCAGTTCGTCACCTTGTACGGGGCGCGCGCCGCCGCCGCGTCGGCGATCACCCCCGGCAGGTCGATGAGGCGCCGGATGAGCTCGAGCTCGTGGGGGTCGGCGAGCAGCGAGAGGTCAGCCTCACCCGGGGCCGGCCGCACGACCCCCCGTTCCGCCGCGACACGTCCTATCGACGCGATCCGGGCGTGGGCGTACTGGACGTAGTAGACGGGGTTCTCCATCGACTGCCGGCGCACGGCGTCGAGGTCGATCGTCGTCGCCTGGTTGATGGATCCCATCAGCGCCAGCAGCCTCGTCGCGTCCGGGCCGACGGTGTCGATCAGCTCGTCGAGTGGCACGTACTGGCCCGACCGCTTCGACATCCGGCCGCTCACGAGCGAGACGAGCTGGCCGAGCTCGACCTCGAGCCGGTCCGGGTCGATGCCGAGCGCGGCGACCCCGGCGCGCAGGCTCGGCACCTGGCCGTGGTGGTCGGCGCCGAAGACGTCGATCACGCGGTCGAACCCCCGGGCGAGGAACTTGTCGCGGTGGTAGGCGATGTCCCCGGCGAAGTAGGTCTTCTCCCCCGCCGATGTGATGAGGACGCGGTCGCGGCTGTCCCCGTGCTCGCTCGAGGCGAACCACGTCGCCCCGTCCTTGTCGTAGACGAGGCCCTTGGCGCGCAGCAACTCGATCGTCTCCTCGACCTGGCCACTCTCCTCGATGAAGGCCTGGCTGTACCACTGGTCGTAGACGATTCCCAGGCGCGCGAGGGTCGCTCGGATGTTCCCGACGATGGCGTCCGAGGCGAAACCGCCGGCAGTCGTCGCGTCGTCGGGGCCCTCGTAGCGGGCGGCGAGCTCGACGAGGTAGGCACCCTGGTAGCCCTCCTCGGGCGGCGCCACGCCCGCCCGGCGGGCGAGCAGGCTCTCGCCGAGGAGGCGGATCTGGTTCCCGGTGTCGTTCAGGTAGTACTCGCGCTCGACGGCGTAGCCGCAGCGCTGGAGCAGGCGCGCAAGCGCGTCCCCGTACGAGGCGAACCAGCCGTTGCCGACGTGGAGGGGGCCTGTCGGGTTGGCGGAGACGAACTCGACCTGCACTCGTTCGCCCTTGCCGATGTCGGGGCAGGCATAGCGGTCGGGGCCCGCCTCGAGAACGGCGGCGAGCGCTTCGTGAAAGTACGACGGACGGACGCGCAGGTTGACGAACCCCGGTCCCGCCACCTCCACCGCCGCGACGTGGGGCAGGCCGAGGGAGGCGAGCCGCACAGCGAGGTCCTCGGCAACGGCGCGCGGGGCACGACCGGCTCGCGCCGCGACGACGAGGGCGACGTTGGTCGACAGGTCGCCGTGCTCCGGTCGCTGCGGGCGCTCGAGCGCCACCTCGCTGGAACCGACGTCGAGACCCGCGGCCCGCAGGGCGCGCTCGATCCCGTCGGCGATGACTTCAGCGTTCGTCACGACCGGAAGCCGCCGATGGGCACGCGGCTACCATGCAAGCGGAAAGACATGCCCGGCAACGGGTCTGGGCGCTGTGCCTCCAGGTACGGCCGGCACGGTCCAAGCCCTCGTAGCTCAGGGGATAGAGCACCGGCCTCCGGAGCCGGGCGCGTGGGTTCGAATCCCGCCGAGGGCACAACAACGAGGGCCATCATCGCGTGTCGCTCCGGGTCCACGCCGTCACACCCGGTCCGCTTCCGGGACCCTCGCCAGCTCCTCCTCGGCGAATCCCATCAGCACAGGACGCGGCACCGCCGACGTGACGATGACATCGACGCGCCCCTGGTGGACGACGACCGTGACGAGCTCCCGCCGGTGGTAGCTGATCATCCAGATGCCGAGATCCCTGAACTTGGAGATCGCCACGCCGGCGGGCCGGGTCTGGGCCGCGCTCGGACGGAGCACGAACTCGACCGACGCCGAGTGTCTCGGCTTCCGTCCCGGGTTCCCGTACACGCAACGGACCGTCGACCGGACCCCAGCGGTCGTCGACTTCTTCACGATCCCCGAGGCAGCCGAGGCGGGGACCGGGACGTAGTAGTCGACCTCGGCGAGCGTCGGACACAGGGTCGAGGCGCCCGGCAGCGAGGTCGGCCCCCGGCCGTAGCCAGCGCCCCCTCCCGATGCCGCGCACGCCGACACCACCAGCCCGAACCCGGCAGCGCACGCCACGGGCAGCCACGGCACGCGCCTGTGGCGGCCCCGGCACGACGACCGGCTGACGGGCCTTCGGGCGGGCGATTCCCCGTGGATGGCGCGCCGCTGCATCGCCTCAGCATACGAAAGGACCCGGCTCACAACGAGAAGCCACACCGCCGTGCGCGCCGGTGACGCGCCCCGCCTCGCCCGTTGACTCGTTATTTACGCCTCGACGGCGACTGTTGACGCTTTCTTGATACGGCCGCCTGCAAAGTGGCTCTCATGGCCGACTTCCTCGCGGTGCTGAGCGTGTTCATCTTCGCGGCTGTCATGCTCGGGCTGGTCCGGGCGCT
Source organism: Acidimicrobiales bacterium (assembly GCA_050013835.1). Classification (GTDB taxonomy): domain Bacteria; phylum Actinomycetota; class Acidimicrobiia; order Acidimicrobiales; family Bog-793; genus Bog-793. The sequence goes on from JBEKEM010000009.1 coordinate 46,530, forward strand.
CGAACACGTATGAACGCCGTACAGGACGCCCTGCTCGCGCTTTCGATTGCCGTCTTCATCTACCTCGGTTACGCGATGTTCCGGGCGGAGCGCTTCTGATGGACCTGACGTGGACGCTCATCGTCTTCGCCGTCGTCATGATCCTGATCTGGCGCTTCCTCGGCTCCTACCTGGCCGCGGTCTACGAGGGGCGCGTCCGCTACCTCTCCTTCATCGAGGGACCAATCTACCGGCTGGTCGGCGTCGACCCCGAGGTCGAGCAGAGCTGGCAGCGGTACTCCATGTCGCTCATCGTCTACTCGTCGGTCGCGATCCTCGTCGTCTACGGGATGCTCCGCCTGCAGGGCTCGTTGCCGCTCAACCCGCAGCATCTCGGCGCGGTCGGGCCCGCTCTGTCCTGGAACACAGCGGTCTCGTTCCTCACCAACACGAACTGGCAGAACTACTCGGGCGAGTCGACGATGTCGTACCTGTCCCAGATGGGCGCCCTCGCCGTCCAGAACTTCGTGTCGGCATCGGTCGGCGTCGCGGTCGCCATCGCACTCGTCCGTGGCTTCGCCCGACGTGGCTCGGTAACGATCGGCAACTTCTGGGTCGACCTGATCCGCGGCGTCCTCTACGTGCTCCTGCCGATCGCGCTCGTCGCCGCGGTCATCTTCATCAGCCAGGGCGCGATCCAGACGCTCGGCGGGCCGGTGACGATCCACGACACGCTGAACCACGTGACGAGAACCCGGGTGTTCACGCAGACCATCCCCCGCGGACCGTTTGCCTCGCAGGAGGCCATCAAGGAACTCGGGACCAACGGCGGAGGGACCTACAACGGCAACGGCGCCACCCCCTTCGAGAACCCGACGGCGTTCACGAACTTCCTTTCGATCGTGCTGCTGCTCGCGATTCCCTTCGCCCTCACCTACACGTTCGGCAAGATGGTCGGCAACTTCCGACAGGGAGTTGCCGTCGTCGCCGCGATGGTCATCCTCTTCGGAGCGTGGGTGGCGATGGGTGAGATCGCCGAGCACGGCACGAACCCGGCGGTCGCCCGCGCCGGCCTCACCTACCAGCCGGGCGGCAACGTCGAGGGCAAGGAGGTCCGGTTCGGCGTCTCCGACTCGATCTTCTACAACATCGCCTCCACGCAGACCTCGACCGGCAGCGTCGACTCGGCGAATGACTCGCTCACGCCGATCGGGGGTTTCGCCGTGCTCACGGGCATGATGCTCGGCGAGATCAGCCCCGGGGGCACGGGGAGCGGCCTCTACACAATCCTGCTCTTCGCCATCATCACCGTCTTCATCGGCGGTCTCATGGTCGGCCGGACGCCCGAGTTCCTCGGCAAGAAGATCCAGTCCAAAGAGGTGAAACTCGCCGCACTGGGCGTGCTGATCATGCCGATCGTCGTGCTCATCTTCACCGGCATCGCGGTGGCGGTCCACGCCGGACGTATCGGACCGACCATCAACTACGGTCCGCACGCATTCACCGAGATCCTCTACGCCTTCACCTCGATGGCGAACAACAACGGCTCGGCCTTCGCCAGCCTGAACGGCAACACACCCTTCTACAACGTTGCGGGGGGGATCGTGATGCTGCTCGGCCGATTCGCGATCATGATTCCGACGCTCGCCCTAGCGGGCGTGCTCGCCGCCAAACAGGCCGTGCCCACCTCCGTCGGCACATTCAAGACGGACACCCCGATGTTCACCGGCCTGCTGCTCGGCGTGATCCTCATCGTCGGCGCGCTCACCTTCTTCCCGGCCGTCTCGCTCGGCCCCGTCGTCGAGCAGCTCCTCAGCAGGAGGTTCTTCTGATGCCCCCCGAAACGATGACCGCGCCAGCCCCCAGGCCGGCGGCCCACGGTGTCGCCGAGAAACGGGGACTGTTCGACCGCGAGATCCTCGGCCGGGCCACGATCGACGCGGTGCGGAAGCTCGACCCTCGGGACGAGATCCGCAACCCTGTCATGTTCGTCGTTCTGATCGGCGCGATCGTCACGCTTGTCGAGTCGATCGCCCACCCGGGGATCTTCACGTGGTCGGTGACGGTCTGGCTGTTTCTGACGGTCCTGTTCGCCAACTTCGCCGAGGCCGTGGCCGAAGGCCGCGGCAAGGCCCAGGCGGACACGCTGCGCAAGATGCGCGCCGAGACCGAAGCCCGTCTCTTGGGTGCCGACGGCACGGAGACGCGTGTCGCCGCTGGCGACCTCATGAAGGGCAACGTCGTCGTTTGCGAGGCCGGCGACATCATCCCGTCCGACGGCGAGATCATCGAAGGAGTCGCCTCGGTCGACGAGTCGGCGATCACCGGCGAGTCGGCCCCGGTGATCCGCGAGTCGGGCGGTGACCGATCGGCGGTCACTGGTGGGACCAAGGTGCTCTCCGACCGCATCCTCGTGCGGATCACGACCGAGCGCGGGCACACGTTCCTCGACCGGATGATCAGCCTCGTCGAGGGCGCGAGCCGTCAGAAGACGCCGAATGAGATCGCGCTCACCATCCTCCTCGCTGCCCTCACGCTCATCTTCCTGCCCGTCGTCGTTGTGCTCCAGCCCTTCGGTCACTTCGCCCACGCCTCCGTCTCGGTCGTCATCCTTATCGCGCTGCTCGTCTGTCTCATCCCGACGACGATCGGGGCGCTGCTGTCCGCGATCGGCATCGCGGGTATGGACCGGCTCGTGCAGCGCAACGTCCTCGCGATGAGCGGGCGGTCGGTCGAGGCCGCCGGCGACGTCCAGACACTGTTGCTCGACAAGACAGGCACGATCACCCTCGGCAACAGGATGGCGTCCTCGTTCACGCCGGTCGGGGGACACAGCGAGAGAGACGTCGCTGAAGCGGCGCAGTTGGCGTCGCTCGCCGACGAGACACCCGAGGGGCGCTCCATCGTCGTGCTCGCCAAGGAGCGCTTCAACATCCGCGAGCAGGAACTCGGCCAGCACGAGTTCATCCCGTTCTCCGCCCTCACCCGCATGTCGGGCCTCGACGTCGGCGACCGCCAGATCCGCAAGGGCGCCGCCGACTCGGTTCGCCAGTGGGTCGCCGAGAAGGGTGGGCCGGTTCCGCCGGAGCTCGACGGCATCGTCGAGCGGGTGGCGCGTGCCGGCTCGACGCCCCTCGTCGTCGCCGACGGGCTTGCCATCGTCGGTGTGATCGAGCTGAAGGACATCGTGAAGGAGGGCATCCAGGAACGCTTTGCCGCCATGCGGGCGATGGGCATCCGCACCGTGATGATCACCGGTGACAACCCGCTCACCGCCGCGGCGATCGCCGCCGAGGCCGGCGTCGACGACTACCTCGCCGAGGCGACCCCGGAGCGCAAGATGGCCCTCATCCGAGCTGAGCAGGAGGACGGCAAGCTCGTCGCGATGACCGGCGACGGGACGAACGACGCGCCCGCCCTCGCCCAGGCCGACGTCGGCGTGGCGATGAACACCGGGACCTCGGCCGCCAAGGAAGCCGGGAACATGGTCGACCTCGACTCCAACCCGACCAAGCTCATCGACATCGTCGAGATTGGCAAGCAGCTCCTCATCACGAGGGGCGCCCTCACGACCTTCTCGATCGCCAACGACGTTGCCAAGTACTTCGCCATCATCCCGGCGTTGTTCGTCGCGGCCTATCCCGCGCTCAACCGGCTCAACATCATGCACCTGCACAACGCGAGCAGCGCCGTGCTGTCGGCCGTGATCTTCAACGCGCTCATCATCATCGCCCTGATCCCACTCGCGCTGCGTGGCGTGCGGTTCCGCCCGATGAGCGCGTCCGCGATCCTCAGACGCAACGTCTGGATCTTCGGCGTCGGAGGCGTGATCCTGCCGTTCCTCGGGATCAAGCTGATCGACCTCATCCTCACGGCGACAGGGGGTTACTGATGCTGCTGCAGATCCGCCGCGCGGTCGTCGTCTCGGTCATCTTCTTCGTGCTGCTCGGGCTCGCCTATCCCGTCGTCGAGACCGCCATCGGCAATACCTTCTTCAGCCATCAGGCGGGCGGCTCCCTGACGGCGAACGGCTCGACCCTCGTCGGCCAGACGTGGACGGGGCCGAAGTGGTTCCAGGGTCGCGACGACCCCGCTGACACCGACAGCACGATGACGACCGGCTCAGCGAATTGGGGGCCACGTTCGAAGGCCTTCGTCAAGATCCTCGAGGCACGGATCCACCTGCTGCATAGCGAGGGCATCACCCCGACCGCCGATCTCGTCACCGGATCCGGGAGCGGAGTCGACCCTGACATCAGCCCAGACGACGCCTATGCCCAGGCTTCCGCCGTCGCGAAGGCGAACGGGTTGAGCCTCGGCACGGTGAGGCGACTCATCGCCTCACAGGTCGTCGGCCCGCAGTTCGGCTTCCTCGGCAACTCCTACATCAACCTGCTGAGCCTCAACGAGGCGCTGCACCAGGCGATCGCCCGCCGACACTGAGCCCGGGGCCTCGCCCGGGCCGGCTCACTCGGTGACGAGCTCGTAGCCGATGCCGGGATGGTTGCGCAGCATGCGGCCGTCCACGTCGCCGAGTTTGCGCCGCAGCCGGTGGGCGTAGACACGGACGTACCTCGTCTCCTCGCCGTAACCGGGTCCCCAGACGGCCTGCAGGATCATCTGGTGAGTGCACACCTTGCCGGCGTTGCGGGCGAGGAAGCTGAGGAACTGGAACTCGTGCGGCGTGAGCTGAAGCGGCCGCCCGTCGACCCGGGCGCCCAGGTGGACGAGGTCGAGCGAGACGGGGCCGACGCAGATCTCGGTCGGTTCCGGCGAGCTCGCCGCGACGTGGCGCATCGCCGTGCGCAGGCGGGCCTCGAGCTCGGCCATCGAGAACGGCTTCGTGACGTAGTCGTCGGCCCCCGCGTCGAGCGCGGCGACCTTGCGCGCCTCCGATCCCGCCGCGCTCAGCACGACGATCGGGACCCCCGACCACGACCGGACCCGCTGGCAGACCTCGAGACCGTCCATGTCGGTGAGGCCGAGGTCGAGGACGACGACGTCGGGCGCGCCGAGCGCTACTTGGTCGATGCCCTCCTCCCCCGTCCTCGCCAGCAGCACCTCGTAGCCCCGGGCCGCGAGTCCGATCCGCAGCGCCTTGCGCAAAGAGGAGTCGTCATCGACGACGAGCACGCGGGACACTCAGGCGACCTCGACTGCGATCGTCGACGCCGGCAGCGTGAAGATGAAGCGAGCCCCGCCGGACGGGGCACGCTCCACCCGTACCGTCTGCGCGTGTGCCTCGACGAAGGCCTGGACGATGGCGAGGCCGAGACCCGCCCGGCCGCCACCAGAGACCCGGTTGAACATCTTGAAGATCCGGTCCCGGTCGGCCTCGGGCACCCCCGGGCCGCAGTCCGCGACCGAAACCTCCACCACGTCACCTGCTAGGCGGCCGCCGACGGTAATCGGCGTCCCCTCCGGCGCGTAGCGCGCCGCGTTCTCGAGGAGATTGGCGAGGATCTGACAGACGAGAATCCGGTCCACGTCAACCGCTGGGAGGTCACTCGGGAACGTGGAGACGACCCGTTCGATCCACGGATCGGCGCCGAACGACGCCAGGGCGTCGGCGAGTAGGCCCTCCAGCGTCGCCCTCTCGGGGCGCAGCTCCAGCTCGCCGAACTCGATCCGCGACATGTCGAGCAGGTTGGTCACGAGTCGCGCCAGCCGGTCGGACTGGGACTCGATCAGCGAGAGCAGCTCGTCGGCATCCTCCTTCGACAGATGGAGGTCGTCGCGACGCAGGTCGGAGACGGCGGCCTTCACGGAGGCGAGCGGGGTCCTGAGATCGTGCGAGACGGCTCCGAGAAGCGCCGAACGCCAGCTGTCGACCTGGCGGAGCAGCTCCGTCTGCACGGTCTGCTCGCGCAGGCGCGCCCGCTCGACCGCCAGCGCCGCCTGGTTGGCGAAGGTGCGCAACGATGCGAGGTCGTCCGACGGGATCGTCCGCCCGGAGAGCGCGAGCACTCCGATCGGACGCCCGGCGGCTGCGAGCGGGATACTGAAGAGGCGGCCCGCACGGGTCGGCACGCCAAGGAGGCTGCGCGGCTCCCCCGCCGTCGGGAAGACGGCGCGCAGCTCGTCCCTGGACAGCGGTTCCCCGGCCTGGGCGGCGACGACGAAGTCGTCACCTTCCGGTAGGCACAGCGACGCGCTCGCCACTCCGAACGCCTCGTGCACCGAGTCGACGATGCCCGCCAGCAGGGTCGGGAGGGGCTGGTCGCCCGTCAGCGCCTCGGACAGCTCGAACAGACGCCGCGCCTCCGCCTCGTGCCTCCTCGCCTCGGCGCGAGCTTGCCGCAGACTGGCGAGGACGCGGGCGGCCACCACCATGACGGCGGTGTAGACACCGAGCGGCACCCAGTTCTGGCCGGGGCCGATCGCCAACGACCCGTACGGCGGGACGAAGAGGACGTCATAGACCAGGAAGGACGCCACCACGGCGACCAGGCCGGAGAAGTAACCCCCCGCGGCGACCGCGACGAACACGGGGATGACGAGGACGAGGCCGATCGTCTCGCGGTCGACGTGCCCGCGGAAAGGCAGAAGGGCGAAGCCGATGGCCGTGATCGCCGCCAGGACGACGAGCACGCGCACGAGGTGATGCTCGAATGTCTTCATGCCGTCCCGCGCCCGTTTCGTAGCGGCGGCAGTTTACCGGGCGCCTTGGGAGCCTCGCCCGGGTGCCATCGGGGTGGAGGCCACGACCGGTCCCACCGCGTCCGGGAGACGACGTCCACGCCAGTCGATCTCGTCGACGACGCCGACGTGCCCGGTACGGAGAACCGGGCGTCCGACGCCCTCGCGGCGGTGGTCGTCGCCGCGGGCGGTTCCGCATCTGCCTCGGCGCGGTCGCCGGGTTCGGCAAGTTGATCTCGACGCTCGGCGAGGGCTGGCGCCCCCGGCGGGATGGATCACCTGAGCTGCGACTACCAGGAGCCCGCCGCCCGCGCGCTGTAGCGCCTGCCGGATCGCTGGACGACGAACGCCGCCGAAAAGCACTCGCTCAACGCCTCGGCCACGAGAACTTCGGCCGCCGGGCCCGCAGCCACGACGCGGCCGCGGGCGATGAGCATCGCGTGCGACGTCATCCCGGGGAGCTCCTCGAGGGTGTGGGCGACGTGGACCGTCGTCGGGCCGTCGGGCCCCGCCAGCTCGTCGAGCACCCCGATCAGCGCCTCCCTGCCCGGAAGGTCGACTCCCAGCGCCGGCTCATCGAGAAGCAGCAGCTCGTGCCTCCCGAAGAGCGACCTCGCCACCAGGACGCGCTGGCACTCACCCTGTGAGCAGCGGCCGAAGGGCTGGTCGGCCAGCTGACCGCAGCCGACTCGGTCGAGCATCTCCCGGGCCTCGGCCAGCGCCGCCTCATCGAACCGACCCCACCACGGCGCGAGAAGCCCATCACGGCCGGTGAGAACGACCTCCCAGGCGGTCGCGGTGGGAGGCAACCGGTCGGCGACGCGCTGTCCGACGACGCCGATTCGCCGACGCAGCTGGCGCAGGTCGACACCGCCCAGGCGCTCGCCCAAGACCTCGACATGTCCTGAGCTGGGATGACGCTCGGCGCCTAGTAGCGAGAGCAGCGTCGTCTTGCCTGCCCCATTCGGACCGAGGAGTGCCCAGTGTTCGCCGCGGGCGATCCTCATCGATAGCGGGCCCAGCACCCTCCGCCCGGAGAGCACGACCGAAACATCTTCGAGAACCGCCCTCGCGTCGTCGCCGCGCGCCATCGCCACCTGAACATTCGAGCAGCGCTCCACCCACCAACGATCGCGCCACCACGTGCTGAGGGCGGGTATCCCCCCTTTCCGTCGAGGCATCGCGCAAGGAGATGCGGTGCAAGAGACACGACGCCGGTGCGACCGGGACTTCCGTGAGGGGGCCGTCGGGATCACGCGGGCTCTCGGCCGCCACAGCCTCGACAAAGCCCTTAGCCACAACTCCCGGAAGACGGCGCTGTAGCAGCCGGGCTCGGCACCCGACGACGGTCGGATCTCCCATGCCAGCACCGTAGCCAACAGCGCAGTCGCCAGGCGGCGACTGGCAACATCGGTTCGCCGAGTCCCCACGCCTAATGGGGCGACTAGCGACCAGACGACCAGGCGTTTCCCGACTCCGCAACGCCGCCGCCCGACGCGAAACGGCGCCGGGTCGCGATGCGATCCCGGCGCCGACGCGCAGGCCGAGGGGGGATCAGCCTGCGAGAATCGCTTCCGCCTCTATCTCGATCTTCACCCGGTTGCCGATGAGAACGCCACCGCCGTCGAGCGGCGTGTTCCAGGACACGCCGAACTCGTTGCGGTCGATCTCGGTCGCGGCGGAAAATCCCAGCCGTACGCCGCCCCATGGGTCCGAGGCGGCGCCGTTGAACTCGAGGTCGAGCACCACGGCTTTCGTCACGTCCTTGATCGTCAGGTCGCCCTGAATCCGCCATTTCCCGTCCCCTACCGGCCGCACGGCCGTGCTGGAGAAGGTCATCGTGGGGTACTTCTCCTGCTCGAAGAAGTCGCCTGAGCGCAGGTGGGCGTCGCGCTGGGACTCGCCGGTCGTCACGCTGTCGGTCCGGATGGTCGCCCGGACGCTCGACTCGGTCGGATCCTCGGCGACGACCACGGTCCCCTCGAACTCACCGAATGTGCCGCGCACCTTGGTCACCATCAGGTGGCGGGCGACGAAGGCGACCACGGTGTGGGTCTTGTCGAGCACGTAGGTGCCCGGGGCCGGAACGGTCTCACCTCCGACCACTCTCGTCAGCTCTGCCGTTGCTGTTGCTGTTGCTGTAGTCATCGTGCTTGTCCTCCTGTTGAAACTGCGTCGGCGATCTGGGTCCTTGCCCTGTCACTTATTGTATCCACAACTATTGTCAACGCAATCACTGCCCGAATATTCCGCTACACTCCTGCCGTGGCCGACCTGCAGGACACGCGGACCAGCGGAACGGGGATCGTGAACGAGCAGCACAGCACCGTGTGCAGCTCGGGTGAACCACAGGAGGCCCCGTGGATGACACTTGTCGGACTCGTCTTCGAGACGGCCGACGGCCTGCGCCGCGCTCTCGTCCCCGGGGTCGAGTCCGAGCTGGGACTTGGTGGGCTGGCATTCGAGGTGCTCGTGCGCCTGGCGCGCACCCCCGGGGCCCGGCTGCGGATGACCGACCTCGCCGCGCAGACCGGTCTCACGCCCGGCGGTCTCACCCGTGTCGTCGACCGCCTCGCCGAGGCGGGCCTCGTCTGCCGGGAAGCATGTGACGGCGACCGGCGCGGATTGTTCACCGCCCTCACCCCCACCGGGCAGGCGCGCACCGCCGAAGTCCTCCGCCATCACGAGCGCGAAGTCGAGACGCTCACCGCCGGGACCCTCGACGGCGTCGACACGGAGACCCTCATCTCGCTTCTGCGCCGGCTGCGCGACCGCGTTCATCCGCAGGCCGCCCGCGTCACGGACGATCCGGAGGTTCCCGGAACGGCCCCTCCCCGGTAGCGTCAGGCCGGGAACGGAGGGAAGGACGACGATGATGGGGCTGAACTCGTTCGGCACCAACGGAGGCATCACCGTCGGCGACACCGACTACAGGATCGAACGGCTCGACGCCCTGCCAGGCGATCTCGGCGCGGAGCGGCTCCCGTACTCGCTGAGGGTCCTCCTCGAGAACCTGCTGCGGCACGAGGACGGCCGGCTCGTCACGGCCGACGACATCGCCGCCGTCGCCTCGGCGGCCGGTGGCACGCCAACGGCCCGCGAGATCGCCTTCTCGCCGGCTCGCGTCCTGCTCCAGGACTTCACCGGCGTGCCCTGCGTCGTCGACCTCGCCGCGCTGCGCGACGCCGTCGGCTCGCTCGGCGGCGACCCCGGATCCGTCAACCCCCGGATCCCTGTCGACCTCGTCATCGACCACTCGCTCATCGTCGACGTGGCCCGGCGACCGGACGCCCCGGCGCTGAACGCGCGGCTCGAGTTCGCCCGCAACGCCGAGCGCTACCGCTTCCTGCGGTGGGGCCAGCAGGCGTTCTCGGATCTGCGTGTCGTGCCGCCCGACACCGGAATCTGCCATCAGGTGAACCTCGAACTCCTGAGCCAGGTCGTCTTCGCCGACGCCTCCGGCGCCGCTTACCCCGACACGCTCGTCGGGACCGACTCCCACACGACGATGGTGAACGGCCTCGGCGTCGTCGGCTGGGGCGTCGGCGGGATCGAGGCGGAGGCGGCGATGCTCGGCCAGCCGATCTCGATGCTCATCCCCCAGGTCGTCGGGCTCCGCCTCGAGGGCGCCCTCGCTGAAGGGACGACGGCGACCGACCTCGTCCTCACGATCGCCGAACTGCTGCGCGCCCGCGGCGTCGTCGGCAAGTTCGTCGAGTGCTTCGGGCGCGGACTAGCCAACGTGCCCCTCGAGAACCGGGCGACGATCGGCAACATGTCGCCCGAGTACGGATCGACGGTGACGATCTTCCCGATCGACGCCGAGACGCTCCGCTACCTGCGCTTCACCGGCCGCCCCGAACGCCTCGTGCACCTAGTCGAGACGTACGCCAAGGAGCAAGGCCTCTGGCACGACCCTGCGCACGAGCCCATCTACTCCGAGACGCTCGCCCTCGACCTCGGCACCGTGGTACCGAGCCTCGCCGGGCCGTCGCGCCCCCAGGATCGCGTGCCACTCGACCAGGCCCAGGACTCCTTCCACCGTGCGCTCACCTCCTCGAGACCAGCCGCCCCGCGGGACGCGCCCGGGGATCGCCGCGTACCCGTCACGCTCGCCGACGGCCAGACGGCCGAGCTCGGCGACGGCTACGTCGTCATCGCCGCCATCACGAGCTGCACGAACACGTCGAACCCCCAGGTCATGGTCGCCGCCGGGCTGCTCGCCAGGCGCGCAGTCGAGCGGGGGCTCACTACCAAGCCGTGGGTGAAAACGTCGCTCGCGCCGGGCTCGCGCGTCGTCGCCGACTACCTCGACCGCGCGGGGCTAACGCCGTATCTCGAGAAGCTCGGCTTCGGCGTCGTCGGCTTCGGCTGCACGACCTGCATCGGCAACTCGGGACCGCTCGCGGCCGAGGTCTCCGCCGCCATCTCGGCCGGTGGCCTCTCCTGTGTCTCGGTGCTCTCGGGCAACAGGAACTTCGAGGGACGCATCCACCCCGAGGTGCGGATGAACTACCTGGCGTCACCGCCGCTCGTCGTCGCCTACGCGCTGGCCGGCACGATGGACGTCGATCTCTACCGCGACCCTCTCGGCGAAACCCCGGACGGGAACCCGGTGCGCCTGCGCGACTTGTGGCCGACGGATGCCGAGGTCACGGCCGTCATCGAGGACGCCCTCGAGTCGAAGATGTTCACGAGGGACTACGCCGACGTCTTCGCCGGCGACGAGAACTGGCGGTCGCTCGAGGCCGCGCCGGGCCGGCTCTTCGCCTGGAACGACACCTCGACCTACATCCGCGAGCCGCCCTTCGTCCGGGGCATGGCCTTGGAGCCCGGGCCGGTCACCAACATCACCGGCGCCCGAGTGCTCGCCGTCGTCGGCGACTCCGTGACGACCGACCACATCTCACCGGCCGGTTCGATCCTGCCGACCAGCCCGGCCGGCCAGTGGCTCGTCGCCAACGGAGTCCCGCCCGCCGAGTTCAACTCCTACGGGACGAGAAGGGGCAACCACGAGGTCATGGTCCGGGGCACCCTCGCCAACCCGCGGATCCGCAACGCCCTGGCGGGTGGGGCGGAAGGCGGCGTCACGGTCCACCTCCCCGACGCCGCGCCCGGCACCATCTACGACGTCGCCGAGGCCTACCGCGCCGAGGGCGTGCCGCTCGTCATCCTGGCGGGCAAGGAGTACGGATCGGGATCATCCCGGGACTGGGCAGCCAAGGGGGTCGCCCTCCTCGGTGTGCGCGCCGTCCTCGTCGAGAGCTTCGAGCGCATCCACCGCTCGAACCTGGTCGGAATGGGTGTCGCGCCCCTCGAGTTCCTCCCCGGTGAGAGCGCCGCGACCTTCAGGCTAACCGGGACCGAGGTCTTCGACGTGTCAGGGCTCGAGGGATCGCCGCCCGGCGGTCTCATCCGCAAGCACGTCACGGTGAGGGCGGACGACAAGACCTTCGAGGCGGTCCTCCGGATCGACACGCCGACCGAGGAGGAGTACTACCGCCACGGCGGGATCCTCCCCTACGTCGTGCGCAAACTACTTGCGACCTGACGGCGCCGCGCGGGCGGGACCGGGGCGGCCCGGAGGGTCGTAGTCGCGCAGGTCCCTGGCGGCGGCCGACACCAACCCGGCGGCCGCTTGCAGGAAATCGCCGATCGCCTCCCGGTGCTCGGTCCGGACCTTGGCCGCGATCGACCTCACCCGGGCGTGATAGGCCGCGAGCCCAGGAGGCGTGCGCTCGGGCACCTGTCCTGACAGCTCGACGAGCGTGGAGCGGCGGTCTCGGGGGTGGGGGGTCCGGCGCACCCACCCCGCCGCCTCGAGCCGGTCGACGGGCATCGTGATCGCCCCGAGGTGAGCGACAACCGCTCGCCGAGCTGAGTCTGGGTCAACGGTCCGTCCGCTTCCAGGTTCTCGAGGGCGTGGGACTGGACGTCGCCCCCGCCGCGATCGAGAGGGCCACGGCGCGGGCCCGAGCCGAAGGGTCGCGAGCGCGATTCGTCACGGGCGACGTCGCGCGCCTTGCCGATTCCGGCGTCACGGGCTCCTTCGACCTCGTCCTCGACATCGGCTGCTACCACGCCGTCCCCGACCGCCTGCGCGACGCCTATGCCGCCGGTGTCGCTGCCGTCACCCGTCAGGGCGCCGCCTTCTGGCTCGCCGGGGTCGGCGACCCACCCGTCACCTGGCGGCTGCTCGGTGCGCACGGCGTCGGCGCAGCCGAGCTGCGCCGCCGATTCGGGGGGGGATTTCGAGCTCGTGGGGGAACGGTCGGCCAGCGCGGTCGGGCGTCTGAAGGCCTTCGCCCTGTACCACTTCGTCCGCACCTGAGGCGGGGATCATCGGCGGATCCGGTATGACCGGCGCCATCGTGCCGGTCCCGAAAGAGCCCCGCACGCCGTGCGGACGCGCGGGCTCGTCTCGTTCGACCGGGCACACAAGCCGCCTGCGAGGCCGGTTCCGGGAGGATGCTTGCTTCGCGGTCCTCGTCACGGCATTGTCGAGCTGTGGAGAAGACGCCATGTCGCTGACACCACTCGAGCGCGCGGTGCTTGATTTCGAGCGCGAATGGTGGATGACGACCGCTCAATCGAGCAAGCGGGACGCGATCCGTGCCCGGCTCGGCATCTCCCCGGCGCGGTACTACGCGATCGTCTCGACGCTCGCCGACTCCAATGACGCCGTCGCCTACGACCCGCTCGTCGTCCACCGGACGAGGCGCCGCCGCGCCGAGCGCCGGCGCGCCGCGTTCTTCGCCGAAGCCCCCCGTCAACGTCGACCGCACTGAACCCGGCCGTCGAACGGGCACTGGCGCTTCTCGCGGCGCAGCCCACGACGACCGGAGTGATCGTCGACTACGACGGGACCCTCGCCGAGATCGTCCCGAACCCCAACGAGGCGCCCCCGCTCCCCGGAGCCGTGGGGGTCCTCTCCCGACTGATCGCCTGCTACGGAACCGTTGCCGTCGTGTCCGGCCGGCCGGTCTCCTTCCTCGTGGCGCACCTCGGCATCGGGCCGGAACTCGCCCACCTGGGGGTGTACGGGCACTACGGGCTCGAGCACCTCGGGTCTGACGGCACGGTCGACTACGACCCACTCGTTGACGACTACGCGGGTGTGGTCGCCGCGGCGACCGCCGAGGCTCACGCCCGCGTACCCCGGGGCGCCCTCGTCGAGGAGAAGGGGCTCGCCCTGACGCTCCACTGGCGCCAGGCGCCGGAAGCCGCACCGGCGTCAGTGGCGCTCGCCCACGATCTCGCCGAGCGCCACGGCCTCGCCATCCGCCAGGGCAAGCGGGCGATCGAGCTCGTCCTGCCGGTCGCCAACGACAAGGGGTCCGTCGTGGCTTCACTGCTCTCGGCGTGCTCGGCCGGCTGCGTTCTCGGTGACGACGTCGGCGACATCCCGGCATTCGCGGCGATCGACTTGCTCGCCCATACCCGCCCTTTTGAGGGGGTGCGCGTCGCGGTGACGAGCCCCGAGGTGCCCGAGGAGCTCGTCGCCATGGCCGACGTCGTCGTCGACGGGCCACGGGGCGCGCTCGGCTTTCTCGGCGAGCTCGCCGACCGGGCCACTGGAAGGCGGCTCACCGGAGGGGAAAAGCGGCCCCCTCGCTGAGACGGGCCCGGGACGAGGACCTCGCCTCGGCTGCCACGCGATCGAGCCATTCGGACGGCGGGTGGAGAGCGGCGAGTTCGGCCAGCCGTCGTGCCCGCGTGTGGGCCTCGGCGGCCGGCATGTCGAGCGCCCGACCGAGGGCTGCCGCGGTCCCCGAGATGTCGAACGGCTCGACGGCCACCGCCGCCTCGCCGAGCTCGGCGAAGGCGCCGACCTCCCGACTGAGACAGAGCACGCCGTCCCGCCGGTTCAGCACGGCACCCTCCTTGGCGACGAGGTTCATCCCGTCGCGCAACGCGTTCACGAGCAGCACGTCGTACGAGCCCAGCGCGGCGAGCGAGGCGTCGTGGTCGTCGGAGATTTCGAGGACGACGACAGGGCGGCCCGGTGCCCCGAAGCGCTCGTTTAGGCGCGCCGCGGTGCGCTCGATCTCGTTGCGGTAGGCGCGGTACTCGGGGAGCTCCACCCGTGACAGGTAGAGGTGGGCGAGGAACACGACGGAGTCACGCCGCTCGGGCTCCGCCTCGAGCAGCTCCCCGAAGGCGGCGAAACCGCGCACGATGTTCTTCGACAGCTCGAGCCGGTCGCTGCGCAAGACGATGCGGCGGCCGTCGGCGGCCGCCACGAGCTTGGCACGCGCCGCCTCGACGTGGGGGGCGGTGGCGGCCGCGGCGAGCCGGCGGGCGTCGACTCCCAGCGGGGCGACGACGACCCGGGGATCCTCGGCAAGGTGCTCAGCCGCGCAGCGCCGGAAGTGTTCCGCCCAGCGGTCCGTGTGGAACCCGGCCGCTCCGCACGAGGCGATCGAGGCGACGAGCTCCGCCGCGACGCCGACCGGCAGGGTCCGCAGCTCCTCCGGGCCGCAGAACGGCGTGTGGGTGAAATGGACCGTCGCGAGATCGGGGCGCAGCTCGGCGAGACGACCGCCGACGAGCGAAAGTTGGTAGTCGTTGACGATGACCGTCGCCGCCGCGGGAGCGATCCGGGCGATCTCGTCGGCGAACAGGAAGTTGTGGGCGCGGAAGCTCCTCCACGCCTCGTGCCAGCGGCGGTCGATCGTCGGCCGGCGCGCCGCGTCGAAAAGGCCGTGGTGGAGCAACCACAGCGTGCCGTTGGCGATCGCCCGGTGGGCGGAGGCGACCTCGTCGGGCACCGGGACGAGCCGGACCTCGAGACCCTCCGACGTCGGGATCGACAGGCCGCGCGCCACGACCTCCTGTTCGGGTCCGCTCGCCGCGGCGGCGACCCACAGGGCGTGCCGGCCCTCGAGGGCGGCGGCGAGGCTCGGCGCGAGCCCACCGGCGGCACGGCCGACGACCACCCCGCCCGACTCGAGGCCGAACGAGAACGGGGCCCGGGTGGCGGCGATGACGAGGTCGCGCGCCTCGGCGGGGGCTGGCACGCCGAACATCTTCGCTTGACGGGACCTAGCAGGCAACGACGGCCGTCTTGACGTGCCAGGGCACGCCGACCAGACTGGGGCCCATCATCCAGAGCGGCTGAGGGACGGGCCCGAAGACGCCGCGGCAACCAGTTCCGAGCCATACGGCTCGCCACCAGGTGCCAATGCCCGATCGATGAGGAGGAAGCCTTGACCTCGCCGACCGATGGTCTGCGCTGCCGTGAATGTGGGCGGCTCTTTCCCCCCGGGGCCTTCTACGTCTGCGAGTGGTGCTTCGGCCCCCTCGAGGTGGTCTACGACTACGAGGCCGTCGCCCGCCGCGTGAGCCGCGCCCGGATCGCCGCGGGCCCCCCGTCCATCTGGCGCTACGCCGACCTCCTCCCCGTCGACCCGGTCGGGGCCGTCGACCTCGGCGCCGGCTGCACGCCGCTCATCAGGGCCGACCGCCTCGCCGCCGAACTCGGCCTCGGCGAACTGTGGCTAAAGGACGACACCCGCAACCCGACCGGCTCGTTCAAGGACCGGGTCACGTCGGTTGCCCTGACCCGGGCCCGCGAGCTCGGATTCAAGGTGGCGGCGTGCGCCTCGACGGGCAACCTCGCCAACTCCGTGGCGGCGCACGCGGCCCACGCCGGCATGGAGTGCTACGTCTTCGTGCCCGCCGACCTTGAGCGCACGAAGATCACGATGACCGCCGTGTTCGGGGCCCGCCTCGTCGCCATTCGCGGCGACTACGACGAGGTCAACCGGCTCTGTGCCGAGATCGCCGACGAGCGCGACGACTGGGCCTTCGTCAACGTCAATTTGCGCGCCTACTACGCCGAGGGCTCCAAGACGCTCGCCTACGAGGTGGCCGAGCAGCTCGGCTGGCAGCTCCCCGACCACATCGTCGTGCCGATCGCCTCGGGGAGCCTGCTCTCCAAGATCGACAAGGGGTTCGGCGAGCTCCCCCTGGTGGGGCTCGCCGACGGCGACCGGCGGGTTCGGATCTCCGGCGCCCAGGCGGCGGGCTGCGCCCCGGTCGCCACGGCGCTCGCGGCCGGCGAGGCGGTACCGACCCCGGTCCGCCCCGACACGATCGCCAAGTCGCTCGCCATCGGGAGCCCGGCCGACGGTGAGGCGGCGCTGCGAGCGGTGCGCGCCTCGTCCGGGTCGATCGCCACGGCGACCGACGCCGAGATCATCGAGGCGATCCGGCTGCTTGCCCGGACCGAGGGGATCTTCGCCGAGACCGCCGGCGGGGTGACGATCGCCAGCCTGGCCAAACTCGCCCAGTCCGGGGTCGTCCGCCACGACGAGCGAGTCGTCGCCTGCATCACCGGGACGGGCCTGAAGACGATCGAGGCCTTCGGCGACACGCTCGGCCCGTCGGCGGTCATCGAACCCTCGTTCGGCGCCTTCACGGCGCTCGAAGAAAGCTGGAGGAACCCCAAGTGAGCGTCGTCGTCCGCATCCCTGCCCAGCTCCGCCCCGTCACCGGCGGCAAGCGCGAGGTCAACGTCGCGGCGACGACCGTGCGCGAGGCGCTCGACGACCTCGAGGCCCTCCACCCCGGGTTGCGGGAGCGGATCGTCGACCCCGAAGGCCAGCTGCGCCGCTTCGTCAACATCTTCCTCGCCGACCGGGACGTCCGGTTCCTCGACGGGCTCGACACCCCGGTCGAGGACGGCCAGACCCTCTCGGTCGTCCCGGCGATCTCCGGCGGCTGACACCCAGCTGCGGCTCCCCCACCTGGGCGTGTTGCGTCCTGGCTGCTGGCGTGGTTTGCTATTAGCACTCGACTGATGAGAGTGCTAACGCTCGGAGGACCCGAGCGGCCAAGGGAGGACATCCGAGATGTCGAAGTTGATCGAGTTCGATGAGCACGCCCGGCGCGCGCTCGAACGGGGAATGAACCAGCTCGTCGACGCAGTGAAGGTCACGCTCGGGCCGAAGGGCCGCAACGTCGTCCTCGAGAAGAAGTGGGGTGCGCCGACGATCACGAACGACGGCGTCTCGATCGCCAAGGAGATCGAGCTCGAGGATCCCTTCGAGAAGGTCGGCGCCGAGCTCGTCAAGGAGGTCGCCAAGAAGACCGACGACGTCGCCGGTGACGGCACGACGACGGCGACGGTGCTCGCCGGGGCGCTCGTGCGCGAGGGCCTGCGCAACGTGGCCGCCGGGGCGAACCCGATGTCACTAAAGCGCGGGATCGAGCGGGCCGTGGACACGGCCGTCGCTCATCTGAAGGAGCTGGCGAAGGACACCGACTCGAAAGACCAGATCGCCCAGGTCGCGGGGATCTCCGCCGCCGACCCCGAGATCGGCTCGATGATCGCCGAGGCGATCGACAAGGTCGGCAAGGACGGCGTGATCACCGTCGAGGAGTCCCAGGCCTTCGGGATGGGGATGGACCTCGTCGAGGGGATGCGGTTCGACAAGGGTTACATCTCCCCGTACTTCGTCACGGACTCCGACCGGATGGAGGCCGTGCTCGAGGACGCCTACATCCTCATCTGCGGCTCCAAGATCTCCGCCGTGCGCGACATGCTCCCGATTCTCGAGAAGGTGATGCAGACCGGCAAGCCGTTGGTCGTCATCGCCGAGGACGTCGAGGGCGAGGCCCTCGCCACACTCGTCGTGAACAAGATCCGCGGCACATTCAAGAGCGTCGCCGTCAAGGCCCCGGGCTTCGGCGAGCGGCGCAAGGCGATGCTCCAGGACATGGCGATCCTCACCGCCGCCCAGGTCATCTCGGAAGACGTCGGGCTGAAGCTCGAGAACGTCACGCTCGACCTGCTCGGCAAGGCGCGCAAGGTGGTCGTCACCAAGGACGAGGCGACGATCGTCGAGGGTGCCGGCTCCGAGGCCGACATCAAGGGCCGGATCAGCCAGATCAAGACGGAGATCGAGAACACCGACTCCGACTACGACAAGGAGAAGCTCCAGGAGCGGCTCGCCAAACTCTCCGGCGGCGTCGCCGTCATCAAGGTTGGCGCCGCAACCGAGGTCGAGCTGAAGGAGAAGAAGCACCGGATCGAGGACGCCGTCTCGACGACGAAGGCTGCGATCGAGGAGGGTGTCGTCCCCGGTGGCGGGGTGGCGCTCGTGCGCTGCCAGCCCGCCATCCTTGAGCTCGCCGAGAAGCTCGAGGGCGACGAGGCGACCGGTGCCCGGATCGTCGCCCGGGCGGTCGAGGAGCCCGTGAAGCAGATAGCGGTCAACGCGGGCCTCGAGGGCGGTGTCGTGATCGAGAAGGTCCGCGGGCTGAAGAACCCCTCCGAGGGACTGAACGCCGAGACCGGCGTCTACGAGGACATGTTCAAGGCCGGCATCATCGACGCCGCCAAGGTGACACGCTCGGCCCTGCAGAACGCCGCCTCGATCGCGGCGCTCTTCTTGACGACCGAGGCTGTCGTCGTCGACAAGCCGGAGGAGAAGCAGCCGGCCCCGGCGCCCGGGATGGACGACTACTAAGACAGCGCACCGAGTGCTGAACGGCACGACCGCCGGCCGGCGGCCGTGCCGTTTGCGCGAAGGGGCCCTTTTGCGCCGCGCCGTAGACTCGCCGCGTGACGAGTCCCCCGCCGGACGCCGCCGACGACCCGCCCGCCGCGGCCACCGCCGGGAGTCTCCCCGGATGGGCTGCGCTCCACCTGTTCTGTGACGCCGCCGGCGCCGACCGGGTTGCCGCCGAGGCGGCGCTCGGCAGCTGCCGGTCCGACGGCTACGAGGTCGTCACCGTCGAGGTGCTCGGCCACAAGGCCGACCTCGGGGTCCTCGCCCTCGGGCCGTCGTTCGAGCGCCTGCGCCGCCTCCAGAGCGAGCTGTCGCACGCCGGGTGCCCCACCCGATACTCGTACGTCTCGCTCACCGAGGTGTCCGAGTACGCGGCGCGCGTCCCGGAGGAGTCAAAGCAGGCGCGACTGCGCCCCAAGCTCCCGCCGGAGGGGATGCCCGCCTTCTGCTTCTACCCGATGTCCCGGCGCCGCGACGGTGACGACAACTGGTACCGGCTCCCCTACGACGAGCGGCTCCGGATGATGATGAACCACGGCAAGGTGGGGAGCACGTTCCGGGGTCGGGTCGTCCAGCTCGTCACCGGCTCGAGCGGCCTCGACGACTGGGAATGGGGCGTGACGCTGTTCGCCACGACCTTCGACGACATCAAGTCCTGCGTCTACGCGATGCGCTACGACGAGGCATCGGCGCGCTACGGGGAGTTCGGCCCGTTCTTTGCCGGCCTCGTCAAGGCCCCCGCCGCGATCTTCGCAGCGCTGGGCGCGGGCTGAGCCCGCCGGTCGAGCTGTGACCGCCGCCGCCGGCCTCGACCGACTCGAGCGTGTCCTCGACGGGCTCGGGCGCGTCGTCGTCGCCTTCTCCGGCGGCGCCGACTCGTCGCTCCTCGGCTACGTCGCCAACCGGACGCTCGGTCCGGCGCGGGTCCTGTGCGTCACCTCCTCCTCGGCCTCGCTCGCCGCCGACGAGCTCGCCGACTGCGGGGCGCTCGCCGCCGAATGGGGGTTGCGGCACCTCGTCGTCGAAACGAACGAGCTCGCCGACGAATCCTACGCCCGCAACGACCTCGACCGCTGCTACCACTGCAAGCGCGAGTTGATGGACGTGCTCGCCGGGCCGGCGGCGCGCGAGGGCGCCACGATCGCCCTCGGGGTCAACCTCGACGACCTCGCCGACTACCGCCCCGGACAGCGGGCGGCGAGCGAGCGCGGCGCCGTCTTCCCGCTCGTCGAGGCGGGCCTCGCCAAGCGCGACGTCCGGGACCTGTCGCGTCGGCTCGGCCTGCGCACCTGGGACAAGCCGGCGGCTGCCTGCCTCGCCTCACGGGTCCCGCACGGCACCCCCGTCACGGTCGGGGTGCTGCGACGGGTTGAAACGGCGGAATCGGGCCTGCGAGCCCTCGGCTTCCGGGTGTTGCGCGTCCGCCACTACGGCGACACGGCCCGCATCGAGTTCGGACTCGACGAGCTGGAACGGGCGCTCGCAATCCGCGGGGCCGTCGTCGCGGCGGTCCGCGCCGCCGGCTACCGGCACGTCACGCTCGACCTCGAGGGGTTCCGCTCCGGCAACCTCAGCCGGACCGCGCTCGAAAACCGCCCGGGCGGCGGAGACTAGGGGTTGGGCGGGGTCTCCCGGCCCTCGCGCGAGACACTCCAGCCGGCCGACGACGTCGTGCGCTTCTCGAAAAAGACGCAGCCGTCCGGGCAGGCGAAGGGGAATTGGTCGTTGACGCCGAGCTTGCAAACCTCGGTACGTTCGGAGCCGCGCACCGTCTGCATCACGTAGTGGCGGCAGTCCTCCCGCACGGCCATGAGCAATCGTTACACGCGCGCCTCCCGCGTTGGGCGCAGGTCCCTATGCGGGGGGTCGTCGCGCAGGTAACGCTCGATTGCGCCGGTGAGGACTTCGACGGACCGGTCGGGCCCGAGCACCTCGCCCGCCCTCGAGATCCGCGCCACGTAAGCGGCGACGGTCTCGTCCTCGCGCCCGAGCTCGTCCATCCGGCGCCGGTGGTCACGGGCCTCCTCGGCGACGTCGGCGGCATCGTTCCAACCCGCGAAGTCGACCACCATCACCGGGCGTTCGACCGCAGGGCGTCCGGAGAGGCGGATAGCCTCGGCGACGCCACGGCGCGAGATGGAGCGGAACGGGCGCAGATTCGCCTTCCTCGCCGAACGCTGGCCACCGCCACCTCCCGGGACGACGGCCAACCTGCCGGGCGCCGGCCGCGCCCTACGCCGGGCGGGCGTCGCACTTCGGTACGCTCGACCGGATGCCCAAGACCCTGGTCACCGTCGAGGCGCTCGACGAGCCGACCGAGAAGGACGCCGCGGCGATGGCGCGTCTCGTTGCGCACCTCTCCTCGGCGCGCCCGCCCGACCTCGCCGACCTGCGGGAGCTCGTCTCCGCGGGCCCGGCGACGGTGCTTGTCGCGCGCCTCGACGGCGAGATCGTCGGCACGCTGTCGCTCGCGACCTTCGCCGTCCCGACTGGCCGGCGGGCCTGGATCGAGGACGTCGTCGTCGACCCCCCCCACCGGGGGCGCGGGATCGCCTCGCAGCTCGTCGGCGCCGCCCTCCGGCTTGCCGTCGAGACCGGCTGCCGGACGGTCGACCTCACCTCGCGCCCGTCGAGGGTGGAGGCCAACCGTCTCTACGAACAGCTCGGCTTCGTCCGCCGGGAGACCAACGTCTACAGGTTCTCGCTCGGCAACTGAACACGATGGCCGGGACCGAGCGACTACCCGGTGCGCGACGACGCAATCCGCTTCCCGAGCCCGGGGGCCAACTCGACCGCGCGCGGCTCATCGCCCGCCTCGCCGGGTTCGCCCTCTCCCGCCGGCCACGCGACCGGCCATTGATGATCGGGATCGATGGGGTCGACACCGCCGGCAAGACAACGCTCGCCGAGGAGCTGGCGTCCGCGCTGCGGGCACGGGGCAGCGAGGCGCTGCGGGCCTCCCTCGACGGCTTCCACCTGCCGAGACGACGCCGGCTGCAGCGCGGAAAGGACTCGTCGGAAGGCTTCTACCTCGACTCGTTCGACTACGACGCGCTGCGCCGGTACCTCCTCGACCCGCTCGGCCCGGGCGGCTCCCGAACGGTGCGAGGCGCGTCTTCGACTCGTTCGCCAACGCCCCGGTCGATCCGCCCCCTGAGCACGTCGACGACGACGCCATCCTCGTCATCGACGGGATCTTCCTGCAGAGGCCGGAACTCGCTGGAGCCTGGAATCTCGTCATCTTCTTGGCGGTCGACTTCCCGACCGTCCTGCGACGGGCGGCGGCACGTGACGCCCTCCGGTTCGGCTCGGTCGACGCCGCCATCGCCCGCTACCGCGCCCGGTACATCCCCGGACAGCAGCTCTACCGGGCGACGTGCCACCCGGAGGACAAGGCCGACTTCGTGATCGACAACAGCCACCCCGAACGCCCCGTCCTGGTCCGCGCGCCCCCGGACAGCTGAACGGGGATTCCCGCGGACTCCGGTTCGCCCTTCCGGTGCCCCCGACTTGGGCACCCGCCGGGGAGCGACGCGGCCGTCTCCGACGATCCTCGACCGCGCGCCTGCGGCGCCGTCCACCGACGGAGACGGTTCCATTGCCGCTGGGTAGGCAGGCACGCGGGCAGCCGATTTGGATTCTTCCCCTAGGATCGCAATGGACTCGCGTGGTCGATTCGAGGAGGCCGCCGCAGTGGCTGAGAGTGTCACCATCACCGACAACCGCACCGGTCAGTCGCTCGAGATCCCGATCGTCAACGGGGGCATCGCCTCCTCGGAGTTCTCCAAGCTGCTCCCCGGCATCTGGTTCTACGACCCCGCCTTCTCGGCGACGGCACTGTGCGAGAGCGCGATCACCTTCGTCGACGGCGACGCCGGGATCCTCGAGCATCGCGGCTACCCGATCGAGCAGCTCGCCGAGAAGTCCTCGTACCTCGAGGTCGCCTACCTGCTCACCCACGGTGAGCTGCCGACGGCCCAGCAGCTCCAAGCCTGGAAAGCCGAGATCGGCCGGCATGCCCTCATCGAGGAGAAGTTCGTGGAGCGGTTCGTCGCCGGGTTCCACAAGGGTGCCCACCCGATGGGAATGCTCGTCGCCGCGGTCGCGGCCCTCTCGACTTTTTACCCGGAATCCAAGGACATCGCTGATCGGGAGAACCGCCGTCTCCAGGAGATGCGGCTGATCGCCAAGATGCCGACTCTCGCCGCCGCCGTACACCGCTTCTCGGTCGGCGAGGAGTTCGTGCCGCCCGACGAGAACCTGCCCTTCGGCGAGAACTTCCTGACGATGATGTGGGACACCGGCAGGCCGGACTTCGAGGTGAACCCCGTCCTCGCCCACGCCATCGACGTCCTATTCATCCTGCACGCCGACCACGAGCAAAACTGCTCGACGGCGGCGCTGCGCGTCGTCGGCTCCGCCCACGCTGACCCGTACTCGGCCTGTTCGGCTGCCTGCGCCGCCCTCTACGGCCCCCGGCACGGGGGCGCCAACGAGCAGGTGATCAAGATGCTGTCCTCGATCGGGTCGGTCGACAACGTCGACGCCTTCGTAAAGAGCGTGAAGGGGAGCCACGGCCGGATCCAGGGCGTCGGGCACCGCGTCTACAAGCACTACGACCCGCGGGCCACGATCATCCGCAAGATCGCCTATGACGTCTTCGATGTCGCCGGCAAGAACCCGCTGCTCGACGTCGCCCTCAAACTCGAGGAGGCCATCCTCGCCGACGAGTACTTCACGTCCCGCCGGCTCTACCCCAACGTCGACTTCTACTCGGGGTTCATCTACCAGGCAATGGGGTTCCCGCCCGAGATGTTCACCGTGCTCTTCGCCCTCGCCCGCACCTCGGGCTGGGTCGCCCACTGGGCCGAGATGCTCGACGCCGACGAGCGCATCGCCCGTCCCCGCCAGCTCTACACGGGCAGCCGGAGGCGCGACTACGTGCCCATCGAGGAGCGCGGCTAGCGGCCGGACCTTCCGGCGCCGGCCGCACCGACGCCCCATCGCCACCCGCCCCCGGGGAATCGCGGGATCCGGATGGTCCGCCGCCAGCTTTGCTGGCTCAGTCGCTCGTATTTCCTCGCTCGTCCTCGAGCCGCTGAATCCGCGCACCGAGCGCGTCGACCTTCTCCTCCAGCTGGCCGAGGACCTCGAGAAAGAGGGGCAGCCGCGACTCGGTGACCCGCGCCCGCCCTCCGGATTCGCCCCGCACCTCCCACTGCTCCGTGACCCCAGCGCCATCGTCCTCCGTCAGGAGCCGGACGAGCTCGAGCCGGACCCGGGCCGGGTCGACCCCGAGGCCGACGAGCACCTGCACGCCTGCACCGCCACGTTCCCTCAACAATCCGAGCAGGATGTGCTCCGGGCCGACGGGTCCCTCGCCGAGTCGGGTCGACTCCCGGCCCGCCAGCTCGAGGACCTTCTTCGAGCGGGGGGTGAAGGACGGCGAGGCGGTCGGTGCTGACTGCGCGGGCCCGATCGTCTCGGCGATCCGCCGCCGCAGGGTCTCGAGCGAGACGCCGAAGCTCCCCAGCACCTCGGCCGCGGTGCCACCTTGGCGAACGAGACCACAAACGAGGTGCTCGGTCCCGATGAAGCCGTGACGCAGGTGACGCGCCTCTTCCTGGGCGAGCACGAGGACCCGCCGGGCGTTGTCGTCGAACCGTTCGAGCACCGCTGTGAGCCTACGGCGAGGTCCTCCGGATGGCCGGGCGCAGGCGCCCGTGCGATCGCCCCTAGGGCGCCCCGCCCGCCGCGCCGTGCCGCCGCTCGGCCAGGGCGAAGAGGGCGACCGCCGTGGCGACCGAGACGTTCAGGGACCCGACCGGACCGTAGAGCGGGATCCGGAGCCGGACGTCGCAGCGCCTCCTCACGAGCGGCGCCAGCCCCCTCCCCTCGGCGCCGACGACGATCGCCAGTGGCTCGGTGGCGATCTCGAGCTCGCCGATCGACTGCTCCCCCTCGGGGTCGAGGGCGACGGTCCACACCCCGCGCTCGCCGAGGGTGGTGAGCGCCGGCCCGCTGCCGGCAACGAGGGCGATCGGCAGGTGCTCGACCGCCCCCGCCGCCGCCTTCACCGCCGCCGGCGTCAGGTGGGCCGTCCGGTGCGCGGCGAGGACGACCCCGGTCACCCCGGCGCCGAGGGCGCTGCGCAGGATGGCGCCGAGGTTTTGGGGGTCGGTCACCTCGGCGACGACGACGAGGAACGGCACGGCGCCGTCGGGCGTGCGCGGCGGCACGTGTCCGGGGTTCGCCGCGACGAGCTCGTCGAGCCCGACCGGCACCACCGGCGCCGCCCGGGCGATGACCCCCTGGGGAGCCCCGGTGCGCGCTGCCGCGCGCAGTTCGGCGGCCGGGACGCTCCGCAGCGGCACCCCCTTGGCCGCAGCCAGGGCGATCACTTCGTCGAGGAGGGGCGAGTCGTCCTGGCCCTCGGCAACGACGACCTCCCGCACGGCGCGGCGGCCCACCGCGAGGAGCTCCCGCACGGCACGGCGCCCCTCCACCTGCTCGCCGCCAAGACCGCGCTCCCGGCGCTCGCCAGCCGGCAGCCGGGTGGGCGGCGCGCCCTTCAGCGCTCGAGGAGTGCGACGGCCAGGCACGCGACCCCCTCGACCCGACCGAGGCTGCCGAGGCCCTCGGGCCGGGTCGCCTTCACGTGGACCGGGCCTCCGGCGGCCGCGGACAGGCGCCGGACCATCTCGGCGCGGGCCCCGGCGACGCGCGGCCGCTCGGCGACGAGCGTGCAGTCGGCGTTGACGAACCGCCAGCCCTCCGCCGCCGCCTTGGCCACTGCCGCGGCGAGCAGCCCCAGGCTGTCGGCGTCGCGCCAGACGGGGTCGGTGTCGGGGAAGTGGCCCCCCATGTCACCGAGCCCGGCCGCGCCGAGGACGGCGTCCGTCACGGCGTGGGCGACGGCATCGGCGTCGCTGTGCCCGGCGAGCGGCCGTTCGTTGGCAAAGCGCGCCCCCCCGAGGACGAGAGGGCGGTCGGGGGCATCGGCCCGGTCGGCGAAGCGGTGAAGGTCGACGCCGAGGCCGACCCGGAGCTCGCTCACCCGTCCCCCGCCGTTGATCCGGCGCCGCCGAGCCACGCGCCGACAACGGCGAGGTCGGCCGCGTCGGTGATCTTGCGGTTGTGCGCCTCGCCCGGCACGGCGGTGACGACGCCGCCGATCGCCTCCACGAGGGCCGCGTCATCAGTCGCCTCGGGGCAGCCTTCGTGCGCCCGACGTAGGACGACGGCGCGGAAGGCCTGCGGGGTCTGGACGGCGCTCAGACCGGAACGGTCGACCGTGCCCTCGACGCGGCCGTCGCGCACCCGCTTCAGGGTGTCGGCGACCGGCAGGCACGGCACCGCCGCGTCCGCGCCGGCGCGGACGGCAGCGACGACCGCGGCGAACAGGTCCGGGGAGGCGGCCGGGCGCGCCGCGTCGTGCACGATCACGATCCCGGTCGCCTCCGGCACCCGGGCAAGCCCGGCGCGCACCGATCCCGCCCGTGTCGCGCCCCCGGCGACGACGACGGAGCACCCGGCGTGGTGGGCGGCCTCGTCGACGTCGGCTGGCGGTACGACGAGGACGACGCCGTCGGCCGCCGTTCTCGCCGCGTCGACCGCCCACTCGACGATGAGGCGCCCGCCGACGCGGGAGAACTGCTTGGGCCCGCCGAAACGGCGGCCCTCACCACCGGCGACGACGACCGCCCATACGCCGTCCGGCACGGATCCGGCCCGCGGTCCCCGGGTTAGGGGAGGGCGGCGTTCAGCCGCTCCTCGGCCTCGGCCTCGGAGACGCCGATGGCGAATGTCAGCTCCGACACGAGGATCTGCCGGGCGCGGTTCAGCATGCGCTTCTCCCCGGCCGAGAGCCCCTTGTCCTTGTCGCGGATCGAAAGGTTCCGCACCACCTCGGCGACCTGGTAGATGTCGCCGGACTTCAGCTTCTCGACGTGGTTCTTGTAGCGGCGGGACCAGTTCGTCGGCATCCGAGCCTCCTTCTTGCGAAGGACGGCGAAGACCTCCTCGACCTCCTCGTCGTTGATGACCTCGCGCAGCCCGACCTCCTCGGTGTTGTCCGAGGGAACCATCAGGGTCAGGTCGCCGTAGGCGAGTCGCAGGACGAGGTACTCGCGTTTCTCGCCGAACGCCTCGCGCATCTCGCGCCGTTCGACCACCGCCGCACCGTGGTGGGGGTAGACGACCTTGTCGCCGACGTCGAACACTCGCGACTCCTCACGTTTCGGGAGAGATTCACTG
Source organism: Acidimicrobiales bacterium (assembly GCA_050013835.1). Taxonomy (GTDB): domain Bacteria; phylum Actinomycetota; class Acidimicrobiia; order Acidimicrobiales; family Bog-793; genus Bog-793. The sequence goes on from JBEKEM010000009.1 coordinate 73,922, forward strand.
GCCGCAAAGACCTGACCCGGCGGACGATTACCGCTCGGCCTGCGGTCACGACGTGACACTATTCTACCGGTCCGGGGACGGCGGCTGGGTGGCGTCTCGCCGGCGCCGGGCGGAGGGACCTGTGGGCGGGCGCGCGGCGAGCGAACCAGGTCGAGATGACAACGGGAATCCCGTGCGTCGTCCTGACCCCGTGGTCCGCACGGCCGGGGTGGTCCTTGCCCCCTCTCCCGGACCGGCCCGCGCGCGCCTCGCCGACCCCGGCCGGGATCGCGGGAACGCCCTCAGGCCGAGGTGTGAGCCGGGTTCAAGGGACTCCCCCAAGGACGCGAGGACCCCGTAGCCCCCGACGATCCTCTTGTTGCAGGAACGGGCCCACCCGCTCGTCGCCGATCCTCGCGCCGGAGCGGTAGAGGAGAAGCGACGGTTCGTTCGCGGACCGGGCTCCGATCCGACCACCACGGGCGCGGAACTCCTCGGTGACCGGTCGGTTCCAGCCGTCCGCCCCGGGGCTGTCGCCTCCTCGGCGCACACCCGTCGGGTATCCGAAACGGGTCGCCGGACCGGCATTCCCTCCGGTCGAGGACCCAAGCGCCCGCGGCGGGGGGATCGCGGGCCGGAGCCTGGAGCTAGGAGTCCGCGCCCGCCTCGGCAAGCTCGACGGGCGGCGGGGAGATGCCGTCGACAGCCTTGAAGACGATGACGCCGTCCTCGGCGTCGACGATGATCGTCTCGCCGACCCGGAACTCCTTCCAGAGGATCTTCTCCGAGAGGGGGTCCTCGATGAGCTGCTGGATCGCCCGCCGCAGGGGCCGCGCGCCGAGGCTCGGCTCGTAGCCGCGGGCAGCGACGAACTCCTTGGCGGACCTCGTCAGCTCGAGCCCGATGCCCTGGCTGTCGAGCTGATCGGACAGCCGGCGGATCATCAGGTCGACGATCTGGACGACCTCCTCCATCGAGAGCTCGTGGAAGACGATGACCTCGTCGATCCGGTTGAGGAACTCCGGGCGGAAGTGCTGCTTCAGGGCGTCCTGGACCTTCGCTTTCATCCGCTCGTACGTCACGGCCTGCGAGGCGTGCGAGAAGCCGACCTGGGTCTTGCGCAGGTCCGCCGTCCCGAGGTTCGAGGTCATGATGAGCACGGTGTTCTTGAAGTCGACCGCGCGGCCCTGGGCGTCGGTGAGCCGGCCGTCCTCGAGGATCTGCAGAAGGGCGTTGAACACGTCCGGGTGCGCCTTCTCGATCTCGTCGAAGAGCACGACGGCGAAGGGCTTCCGCCGGACCGCCTCGGTGAGCTGGCCGCCCTCCTCGTAGCCGACGTAACCCGGCGGCGAGCCGACGAGGCGGGAGACGGTGTGCTTCTCCATGTACTCGCTCATGTCGAGCTGGATGAGCGAGGTCTCCTCACCGAAGAGCAACTCGGCGAGGGCCTTGGCGAGCTCGGTCTTGCCCACCCCAGTCGGGCCGAGGAAGATGAACGACCCCGAGGGGCGCTTCGGGTCCTTCAGTCCGGCCCGGGTGCGCCGGATCGCCCGCGACAGGGCGTTGATGGCGTCCTCCTGGCCGATGATCCGCTTGTGGAGCTCCTCCTCCATGCGCAGCAGCTTCGCCGTCTCCTCCTCGGTGAGCTTGTAGACGGGGATGCCCGTCCAGTTCGCCAGCACCTCGGCGATGACGTCCTCGTCGACGACGTCGAACAGCTCGACGCCCTCGGCGCGCCACTCCTTTTCCAGGGTGGTCTTGCGCTCGAGCTTCTGGCGCTCCTGCTCGGCGAGCTTCTCGACGGCCTCGAGGTTGTTGCGCGTGAGGGCGGCGCTCTTGTCCTCCCGGATCTTGGCGAGCTCCGCCTCGACCGCGTTGTATTCGGGAGGAGTCGTCATCCGGCGGATCCGCAGGCGGCTCCCGGCCTCGTCGATGAGGTCGATCGCCTTGTCCGGCAGGTAGCGGTCGGAGATGTACCGGTCGGCGAGGTTCGCCGCCGCGACCAGCGCCTGGTCGGTGATCGTCACGTGGTGGTGCTGCTCGTAGCGCTCGCGCAGGCCTTTCAGGATCTCGATCGTGTGGGCGAGCGTCGGCTCCTCGACCTTGATCGGCTGGAAGCGGCGCTCGAGGGCGGCGTCCTTTTCGAGGTGCTTGCGGTACTCGTCGAGCGTCGTCGCGCCGATCGTCTGCAGCTCGCCCCGCGCCAGCATGGGCTTCAGGATCGAGGCGGCGTCGATCGCCCCCTCGGCCGCCCCGGCACCGACGAGCGTGTGCAGCTCGTCGATGAAAAGGATCGTGTCGCCCCGGGTGCGGATCTCTTTGAGCACCTTCTTCAGGCGCTCCTCGAAGTCGCCCCGGTAGCGGCTGCCGGCGACGAGCGCGCCGAGGTCGAGCGTGTAGAGCTGCTTGCCCTTCAGCGTCTCGGGCACGTCGTTGGCCACAATCTTCTGGGCGAGCCCCTCGACGATGGCGGTCTTGCCGACGCCCGGCTCGCCGATGAGGACCGGGTTGTTCTTCGTGCGCCGGGAGAGCACCTGCAGGACGCGTTCCATCTCGCGTTCGCGCCCGATCACCGGGTCGAGCTTGCGATCCCGGGCGAGCTGCGTGAGATTGCGGCCGAACTGGTCGAGGACGGGGGAGCTCCCCGGGTTCTGCTCGGCCCCCGCTGGGCCGGCGGTGGCGCCGACAGTTTCGCGGCCCTGGTAGCCGGAGAGCAGCTGGATGACCTGCTGGCGAACACGGGGCAGGTCGGCCCCGAGGCTCTGGAGGACCTGGGCGGCCACGCCCTCGCCCTCGCGGACGAGCCCGAGCAGCATGTGCTCGGTCCCGATGTAGTTGTGACCGAGCTGCAGCGCCTCGCGCAGCGACAGCTCAAGCACCTTCTTCGCGCGGGGAGTGAAGGGCGGCGAGCCGGTCGGTGCCGTGCCGGCGGGTCCGATCGTCTCTTCGACCTTCTCGCGCACGGCTTCGAGGGATATGCCGAGGGACTCGAGCGCCTTGGCAGCGATTCCGTCACCCTCGTGGATGAGCCCGAGCAGGATGTGCTCGGTTCCGATGAAGCTGTGGTTGAGCAGGCGCGCCTCTTCCTGGGCCAGAACCAGCACCCTGCGCGCCCGGTCTGTGAACCGCTCGAACAAAATCCACTCCCTTGTGAGAAGACGCTGCCCGTAGTCTATCGGGAGGTCCCACGCCGACCGCGGTCGGGCCGACCCGGCCAGGCGCGCGACCGCCGTCCGCCACCTGCCTTCGTTGCCAGCAACGCACGGCGGTGGCGTATCGTGCGGGTCTGATGGAAGCCCAGGACCCCTTCGCGCTCCCCGTCGGCGCCGCCGACCTCGCCCGGCTCGAGGTGACGTTGCGCGAGATCGTGCTCTCGGGCGAGCCGTTCGTCGACGAGATCGCCTCCCACCTCATCGGGGCGGGGGGCAAGCGGCTGCGGCCCACGCTGACGCTCGCCGCGGCCAGCCTCGACGGCGACCCCATCACCGAGGACACCCTGCTCGGCGGGGTGTCGGTCGAGCTCGTCCACGTCGCCTCGCTCTACCATGACGACGTCATGGACGAGGCCACCCGGCGGCGAAACGTCGTCAGCGTGAACGGCCGCTGGGGGAACCTCCTCGCCGTCGTCGTCGGCGACTTCCTGCTCGCCCGCTCCGCCGAGATCGCCGCCTCGCTCGGCACGGAGATCGCCGCCACCATCGCCACGACGCTCGCGCGCCTGTGCCAGGGCCAGATCGCGGAGGTGCGCTCCGTCTACCGGATCGACCGCAGCGTCGAGGACTACCTCACCGCCATCGCCGACAAAACCGGCGCCCTGATGGGGACAGCCTGCCGCGTCGGCGCCCTCACCGCCGGCCTCGACCGGCGCGACACCGAGGCGCTGACCGCCTTCGGCGAGACCCTCGGCTACGTCTTCCAGATTCGCGACGACATCCTCGACATCGTCGCGACCGAGGAGGAGTCGGGGAAGCCTCCCGGTCAGGACCTCGCCGAAGGGATCTACACCCTCCCCGTGCAGCGCGCCCTCGTCGACCGGCAGGTCGGACCGGAGCTGCGCCGCCTGCTCGGACGGCCGCTCGACCACGAGGAGGTCGAGCTCGCCCGGGCGCTCGTCGCCGAGTCCGACGGGATCACCGAGTCCCAGGACGTCGCCCGCCACTACGCCCTCGAGGCGGGAGAGATCGCCCGGCGACTCGACGACGGCGGCGTCGCGCGCTCGTTGCGCGGGCTGGGCTTGCGGCTCGTCGACGACCTCGACCGCTCGATGCGGGCGCTGGCGAGTTAGCCGGCCGCTCCGTCGGGTCCGGGCTCCCCGGACCGGTCCGCCTCCGGGCGCAGCGCCGGGAAGAGCATCACTTCTTTGATACTCGCCTTGTCGGCGAGCAGCATGACGAGCCGGTCGATCCCCATGCCGACCCCCCCGGTCGGCGGCATCCCGTGCTCGAGCGCCCGCAGGAAGTCCTCGTCGACCGGCATCGCCTCGTCGTCGCCGGCGGCCCGCTCGGCCGCCTGGGCGACGAAGCGTGCCCGCTGGTCGACCGGGTCGACGAGCTCGCTGTAGGACTCGGCGATCTCCCGGCCGGCGACGACCGAGGTCGCCCGCTCCGCCGTGCCGGGCTTGGTGCGGTGCCGCCGGGTGAGCGGCGAGACCTCGACCGGATAGTCGATGACGTGGACCGGGTCCCACAGGGCGTGCTCGGTCGTCCGCTCGTAAATCTCGGCGAGGACCTTGCCCGGGCCCCAGCGTTCCTCGACCGGCACGCCCAGCCTGCCGGCCGTCGCCCGCAGCGCCTCGGGGCCGCTCTCCAGCGCGCAGTCCTCCCCCGTCGCCTCGCGGATCGCCTCCTCCACCGTGAGGGTCCGCCACGGGGCGCTCAGGTCGACGGGGCGCCCCTGGAAGGTGACGACGCCCTCCCCGTCGGCGGCGATCGCCGCCTGGAGGACGAGGTCCTCGACGAGGGCCGTCATGTCGGAGAAGTCGCCGTAGGCGAGGTAGGCCTCGAGGACGGTGAACTCCGGGTTGTGGGTCGGCGACAGGCCCTCGTTGCGGAAGTCCTTGCCGATCTCGTAGACCCGCTCGAACCCGCCGATGACAAGGCGCTTCAGGTAGAGCTCCGTGGCGATCCGGAGCGCGAAGTCGGCGTGCAGCGAGTTGAAGTGCGTCACGAACGGGCGCGCGTTCGCCCCGCCGGCCTGCGCCTGGAGGACCGGGGTCTCGACCTCGACGAAGCCCCGCCGCTCGAGGTTCTCCCGGATCGAGCGAACCACCCGACTGCGCAGCAGGAACGTCTCGCGGACCCCCTCGTTCGCCCAAAGGTCGACCTCGCGCTGGCGGAAGCGGGTCTCGACGTCGTGGACCCCCTTCCACTTGTCGCCGAAGCCCCGCCGGTTCTCGGCGAGGAGCAGCCAGGTAACGACCTTCACGGAGAGCTCCCCCCGACGGGTGCGGACGACCTCGCCGGCGGCCCCGATCCAGTCGCCGAGCCCCAACCGGACGAACTCGTCGAACCGCTCGGTCTCCTCGGCCACGGCGTAGAGCTGGATCGACCCCGTCCAGTCGCGCAGGTCGGCGAAGGCGGCGCCACCCTGGGGACGGAAGAGCATGACCCGTCCGGCCACCGCCACCTCGACATGGGACGACTCGCCGGGAGCGAGACCGGCGTGTGCCGTCGCGACCGCGGCCGCCGCCGTCGTTCCCGGGAACCGGTAGGGCACGTCGCGCCGCTCGCCGGCGCTCACGGCAACGCCTCCCCGGCCCCGGCGGGCGAGTTGCGGGCGTAGAGGATCCGCAGCCCGTGGAGCGTCAGCCACGGCTCGATCATGGTCACGGCCGTGCAGTGCGGCGCGACCACACCGCACAGCCCGCCGGTGGCGATGACGGTCGCCTCGCCGATCTCGGCGAAGATGCGTCGGCAGATCCCGTCGACGAGGGCGGCGTGCCCGTAGACGGCGCCAGACTGCATCGACTCGACCGTCGAGTGGCCGATCACGTTCGCCGGTGCGATGAGCTCCACCCGCCGCAGTGCGGCGGCGTGCTCGAAGAGGGCGCCCATCGAGATCTCCAGCCCGGGAGCGATCGCGCCGCCGAGGTACTCGCCGGCGGCGCTGATGACGTCGAACGTCGTCGCTGTCCCGAAGTCGACGACGACGGAGGGCCCGTCGAAGAGATCGATCGCCGCGACGGCGTTGACGATGCGGTCGGCCCCGACCTCCTTGGGGTTGTCGTAGAGGATCGGCATGCCGGTGCGGATCCCGGGCTCGACGACGACGAGCGGGACGGCGAACCAGTCTGTGACCATCCGGCGCAGCGCCGCCGTCACGGACGGGACCGAAGACGAGACGACGACGCCGCCGACCTCCCTTGCCGGCGTCGCGGCAGCCGGGGCATCTCCGCGCGGCGCGATCCCGGCCGTCGCCAGCAGCTGGCGGACCGTGACCGCGTACTCGTCGGCGGTGCGGTCGCCGTCCGTCGAGATCCGCCAGCTGTGGGCCAGGCCCGGCAGCTCGCCCGGCCGACGGTCCCGTGGGTCGGCGGGCACGGCGGGGCCGTCGAAGACCCCGATCACCGTCTGGGTATTGCCGACATCGATGGCAAGGAGCATTACCTAACGGTCTACCCGATCGCGAGGGTCCGACTCAGCTCCACGACCCCGGAGGCCGTTCGCCGGCGCCGTTCAGCCCTCGATGTCGAGGCCGATGTCGAGGATCGGCGCCGAGTGCGTGATCGCCCCCACCGAGATCAAATTGGCCCCCGCCAGGGCATAGGCAGCGATGTTCTCGAGCGTGATCCCGCCGGACGCCTCCACGAGGACGGCCCCGGCACGGCCCCGCGGGTGGGCCTGCACGATGTCGACCGCCTGGCGGACCTCCTCGGGCGTCATGTTGTCGCACATGACGCCGGCGGCCCCGGCCCCGACAGCGAGGGAGACCTGTTCGAGGTTGTCGCACTCGACCTCGATGAAACGGCCCGGCCACCTTTCGATCGCCTGGAGGACGGCCTCCGAGAGCGACACCCCGCCGAGGTGGTTGTCCTTCACGAGCACTCCCCCCGAGAGCGAGGCCCGGTGGTTGATGCCCCCGCCGGCCCGCACCGCCGCCTTCTCGAGGGCGCGCAGCCCCGGCGTGGTCTTGCGCGTGTCGCGCACCCTCGCGCCGTGATTGACGGCGGAGGCGGCCTCGACGTAGCGGCGGGTCAGCGTCGCCACGCCCGAGAGGTGGCACAGGAAGTTGAGGGCGGTCCGCTCGGCGATGAGGAGCGACCGGAACGGGCCGATGACACGGGCGACGACGCTCCCGGGCTCGACGGGACCGCCGTCCTCGACGAGCACGGTGAGGTCGAGCCCGGCGTCGAGCTCGCGGCAGGTCTCGCGCACACAGCTCGTCCCGGCGATCACCCCCCCGGTGCGCGCGATGAACGAAGCGCGGGCCACGGCGTCAGCCGGCACAAGCGATCCGGTGAGGTCGCCGATCGGACCGATGTCCTCGGCGAGGGCGAGCGTGACGGCCCGGCGCACCTCGTCGATCGGTGGGTACACGTCGTCGAGCATCGTCATCGCTTGTCCCGCGCTTTCACCGCCACACGCACCCGGAAGTCCGCATCATCGCGCCCAGGGGCGTCGGACCGGGCGTGGACCCCCCGGGTCTCGGTCCGGACGAGCGCCGCGGCGGCGAGCGACGACCCCACCTCGACGAGATTCCGCAGTTCCCCGGCGGCGACCCCCTCGGCGCCGGCGGCGACGCTCCGGGCACGCCGGAGCACCGGCACGAGCGAGGCCAGCCCGGCGGCGTCGCGGTTGACCCCGGCGCGCAGGCTCATCGCCTCGCGCAGCTCGGCGCGGGCCACGTCGAGATCGCCGGCCGGCACCCCGGGCCCCGGGGGGCGCGGTGGACCGAACTCGCCGGCGTCGATGAACCGGACAGGGATGTCGGCCTTCTCGGGAGTGAGCACGCCCGCTAGGGCGCCGTCGGGCTGCGGATCGACCGCGCCCTCGGCGACGGCAGCTGCCGCCCGGGAGCCGAAGACGAGCCCTTCGAGCAACGAGTTCGACGCCAACCGGTTGGCGCCCTGCGCGCCGGTGCAGGCGACCTCGCCGACTGCGAGTAGGCCGCGCAGCGCGCTGCGGCCGGCGAGGTCCGTGACGACGCCCCCGCACAGGTAGTGCGCCGCTGGGGCGACCGGCAACAGGTCCTTCCCGGCGTCGAACCCCTCCGCGGCGAGCGTCGCCGCGATGGTCGGGAACCTGCCGGCGAAGTCGGGGACCGCCCGGGCGTCGAGGAAGACGTTCCGTACCCCGTCGCGTTCCATCCGAGTGACGATGGCGCGGCTCACTAGGTCCCGCGAGGCGAGCTCGTCGACGAAGCGCTCGCCGTGCCGGTCGACGAGCAGGGCACCGTAGCCGCGCAACCCCTCCGAGAGCAACGGCCTCGGCTCCCTCTCGACGCAGAGGGCGGTGGGGTGGAACTGGACAAACTCGAGATCGGCGACCGGCACCCCGGCACGCAGGGCGAGGGCGACGCCGTCCCCCGTCGTTCCGGCGGGGTTCGTCGTCACGTCGAAGAGCACGCCCACGCCCCCGGTGGCGAGCACGACGGCGTCGGCGTCGAGCCGCAACCGTCGTAGGCCGCCGTCGAGGCACGACACGCCCGCGCACCGGTCTCGCTCGACCAGAAGGTCGGTGACGTAGTGGCCGTCGAGCACGGAGACGCTGCTGTCTGCGAGGGCGGCGGTGAGCGCCCGGATCACCTCGGCACCGGTCGCCATGCCGCCGGCGTGTATCACGCGGGCGACGGAGTGGCCCCCCTCCCGGGCCCGGGCGAGCCCGACGCCGTCGTCGCGGTCGAACACGGCCCCCCGCCCGATGAGCGCCCGCACGGCGGCCGGCCCTCCGGCGACGAGCACCCGCACGGCGTCGGGATCGGAAAGGCCGCCACCGGCGCGCAGCGTGTCGGCCTCGTGGAGGGCAATCGAGTCCTGTGCGCGCGAGAGCGCCGCCGCGATCCCGCCCTGTGCCCAGGCGGTCGTCGACTCGTCGAGGCGGCCCTTGGTGACGAGAGCCACGCGCCCGGCACCAAGCCGGGCGAGCTCGAGTGCCGTCGTGCACCCGGCGATCCCGCTCCCGACGACCAGGGCGTCGAACGACTCCCGGCGCGCCTCCCCGCTCATCGCCCGACCCGCAGGTTGTCGATCAACCGCACGTCCCCCAGCCGGGCCGCGATGAGGAGGACGACGTCCCCGGCGACGACGGTCAACTGCTCCAGACTGCCGTCGGCGACGACCGTCGCGTAGTCGAGGTCCACCGCTGGCTCGGCTGAAACGGTCGCACGCATCGTCGCCTCGACACGGGTCCCGTCGGCGACTCCCGCAGCCACGACGGCGGCCCCGGCGGTGAGCGCCCGGAACAGGACGGTGGCGACCCGGCGGTCGGAGGGGCCGAGGAACGCGTTGCGGCTCGAGACCGCCAAGCCGTCCGGGTCGCGCACTGTCGGGCACGCGACGACGCGCGTTCCGAGCGACAGGTCGGCAACCAACTGCCGGACGATCACGAGCTGCTGGTAGTCCTTCTCGCCGAAGTAGGCCGCCGTGGGCGCGACGATCGCGAGGAGCTTCGTCACGACGGTGGCGACGCCGCGGAAGTGTCCCGGCCGGGTCGCGCCCTCGAGCATGTCGCCGAGGGAACCGGGATCGACCGTCACGAGGCCCGCTCCGGCCGGGTACATCTCCTCTAGCGGTGGTGCGAAAACGATGTCAGCACCGGCCGAGACGGCGAGCGCCCTGTCCGCTGCAAGGTCGTGAGGGTAGCGGGCGAGGTCGGCTTGGTCCCCGAACTGGGTCGGATTGAGGAAGACCGAGACGACGACGATGTCGTTCGCCCGCCGTGCCGCCTCGATCAGCGCCCCGTGGCCCCTGTGCAACCCGCCAAGCGTCGGGATGAACCCGATCGACGACCCGCGGCGCCGGTGCCCGGCCAACGACCGGTCGAGATCGCCAATCGTCTCGGCCAGCTCACCTCCGATCACCTCGGACCCCATCGCGCTCAACGCCCGGGTCCCTGGCTCGGGTTGTCGGCGTCGGCGTCGCCCGGATGTGGACTCGCCGCCGCGGTGAACGGCCCGAGCAGCGCACCGACCCGCTTCAGGCTGCCCCGGTCGACGGCGACCCGGGTGTGCCAGTCCGCGGGGACGAGCGAGGCGTCAAGGTCCTCGAGGGGAGCGAGCACGAAGGCGCGTTCGTACATCCTCGGATGCGGCACGACGAGGTCCGGCTCCTCGCTCGTGAAGCCCTCGCAAATGAGGATGTCCACGTCGAGCGTGCGCGGTCCCCAGCGCTCGATGCGCACCCTGCCCGCCGCGGCCTCCAGCCGTTGGGCGACCCCAAGGAGCTCCCTCGGAGGAAGCGACGTGTCGATGCGCGCGACGCAGTTGAGATAGGGCCCCTGGTTCGCCGGGCCCCCGACGGATGCTGTCTCGTACACCGGCGAAACGACGATGCCGTCGTCGACCTCCGCCAGGCCCGCGACGGCGGAGCGGAGGTTCGCCCAGCGGTCGCCCAGGTTCGACCCGATCCCGAGATAGGCGTCCACGGCTGCTCGGCGCGTCCTCAGGCGGTCCGCATCACGGTGTCGCCCTGGCGGCGGGTGACGCGCACACCGATCGTGGCAACGTCCGCTGCGACCGGCGGCCGGAGCTTGCGCACGGCGACGGTGACCGCTTCGACGCGCCGGTCGGCGAGCACCGCCGCCGCCACGGCCTCGGCCAGCGCCTCGAGGAGCTGGAAATGCGACGAGGCCACCAGTTCCCGCACCACAGCGACGATGCCCGAGTAGTCGACCGCCCGCCCGAGGTCGTCCGACGCCGCCGCCCCGTCGAACGGGGTCTCCACCGAGAGGTCGAGTTCGAAAGGCTGCGGGTGGTCCCGCTCCTGCGCGAGCACGCCGTGCGTCGCGAGCACGCGCAGTCCGCGGATCTCGATCGCGTCGCTCATCGCGAACCCCGGCGGCGGCGCGGCGGCGCCGGAGTCGGGCGCGGTCTGCCTGCCGCCTTGGCGCCCCGGGCGGTCGTGGCCCCGCCCTTCGGGGCCGGTTTCAGCCCGGTGGTCTTCGCCGGATGCGGCACCCGCTTGGGCGTCACGGTCGGCGCCGGCTTGGGGCCGGGCGCGGCCGCCGGGGTACGGGAGGCACCAGGTCGGGGCTCGCGCGTCGCGGCACTGGCGCGGCCCGGGGCGGGAGATGCCAGCTTCCGCGGTCCCCCGGGCGGCGGCCCGTTGCCCTCCGGTGATCGACGGGCGCGGCGCGCCGGTCGCCTCGACGCGAGGTCGGCGACCGGGGCCACCGTCGCCCCCGGCGCTTGGGAAGCGGGGACGGGAGCCCGCGGCGAGGTTCCGCGTGCGGGCGCCGCTGCCGGGGCGATCGGCTCGCCGTCGTCGGGCCGCAGGTCGACGACGGTCTCCTCGGGCGGCGGGGCCGGATGGCGACGGTCCTCCTCGGGCGGGAGCGGGACCTCCATCGCCTGCGTGGCGATCTTCCTCCCGACGGAGCCGAGCTGTCGGCGCAGCAGGTGCTCGATCGCCGAGATCGCGAGCGGCGGCTCGGGGATCATCCCGCTCCACCAGAGGAAGCCGGCGAAGACGCCCGCGAGGCGGTCGCCGAGCTCGTCCTGGTGAACGAGGATCCGTTCCCCGGCGTGCAGCCAGCCGAGGAGTTTGGGGTAGAGATCGCCGAGGACGGCGGGGATATCCGAGTACGCCCCCATCGGCACGTGGGCGTGCTCGAGGCCAAGCTCCTCGTAGGCGTGGAGGTTGTGCGTCGACGGCAGAAGCGAGACGACCCGCGTGAATCCCTGTGCCCGCAGCCAGAAGATCTCCTCCTGGCGCCGCACCCGCCGGTGGTCGGGCGCGCTCCCCCCGGGCCGCTCGCTGACTGCGAGGTGTCCCTTGATGATCCAGGCGAAGTTGCGTGGGACGATCCCGGCCGCCCAGCGACCCTTCATCGGCCCACCCCCTCCGCCGACAGGTGCGCCGCCCTGGGCGCGTCAGGCGCAGACCCACCGACAAGCCGGGCCGCCTGGACCGTCTCGGCGACGTCGTGGACCCGGACGATCGCCGCCCCGGCGACCATCGCCCAGACCGCGGTGGCGAGCGAACCCTCGAGGCGGTCGCCGGGGGGCAGCGGCTCGGCGCCGGGCGGGCCCGCCAGCCGGCCGAGGAACGACTTCCGGCTCGTCCCGACGAGGACGGGGACGCCGCGGGCGACGAGTTCCGGCAGCGACCGCAGTAGCTGCAGGTTGTGCTGGACGGTCTTGCCGAAACCGATACCGGGATCGACGTACACCTCGGTCACGCCGACGTGGCGCGCCTCGGCGGCTGCCACCCCGAGCGCGGCGAAGACCTCGGCGACGACGTCGTCGTAATGGGGGTCGTGTTGCATGCTCTTCGGCGTTCCGCGCATGTGCACGACGACGAGCCCGGCGTGTGCCTCGGCGGCGGCCTGGGCCGAGTGGTTGGCTACGTCGTTCACCAGGGTGGCGCCGCACCGGCATGCGGCGACGGCGACGGTTGGCTTCATCGTGTCGATCGAGACGCGCACCTCGTCGGCCAGCGCCTCGACCACGGGCAGGACCCGCCGGAGCTCCTCCTCCTCGGGAACCGGGTCGGCACCCGGACGGGTCGACTCCCCGCCGACGTCGATGATCTCGGCTCCCTCCGCGATCATCTCCCGGCCGCGGGCGATCGCCGATCCGTGGTCGAAGTAGCGCCCCCCGTCGAAGAACGAGTCGGGTGTGACGTTCACGACGCCCATGACGAGCGGCCTCACACCACAAGCCTACCGGGCCGCGGGGGCGTCAACCCCGGGGTTCGGGCGATTGACCAGGCCGGACGCGCCGCTCAGGACCTGGCCCGCACGAACGCCATCGCTTCGGCGCGGGTCGCGACGTCCGTCCGGAAAAGGCCACGGACCGCCGACGTGACGGTGCGGGAGCCCGGCTTGCGGATTCCCCGGATCGTCATGCAGAGGTGCTCCGCCTCGAGCACGACGAGCGTGCCCCGTGGCTTCAGCGACCGTTCCATCGTCTCGGCGATCTGACTCGTTAGCCGCTCCTGGAGCTGGAGCTTGTGAGCGTGGTTGTCGACGAGACGGGCGATCTTGGACAGCCCGATGATCCTGCCGTCGACGTTCGGGATGTAGGCGACATGGGCGACCCCGACGAACGGGACGAGGTGGTGCTCGCACAGCGAGGAGAACGGGATGTCCTTCACCATCACCATCTCGTCATGGTTCGCCGAGAAGGTAACCTCGAGCTCGGCGTCGGCCGGGCTCGTCATCCCTTCCAAGAGCTCGGCGTACATCGCGGCGACCCGGGCCGGCGTGTCCAGCAGCCCGGCCCGGTCGGGGTCCTCGCCGACGGCGGCGAGGAGCTCTCGCACCGCGGCCGTGGCGCGCTCCAAGTCGACGCCCGCCGGCAACGGCTCCGACCCACCCGTCACGAGGTCGCGCCGTCCATGATGCGGATGTCACGCAGGTTCCGGTAGACCTCGGCGACGTCCAGCCCGTAGCCAACGACGAAGTCGGGGGGGATCTCGAAACCGACGTAGGGGATCTTCAAGTCCACCCGCTGCTGGTCGGTCTTCAAGAGGAGAGCGCAGATCTCCAGGCTCGCCGGGTTCTGCGCCGACAGGCCCTTCCGCAGGTACGAGAGCGTCAACCCGCTGTCGACGATGTCCTCGACGATGAGCACGTGCCGGTCGACGAGGTCGACATCGAGGTCCTTCACGATCCGGACGATCCCGCTCGTCTTGGTCGCCGTCCCGTACGACGAGACGGCCATGAAGTCCATCTCGACCGGGAGGCGGATCGCCCGGGCGAGGTCCGCCATGAAGACGAAGGCCCCCTTCAGCACGCCGATCAGCAGCGGCGCGCGGCCGCCGTAGTCCCGAGTGATCTCGGCGCCGAGCTCGGCGACGCGGCGCGTGATCTCGTCTTCGGAGATGAGAACCCGGCCTAGACTGAGGCCCGCGAGCGGGTCGTTGTCACGCCCGGGGCCGACGTCGCGACTTGTCACGCCAATGACCCTACCGTTTGCCGATCGTTCACTGAAATGGTTGTTCGGCACGGTTCTCGGCCATCCGCCGGACAGGGAACGACCGGACCGGCAATCAGGCGTCGAGGACGAGGCGCCCGTGGCTCCGGCGGAGCCGGCGCCCCCCGGGGACCTCGCACGCTAGGACCTCACCGCGCGCGACGGCAAGGACGCGTTCGACCGTGCCGGAGTCCGGCGGGTACGGCGCGCCCGACTGATCCTTCCACCACGCCCGGACCGCCCTGCGCGCCAGCGCTGCCGGCGCGTTCGTGAGCTCCGCCGCGCTTCCCGCGTCGATGCCCCTGGCGAGCTCGTCCAGGACCGCGACGTCGTCGGCGATCAGCTCGGCCTGCCGGACGATCACGGCGACGACGTCCCGGCCCGAGACGTCGGCGAGCAGCGGGACAAGCTCCCGCCGGATGCGGTTCCGCCGGTACGTCGGGTCCGTGTTGGACGGGTCGGTGACGACCTCAAGTCCGAGCGAGGCGACGAGACGCTCCGTCTCCTGCCGCCGTAGCCCGAGGATCGGATGCCGACGGCCGAGCCGCATGCCGGAGAGTCCGTCCGCACCGGCGCCGCGCAACAAGTTCAGTAGCACGGTCTCGGCCTGGTCGTCGGCGGTGTGACCCGTCGCGACGTCGGGAGGCAGGGCCGCAAACCGCGCCTTGCGGGCGCGCGCCTCGAGGTTGGGACCCGGCGCCACGTCGACGTGCAGCCCGACGAACCCGACGCCGAGCCGTTCGGCGCCGGCATGCACGACCTCGGCTTCAGCGGCCGAGCCCGGGCGGATCCCGTGGTCGACGTGATAGGCAGTCGCCTCACAGCCCGCCGCCGCGGCGAGGACGAGCAACGCCAGCGAATCCGCTCCCCCCGAAACGGCGCAGGCGAGTGGCTCTCCCTTCGGCGGGAACCTGCACCGACCGAGCAGCTCGGCGGCGAGTTCGGAGAGCACGGTCCGCCCTTCAGGCGCTCAGGGCCGCGACACCACCCACCCGGGCGATCCATTTCTCGGGTGCGCTGATCTCCTCCATCGTCGGGAGCGCCCCGGGCGACCGCCACACCCGCGCGAACAGCTGTGCGCCGCCGGCCGAGTCGACCGCTTGGACGAAGTTCCGACCCGCCGAGTACTGCCGGAGCTTGGCCTCCAACCCCAGCGCCTGCTGGACGAGCTTGGAGACGCCCTTGGCGCTTGACCGGCGCGCCGCGAAGACCGAGGCGAACCGGGCGGCATCCGGCACCTCATCCGCGCCGGCCCGCGACATGACGAACTCACCGTGCCCCTCGAGGAGGCTCATCAGCGCCTGCGCCTCGCGCAACGTCGCGAGCTGGTCCGAGGAGGCGATGAGGCCGACGATTCCACCCTCCGCGAGCGGGTTCCGGCCCTCCCAGACCTCCGCGGCGGCCCGCCGCAGGCTCTCGAGGAGCTGGCGCACGTCCGGCACGGCCAACGACGTGCCACGTTCGATCAGCCCGAGGAAGTACTTCCGCATCCACGGGACCCCGGTGAACTGCATCCGGTGCGTCACCTCGTGTAGGGCGATCCAGAGCCGGAACTCACGGGGCGCGAAGCCGTGGCGGCGCTCAAGCGCGACGACGTTCGGGCCGACGTAGTAGACGAACCCCCCAGAATCGTCCCCGCCGAGCGGCATCAGGTCGTACTGGCCGAGCACCCTGCTCGACATCCAGGCGAGCAGGACGCCGAACTCGACACCGGCGGCGGTGCGCGTCGCCGGGGAGAGGAGGGCGCGTCCACGGGCGCCTTGCTCGCCAAACGCCCGGCCCGCCGGCGCGAGGAGCCGTCGCAACGACCCGACGTTCGCCTCGATCCAGCCGGCGCGGTCGACGACGAGCCCGCGAGCCGGGCCGGCGGTCGAGCGCAGGCCGGTCGCCACCTCGACGAGCTCCTCGGCCCGCGCCGTCGCCTCGTCGAAGTCGGTGTCCAGCCGCCGCCTCGTCTTCGCGTCGAGCGGCGTCGAGAAGCGCGAGGCCCCCCGGCCGATGCGCAGCGCGACATCCCAGGCCGCCAGTTCTGGACCGACGTCGTCATCCACGGTGCCCATGGGGCGACGACGTCCTAGCTCTGACTCTTCAGCCGCTCGTGGTCGATGGCGTTGGCGACGCGCTGGCGCAGCGCGTCGGGAACGTGGTCCTTGCAGCGGTCGGCGACGATGCGGCGGAGCTCAGCCTCGAACTGGTACTTCTCAACGCAGGGCGCACAGCGGTCGAGGTGCTCCTGGAGCCCGCGGCGACGGTCCTCGGTGAGTTCACCGTCGAGATAGTCGTAGAGGCTGTGGATGCTCTGCGCGCAGTCGATCTCGCCCCATTCGCCGCTCGGGGGACCAGTTCTTCCTTCTAAGGTCATCCGCGATCGACCTCCACAACAGGACTCTGTGCCGTGTTCAACGAGCTCGACACTGGTTTCCCTCCCACGCCTACCGTCATAGCGTCTGGAACTCGACGAGGCCGCGCTTCACCCCAAAGTCGTGCAACGCCTTCTGGAGCGCTCCTCTACCCCGGTGGAGCCGGCTCATCACCGTCCCGACCGGCACTTCCATGATCTCGGCGATCTCCTTGTACGAGAAACCCTCGACGTCGGCGAGCAGCACGGTCATCCGGAACGACTCCGGCAGCGACTCGATCGCCGTCTTGACGGCCTCGTCGGTGAAGCGGGAGAGGACCTCGTCCTCGGCGGAGCGCCCGAATTCCGTCCCGCCGCTACCGACGAGCCGGTGGTACAGGTAGAGGTCCTCGACGTCCTCGACATCAGACACCTCGGGACGCCGTTTCTTCGCCCGATACGAGTTGATGAACGTGTTCGTCAGGATCCGGTAGAGCCAAGCCTTGAGGTTCGTCCCCGCTTCGAATCCGCCGTAGGCGCGGAAGGCCTTGAGGTACGTCTCCTGGACCAGGTCCTCGGCATCGGCGGAGTTGCGGGTCATACGCATCGCCGCGGTGTACAGCGACGGCATGTACTCCATCGCCTCGTCGACGAAGTGCTCCTGATCGGCCACGGAGCGAGATTACCCCCGGCCCGGGGCGCCGACGGCGTGTCCGGCGCAGCCGAAGGCGAGCTTCGGGTCACGATCCCCTGGCCCCACCCCGGTCGACCACCGATCTCGTCCGTCGACCCTCGGACCCCGCCGACGCATCATCCCTGTGAAGACCGCCGCGGACCGTCCTTCCGGTCCGCTCACGTGACGACGATCGTCGCCTTGGCGACGACCTGCGCCATCGTGCAGTTCACATAACCGGTCGCGGCGACCTTGTAGGTGCCGGCCCTCTCGTAGCGATGGTTGAAGCGCCAGCTCCCGGAGGCGGGTCTCCCCTGTCCGGCCAGGCAGTAGAGCGGGATCGGGTTGGCACGGCCCGTTCCGTCCCCGAAGTACACCCGATAGCCCAACGCGCCGGTCGCGTGGCTGGCGGCAAGGTGCAGATCGATCACGACCGAACCACCCGCCGCCACCCGCTCCGGGACAACTTTCAAGCTGATCCGGAGACCGACTTTGCCGACGACGGTTGTTCGGGGCGCGGGGCCGGTCGCGCGCGACACGACTGGGGATTCGGCCCGCGCTGGCGCGGCGGGGGCGGCTGACGCCGGGACGAACACGCCGCCGGCGAGAAGGACTGCTCCCACCCCGAGGGCGAGACCTCCGGCGGTCCCGGCGCGCCGCGCTCTCCGGCCGCGCGAATGGCCACCTCGAAGGCTCGCAGAGTCCCGGAGCCGCCGCCCGAACACCGGGATCCCGGTCTCGACATCTGCCCGGCGACGAATTCGGTGAGGCGCCACGCCGCGAAACTTACGACAATGAAACAGGTTCGTCAGCGCGGTGGGCATCATCGGGCAACCGCCTCCGCGCCCGTCGGATCCCGGGCAGGGGCAGGACGCAGTTCCCCTAACCCAGACGCCCCGCGCCACCTGGGGAGGCGGACTGCCGGCTCGCGCGGCCCGTGACGGCGAAGAACGCCGCCATCGCCGCCCCCGCGGCCGCCTCCGCCGCCCAGACGACCGACGGGCCCGGCGGACGGCCGGCGGCGCGTTCGGCGAGCGGCTCCAAGCACACCGCCCCGGCGACGAGTGCCGCGCTCAGCCAGGCGCGCCGGACGTGCCAGCCTTGCCCGAGGAGGCCGTACAGGGGACCCGTGAGGATCCCGCCGAGCACCACGGCGACGTTCGATTGCAGCAGTCCCACTACCAGGCGGGGATTCGAGCCCAGGTGCACCCCTTCAACGGGGCTGAGGGTCATGGCGAAGTAGCCCACCAGGGCGGACGCCGTCGCGACCAGGCCAACCAGCGCGGCGCGCCTCGCGTGGGACTGCGTGCAACCGAATACGAAAGGCAGGACCAGCCACGGAGCCGACAGCCCGCTTACAGCCCAGGCCCATGGCAATGCCACGAGGCTACCGAGGTACTGGTCGCCGCCTCCGAACGCGAGGCCCACGACGACCGCCACGAGGTAGACCACGTGGCGAGTCTATGGGCGCCCCGGACGAGGAAACGCAGCCGTCCGCAAGGGGTTCAGGACCTACCGGAGCCGGCCGGTTGCTGTTGGGTGATGCAGTGCACATTGCCACCGCCGAGCGCGATCTCGCGTCCCGGCACGGCCACGACCCTCCGGTCCGGGAACACGGCGGCCAGCTTCGCCACCGCTGGCGCGTCATTCGGATCACCAAACGTCGGCACGACGACGCCGCCGTTGACGATCAGGAAGTTGAGATAGGACGCGGCCAGCTGGTCTCCGGCACGGCGCGGGGCCGAACCTTCCGCCTGATCGACGCCCGAGGCATCCCTCTCGGGGAACGCTGTGACCGCCGGCATCGGCAGCGTCTCCACGCGCAGCCGCCGTCCTCGTGCGTCGGTTGCCGCCCGCAACACCCGCAGGTTGTCCTCCAACAACTCGTGTCGCCAGTCGTTCCTGTCGTCGGTGACGCTGGCGAGCACGACTCCCGGGGCCACGAAGCAGGCGACGTTATCGACGTGCCCGTTGGTCTCGTCGGGATCGATGCCGCGCGGTAGCCAGATGACCTCGTCGACATTCAGGTAGTCGCGGAGGTACGCCTCGATCTCCTCACGCGAGAGCTGGGGGTTGCGTCCCGGCGACAGCAGACACTCCTCGGTCGTGATGACCGTGCCCTCACCGTCGACATGGAAGGAACCACCTTCCATGACCAGCGGTGCCCGGTACCGCCCGATGCGCTCGAGCTCGGCGATCTTGCGTGGCACCATCTGATCCTTGTCCCAGGGGAAGTACAAACCGTCGTGGAGGCCACCCCAGGCGTTGAACTCCCAATCGACAAGGCGAACATCGCTCTTATCATTGACGACGAAGGTCGGTCCGGAGTCCCTCACCCAGGCGTCGTTGCTGGGAAGCTCGACGACGCGGACGCCCTCGGGGAGCATGCTGCGGCAGCTCGCCCACTGGTCCTGGTTGACCCCCACCGTCACAGGTTCGAACTCCGCGATGGCACTCGCGACCTGTACCCAGGCTTTTTGCGCAGGTTTCGCGCCCAAGCGCCAGTTGTCTCGGCGTTCGGGCCAGAGCATCCAGGTCTTGGCATGCGGCTCGAACTCGCCCGGCATGCGGAAGCCGTCGGCACGCGGCGTGCCCGTATGCAACGGGGCATCCGCCACGACCGGTATCTCTGCGGAATCCGACCGGTCGTTCTCAGGCGAGGAGGGCATGGGCGATCTCGTGCAACTCGGGGTCGGCTGGAAGTTCGTCCAAGCCGACGAGGGCGAGCAGCAAGGCTTTCTGGAAGTGCAGGCGGTTCTGCGCCTGGGGGAAGATGATCGACGCCGGGGAGTCGGCGACCTCGTCCGTCACCTCCTCGCCGCGCATCGCGGGGAGGCAGTGCATGAACCTCGCCCCGGGCTTGGTGTGACTCCAGAGCTCGCTGTTCACCTGGAACGGGTGGAGAGCCGCCACACGGTCGGCGTACTCGGCCTCCTGCCCGGTCCACCACCAGCAGTCCGTGTAGATGAAGTCGGCGCCGTCGATCGCCTCCAGGGGATCGTTCGTCAGCAGGAATGACCCCCCGCTCTCGGCGGCGAGCCGTTCGGCGTCCTGTCGCACCACGGGACTGATCTCGTAACCCGGCGCGTTTCCGATGCGCACGTGTAACCCGAGCTTGGCCAGCGTCGTCGACAACGAATTGCACGGGTGCGCCGCGTCACCCAAATAGGCGAAGGTCACGCCGTCGAGGCCATCCGAGTACTCCAGGATGGTGAGCGCGTCACTCATCGCCTGGCAGGGGTGACGGTCGTGGTCCATGGCGTTGATGACCGGCACACTGGACCAGGCGGCGAGCTCGTCGACCGTCTCGTTCGCCTTGGCGCGGATCACGATCGCGGAGTTGTACTGGGACAGCGTCCGGGCCGTGTCGGCGACGCTCTCACGCCCCGGCAGGTGGATCTCGCCCGGACGCAGGTAGAGCGCGTTCCCTCCCAGTTCGGAGATACCGTTCTCGAAGCTCACCCGGGTGCGGGTCGACGCGGCCTCGAAAACCATCGCCAGATGCCGGCCGGGCAGGAACGACGTCAGTGGGCGCCGGCGCCACAACGCCTTGAGGGCGACGGCCAAGCTGAGCAGACCCTCGAGGTCCCGCCGTTCGTAGTCCAGGTCGGTCAGGAAGTGACGGCCCCGGAGCCTCCACAAGCCTGAGCGCCTCCCGTCCATCGTCTGCACGTGCTCCCTGTCCGCCGCCCGCTCGGGGGTCCTGATCGAAGTAACTCGAGGCTGGTCGCGACGAGCGGCTCACAAACATTCCCTCGAGCGGTCTACACCTCTCGGGTGCGTGCCGAACCTGATCTTCGCGCCCCGGTCGCGCGTGCGGGTGAGCGGGTCGCAATCGCGAGGCGAACACGCCGGTAGGGGGCACACCGAGAGCCGGCGGGGAACGCCGGACGCGGGCAACACCGCCATGGCCGGAGATTCCCGCCGCGCGACACCCAGCAACACCAAGAGTGGCGCCGTCACATGGGCCGCCCGGCATCTCACCCGATGCCGCCACCTCCCGGGTCGCTGGTAGAGAGGTCCTCGGCGTCTTCCTTCGTATCGGCTGGGTCGTCGTTGCTCAGACGGGAACCCACGCCCAGCTGGCACATCCAAATCGCAGCGGCCGCACCACGATTCCCCCGCACCCGGATGAGACGATCGACCGTCTCTGGACCAAGCAACTCTCAATCAGGCGGGGGTACGTGACGACGAGTTCCAAGCTGCACTCCGAGAAGATGATTGCGAGGAGGACGTTCACGATCGTCGTCGAGCTTGAAGAGACGGGAGGATGCCTAGTCATCGTGTCGGCTCTCCCAGGTTGCTTCACAAACGCGCCGACCGTCGAGTACTGCGAGGTCCGCGCGATGGAAGCAATCAAGGTTCACCTCGCGGGACTCCGTGCCGACGGTGAGCCAATCCCGGAGGAAGTGGGCGAACCGCAGCTGCTGGCGGTGACCGTCGCCGCGTGACGCTCGACAACACGGCGGGATCCTTCGGCCTGGAGCTGCGGGCACTGAGCGTCCCGTGACGAACAGGGACTCTTGGCTGGCCCTCTCGAGCCCGAGGTGGGATTCGAACCCACGACCTGCGCATTACGAGTGCGCTGCTCTGCCACTGAGCTACCCGGGCAACGCCGCAACCGTGGACGCTCGTGCCTCGAGGCGCGGCGACGTCATCGTACGCGCTCGATGCGGGACGTGGGTTCGGGTCTCACGACGTGACGGCGAAACGCCGTCTCTTGGCACCGCGTTTGCCCGGACGCGCCGTAGCCTGTCGCGAATGCCGCGAACCAACCTCGAAGTTTCGCCACGACGCCGGGCGGCGCGCTCGCCCGGTCGCCCGTGAACGACCCCGAATCCGCGTCGGGGGTCGATCCCGAAACCGACACGGGCACACTCGCGGACGACCAGCCTCTGGACGTCGAGGAGGGCTGGATCCTCGAGAGCGAGGATTCGATCCGGGCCGAGGCGAAGGCCTTCGGGGAGGAGCGCCGCGGACGGCGGAAGGTTCTCCGCCTGCACGTCCTCAGCTGGATCGCCATCGCCGCCGGCGCGATCGGTCTGGGTCTTCTCATCAGGACCTTCGTCGTCCAGACCTTCTACGTCCCCTCCGGCTCGATGGAGCCGACGCTGCTCGTCGGCGACCGAATCCTCGTCGACAAGCTGCCAGTCGTCTCGCACGACATCCAACGCGGCGACATCATCGTCTTCCAGCGCGTCGCGCGGGACACTGACCCCACCAAGCCCGCCGACCTCGTGAAACGAGTGATCGGCATGCCGGGCGAGACGATCTCATCGAGGGGCGACACGGTGCTGATCAACGGCAAGCCGCTCGCCGAACCGTGGCTGCCCGATCTCAGGAAGGTGCCGAGAATCCTTGGGTGCTACGCGGCAAACCTGGACATCCCGAGGACGCTGATACCGCAGGGGCAGTACTACGTCCTCGGCGACTGCCGGGGGAACTCCTCGGACAGCCGGGTCTGGGGTCCGGTGCCGTCGTCCCACATTGTCGGCAAGGTCTTCCTTGTCGTGTGGCGCAACGGCCACCCATGGTTCCACTGGTTCTGACCGCCCCGCCCGCTACGGAATGACACGAGCGTCTCCGCACGGCTGCGCACGCAGGATGCTCGCAAGCTCACTGAGAGCCCCGGTGACCTCGCTACCCGCGGTCGTTGAAGGCGATCATCCTCCTTTGCCGCGAGAAAGCCCGGCCCCGCTTGAGCTGCAACGCACTTTCCGAAACGGTTAGCTCAACGGAACTGCTCAGGCTGTTCGCCACAGCGTCGGTGAACGGCGGTGTGTTGTCGGCCCCGTTCCACACCACCGAACTCGGCCCGGGGCCCACAAGATCACGATCTCGTGCGACGGCAGCTCGACATTCAATCCGCGTCGAAAGTCGTGCGCCTCACCGTGACCGAGAGATAACCGGAGTACCCGGCGTGTTAGCACCGAAGGGGTTGCACCGATGGCGGCTGACTGGTCCGAGCGCGGTGCATCGACAAACCGTCGTTGCGGAGGGAGTGGGATTCGAACCCACGGGGCTTGTGGCCCAACGGTTTTCAAGACCGTCACAATCGTCCGCTCTGCCATCCCTCCCCCGACAATCAGGCGACGCTAGCCGGGGGATGGTCGAGGTTCGAAGCGCAAGCGGACCTCGGGCGACTGGCGCGCTGGGAACCGTGACGCCGATCCGGGTCGCGTTCGCCGAGGTCGCCCGTCTGGGCTCTCGCGTACGTCCCGACCGAGGAATCGCGGAGCACCCTTACCCTTCCCGCTCGACAAGCGGGGCAGT
Organism: Acidimicrobiales bacterium; assembly: GCA_050013835.1. Taxonomy (GTDB): domain Bacteria; phylum Actinomycetota; class Acidimicrobiia; order Acidimicrobiales; family Bog-793; genus Bog-793. The sequence goes on from JBEKEM010000009.1 coordinate 97,258, forward strand.
GCTGGCAGGATAGACAGCGTGATGGACAGCACCGAGCTCTCCGAGCTCCTCGAGCGGGTCCGGGACGGGAGCGTGAAACCCGACGCGGCCGCCGAGCGCCTGCGCCGGCTGCCGTTCGCGGATCTTGGGTTCGCCCGTGTCGACCACCACCGGCTCTTACGCCAGGGACTGCCTGAGGCGGTGCTCGGCCAGGGCAAGACCGCCGGGCAGTGCGTCGCGATCGTCGCCGAGATGCTCGAGGACGGTTCCGGCCCGGTCCTTCTCACCCGCGCCGACCGCGACCAGGTTGTCGCCGTGCTCGACCGCTGCCCCGGCGGCACGGTGACACCCAGTCTCGACGATCCGGCGACGATGTTCGTCGTCGGTTGGCGACCCGCCCCTCCGCGAACCGAGAAGGTTGTGGTCGTCACAGCCGGGACGGCCGACCTCCCGGTCGCCAACGAGTGTGTCGCCACGCTCTCGGCCTTCGGCTTCTCCCCGACGCTCATCGCCGACAGCGGCGTCGCTGGAATCCACCGCCTGCTCGCCAACGAGGCCGAGATCGCCGGGTGCGACGTGGCCGTGGTCGTCGCCGGCATGGAGGGCGCACTCGCCAGCGTCATCGGGGGGATCTCGCCGTCACCGGTCATCGCCGTCCCAACGAGCGTCGGCTACGGCGCCTCACTCGAAGGGGTGACTGCGCTCCTCGCGATGCTTGCGTCCTGCGCCCCAGGTGTCACAGTGGTGGGTATCGACAACGGCTTCGGCGCGGCGTGCGCCGTCACAAGGGCACTCCGGTGAGCGAGAGCGCCCCCCTCCACCGGCACTCTCCCGGTGCGGTTGCGGGCACGAGGCTCGGGCCCCGCATCGCCTGGTTCCACTGCTTCGCCGGCATCGCCGGCGACATGGCCCTCGGCAGCCTGATCGACGCCGGGGCTGACCTCGACGAGGTTCGCGGCCTGCTCACACGGCTCGCCATCGACGGGTGGTCCCTCGAGGCGGAACCCGTCCTGCGGGGGGGTGTCGCCGCGACGCAGGTCCATGTCACCGTGAACGAGACGAGCGTCGTGCGGACGTTCCCCCACATCCTCGGCATCCTCGACGACGCCAAGCTGCCGACACGGGTGCATGACCGTGCCGTGGCGACGTTCTCGGCACTGGCCAAGGTGGAGGGCAGGCTCCACCGCCGCCCGACGAGCCAGGTCCACTTCCACGAGGTCGGCGGGCACGACACGATCGTCGACGTTGTCGGCACTGCCGCGGCCCTCGAGCTGCTCGGCGTCGACGAGGTCTCTTCGAGCCCGGTCGCCACGGGGAACGGCGTCGTGCGGACGAGTCACGGGCTGCTGCCCAACCCGTCGCCCGCCGTCCTCGGGCTCCTCGAGGATGCACCCGTGTGGGGACGCGACATCAACGTCGAGCTGACGACCCCGACCGGGGCAGCAATCCTCGCCGCCATGGCTACCGGATTCGGTCCAATGCCGCCGATGGTCGTTGACTCGACCGGCTACGGGGCCGGGTCCCGCGAGATCGACGGGCTGCCGAACTGCACCCAGGTCGTCGTGGGCTGGCGGACGGCGACCGAGACGCCGGAGGGCACCCCGTACGGACAGCCGCTCGTCCTTCTCGAGGCGAACCTCGACGACGCGACGGGTGAGCAGCTCGCCGACGCCCTGCGAGCACTGCTCGAAGCGGGGGCGAACGACGCCTGGGTGACGCCGGTCGTGATGAAGAAGGGCCGCCCCGGTCACGTGCTCAGCGTGCTTGCCGACCGCGCCCTCGTCGAGCAGCTCTGCGCGGTCCTCACGGCCGAGACGGGCTCGCTGGGCGTTCGAGCCACCGCCGTCGGCCGGATGGCGGCGGCGCGACATCTCGAGCACGTCGAGGTCGATGGGAGGCCCATCCGCGTGAAGGTGAGCGCCGGTCGCGTCAAGGTCGAGCACGACGACGCCGCCGAGGTCGCCCGCCTGTCCGGGCGCCCGGTCCGCGAGGTCATCGAACGCGCCGAGCGGACCTGGTGGGAGCAGTCCGACCGCGAGCCCGAACCGCCGGAGAACGCCTGAAGCGCCTGAGCCGCAGGCTCAGGCAGAGACAAAGAGCGCGAACGTCCGCTGCGCCGGCACGCCATCCGGCATCGCGGCTGTGGCGGTCAGCTCGTAGCGGGTGGCGTGGCTGACGGCGAGCCTCGGCATCACGAGGTATTCCGAGGATCCCGGCGTGAGGGCGATGAGCTGGCGCCGGACGCTCACCCGGACCGCACCGGTGTGGGACGCCTTCGATGGTGAGAGCGCGACGGTCACCGAGGCCCCGCGAGCCGTCGTGTTGCCGGTGTTCTTCACGACGACGACGACCTCGAGGCGCGCCGTCGCCGCGACGACGGAGACCGAACCGGCCGGCGGAACCTGGACGGTCGTCGTCACCCCCGGCAGGGTCGTCGTCGTCGCAGTCGGCTTCGTCGTCGTCGTGGTCGACGACCCGGCCGAACCGAGGCTCGTGGTCGTGGTCGGCGGCAGTGTCGTGGACGTGGTCGTCGTCGTGGAAGTGGTCGTCGTCGTCGTGGGAAGCCCGGTGATGTTGAGGGGCGGCGGCTCGAGCGCCACGGCGACAATCGAAAGCGCGGGTGCGAACGCCAGGCTCGTCGCCGAGCGGAGCTCGCTCGCCCAGGCTCCCGCCGCCGACGCCGACCACAGGCCCGGCGTCAGGACCCAGACCGAGGACGGGAGGTACCGCGCCCCTGCGTCGCCGTGGACCGAGGCGACAAGCTGGCGGTAGCCCGTGTCGGCGGCGCCGAAACGGGACCCGGCAGTGGAGAGAAACCGGGTCGCCGCCCGGAGCGGCGATCCGCCGGCCCGCGAGGAGATCGCGAGTTCGATTCCCCGGGCGAGGTTCTCCGCTCCCTCACGACGCAGCTCGAGGACTCCCGTCGCGAGTGCGTCGGCACGGGGGGACGGGGCGGCCATGCCGAGCTGCCGGTAGGTGTCGGCGTCGGCAACGGCGCCCTGCTCGAGCTCGGCGAGCGCGAACTCGAGCGTGACCCGGTCGAAGGAAGCCGGGTCGGTCGCGTGGGCACGGATCGCGTTCAGCGTCGGGGCGAGCGTGTTCGACTCGTCGACGATCGCAGCCACTGCGGCAACCCACGTCTTGTCGGTCCGCCGGCCGACCCCGGAGGACGAATTCACGACCTGATCGACGACTTCGCCGACGACGAGGCAGGCGAGCAGGGCGACCGCGACGCCGATAAGGAAGCGCCGGTGCCCGTGCGGGGAGGACGGCAGGGCACGACGGCCGCGTCGGTCGGGCATCAGGCCGACCCTAGCGGTCCAGCGGTGACCGTTCTGGGCGTTATCGCGCCGCGCTGCGCCTGCCCGGCGTCACTCGCCGACAGCGCCTCCACTGACGCTCACCTCGGACTTCGTCGTCCGCCAGTTGACCGTCGGCCGGATCGCCTCGGGGTTAACGCGGTTCTTGTGCTTGATCGCCATCTCGACCAGCGAGGCGACGTGCTCGTCGTTCAGCAAGTGCGGGTCCAGCCCGAGATCAGGCAGTTTCGTCGCGATCGCGTGGTAGTAGTGCTCTTCCTTCTCGACACGGGGGTCGGGAATCGACTCGATCGTGACCGGCACCGGCGAGACGCGCTTGACCCACTCGGCGAGCCCGTTCACCGAGAACGACTCGGTGAACTGGTTGAAAACACGGAACTCACCCGAGGCGGCCGGGTTGAGACAGGCGAGCTCGACGCAGGCGAGCGTGTCACGAATGTCGAGCATGCCCCGCGTCTGGCCGCCCTTGCCGTAGACGGTAAGGGGGTAGCCGACGGCGGCCTGGACGGCGAAGCGGTTGAGCACCGTGCCGAACACTCCGTCGTAGTCGAACCGGGTCTCGAGATCGGGATGCATCAAAGTCTCGGGGGTCTGCTGTCCGTAAACGACACCCTGGTTGAGGTCCGTCGAACGAAGTCCCCAGATCTTGCAGGCAAAATGGATGTTGTGGCTGTCGTGCACCTTGGACAGGTGGTAGAAGGAGCCTGGCTGCTTCGGGTACGGCAAGACGTCGGTCCGGCCCTTATGGGTGATCTCGATGTAGCCCTCTTCGATGTCGATGTTCGGCGTGCCGTACTCACCCATCGTGCCCAGCTTGACGATGTGGATCTCCGGGTTGAGCTCGGCGATCACGTAGAGGAGGTTGAGCGTCCCCACGACGTTGTTCACCTGGGTGTAGACGGCGTGTTTCCGGTCGATCATCGAGTACGGCGCACTGCGCTGTTCGGCGAAGTGGACAATCGCCTCGGGGTCGAAGGAACGGACCGTCTCGTAAAGGAACGGGTAGTCGGTGAGGTCGCCGATGAAGGGTTCGATGGAGTGTCCGCTGACTTCCTTCCACGTTGCTACACGTCGGTGCAGCTGGCGGATCGGGACGAGGGAGTTCGATCCCATCTCGTCGTCGTAGTGCCGACGGACGAGATTGTCGACAACTCCAACATCGTGACCGCGCTGGGAGAAGTGGAGTGCGGTCGGCCATCCAAGGTAGCCGTCGCCCCCTAGAACGAGGATCCGCATCGGGCTGTCCTTCCTGTCATGAGCTAGTTGCTCGTCAGTCCACCTTGGCGACATGAGATCGCAGACCGCGGGGATCAGCGAGTTTGACGGTCGCCAGCCGGGGCGCGACGCATCGTGGTAACGCTTGCGTCTTGGTAACCGACCGAGAAGTTTAGTCGAGTCGGGGCGACCCGGTACACTGCCTCTGTCCCGGCGGAACGCCTCCTCGGCCCGGCCATCCGCGGCCAATCCTGAGCGCGCGGGGCCGCGACGACGGCGCGATGCTCGCGACCGACGCCGGTGTGGCGCAGCTGGCAGCGCAGGCGACTTGTAATCGTCAGGTCGTGGGTTCGAGTCCCACCACCGGCTCCACCCCTCCGGAGACCCATTTGACCTGCGGAAATCCGCGTCGGCTGGGGACGGGCCCTATTCGGGGAGATGGCAGACGGCCTCGACGTTGTTGCCATCCGGGTCGCGGACGAAAGCACCGTAGTAACCGGGGTGGTATTCGGGCCACAGGCGCGGTTCGTGGAGCACCTCGGCCCCCTCGGCCACGGCGGCGTCGAAGAAGGCCCGCACCGCGGCGCGGTCGGCGGCGTGGAAGGCGAGATGGGACTCCCGGAAGCCCTCACCCGTCACCGCCGGCCCGACCCAGAACTCGGGCTTCCCGCCGACGCCGAAGCCGACGACCTCCCCGAAGTCCATCACCCGACTGCCGCCCAGCGGTGCCAGGACGGCGTCATAGAAAGCGATGCTTCTGGTGGCATCGGCGCACTGAATCGAGAAATGATCAATCATGCGCACATCATGGCCCGGCGGGGCGGTCCGCGGAAGCCCTCCCAGCGCGCGCCCCGACCAACCGTCGGTAACGGGGCATCGGCCAGGCGACACCGAGTCGCGGCAGGCCGCCCACCGGGGCTGTTTCGGCAACCCGCCGTCCCGCACCCGGCGACGGCGGTAGCGTCATCGGGTGCCCGCCGCAGATTCGGATTTCCTCTCGGCGTGCCGGTGCAATCCGGTCCGCCGTACGCCGGTGTGGTTCATGCGGCAGGCGGGGCGATCGCTCCCGGAGTTCCGCGCCCGCCGTGGCACCAACAGCATCCTCGAGGCCGTGCGCGACCCCGAGCTCGCCGCCGAGCTCACCTGCCATCCGGTGCGTCGTTACGGTGTCGACGCCGCGATCCTCTTCTCCGACATCATGGTCCCGTACGCCGCGATCGGCTGCGGTGTGGCGGTCGTCCCGGGCACGGGGCCCGTCGTGGACCAGCCGTTCCGCTACGAGTCCGACCTCGGACGGCTGCGCCCGCTCGAACCGGAGACCGACACGCCCTACGTCCTCGAGACGGTCCGACGCGTCGTCGAAGCTGTCGACGTGCCCGTCATCGGCTTCGCCGGAGCGCCGTTCACGATTGCCAGCTACCTCATCGAGGGCGGGCCCTCCCGCGATTTCGCCCGCACCAAGACGTTGATGCACTCGGCGCCGGGGACCTGGTTCGGGCTCGTCGACCGGCTTGCCGGGATCGCCATCGCCTCGCTGCGCAGCCAGGTCGACGCCGGAGCGCGCGCCGTCCAGCTGTTCGACAGCTGGGTCGGAGCGCTAAGCCGCGCCGACTACGAGCGTTTCGCCCTGCCGGCGACCCGCCGCATCCTCGATGCTCTCGCTGACCTCGCCGCCCCGCGCATCGTGTTTGGCGTGGGCACCGGGGAGCTCCTTGACCTGATGGCGGACGCCGGTGCCGACGTCGTTGGTGTCGACTGGCGCGTGCCGCTCGATCACGCCGCCGCCCGGGTCGGGAACCGCACGGCCCTCCAGGGCAACCTCGACCCGGCGATCTGCCTCGCCGGCTTCGACGCCGTCGAGACGGCGGCCCGCCAGGTCCTCGCCGAGGGACGGGCGGCTGCGGGGCACGTCTTCAACCTCGGCCACGGCGTGCTTCCGGGGACCGACCCCGAGGTCCTGCGCCGCCTCGTCGACCTCGTCCACGGCACGACCCCGGGCACGGCAGGGTAGCCCGATGACGACCGGCGTCCTCGTGATGGCGTACGGCACGCCGCGGGGCCCCGACGACGTCGCGGCCTTCTACACGGATATCCGGCGCGGCTCCCCACCGTCCGCCGCCCAGCTCGCCGAGCTTCAGTCCCGCTACGCCGCCATCGGCGGCGTCTCGCCGCTCGCCGAGAAGACAGCGGCGCAGGTCGCCGCCCTCGACCGGGCGCTCGGGACGAGGGCCCCCGGGCACTTCCGCACCGCCTACGGCGCCAAGCACTCCTCCCCCAAGATCGAGGCGGCCGTCGACGAGTTGGTCGACTCCGGCGCAGCGGCGGTCGTCGGTCTCGTGCTCGCGCCGCACTACTCCGCCGGGAGCGTCGGCGAGTACCTCGCCCGGGCCGGACGGCGGACTGCCGAACGCGGTATCCCAGCGGCCTTTGTCGAACGCTGGGGTGCCGAGCCCGAGCTCATCGAGCTCCTCGCCCGCCGCACACAGGAGGCCGTCACCTCGCTGGCCGTTCCCCCCTCTGAGGTCGAGGTGGTCTTCACGGCGCACAGCCTGCCAACCCGGTTTGCCGCGGCGGGGGACCGCTACCCCGACGAACTCGTCGAGACGGCGAGGCTCGTCGCCGAGCGCTGCCATCTCCCGCGCTGGCGGACGGGATGGCAGAGCGCCGGCCGGACCGACGAGGAGTGGCTCGGCCCCGACATTCTCGACCTCCTCGCCGCCTCCGCCGGCGAGGGGGCCCGGGCCGTCGTCGTCTGCGCCGCCGGCTTCACCTCCGACCACCTCGAACTCTGCTATGACCTCGACATCGCGGCGCGCGACCGTGCCGCCGAGCTCGGGCTCGCCTTCGCCCGCACCGCTTCCTTGAACGACGACCCGGTGCTCGCGGGACTGCTCGCCCGTCTCGTCGCGGCGGCCGACCCCGCGCCGCCCGCCCGACCCTGACCCGGCGGCAGGGCTTCCCGATGGCGCGCAAACGGGTCCTCGTCGCCGGAGCCGGCGTGAGCGGACTCGTCGCGGCCCGGAGTCTCGCCGCCGACCACGACGTCGTCCTGGCCGAAGCGTCCGGTCGCGTCGGTGACAAGCTGCGCACCGCCCAGTTCCGGGGGTGCCCGCTCGACACGGGGCCAGACGTCTTCATCACCCGCAACCTGGCGGCCGTCGAACTCTGCCGCGAGCTCGGAATCGCCGACGAGCTCATCGCCCCGTCCACCTCGCGCGCCGCCATCTGGGCGCGGGGCGAGCTGCGCCCGTTCCCCCCGGGGCTGGCGCTTGGAATCCCCATCAAGCTTCTCGCCCTGCTTCGCTCGGGGGTCGTCGCGCCGGCCGCCATCGTCCGCGCGGCGACCGACCTCATCCCCCGGGGGCAGATCGCGCCGGCGGACCTCGGAACCTGGACGGGCGCGCCCCGCACTGACCTCTCCGTCGGAGCGGTCGTCGGACGGCGCCTCGGGCGGGAGGTGCTCGAGACGCTCGTCGACCCGCTCCTGGGGGGGATCAACGCCGGTGACGTGCGCCAGCTGTCTTTCGCCGCCACGGCGCCGGAGCTCGCGCGGGCGATCGCCGGGCGCTGGTCGTTGCTTCTCGCGCTGCGTGGCTACCTGAAGGCCGGCACCAAGCCGAACAACCAGACGATTCCGGTCTTCCTCGGTCTGTCGGGCGGCCTCGAGATGCTGGGGCACTGCCTGGAGGCCGACTGCCGTGCCCGCGGCGTCGAGATCCGCACAGACGCCGCGGTCGGCGAGCTGCGGCGGGGGACGGCTGGTCGGGGCTGGCGGGTGCCGGTCGGGACAGACGAACTCAGCTGCGACGGTGTCGTGCTCGCTGTCCCGAGCCACTCCTCGGCCGCCATTCTCGCCGCGCTCGCCCCGGAAGCCGCGGAGCTGCTCGCCGGTGTCCCCTACTCGGGGGTCGTCACCGTCTCGTTCGCCTGGCCGGCGGGGGTCATCACCGATTCGACGCGTGCCCTCGTCGGGAGCGGCGTGCTCGTCCCCCGCCACTACGGGCTGCTTGCCACCGCCCTCAGCCTGACCTCCTCGAAGTGGCCCCGCTCGGCGCGACCGGATGAAGTCGTCGTGCGCGCCTCTGCCGGCCGCCTGGGCGACGGACGCGCTCTCGCCCTCGGCGACGACGCCCTCGTCGCCCGGCTGACAGTCGAGATGAGGACGATCCTCGGCATCGACGCCTCGCCGCTCGAGGTCCTCGTCCAGCGCTGGCCCGAGTCGTTCCCCCAGTACGTCGTCGGCCACCTCGCCCGGGTGGCACGGATCGAGTCGCTCGTCGCGGAGCTCGGACCGATCGCCCTCGCGGGCGCCTGGGCGAACGGGATCGGGATCCCGGCGTGCATCGCCAACGCCGGGCGCGCCGCCTCGACGCTCGCCGCCACACTCAAGCCGTGAGGAAGCTGACCCGCCCGAAGGTCGCGGTCGGCCGGGCCGCCCTGGCGCTCGTCGCCGGGGGACTCATCGGCTGCTCCCTCCCGCCGTTCGGACCGTGGTTCCTCGCACCCGCCGGTCTCGCGATCGGCGCCGGGCTGATCCGCGGGCGTTCGGTCCGGGGCCGCCTGTCCACTGGGTTCCTCGTCGGCCTGGGCCAGTTCGCGATCGGCTGCGTCTGGGCCTTCGAGTTCACGGGCCTCGGCTACGCCGTGCTCGTCGCGTTCGAGGCGTTGTTCGTCGCCGTCGCCCTCGCCGCCGTCCCGCCCGGACGCGGACGGCTGGTCGCCTTCGCCGGATCGCTAACGATCCTCGAGTGGGCCCGCGACCACTGGCCCTTCGGCGGACTGCCAATCGGGAGCGCCGCTATCGGCCAGGCCGGCGGGCCGCTCTCCGGGCTCGCCCGGGTCGGCGGGCCACTCCTCCTCGTTGCGGCGGTGGCGCTCATCGGTGCCGGTCTCGCCACTGCCGGCACGCCGTTGCCACTCCGTCCCGCCTCGCGGCACCTGGCCCTCGGCCCGCCCGCCGCGGGACTGACGGCCCTCGCCCTCGTCGCATTGGGCGCAGGGCTCGCCTCGCTCGCGCCGCGAGGTGGACCGCCCCGCGCCGCCGTCGACGTTGCGATCGTCCAGGGTGGCGGAAGACGGGGTCTCGGTTCGCTCGAAGTGCCAGCTGGCCGCGTCTTCGCCGCCTCCTGGCGCGTCTCGTCCCGCGTCACGCCCCCCGTCGGCCTCGTCGTGTGGCCCGAGGACGCCGTCCCGCTGCCCGGCCGGATCGTCCGCTCGCAACGCGCGGAACGCCTCGCCGGCCTCGCCTTGCGGTTGCACGCGACGGTCCTCGCCGGAGTGACCGTGCCCGTCGGCGCTTCCCGGTTCCTCAACGAGCTCGTCGCCTGGGGACCCTCCGGAAGGATCATCGGCACAGTCGAGAAGGCCCACCCGGTGCCCTTCGGCGAGTACGTGCCCCTGCGCTCGATCTTCTCCCGGGTCGCGAGCCTCGCCGGGGTGCCGCGGGACGTGATCGCCGGCCGCAACGACGGGGAGCTCATGACACCGACGGGGCGCCTCGCCCTCCTCAACTCATTCGAGGCGTTCTTCGCCGACCGGGCCAGCAGCGGCGTCCGCGCCGGCGGCGAGCTACTCGTCGTCGAGACGAACACGGCCTCCTACTCGACGGACGTCATCCCCGCAGAGGAGCTCGCGGCGTCACGGCTGCAGGCGGTCGCCGAGGGACGTGACCTCGTCCAAGCGGCGACGACCGGCTACTCGGCGGTGATCGATCCCGATGGGACGGTCACCATGCGCAGCCGGCTCGGCCCGGCGGACCTCCTGCGGGCGACCGTGGCGTTGCGGACGGGCATGACGCTCTACGCCCGCTTCGGCGACGGGCCGGTGCTGGCCGCGGCGGCGGCGGCACTGGCGATCGGCTGGGCGCTGCAACTCGGCACCGCCGGGCGCGAGGGCACGCACCGGGTGGCGCGGCGCCGGCGCGTGGACGGGTCGCGGTCGGTCTAGGTCGGTGTTGATTTGGGTGCCCTTCGAGGGTGCTCGCGAAGTGCTCTGCAGGGGACGCGACTCGTGTCTTGCTGGGAAAATCCAATCCGGACCGCCGGATGCTCAATGTCTCGGCATTCTCCGTGGTCTCGTCAAGGACGGATCGATGGTGCCATTTTGGCCGATCATCGAGAAGAGCTCTCAAGGACGCGGACCTCACGGACTAGTTCCCGCCCGCTCCTCGCGCCCGGCCGCGCGTTCGAGGGCGGCCGCGTGCCGAACAGCACGTCGTGAGCCCTTGGGAGCGTCCCCAGGAGGGGACGACACCTCCGACGCCGAGCGACAATCCGGCGCGGCCGGCTTTCTCCCTCTGCACGCCGGCTCTTCGGTGCGGGCTTACCCCCTTGGACCGACCGGAACGCCACGTCCGTCGAGACTCAATCCGAAAGGCCTTTACTCAACACCGACCTAGACGGCGCTGAACTCGTCAGTGGCGAGTTCAGCCTCGCCCGCTCTCAGCTCCTCGGGTTCGATCACGGCCGGGGCGGGTGGAACCGTCGGCGTGTTGAACAGGTAGCGGTTGAAGATCGTGAACTTGCCGACCCAGAGCACGCCATAGGTGAAGAAATTGGCAAACTCGACGAGGATTGTCACACCCATCTTCGAGTGGGTGAGGTGGTGCGCCTCGACGGCGGCGAGGTGCACGGCCCCCGTCGAAAGAAGCACTCCGGCGATGGCGATCGTCCAGAAGGGGACGACCTCTTTCATCATGTGCGACTTGCCGGTCTTGCCCCAGGTCCAGCTGCGGTTGAGCCAGTAGGCGGGCGCCGTCGCGATCGACGTCGCGAGCAGGTTGCTCTCCGCCGCCGAGCCGACCTTCAGCACGCGGAAGAAGACGTACAGCATCGCCAGGGTGAGAACCGTCGAGATCACCGAGACGGACGTGAAACGCCAGACCTTCGGGAAGTTCGGGTGCTTCATGAGCTGGCGCGCGAAGACAACCGGGTGCAGGAGCGCTTGACGCATGACCCGCCGAGTGTACCGTCTCCACGTGGCTGCATATACCGCGCCCCTCCTCGAACTGCTGGCGCTCGAGCAGATCGAGGAGAACATCTACCGCGGGGTCAGCCTCGACGAGACGCGGCGCCGCGTCTTCGGCGGCCAGGTCGCGGCCCAGGCGCTCGTCGCGGCAGGTCAGACGGTGGAGGCGCGCCGCGTCCACTCGCTGCACGCCTACTTCCTCCGGCCGGGCGACTCGCGCCGCCCGATCCTTTTCGAGGTCGACCGGATCCGCGACGGCCGGTCCTTCACGGCGCGCTGGGTGATCGGGATCCAGATGGGCGAGCCGATCCTCGGCATGATGTGCTCGTTCCACCGTGACGAGGAGGGCCTCGTCCACGGCGACCGCCTCCCCGAGGTCCCGGACCCCGAGACGCTTCCGACGCTCGCCGACGCGCTGAAGAACCGTGGCGACCGGGCGCCGGTCTTCATCAACACCTACGGCCTCGACCTCCGCTTCGTGACCGAGTACCCGTGGGAGCACCACTCGGCGCCTTCGGACAAGGAGCAGCTCTGGCTGCGGGCTACGGGTCCGATCGGCGACGACCCGCTCCTCCATGCCGCCATCCTCACGTTCGCCTCAGATCTCACCCTCGTCGACACGATCCTCCAGCGGCACGGGCGGACACCGTTCGACGAGCATTTCGTCGGGGCGAGCCTTGACCACAGCCTGTGGTTCCATCGGCCGTTCCGGGCCGACGAGTGGCTCTTTTACGACCAGACGAGCCCGATCGCCTTCGGCGGGAGGGGCCTCGCCCGGGGGCTCCTCTTCTCGCGGGAAGGCGACGTCGTCGCGAGCGCCGTCCAAGAGGGGCTCGTCCGGCTGAAGGCCCCCCGCTAGCACCCGCCGGGGTCCGCCCGCCGGCGCTCCGCGCGCCGGACCCTCAGCTCCCCTGCTGGCGTCTTTCGTCGCGGCGTTTTCTCACCACTCGCCTCGTCACGCCCGTGACGACGCCGATCCGACGCGCCGCTTGGCGCGCGGCGCGCGCCGCCTCGGGCCCCAGGGCGCCGGCGACGATCCCGGCAGTCTCGAAGGTGCTCGGCCCGCGCGCCACCGGTTTGGCAGCGTCGGCGGCCGCGGGCGCAACCGGGCGTGGTGGATCGACGTAGAGCGTTTCCTGCTGGATCCACAGGACGAGCAGCGCCACCGCCTCGGAGAGCGCCACGCCGGCGACATGGAGGCGCGAGTACTCGAAGACCGGCACGACGATCAGGGCGAGTGCCACGACGAAGTCACCGACGTGGTGAGCACGCCGGTTCAACAGCCCGATCGCGCTCACTCGCCCCACGGTCACCACGTTGAGCAGCAACAGCAGGATGCCCGAAACGGCGAGCGCGATCTCGGCCCCGCCGGTCGTGTGGAAGCCGACGGCGATCAGCGCGACCGCGAGGACGTATTCAGCGACCTGGTGGCCGAGAAAGGGGACGCGCCGGTGTGAGGCGCGTTTCGACCCGGGCCCAGATGACTGTCGCCCGGCGCGCACCGACGGTCGACCGCCCCCGGCGCCGCGGTCGATCAGCTACCGCCCGAGTCCTTCGGGGCCTCGACGTCCTTGGGCGCTTCGACCGCCTTGGGCGTGTCGGTCGCCTTCGAGGACTCCTCGCCCTCTTGTATGCCCTTCTTGAACTCGTGTGAGGCGCTTCCGAGGCCGCGGGCGAGCTCGGGGAGCTTGCTGCCACCAAAGAGCAACACGATGACGACGACCGCGATGATGATGAGGCCGTCCGGCCCGAACACATTTGCGAGCACGCCTGCGAACACAGGCCCTCCTCTCGTAGCGGGGCCAATGCTAGACGGCCCGGGCCCCGCGCGGTACCGCTCCCACCAGCCACCGCGCGCGCGGTACCCGGATCGGTAAGGTGGCCCGATGTTCGCGGTCGACCGGCCGGACCCCGCCGAAGGGACCCCCGTCGACGCGCGGAAACGAGGGAGCGGCGGTCGACCATGACGACGCCGATGCGTTTCGAACGGGACGGGTGGCGTGATGACGGCGTCGAGCCGGCCGCGCTCGCGGCCGGGGGGACGGGGCATTCCCCGGGCGAACCGACCTGGCGCGGCGTCCCCGTCGCCGAGGCGATCGAGGACTACCGACTCGCCTGCCTGTCGCGGGCCGTCGACGAGCGCCAGCTCACGATCCACAAGCAGGGAGGTGCCTACTTCCACGTCTCCGGCGCCGGCCACGAGGCGCTCCTCATCGGCCTCACACGTTCGCTGCGGGCCGGCTACGACTGGTTCTTCCCCTACTACCGGGACCTCGCTCTCGTGCTCGCCCTCGGGGTCACCCCGTACGACGTGCTGCTGCAGTGCGTCGGGGCGGGCGCCGACCCGGCCTCGGGCGGGCGTCAGATGCCCGCGCACTGGGGGAACCCCGCCCTCCACATCGTCACCCAGTCGAGCGCGACGGGCAGCCAGTGCCTGCCGGCGCTCGGTTGCGCCGAGGCCGGCCGCTACATCGCCGGCCACGGCCTACCCGGATTCGACGCCCACGCCGACGAGGTGACCTTCGTCTCCCTCGGCGAGGGAGCCGCCTCCGAGGGCGAGTTCTGGGAGAGCCTGAACACCGCCTGCCGCCTGCGCCTTCCGGTCGTCTACGTGGTCGAGGACAACGGCTTCGCCATCTCGACCCCGGTCGTCGACCAGGCCCCCGCCCCCGTCTCTGCCCTCGTCGCTGGCTTCCCTGGCCTCGTCGTCGTCGAGCTCGACGGCTGCGACTACTTCGCGGTCCGCACGCTCGGCGGCGAGGCGATCGAACGGGCGCGCTTCGGGGCCGGGCCGGTCCTCATCCACGCCCACGTCGTGCGGCTGCAGTCGCACTCCTCGTCGGACGACGAGACGAAGTACCGGCGCGCCGCCGAGATCACCGAGGACCACGCCCACGACCCCGTGCAGCTTCTCGGCGACGAGCTCGTCGACGCCGGTTTCCTCGACGCTCTCCAGGCGAGAACCATCCACGACGACGCCCACGCCCGCGCCGCCCAGGCGGGCCGCGACGCGGTGCGCGCCGCCAAACCCGACCCGGCGACGGCGACGGCGCACGTCTGGAAGCTGCCCGAGGTGCCGGATCCGCCCCTGCCGGACAACACCGGTGAGCTCGTCACCTTCGGCGAGGCGATCCGCCGCACGCTGCACGAGGTGATGGCGGGCGACGAACGGGTACGCGTTTTCGGCGAGGACGTCGCCGACTCCCCCGACGAGGGGCTCGTCGGCCTGGGCGGGGTTTTCGGGCTCACGCACGGATTGCAGCGGGCTTTCGGCGACGACCGCTGCTACAACACGCCGCTCGCCGAGGCGAACATCGTCGGGCGGGGGGTCGGCCAGGCGACCCGCGGATTGCGCCCGGCGGTCGAGATCCAGTTCTTCGACTACATCTGGACGGCCATGCAGCAGATCCGTACCGAAGCGGCGACCATTAGATGGCGCTCGAACGGCTCGTTCTGCGTGCCACTCGTCGTGCGCGTCGCGATCGGCGGTTACCTGCGCGGTGGGGCGATCTGGCACTCGCAGTCCGGCGAGTCCATCTTCACCCACACCCCCGGGCTGATCGTCATGTTCCCGTCGCGCGCCCGAGACGCCACTGGACTGCTGCGCGCGGCGTTCCGTTGCGAGGATCCGGTGCTGTTCTTGGAGCACAAGCATCTGTTCCGTCAGCGATACGCGATGGACCCCTTCCCGGGGCCGGAGTACGTCCTGCCGCCCGGCAGGGCGAATATCGCCCGGGCTGGGAGCAGCCCCTCCATCGTGACCTGGGGGGCCACCGTGCAGCTTTCGCTCCTCGCCGCCGAGCAGCTCGCCGCCGAGGGCATCGAGGCCGAGGTGATCGACCTGCGCACGCTGGCGCCCTGGGACAAGGACGCGGTCGCCGCCTCGGTGGCCCGCACGGGACGCTGCCTCGTCGTCCACGAGGACGTCCTCACGTCCGGGTTCGGCGCCGAGATCGCCGCCTTCGTCGCCGCGGAGTGCTTCGGTGACCTCGACGCCCCGGTACGCCGCGTCGCTGCCCAGGACGCCTGGGTCGGTTACGACCCCGGTGTCGAACGGGCGATCCTGCCGCAGACCGCGGACATCGTCGCCGCGGCCCGCGCGCTCGCCACCTACTGAGGCGACTCGTCCGGATCCGTCGGCGCGGCTTCGCGACCGAAGAGCTTGTCGACCTCGGGCTCGGTGTCGGCCCACGGCATGCGCGCCCGCCATCCCTTGTCCGCCGCGGCGAGCGCCCGGTTCGGCGCGTAGCGCTGCGTTGCACGGACGATCAGGCGCGAACCGAGGATCAGGGCAATGACGAGCACGACGAGGACCATCGCGGCGTCGTGCGAGAGGGCGTGCTGAGACGGGAACGGACTGTCGTAGTCGGCGTAGACGACATAGGTGAGATAGGGAACCGCGGAGTGGAGCAACGCCCCCGTCGGGTAGGAAGTGCTGTTCTGGCCGGCGGTGTAGAGCAACGGTGCCGTCTCGCCGATTGAGATCGCGGTCGCGACGACGATTCCGGTGAGTATTCCGGGTAATGCCGACCGCAACACGACCCGACGCAGCATGTGGGACTTCACCATCCCGAGCGCCTCGCCACCTTCCCGGTAGGCGAGCGGCACCTGGTTGAGGGCGAGTTCCGTCGACTTCGCGATGTAGGGCACGACCAGCACCGAGAGCACGACGAGGGCGGCGAGGAGCGAGAACTGCCAGTGGAGCCCGATGACCAGGGCGAGATAGCCGACGTAGCCGAACACGATCGAGGGAACACCGGAGAGCACCTCCGACGCGCCCCGGAACACCGTCGAAACAATCCCGGGCCGACAGAACTCGGCGAGGTAGATCCCGGCTCCGATCCCGACGATCCCCGCGATCAGCGCGACGCCGAAGGTGATGAGCAACGTCCCGACGATGTCGTTTGCAAGACCACCGCTGAGTCCCGACGTCGGCGTCCAGATCACGTTCCAGCGCCAACCGCCGACGCCACGTTGGAACACCCCGTACAGGATCCACACCACCGGCGCGACGAGGAACGCGAGGCCGAACGCGCAGCCTCCCCACAACAGCCAGCTGATGACCCGACGCCGGCGCAGGATCGTGGATGGCGCCGACAACCCGGTGCCGGACACACGACGGCGCGACGGGGCGGCGCCGGTGGCCGACGCCATCAGAAGCCGGCCCCGACCGGGAGCACCGCGCCGTGCGCGGAACGCCGGACGATGATCCTTGCGAAGACGTTCACGACGACCGTGATGACGAGGAGCACGAGCGCGAGCTCGGCAAGTGCCCGGACCGCGAGACCACTCGGGTCGGTCTGGGCGGAGTCGAGCGTCAACACGATGTTGGCGGCAATCGTCGTCATGACGCCGTAGATGTTGTGGGCAAGCTGATTCTGGCCACCGCAGATCAGTGCGACGGCCATCGTCTCGCCGAGCGCCCGGCCGAGGCCGAGGACGGCCGCCCCGATCACACCGGTACGCACCCAGCGCGCCTGGACTCGCCGGAACACTTCGGCATCGGTCAAGCCGAGCGCCTCGGCTCCCTCCTTCGTCGTCTCGGGTACCTGGCGCAACAGGTCACGGGTCGTCGCCGCGATGATCGGGATGATCATCGCGGCGAGTACGAGACCACCCGTCAAAAGTCCCTCGCCGTCGCCGACAGAGCCCCGGAAGATGTCAAACGGCGGCACGTTCGGCAGGTGCGTCAACGCGGGGTAGATCTCCTTGGCGATCCACGGTCCGAAGGTGAGGGCGCCCCAGACGCCGATGACGATGCTCGGGATCCCGGCGAGGATCTCGAGGCAGATCCCGATCACCGTGCCGACGCGGGCAGGAAGCTTCTCCACGACCAGGATTGCCGCGCCGAGCGCGATCGGCAGTCCGACTAGGAGCGCGATCGCCGATGACTCCAGGGTCCCGGCAATGAGCGGCCACGACCCGAACTCCGCGCCGGCAAGGTGGGCAACCCCACCGCTGTGGACGATGGAGCCGTAGGTGTTGCCGATCGTCCACGTGCTCGTCGTGACGAACCGGATGCCGTTGTAGCGGATCGACGGCATCGCCTCGACGAGCAGCACGACGAGCATGGCGATGAGCGCCGCGAGTGGCAGCGCCGCCAGCAGCCCGCTGCCCGAAGCGAGGAGCCGCTCCAGGAATCGGCTACGCCGCCGTCGCGCCGGGGCAGCATCGTCACTGCGCACGCCGGACCCGGGACCGTGCGACAGAGGCGGCCGACGCGAACCCTCCGCGCCGGCCGCCTCGCTAGTTGTCGACACCGCACGCCAGTCGCTCACCGGACACCACGCTCATGAGAACGTCACTTCACGACGAGCAGGCATCCGTGGTCGCGACAGCGTCTAGCACCTAAGAGGTGATCTGGTTGAGCAGATTGATCGACACTTCCAGCGCATTGAGCGCAAGCGGCCGGAAGTCCACCGGGTTGAGGAACGCCGCTGTCGAGCCGTGGACGGGGTCCATCGCCCAGGCGAGCTCCGCTTTGACGGAGTCCGCCGTCGTCAGGTTCGGCTGCTGCTCCCGCACGATGGCGTACTCGAAGTTCACGATCGGGTAGCCGGCCGGCGCTTTGTGCGAGTCGATGAGCGAGACAGCGCCGTCTGCCGGGATCTTCGAGTAGGCCTTCACCTCGGCCTCGATCGCCCCCGGCGTCGGGAGTACGTATTTGTTGGAGCCGTTCTCCAAGGCCGCGTAACCGAGCGGCGGGGACGCGAACACCGCCGATGGCAGGTAGCTGACGCCCAGGTACCCGATGGAGCCGGGGTTCGCCTCGACCGCTGCCTCGATGCCCGAGTTCCCATTCTCGGAGAGTTCGTTGTTGACGTAGGGCCAGGTCGAGTAGATGAGCTGCGGCCCGTCGTACGGCGCCTGGCGCGTCCAGCTGTTGCGGTCCCCGTAGTACAGGTACGACGTGAAGATGAAGGTGTCACCGCTCGAATCGATGCGCCGGACGGGGATGATCGGCTTGTCCGGCAGCTTGACCTTGGGGTTCAGCGCGGCGATGAACTTACTGTCCCAATTCTTGATCTTTCCTGCGTAGATGCCGTTCAGAACTGCTGACGACAGCCTGAGGTGAGTCGTCGCGGGGACGCTGTGGAGGTTGTAGACGACCGCCTGCGCCGAGACCGCGACGGGGATGTTGAGAACAGCTGGCGGTCCGGTCATCGTCGCCGCAGGCAGGAACCCGTCCGACCCGCCGATGTTGATCGTGCCGCTCACCGCTTCGGACTGTCCCAGTCCCGAGCCGCCCTTACCGGGGCTGACCGGAACCGGCGGCGGTGTGGCCGTCGACCCCGACCACTCCTCCCAGAGCGGGTAGAACAGCGATGAGCCCGCTTCAGTAAGCGTCGGCGCTTTCGACGGCGCCAGCGCTTCGAGGCTCGCCAGTGCCGATTCGGCCTGGCTGATCGTTTGATGAGAGGTCGCCGCGCCGCCTGGTGACGCGATGCTCGCGCCGATGCCGAGGGCTGTGGCAAGAGCGACAGTCGCAATACCCAGAACCCCGGCAGGGCCAGACCGCCGGCGCCTCGTCGTGCCTACTTCATCTGTGTGCATGTTTCGGTTGTGCTCCTTTCGGTCCTCCGCCCGGGCAGGCGGTGTGCGGGACAGTTGCAACCAGAGGATCCCGGCTCCGTCACCGGTCCCCTGGGAATCACGGCGATCCCCGTTCAGGGTCCACCGGTTGGTTCGAGCTCGCCCCCGATGTACCGAGCGGTTTCGGGGCGCTCGGGGCGAGTGAACAGCTGGTCCGTCGGCGCCGTCTCGATCATGCGCCCCTCGTAGAAGAAGATCGTGTTGTCCGAAAGGCGCCGGGCCTGGGCGAGGTCGTGCGTGACGATGATCACCGTCAGCTCGGGGGTGAGACGGCGCACCAGCTCCTCGACTGCCTCCGTCGAGCGGGGGTCGAGCGAGGAGGTCGGCTCGTCGAGCAGCAACACCTCCGGCTCGACGGCGAGGGCGCGGGCGAGGCAGAGCATCTGCTGCTGGCCGCCGGAGAGGCGGAACGGCGAGTCGTGGAGGCGGTCCGCTACGTGGCTCCACAGACCGACCTCGGCGAGACGGGTCTCGGCGATGTCCCGCATCTCGGAGCGCTTCGCCATCCGGTGCGCGCGCACCCCCGAGACGATGTTGTCCTGGATCGACATCGGGAACGGGTTCGGGCGCTGGAAGACCATGCCGACCCGCCGGCGCAGCACGAGTGGGTCCATCGTGTCGCTGTAGATCTCGTCGTCGTAGAGCGAGATCTGGCCGTGGTGCCAGAAGTCCCGGACCTTGTCGTTCATCCGGTTGAGTGCCCGCAGGAAGGTCGTCTTGCCGGACCCCGACGGTCCGATCAACGCGGTGATCGTCCCCCGGGGGAATCCGACGTTGATGTCCTGCATGATCGTGGTCGCGCCGAACCCGAGCGACACCTGGTGCGCATGCATCACGTCGGAGTCTTCAAGCAACATCGTGCCGGACACGCGGTCGCTTTCGAACACTGAGTCCGCCTTGGGTCGGAAGGGATTCACCACGCCGCTGTGAACCTACTGAGGCGACTTGAACCCCAAAAGAACGCACAGTGACCAGATGATGACGGCCGCATGAAACCTTCCCGACGGCCACCGGGCGAGGTCAAAAGCCCCTTCAGGGCCGTTTCCGGGTTGGGTCGCGGCGCCCTCCGACCGACCCTGGGGCGGGCGGCTGCGACGCCTCGGATCGCCGGCGAAGGGCGGCCTCCGCCCAGAAGGGCCGCAGCGCCACCCGGGCCGGCGGTAGGTGCCCGTACACGAGGACAGCCTCGCCGGGTCGGATCCGTCGCAGCCACGCCGCCGGGGCCAGCCGGCACTCCGCCTGGCCGCGTGTCGTCGACGTCGTGCCCGCGTGGTCGACGGTCAGCGTCTCGACCTGGCGCTGCTCGTCGCCGATCAACCGCGACACCTGTTCCAGCGTGGCGGGGTCGGCGACCCCGGAGCAGACAAGCTTGGCGCGGTGGTTGTTCACGACCGTCGCGGCCCGCGCTCCGTAACGCGCCTCGATCTGGGAGAAGTCCTGCCAGACGGTGACGAGCTGGATCCCGTGGGAGGACGCGGTCGCGGCGAGCGTATCGAGATCGGCGAGCGGCGCGATGTTGGCGGCTTCGTCGAGCACGACGAGCAGCGGCGGGTCGAGGCGGCCGTCCCGCGACGCCTTCGTGACCGCGCCCTCGAGGAGGCATCGAAGCACGGCGGTGAAGACGGGCCGGAGCCGCTCCTGCTCGTGCGAGGGTGCCGCGAGGTACACCGTCGCCGACCCGCCGTCGGTGAGTCGCGCCGCGCAGATCTCGTGGCTCGTCGCCGACGCCGCGACGGCCGGGTCGGCGAACGCCGCGACGAGCGTCTCGACGGTCGCGTACACCGAGCTCAACTGGCGCTCCTCCCGGGAGAAGCTCGCCTGGGCGGCGCGCAGGGCTTCGGCAGAACCGGCTGATTCCAGGGCGTCGAGCACCTCCGCGACTTCCCCCGAGTCGACCCAGCGCACCACGTCCCCGATCGACCGCCCCGATCTCGCGGCGGCGAGGAGCATCGGCGCCAGCATCTTCTCGGCGAGCGCGACCCAGAAGGCCGCGTCCTCGGGGACGGTGCCGGCGCGCTGCACTGCGGCGAGCCCCGCCGCGACCCGGCGCGCCCCCGCCCAGTCCCGCGTCTCGGCGAGCGGAGACCAACCGGCGCGGCATCCGTCGGTCACGCCGACCGGGTCGTAGACGAACACGGGGCCGAGCGACTCCCGCCACCGGGCCGTGTGCCGCACGAGGTCGGTCTTCACGCTCGTCGCGATGACCGGGCCCTCCCACTCGAGAATTGCCGGGATCGCGAGTCCCGAGGTCTTCCCCGACTGGGTCGGCCCGGCAACGAGCAGGGACTGGCCCGGCTCGACGGCCACGAGCCGACGCCCGCACCGCCCGATGACGAGGCGGCCGGCACCCGGCCTGTTGACCGTGAGTCCCCGCAGCTCGGCGGACGTCGCCCACACGGCCCCGATGTCCGCGACGGGCCGCCCCCGGTACACCCGGGAGCGCGTGCGGTGCATGACCGCCGCCGCGACGGCCCCGCCAGCCAGCCCGAGGAGCGCGAACACCAGCCAGAAGACCACCGCCGACGGTAGGAGACGCCGGACGGGGGCCGGCCACGCCGAGGCGGGCGCGCCTGGGTGGGCGAGCAGGCCGACGAGCAGCCCGAGGGACGAGGCCGGCGGGACCTCGTGCCACCCGTGGCCGGCGGCGAGGGTCGCGCACCCCCCGGCGACCCAGCTCAACCCCGCCAGCCCGGCGACGACGGCGACAGCGACGGCCTCGCCACGGACCCTGGGCCGGCCGGATGCCGGGCCGCGGCCGATCGGGCCCGGCGGTGGGCGGAATCTCGCGCCGGGGGCGGTGCTCACGACGGCGCCGTGGGCGTGGCGACAAGACGGCGGTCGGTGTCGACGATCTCGCGCTCGGCCGGGCCGAGGCGGTGTTCGACTAGGTAGGACCGCGTCCCCACCCGCCACAGGGCGACACCCCGCCGGAGTCTCGGCAACAGGCGCGCCTCGGACTCGGAGAGCCCGAGCAGCCGCACCGCCGCCGGAAGCTCCGCCTCGGCCTGGGCGTAGCAAACGAGGGTTTCGCAGTCGGCGACGATTCCCTCGGCGAGGCGGGCGGCGACGCTCCCGGCGGGGCCCGAGGCGGTGAGGTCCGAGACCCGGTGGACGACGATCAGGTTGGCGACCCCGCGCGCCCGGGCGAGCTTGAACGAGGCCTGGAGGAACCGTGCCGCGCCCGGGTTGTGGACGACAGCCCACCCCTCGTCGATGACGAGGAACATCTGCCCCGTACCGGGCCGGTCCCAGACCCGGCCAAGCGCCGCGGCGGCGCACATGACGAGCGCGCCGAGCGCCGTCGAGGCGTAAACGTGCGACAGGTCGATGACCACCACCGGCGCCGAGAGGTCGACGCCAGGCGTCGTCTCGCCGTCGAACATCCCCGCGAGCTCGCCCGAGACCAGCCGCCGCAGCTCGAGGGCGACCTCACGCCCGTCCGCAGCTAGCTCGGCGGCCCGGCAGCCGATCGCGCGGGCCGCCTCGGGGCGGGGCGCGAGCAGCGCTGCGACGACCGAGCCGAGCGTCGTCGCCTCCTCCCCGCGGTCGACCCCGTCGAGTGCAAGCTCGATCGCCGCGTGCTCGGCCGGACCGAGCGGCCGTCCGAGGCAGGCCGAGGCGAGGTCGGCGACAACCGAGATTCGCGACTGCGCGCCACCCGGTTCACCCGGCGCCAGCCCCGCGGCCTCCAGTGGGTTCAGGCGGACCGGGCCGCCGGGTCGGAGCGTGATCGGCTCGGCGCCGAGCGCCCGGGCGAAGGGTCCGTACTCGCCCTTGGGGTCGAGAATGACGATGCGGCGCCCGAACGCCGCCTGACGGAGCAGGTACGTCTTCACGAACGTGCTCTTCCCCCGCCCGATCTGACCAAGCACGAGCATGTTCGGGTTGGTGATCGCTCCCGTCCGATAGAGCTCGAACGGGTCGTGGACGAAGGTTCCGCCGAACAGGTCGCGCCCGACGAGCACCCCGCGGGCGGGAAGGCGGCGCGAGGCGACGCACGGATACACCGCGCCCAGCTGTGCCGTCGTGGCCTCGTGCGCGGGCAGTTTCATTCGCATCCCCGCCCGACGGGAAGCGTGCAGCAGAACGCCTCGGCCTGCGTGCCGTAGAGCCGACGCAGATCGAGCCCAGCCAGGGCGGCAGCGTGCTCGGTCCGGCGGCACGCCCGGTCGAGTTCGCCCGGGCCGGGCGCGCTGACGGTGATGTAAGCCGAGAAGCGGTAGGCACCGTGACCGTCGGCGAGCTCGTGCTCGCGCCGCACCACCGCCTCCTGCTCTCGGCGAACCCTCGCCGTCAGGGCAAAGCCATGCTGGCGCCGGAGCTCGGCGTCGGCGACGCCCGAGGTGCGGGCGTGCTCGGCGGTGCGGACGGCGCGCAGCGGCGGCACCGGCGCCATGACGACCGACACGGCGCGGCGGTCGCCCGAGCTGGCGAGCAGCGGCAGGAGGAAGTCGCTCCCCACCTCGTGACGCGGCCACTCGGCGATCCAGAACGTCGCGTGCCACAACCCGTCGGTCTGCAACGCCGTCCAGGTCGAGGCGACGGCAACGGGCCAGGGCCAGTCCGCCGGCCTCGCCGCCGGGATGATGTCGAAGCCGCGCCGCAGCGCCGCAGTGACGCCGCAGGCCGTGAGCACGCCCAGCACCTCTAGACCGGCCCGCCGGCAGCGCTCGTCGAGCAGCGTGATCTCGGTTTCGAGTCGCGCCGCCGCCGGCTCCTCGCCCGTCCGGGCCCGCCGCGGGCCGCGCACGGTGAGCGCGAAGTAGAGCTCGTGCGCGAGCGCCCCGGAGCACTCCGCCGTGAGCAGCTCCCGGTACGAGCGCTGGGCGGCGAACGTCGCGGGGTCGAAGGCACCCGTCGTCGCGACCGCCTGCTCGAGGTACGCCAGCAGCGCCTCACCGGGGTCCGGCACGGTCCGTTCGATCCACTGCAGGCGGTGAACCGAGCCGGCGTCGCGGGCCACGCTGGCAAGCACGCTCGCCCAGCCGTCGATCCGGCGGTTGCGGTCGGCCTCGCCGAGCAGCGCGAATGACTCGCCGCCGAGGGCGAGCAGCGCCGTAAGTGTCTGGCGGCGCGCGTCGTGCACGGCGCCGATCGGCCCGACCGCGTCGGTCGTGACCTCGAGTACCTCGAGCGAACCGAACACGGCCGGTGCCCGGTGGGCCTCGCCGCGCCGGTGGACGGCGACTGCATCCCGCCGGGCGCCCGACGCCGCGTCGGCCACGAAGCGCACGACGACGGGCACCCATTCATCGAGCGTGCGCCCGTTGACCGGCCAGGTCACCGCACCGATCGCAACGAGGACGATCGCGAGGGCGACCGGTCCCCGGACGGGACCGGTGAGCGTCCGCAACACGACGACGGAAAGGACCAGCCCGGCGGCGACCACCGCGATCTGCCCGGTGCGCGCGCCAGCGATGAGACCGCGGCGATCTCGGGGACCGAATCGGAAGCGCTCCCTGTCCTCAGCCATCGCCACCCCCGTTCCCGAACGGCGTTTCGCGCGCGTCCGCACCTCCCGGATCGGCGACGGGGGTATCGGCGAAGGCGTCGCGCCGGGCGATCTCCTCGCGGAAGTGCGAGACCGCCGCCAGGTATTCGGCCCCTCCCAGGTGCGCGCCCTCGGCGAACTCGATCCCGCCGCCCCCGGCGGAGGCAGCGCCGCTGGCGGCGAGCTCCCCCGGACCGGCGACGAGTGCCGCGGCGGAGACCCCGGCGCGGACTCCGCGACGCGACATTCCCTCGAGATGCGAAGCCGCCCCGGACTCGAACAGCGGGATCAATTTCAGAAGCGAGAACGGCGAGAGCGCCGCGAGCGTGAGCAGGGCGATCCCCTGGACCGCGCCGGACACCCCCGAGGCGTCACCCACCGACACGGCCGCCAGCGCCAGCACTCCGGCAATGACGAGCTTCGAGCAGATGAGCGCGGCGAGCGTCTCGCCCACCCGGCGCGCCCAGTGCGCCGTCGCCGACCACACGAGCCCGGCGAGCGCGATGGGGATGAACAGTGTCGCGACCGCCACCGCCGCCGACCGGACGATGAGCTCGACCCAGAGGACGAACGCCACCGCCGCGGCGAGCAGCGCGAGCAGCACGCCCGTGAAGCCCGACAGAACGCCGCCGCCGAACCCCGGTGCGAACGCCCCGACGAGCCGGTCGATCTCGAGGCGCGCCGGATGGCCGCCGACGGCGAGCAACACGCCGCTCAGCGAGTCCGTCACGGCGAGCGCCTGTGTGACGAGCTCGACGGCGACGGCCCCGAACAGCACGGCGAAGGGCAGCCGCACGAACACGGCCCGCGTGATCAGGCTGAGATCCTGCCGGGCGACGGCCTGGATCGTCGCGAGCAGCACGAACGGCAGCGTGAGTAGCGCGCCGATCCTCCACACGACGGCGAACTCGGTGCCGAAGCCGTTGCCGAGCGGCGAGCCCGTCGTCGAGCTGAGGGCGTGACCGAACGCAGCGAGCAAAAGCGCCGTCCCGCCCTCGATCCAGCTGGTGATGCCGTTGAGCAGGCCGTTGACAAGGGCGCCGACGCTGAACGAGAAGATCCCGGCGACGACCGAACCGGCTCCGCTGAGCTGGGCAACCACTCCGCCAGATGCCACGGCTCAGTGCAGGCCCTTGCCGGCGTCGAAAAGGAAGTTGAGCAGCGTCGGCGCCGCGCCAATGACGAGCGCCGCCGCCGCCGAAACGAGCACGGCCCGGCGGCCGGTCGAGGCGTTCTGGTAGTTGTTCGTGTGCGCGCCGAGCGCCCACGTCGCGGCGCCGATGACGAGCCCGGCCAACGCGGCGAGCAGGCCCCAGAAGGCGATCCCGTTGACGAGCTGCTGGAGCGTGCCGCTGCCCGGCAAACCGTTGGCGTTCGGGTCGAGCGAGAGCGTGCCGGACTCGCCGAGCCGTTCGAACAGGGTGGGAAGAACCGTCAACACCGCGCACCTCCTCGGGATGGTGACCACAGGATCCGGTCCTTCGACCGGGCGGCCGGGCGGTCCCGACGAGCGGCGGCGCCTGGCGCCGGGTGACCCGGCGGAGTTCAGGCGTGCGTCGTCAACTTACATGATAATCCGTGTCGTTTCAACTGTTTCTATGAGCGAGCCGGGCTCCCGACCGACAAGCTGCAATGCTGGGGGCGTGCGAGTTCCCCGGCGGTCGCCGTGATCGCCTTCGTACGCGCCTCGTCCACCGCTCTCGCGATCGCGGCCGGAGCCGCCGTCGTTCTCATCTACCTGGCGTTCGCCATCGGAAGCCGGCGCGGCATCAAGGCCCTCAAGCAACGGCTCGTCTCCCTCGGCGACCGGCTCGGCGCCGACCCGCTGCCGCGGGACCCCAAACGGCTCGAGGACGCCCTCGGCCACGTCGAACGAGCAACCGAACACGCCGCCGAGACCGTCGCCGATTCGAGCGCCGACGCCATCCGCCTGCGCCGGGTCCTCGACTCGCTCTCCCAGGCCGTGATCGTCTGTGACGAGCACGGCGAGCTCGTCTTCCGCAACAGCCGCGCCATCTCGCTGATGGGGAGCCGCCACGGGGACGCCTTGGCGACGCAGGCCGTCGAGGAGCTGCTCAGCACCACCTCCCCCGGCGCCTCCGAGGAGCGCACCCTCGAGCTCTACGGTCCCCCACGCCGCACCCTCTCGGTCCGCACCGAGAGCATCGACAACGGACAGCGGACGCTCGGGGTGATCGCGATCATCGACGACGTCTCCGAGCGGCGTCGGCTCGAGGAGGTCCGCCGCGACTTTGTCGCCAACGTCAGCCACGAGCTGAAGACACCGATGGGCGCCCTCGGCCTGCTCGCCGAGACCCTCCTTGCCGAGACCGAGCCCGAGGTGTCGCGCCGCCTCACGCAGCGGATCCACTCCGAGGCGTTCCGCATCTCGCGCATCATCGATGACCTTCTGGACCTGTCGCGCATCGAGAACGAGGAGTCGCCGCCGCGCGAGCCGGTGCTCGTCAACCTCGTCATGGCCGAAGCCGCCGAACGGGTACGGTTTGCCGCTGAGCAGCGCGACGTCGAGATCAAGCTCGAGGAGCCCTCGCCCCCGGTCGCCGTCCTCGGCGACCGCCGGCAGCTGACCTCGGCGCTGTACAACCTGCTCGAGAACGCGGTGAAGTTCTCCTACGAAGGCGGCGTCGTCGAGTTCACGGGTCGCGGCGACGGCGACGACGTCGTGATCGCCGTCGCCGACAAGGGCCTCGGAATTCCGACCCGCGACCTCGAGCGGATCTTCGAGCGCTTCTATCGCGTCGACCACGGGCGGAGCCGGTCGACGGGCGGGACGGGGCTCGGCCTCTCGATCGTCCGTCACGTCGCCAGCAGCCATAACGGCAGTGTCCACGTCGAGTCACGGGAGGGGGAGGGTTCCACGTTCACGCTCCGCCTCCCACTGCAGGGGAGAGGCGGAACATGAGCACCATTGAGGGATCCGCCGGACCTGCCCCGGGCGAAAAGCGCACGCGGGTCCTGCTCGCCGAGGATGAAGAGTCCTTCGTCGAGGCACTCGTCATCGGGCTCGAACGGGAGGGCTTCGCCATCACGGTCGCCCGCGACGGCGCCGAGGCGCTCGAGCTCTTCGATGCCAGCGAGCCCGACCTGATCCTGCTCGACATCATGCTGCCGAAGATCTCCGGGCTCGACGTGTGCCGGACGATCCGGACACGCTCGGCGGTGCCGATCATCATGGTGACGGCGAAGACGACCGAGATCGACACCGTCGTCGGACTCGAGGTCGGTGCCGACGACTACGTCGCGAAGCCTTACCGCCTGCACGAACTCGTGTCCCGCATGCGTGCTGTCCTCCGTCGCGCCTCTCGGTCCGAAACGTCCGAAAAGCCCCAGGCGGCCGAGGGACGGGCGGGGCCCCCGGTTCCCGACACCCTCCCCCGCAACGTGCTCGAGGTCGGCGAGGTCACGCTCGACCTCGATCGCCACGAGTGCACGGTGCGCGGCGAGGAGGTCTCGCTCCCGCTGAAGGAGTTCGAGCTTCTCGAACAGCTGCTGCTCAGCGCGGGCCGCGTGCTCACGCGTGACACTCTCATCTCGCGAGTCTGGGGTGCCGACTACGTCGGTGACACGAAGACGCTCGACGTCCACGTCAAGCGGCTGCGCGCCCACATCGAGCTCAATCCGTCGGAGCCAAAGCTCATCACCACGATCCGCGGCCTTGGCTACCGCTTCGAAACGGCCCGCCGCCGCTAGACGGCCGTGACGACCGGACAATGACGGACGGGTTCGCCCACCTCACAGTCGACCGGGTCGAGCGACGATCCCGTTCGCCCGCGAGCGCCCCGCAGCCGGTAGGGCGTCGGCCCCGACCGGAGGCGGTCACCACCGCGATCACCGGTTACGAGACACGTGCCCGTTTGGGGGCCGGTACCGCCGTCGCCGTGGGACCGGAGAAGCTCGACGAGCTTGACGTCGACCGTCCGTGGCTCGTCATCGTCTGGAACGACCCGGTGAACTTGATGAGCTACGTCACCTACGTCTTCCAGAAGCTGTTCGGCTACTCGCTCGCCAAAGCGACTCGCCTCATGCTCGACGTGCACCGCAAGGGTCGGGCCGTCGTCGCCTCCGGACCGCGCGAGCGGGTCGAGCTCGACGTCGCCCGTCTGCACCGCCACGGGCTGTGGGCGACCTTGGAGCACCAGAGTTGACCGCGCCCGATCGCCCGCCCGTCCTCACCCGAGTCGACGACGGGTTTGCCCTGTCGCTCTCCCCGGACGAACGCGCGCTGCTCTCGTCGATCCCGACCCAGCTAGCCGATGCCCTCGGTAGCGTCGGGGAGACCGACGGCGAGCTCCCCGAGGGGTTGCGCCGGCTCTTCCCGGCCGCCTACCCCACCGACGCCTCGGCCGAGGCGAACTACGTCAGCGTCGTGCGCGCCGATCTCGTCGAGCACCACCGCCACGCCCTGGCGATCCTCGCCCGCACGGCGTCGGCGACCCACCTCGACGACGAGGCGGCCGAGGCCTGGCTCGCCGCGCTGGTCGACCTGCGGATCGTGATCGGCGCCTCGCTCGGTGCGACGGAAGATCCGGCCGAGCCGGCTCGGGACGATCCGCGGTACTCGGACTGGCTCTGCTACGACTACCTCACCTACCTCGAGTCGCTCGTCGTCGACGCGCTCGCCGGTCTCCTGCCGCCCCCAGCGCCGAACGCCGACGACACGACCCCTGACGATCCGTGGGGAGACCCGCCCGGGGGCCTGCGATGGGACGGCACGCCGGTGCCCCCGAACCCGTGAACCAACCGCGGAGGTCACTGCTAGTCTCCGCGCGCCCAGCAAGGACCGCGCCCCCATCGTCCAGCGGCCGAGGACATCGCCCTTTCAAGGCGGAAACACGGGTTCGAATCCCGTTGGGGGTGCCAGGGTCATCGTGCCGTCACTCCAGTTGATACAAACTCTGGCGGAACACGGTTTCGACGACAAGACTGGTGGAAGTCTCTTCCGTGAACCTGTGAACGCACGGGAAGTCCGTCGGTGCGCGGCCGGTCACCGCAAGCGAGGAGAGGACTGATGAAGCCCCCGTCAACACCGTGAGAAGCGCGTCCGAGGTTCTGCAGGAGCTCCGTCGCCGGGCACGTGAAGCCGCGACGCCCGAAGAGCAGGCCGCGTGCCTGGATGAGATCGAACTCGCGCTTGCCGGAGCCTCTGGGCCCGCGGAGAGCGCCCGTCTCCTCATGTGCCGTGCACACCTGCACGCCAACAGGTGGGAGACGCGGAAGATCGTGGCCGACACGCTCTCCGCCATGGACCTTTTCGAAGAGGCCGGCGAATCTGAGGAGGCCCTCGACGCTGCGAGCGCGTGCGCCGGCTATGCCTCGCGCCTCGGCAGGGTCTCCCTGGCATCGGAGCTGGCGACGAGGTGCATCGTGAACCTCTCGCTCCTCACGGACGATGCGGTACGGGCGGAGGTGATGAACCGGCTCGGAATGTTCTGTGCCTTCTTCGGAGATCACGACCTCGCCGTCGAGCAGTTCGAGGCCTCGCTCGAAGCAGCCGAGCGTTGCGGTAACCAACGGTTTGTCTACCGCGAGTTGTACAACATCGCAGCCACTCTTCTTCTTGCCGTTCACCTGGACCCGCCGCCCGGAGAGGGCGACACCGGGGGGGCTGTTTCACGAACCGCGCGGCTCGCCCACGCCGAGCGTGTGATCCAGCGCCTGGCAGAGGGACACAACTCGGATCTGGCGGCCTGGGCCGGCACGCATCGTCTGCAGGCCGAGCTTCTCTTCGAGCAGGGCTACGCAGAACAAGCGTTCCAGATGCTCCCGAAAGCCGAGGAGGACCTGTCCGCAGAGAATTGGGAGGAAGGGAAATACAACTTTGCCCTGCTTGAGGCCCGTTGCCTGCGGGCGCTCGGGCGGCCGGCGGAAGCGATGGCGGCCGCCCGCCGGGCCACGGACGCCGCCAGGCTGAGCGAGGACAGCCAGGAGTTCGAAGCTGCCCTCCGGGAGCTCGTGGCGGCAGAACAAGAGGCAGGCGAGCTCGAAGCGGCTCTGGCTCACGCCGTCGAGCTCAATCAACACGTGTCGTCGGTGCACCGCAGCGAGATCACCCAGGTCGTGAAGCAGGTGTGGGTGCGAGCGGCCGCGGAACTGGAACACCGCCGGCTCGAGGCCCAGACGGCGGCAGCTATCCGCTTTGCGGAGGAAGACGCGCTGACACGGGTCGGCAATCGACGGCTGTTGGAGCGTTTTCTCACCGAGTCCACCGCCGACCAACGCAGCCTCGCCTTCCTCATGGTCGACATCGACCACTTCAAGGTGATCAACGACACCTTCGGCCATGAGGTCGGGGACCACGTCCTCCGGGCTCTGGGACAGCTCCTGGCGGCCGAGCCCCGTGCGGGCCAAGTCGTCGTCCGGTACGGGGGTGAGGAGTTCGTCCTGGCGCTTCCATCCGTGGAGCTCAACGCCGCACTGAGCTTCGCTGAACGCCTCCGCGTGAAGGTCGAGTCGTATCCCTGGAAGACGCTTGAGCGCTTGTTGCGGGTCACGGTGAGCATCGGCGTGTCGTCGGGTCCCATGACCGGGTGGCAGTCGGTGCTGGCCGAGGCCGACCGGGGTCTGTACGTCGCCAAGCGAAGCGGCAGGAACCAGGTCAGGACCTCGGGTCAGGAAGCCGGGAAGTAGCTCCTCGCCGCGTCGCCAGCCCCTTAGATGAGCAGGCCGACACGCGACCACCGAACCGCCCCTCGCGCGACGCCCGGTCCACCGGTTGCGTCGTGTCGTCAGGATGACAACGGCGGGGGTGCGGGAGGACCCGGCGCCGCCCGGTCAGGTCGTCACCGGCTGTGTACCGGGTCGTGCTGGAATCCGCCCACCGGCATGGCCCCGAATCCCGTCGGGGGCGGCGTGATCGCCCAGGTCGGAGATTCGCCTAGGATCAGCGGGCGTTCCCGCCCGGCCCCGGGTGCACGACCCGGAGATGGGCGGCCACGGACCTGTGGTGCAGCCTGGAGTGCACGCTGGCCTGTCAAGCCGGAGGTCGCGGGTTCAAATCCCGTCAGGTCCGCCAAACCGTCGCCGGCACGACCGGGTTTGCCCCCGGGTGGCCCGCGTCGGGCACAATGGTCGTGCCGGCACTGGTCGGTTTGGTCGGATAGCTCAGCTGGCAGAGCGCGCGCCTGAAAAGCGCGAGGTCACCGGATCGACGCCGGTTCCGACCACGAATCCACAGGCGGACCCATCTCCGGCGACGGGTGGCTCAGGTGACCCGGCGCGAGACCGGTATGTTCGCCGGCAGGGGGACCGGCGTCGGATAGTCCCCGGTGAGGCAGGCCGAGCAGAGCTCGGTCCCCTCGACACCGATCGTCTCGAACAGCCCCTCCAACGAAAGGTACGCCACCGAGTCGGCGCCGAGTCGCGCGGCGATCTCCGAGGGGTCCGAGTAAGCGGCGAGCAGCTCCTCGCGCACCGGCGTGTCGATCCCGTAGAAGCAGGGCCAGCGGAACGGCGGCGATGAGATCCGCAGGTGGATCTGCCGCGCTCCGGCCTCGCGCAGCACGCGCACGATCTGGCTCGTCGTCGTGCCGCGCACGATCGAGTCGTCGATCACGACCAGGCGTTTGCCGCCGACGCTCTCGCGCAAGGGGTTGAGCTTGCGCCGCACCCCGTCCGAACGGGCCTCGGCGGTCGGGGCGATGAACGTCCTGCCGATATAGCGGTTCTTCACGAGCCCCTGGCCGAAAGGGATCCCGCTGCGGGCGGCAAACCCTTCGGCGGCGGGGACCCCGGAGTCCGGGACGCCGATCACGAGATCGGCCTCGACGGGCGACTCGATCGCGAGCCGCTCGCCCATCCGGCGGCGCGCGGCGTGAACCTCACGCCCGTACAGCTCGGCGTCGGGCCGCGCGAAGTAGACGAACTCGAACACGCACAGCTTCGGATCGACGCGTGCCGGCGGGAACGGGCGCAGCGAGCGGACGCCGTCCGGGCCGATGATGACGAGCTCGCCCGGTTCGATCTCCCGCACGTCGATCGCGCCCACGGTCGCGAGGGCGGGACTCTCCGACGCGACGGCCCATCCGCCCCCGGCGGCGTCCTCGAGGCGGCCGAGGCACAGCGGACGGAAGCCGTTCGGGTCGCGCACGGCATAGAGCCGCGCCGCATCGATGAGCCCGAGTGAGAACGCCCCCCCGAGCAGCGGCAGGACCGAGGTGAGGGCCTCCTCGAGCCCGCCCGCCGCCAAGTCCTGCTCGTCGGGGAACGCCCGGGCGAGCAGCTCACCGATGAGGTCGCTGTCCGAGGGTGCGAAACCCGCCAGCATCCCCGCGTCCGCCTCCAGGCCGGCGACATTCGTGAGGTTCCCGTTGTGCCCGAGGGCGAAGCCAGCGTCACCGCGCGACCGGTAAACCGGCTGCGCGTTCCGCCAGTTGCTCTGGCCCATCGTCGAGTAGCGGACGTGGCCGAGTCCGAGGTGACCCTGCAGCGAGTCGAGCGAACGGGGCGTGAACACCGATGTCACGAGGCCCATGTCCTTCACGACGGTGATCGTCTGCCCGTCGCTCACGGCCATCCCGGCCGACTCCTGCCCCCGGTGCTGCAGCGAGAACAGTCCGTCGAAGACGAGCGGCGCGACCTCCACCCCGGGCGCGTACACGCCGAAGACGCCGCAGGACTCCCTCATTCGCCCTATTGTGCCATCCCACCGTCCGAAACCGGTTCGGCCTTCCTTTCCCTGGCAAACGCCCACCGCTACGGTTCACGGCGTGATCGATCTCCACACCCACTCGACCTGCTCGGACGGGACCGAACCGCCCCAGCGCGTCGTGGAGCTCGCCGTCGAGGCGGGTTGTGGCGCGGTGGCGCTCACCGACCACGACGGGCTGTTCGGGATCGAGGCGGCGCAGGAACGCGCGACCGAGCTGGGGATTCGTTTTGTAGCCGGCTGTGAGGTCTCCTGCACGGCGGACGCCGGACCGATCCACCTGCTTTGCTACTTCACCTCGGCCCAGCACAACCCGCTCGCCGACCTTCTCGCGCTCCTGCGGGTAGAGCGCGAGCAGCGCAACACGGCCATCCTCGCTCGCCTCGACGATCTCGGCATCCCGCTGTCCGCCGAGGAGATTCACGCCGAGGCGCGCGGACAGGTCGTCGGCAGGCCACATTTCGCCGCCGCCCTCGTGCGCCGGGGGATCGTCGGCTCGATCGACGAGGCTTTCGACCGCTACCTGGCGAGGGGTGCCCCCGCCTACGTGGCGCGTACCCCCGTCCCACCGTCCACGGTGATCGACGACGCGCGCCGATCCGGTTCCGTCGTCGCACTCGCCCATCCGCTTTCGCTCGCGCTTTCCCCCGCCGGACTTGAGACAGTCGTATCCCGGCTCGCAGGGGAAGGTCTCGCTGGGCTCGAGGCCCACTACGCCCGCTACGGCGCGGCCACACGTCGTAACCTCGTCGAGCTCGCGAGCCGCCAAGGACTCGTCGCGACGGGCGGATCAGACTTCCACGGTGCCTACCGCCCGGACATTGCCGTCGGCAGCGGAACCGGCGACCTCGCCGTGCCCGACGGCTGCCTCGATGAACTCGCCGCCCGGGTCGAATAATGGGACCGGCGTTTCAGGAAGAGCCGGGAATCGGGCGCGCGCCACGGGGGCCCCGCCGGCCAGCCCGGGCCACCGGGAAGTGGGCGGTCCATCGTTGCTAGCGGTCGTAGTCCGATCCCGCCGAAGGCGGAACGACGATTCCCCAGCGCCGCATCCCCGCCTCCATCCGCGCGATGACGGTCTTCAGGACGGCGACCCGTGCGTAGTGCTTGCTCTCCGCGGCAACGAGCTCCCATGGGGCGTGGTCCTTGTCCGTCCTGTCGATCATCTCCTCGACTGCGTCGATGTACGCCGGCCGTTTGGCGCGGTTGCGCCAGTCCTCCTCGGTCAGCTTCCAGCGCCGGAGCGGGTCGTCACGCCGGTCCTCGAAGCGACGCTTTTGCTCCTCGTCGGAGATGTGGAGCCAGAACTTGACGAGCGTCATCCCCTCGTCGACCAGCCCCTGCTCGAAGGCGTTGATCTCGTCGTAGGCGCGACCCCACTCGTCGGGCTTCACCAGCTTCTCCACCCGCTCGACGAGCACGCGCCCGTACCACGACCGGTCGAAGACGCTCATCTCGCCCCAGCCGGGGAGGCTCTCCCCGAAACGCCACAGGAAGTGATGCCGCTTCTCCTCGTCAGAAGGCACGCCGAACTCAGCGACCGAGACGTGGCGGGGGTCGATCCGCCCGACGAGCCGCTTGATCGCGCCCCCCTTGCCCGAGGCATCCCATCCCTCGAAGACGACGCACAGCGGCGGTCCGAACTCGCCGCTGCCGAGCAGCCCGCCGCACACCAGCCGCAGGTGGAGCAGCCGCAGCTGGAGCCGCTCGAGCTTGCGCTCCGACTTCTCTCGCGTAAGCGAGGCGGAGAGGTCGATCTTGTCGAGGTGTCCCATACCCCCATTAGACCGCGTCGCAACCACGTCCGTGCGCCTGGCGCCGTCCGCACGGAGACGTCGGTCATGAAGGCGGGCCCCATGGCGGGCGGGCGAGGAAAAAGGCTGGCAGAGGGCGATGGCCATCCTCGGCACGACGGTTGCACCACATCATGGACGAAGAGACGCCCCCCCGAAGGCTGGCCAGGTGAGACGCCGCCGCACCGTCCAGCCCCGACCAATGGCGTAGGTGACGGCGCCAATGGTCCCCACGAAGAACCCGATCGGGAGGTTCGAAGTGTACGAAAGGGCGATGGCGGACCACACGGTCACGAGCGCGAGAACCACCGAGAGCCCCATCGCCGCAAGCGGCCTGTTCGTGAAGGAGCGGGCGGCGGCCGCCGGACTGACGAGCAGGCTGAAGATGAGGAGCGTGCCCACCACGGGAACCGCCATGGTGGTGACGAGCGCGACCACCAGGAGGAACGCGAACTCCATCCAGTGTCCCTTGATCCCGCGTGTTTCCGCGACATCGGGCACCACCGAGGTCAGCAACAGCGGTCGGTAGAGAACGATGATCGCCGCAATACAGATCATGCCGATTACCGCCGTCGGAAGCAGTTCGTTGCTGCTCACGCCGAGAACCTCGCCGAAGAGCAGCGAGTAGATCTCGGGCGCGTACTCCGTCGACATCGACAAGAAGAGCGAACCGAGTCCCAGCATCACCACGATGGTGAGTGCGGTCGCGACGTCACGACGTGCCCTGCGTCCGAGAATCGCTATCCCCACCGCTCCGAGAAGCGAGAAGACCCCCAGCCCAAGGATCGTGCTGGCACCGATCAGGCTTGCCCCCGCGGCACCAGCGAACGCCCCGTTCGGCAGTGCGTGGGCGGCGAACGATGAGCCACGAAGGACGGTGAAGAACCCGACGATCCCGGCGACGACGGCAACAATCGTCGACGCCTCCCAGGCGTTGATCATGAACTGAGAGAACATCAGCGCGCCTCTGGAGCGGAGGTGCGTCTGCCTGACGCGCGACGCGTGGCAACGAGGTTCACGACCAGGTAGAGGACGAAGACCACCGTGACGACGAAGAAACTCACGGGCCACCCCCGGTGGGACGGCGTCCAGTAATAGCTGTCGTAGGCGAGCACGACACCGAGCCACGTCGCTCCGACGCCGATGACGGCGGCGGCGGCGACGGCGAACCCGGTTCGCTTCGTGAGCCGCAAGGCGGTCGCAGCCGGACCGATGAGGAGGGCCGTGGAGAGGATCGCCCCGATCGTGATCGCCGAGAGAGACACGGCGAGTGCCAGGGCAGCGAGAAACCCAACCCCGACGAATCGGAGCGGGATGCCACGGGCAGCGGCGAGGTCGGGACTGAGAGAGCTCAGGATGAGCGGGCGGTAGAGGAACAAGGTGATGGCAATCGCCAGCGCGCTCAAGGCGACGATGACCGGAACCATCGAGGAAGGCAGCGTGAAGATTGACCCGAACAGCACGTTGATCGTTGCCCCGGTCGTGCTCGTCGACGTCGTGTCGAAGTAGAGGAAGAGGGCCGCGAGTCCGAGCGCCGCCCCCAAGACGACGCCCGTGGCGATGTCCCTTCCCCGGCGCCGTCGAATGCCGATCAGCTCCATCACCCCCGCCGCAATCAGATTCATGGCAACGAACCCAAAGAGCGGGCTGATACCGAGAAGGAACGCCGCCGAACCCCCGGCGGTTCCGACGTCGGCCAGCGAATGTCCTGCGAAGGATTGTCCCCGCGCGACGGTGAAGACGCCGACGACGCCGGACACAACGGCAGCCACAGCTCCGACGACGAGGGCGACCTGGACCGGGGCGCTCGAGAAGAATCCGGGCTCGATAATGGCTGAGCCGATGCTCGCCGGTATCACGCCGACCCCGGAGGAGCAGCCAACTCTGCGTGGTGCAGCCCCTCGTCCTCACGGCCGGCGACAACGAGGACCCGGTCGTGCACCCTGATGACATCAATATGCCGTCCGTACAGCCGACTCAGGGATTCCGTGGTAACGACGTCCTCCGTGTTTCCACTCGCAACCCTGCCCCCGGCGATGTACACGACCCGATCCATCACGGGAAGGAGCGGGTTCATGCCGTGGGCGGCGAACAGGACGGCGACGTGCTGCACCTTGGCGACGCGCGCGACCAGGCTCACGACCTCCTGCTCGCTCCTGATGTCGAGGTTGGCGAGCGGCTCGTCGAGCAGGAGCAGGCTGGGCCGACTGATGAGGGCGTGCGCGATCATGATGCGCTGTTGCTCTCCACCCGAGAGATTGCCCACCCGGGCATTCGCGAAGCTGGTCGCGTCGACCGCATCGAGCATCGCGTCGATCAGGGCGTTGCGCTTCGCCGTCGGGCGAGGCATCCCGAAACGATGGCCGTCGATCCCGAGCCCGACGAGGTCCCGAGCCCGGATGGGCATGTCGGGATCGAGCCCTATCTTCTGCGGGACGTAGCCGATGAGCGGGTTGCGGCGCGACCGGGCTTTCCCGGCCACCCGGATTGTTCCAGACGTGGGCGCGATCAGACCCATGATCACCCGGAACAGCGTCGTCTTGCCCGCTCCGTTCGAGCCGATCAGCCCGATGAACTCACCGGCATCGCATCGGAAGCTGACGTCACGGAGGATCTCCCGACCCGACAGCGAAACGCTGACGTTCGCGACCGCCAGAATCTCGGAGGAGCTGCTCTGAGCTGTGTCCGCCATGGCTACAGGCGGGTCGTCGAGTCACGGTGTGCCACAGCCTTCCTCAACGCAGTGACCTCCGCGAGCATCCACGACTGGTAGTCATAGCCGGGCACCGGCATCGTCTCGTACACCCCGATGACCGGAATATGCGCATTCTGAGCATCGGTGATGAAGCTCTGGGTGAGTGAATCCGTTACCTGCTGGTTGTAGACGAAAACCTTGACTTTGTGCTGAGAGAACAGGCTCTCCTGGGTAGTCACGTCCTGCGGCGACGGGTCGACGCCGTTCATGATGTCCGCCTGCAGGGTGAACGGAGTCTTGTTCTCGGTAGCGGCTGCCTCGAGCATGTAATCCGCCACGGGCTCCGTCGTCGCGACCGGCGTCTCCGGGTACGTCGCCTTGAATCTCGCAATCGCCTGGAGCCAGGGATGGAGCGAGGTGACGAACGTCTCGACGTTGGACCTGAAGTAGGCGGCGTGCGACGGCTTTATCGAGGAGAAGTCGGCGGCGAGTTTGCGGGCAACGGCCGGCATCGTGATCGGGTTGTACCAAAGGTGCGGGTTGGTCGTGCTGTCCGGGAGGCCCAGCAGGTGCTGCACGTTGATGACGTAGCGCTTGCCGTTCGGGGACGCCGACTCGATCCTGGTCATGAACTCGTCGTAACCGAGTCCGTTTTGGATGACGACCTGAGCGGAGCTGACGGCCTGGGCGACTCCGGGCGAGACCTCGTAGGTGTGCGGGTCCGTGTTGGGATTGCTCTCGACTGAGTCGACCGTGACGAACCTCCCACCGATCTGTGACGCGACGTTGCCGTATTCGTCCTCCGCCGCCACGACGGCGACCTTCCCGTCCGTCGCGCGACCGACTGCTGCCGGACGCTCGCCGAATCCGGCGACCGTTACGACCACGGCCAGGACGAGCACCCCCACCGCAGTGACTCGTCGGATCTCCTGCTGTGAGTCCGTACAGCGCTCCTTCCCGTAAGGACGTCGCGGCACGGCTGACTTCGTCGGCGTCCCACCCCCGGCGAAACGGGGCTGACCGCGCATGATGGCATACTAACCGTAACGGGAACCATTACAGCTACTAACATAGTGCTGTCCTTATATAACTATGTGCTAATGAGGTGGCGTGGAGGAGACGGCCCGCCGTGACGTCGTCGTGAGAGCCGCGGAGCTGCTCAGGGCGCTGGGAGCCGAGGTGCGGATGGCCGTGGTCGTCGAGCTGAGCATCGCCCCGCGCTGTGTGCGCGAACTCCAGGCCGCGCTGCGCAGCCATGGCCGCGAGGTGAGCCAGCCGTTACTCTCGCAGCATCTGAGGGTCCTCCGGGACGCCGGCGTCGTCACCACGACACGGGCGGGAACGGAGATCAACTACCAACTCGCAGATGACCGCATCGGTCACCTCGTCAACGACGCGATGCGCCACGCCCAGAAGGAGGAGCGGTGACCAAGGAAGTGGAAGGCGTGGCTTCCCGGACACCTCGGGAACGACTGACCCGCCAGAAGCGCGCGCTCGCCGGCGTCCTCGAGACCTCGGACTCGTTCCAGTCCGCCCAGGAACTCTTCACGCAGCTGCGCTCCCGCGGTGAGAACGTCGGGCTTACGACGATCTACAACCAGCTGCGCGCCCTGGTGGACGCCGGCGAGGTGGACGTGCTGCGCTCCGACGACGGGGAGTCGCGCTACCGCCGATGCGGGTCGGCGCACCACCATCACCACCTCGTATGCCGAGAGTGCGGCACCACGGTGGAGGTCCAGGACCTGGAGGTCGAGCGGTGGGCGACCCGCATCGCGAAGGCCAACGGCTTCAGCGGCACCACCCATACGATCGAGATCGTCGGAACCTGCGCC
This sequence comes from Acidimicrobiales bacterium, assembly GCA_050013835.1. Lineage (GTDB taxonomy): Bacteria > Actinomycetota > Acidimicrobiia > Acidimicrobiales > Bog-793 > Bog-793. The sequence continues at coordinate 136,807 of JBEKEM010000009.1, forward strand.
AGCTGCATGACGAAAGGGTCCCCGACGGGCTAGCGGCACCGGCTGTGCGTCGTGACGGCCGGGTACTGTCCGAGGCGCGTCGACCCCGGCGCCAACGCCGATGACCCCGGACCCGATCCCGCCGTCCGCCGTCTCGAGCCCGTCGAACGGTACCGGGCGTGCTACCGGGAGACCGGCTAACTGTCTACCGTCCCTTGCTCCGGCTCGGAGAAGGCTGGCCGCAAAGCGAACCCGCCACGCTGGGCGCGCTGGGTCGCGGCTGCGGACTCCCAACGCTGCTCGATGCGCCCGAACCGCCAGATGGACAGGGCGGCGACCCAGACCACGACGAACAGCCCGGCGATGATGAACCCCGCGACGTTGATGTTGAAACCGGCAAAGAAGGCCCAGAAGCCCCCGCCGAGATGGAGCTCAGTCGACACAAGCCCGAGGATCTCGAACGTGCCGACGGCGAGGGCGACCACAACCGAGAGTCCCGTGATCGCGAGGTTGTAGTAGACCTTGCGGACCGGCTGGGCGAAGGCCCACCCGTAGGCGAAGTTCATGAACGAGCCGTCGATCGTGTCGAGCAGCGTCATCCCGGCGGTGAAGAGAACCGGGAGCGACAGGACCGCGTACCACGGCAACGACGCCTCGGCGGCCCCCGCCGTCGCGGCCAGGAGAGCGACCTCGGTCGCCGTGTCGAACCCCAGCCCGAACAGCACCCCGACCGGGTACATCTGCCAGGGTCTCGTGATCGCCCCGAGACGCCTGCCGAGGATCCGGAACATGAAGCCCCGCGCTTGCAGCTTCTGTTCGAGCTCGTCCTCAGCAAAGAGGCCGCGCCGCATGCCCGCGAAGATCCGCGCGATCCCGACGAGGATGACCAGGTTCATAGCCGCGATCAGGTAGAGGAACGAGCCCGAGACCGCCGTCCCGAACACTCCGCCGAAGCTCTGCAGCGCCGAGTGCGGATCCCGCACGACACCGAAGACCCCCCTGGCAGCGAACGTCAAGGCAACGCCCAGGCCGACGACGACCGTCGAATGGCCGAGCGAGAAGAAGAACCCGACGCTGAGCGGCCGCTCCTCCTCCGCCATGAGCTTCCGGGTGGTGTTGTCGATCGCCGAGATGTGATCAGCGTCGAAGGCGTGGCGCAGGCCCAGCGTGTAGGCGGTGACGGCGACCCCGACCCCGAGAAGCCTGTAGTGCGCCGGGAGGACGGCGAGCACGAAGACACCCCAGCCCACGAGGTGCAGCAGCGCGATCACGGCGGTCATGCCGCCCACCCGGCACCACTCGGCGCCGCTGAGCGGTTCGCGCGCGGTCCCCGGCCAGCCACCCCCTACGGCCGTCCCGGTCGACACGCCCATCGCGTCACCCAGGCTAGCCAAATGCGAACGGCACGCAACTAGGTGCCGTCTGCAGCAGCGGGCCCGATCTCGGGCCGGGGCACGCCGTGCGACGCCGGCTTCGCAGTCCCCGCGAGACGGGAATTCGGACGACCGCTGGGCGGTCGCGATTAAAGCGTGCGCGCCGAGAAGTCGGCGCCCGCCTCCTTCAGGAGGTCGAGCAGCTCCTCGTCGTGAAGGAGGCCGGCCTGCGAGCCGAGCTCGTGCGAGACGCTCATGAAGTTCGGCGGCGCCCAGTGCAGGGCCTCCGCTAACGGCAGGCCCCGGATGAGCGCGACGACCAGCGTCGCCGCGAAGGCATCACCCGCACCAGTCCGGTCGAGCGGCGCCGATGAGTCGGGGAACGGGGGCACGAGGTATCGCTCACTCCCGTCGCTCGCGACGGCGCCCCCAATGTCGTCGAGGACGACGACCTGCCGCGGGCCGAGCGTCAGCAGCAGATCCAGCAGTTTGGCGGAGTCGGTCACCTGGCCTCCGGCGACCGCGACTGCCTGAGCGCGTTCACACACGAGGACCTCCGCCCGCCTGTAAAGGCGCGCCAGGCGTTCGACACCGGCCTCGATCTGGAACGTTCCGGGCTGGAATGCCACCCGGACCGACGGGTTCTCGTCGAGCCAGTCGGCCACCTGGTCCTGGTAGTCGAGGGCGTGCGATCCGAGCGAGGTGAGGTACAGCCAGCTCGGAACTTCGCTCGGGCGGAGGTGGGGCCAGTGGTAGTCGTACTCCTCGTGCCAGACGAGGATGGTCCGCTCCCCGTGGAACGAGAGCACGAAGTTCCGGTTCGTGTGCGCCGGCGAATCGATGCGGACGAGGCGCGTGTCGACCCGCTCGGTGTGCAGCGCCCCGAGCAGGTCGCGTCCCAGCTCGTCGTGGGCGAGGAAACTCGCCAACGCGACCCGGAGCCCGAGGCGGGACATCGCCACGGCGGCGTTGGCCGCACTCCCTCCGGCCTCGACGGTGGTCGCCCGCTCGTAGGGGACCTTCGCCCCCAGGGGGAACGCGAGCCAGGTCCCCCGCTCGTCGACGCGCCGTTCCACCTGACCGTCGGGCAACCGGATGAACAAGTCCGTCGCGACATCGCCAACGCTGATCACGTCGTATCGCTGAGCCGGGGTCACGTAGCCCATCTCGCTCCTCCCGTCGCCACCTCATCCCCCGGCCCCGGGCAGGTCCCGTGACGAGGGTCCCGGTGGCGCCGACTGCCTTCGACTTGACCCAACTCTAGGTTCGGGCCGGCGGGAGGGTCGTCGACTCACCTGGGTTCGTCACGCGTGTCGCCAGCACTCCCCGGTTCTCCTTCAGCCCGCCGCGCTGGAAAGACTTACCCTTGTGGTCCGGCATCGGTTGTGACCTGCCGGCACGAAAGGACGGGCGGACATGGAAACGGAAATGCCAGAAGTGCAGAGTGCGAGCCACCACGCGCGCTCGACTGTGCCGCGGTTCAGCTTGGGGGTGGCAGGACTCCTCATCGCCGTCCTCGGTGCGTGGGGCGGAATCGTTCCGTTCATCGGCCCGACCTTCGGATACAGCGCCGACGGGTCAGGATCCTGGTACTGGGATCTCGCTCACGCGCTGCTGTCCCTTGCCCCTGGCGCGGCAGCCCTGTTGGTGGGGCTGCTGATCATGGCGGGCGCAGGGACGAAGCTGTTCCACAACGCCCTGACCGGCTTCGCCGGTTTCGTCGCGATGCTCGCCGGAGCGTGGTTTGTCATCGGCATGGTGGCGTGGCCGGTCCTCTACAACTCCGGTGTCATCGCCCCGGCCACACCGTCGACCCTCCTCGAGGAGTTCGCCGGCTACTACGGCGGGGTCGGCTGCCTGCTCATCGCGCTGGGGGCCTTCGTCCTCGGCAGGTCGGCTTCCGCCCAGCGAGCCGCCTGACCGAACTCGATCGCTGATTGCCCTGGGGACCGCGGTCGGTCTCCGGGGCTCGGTCCTTCGTCGCCCCCTTCAGGAGAGTGTCGCCAGTCGCCCTCCGCGCGGATTCCAGGTGCAAACACGCAGGCCACGGCTTTGCCTATGGGGACATTTCGTATAGGCCGGTCTCGCGCTCGCGACGGTTACCTGCGCCCGACGGGCACTTCGAAGGCAGCACGCCGAATGTCATCTACCGGCACATGAAGGCGACCCTCAACCACACCAGCTGTCGAGCATTCTGGGGCACTCGTCAAAGCGCATAACGCCAACTCGGGCGCGAACGCGCGCGTTCCGCGCCTCGGCGTTCTGTGCTTGCCGAAACAGAGATCGAGAACTAGGCCTCGACGAGGATTACGAGGGTTTCTGGCAACACGCCGTCGTG
>JBEKEM010000010.1:0-132994 GCA_050013835.1 Acidimicrobiales bacterium
CTCATCGTCGATCAACTGGCGGCGCTCCATCACCTACGGCATCGGCGTCCTCCGCACGACGATGCAGTACCGGCTCGCGCGGATGAAGCTGCGCAGCTACCCCTACCTCGAGGTGACCCCGCTCGCGCAGGGCGACAAGGCGGGCTAGCGGGCGCGGGAGGAACTCCCGGCCCCGACGTCAGGCAGCCGTTCACGGCCGGAAACAGGGACCAGCGCGCCCCGGAACACGTGGCTCGGAACGCGCACCAGAGTCAAGCTGGCGTCCGGAGCGCCTTTCCCGGCCGCTTCTTCTCGTCGGGAAATTCCGTCGGAACCGAAGTCCCCTTGGTCCCGCGATCGTCGTCACCCTCGACCAGTCGCGCGCGGTGGAGTTGGACGCCGAGACGATGGGCCAACTCGCTGAGAGGGGCCTGACGCGCAACATGAGGTTGCGGCAGGACACATGGCGGGATCGACCCCGGCCCGGTCACGTGACCAAAGGGAAGAGCCCGATCGTGCCCGGGCCCGCGTGGGCGCCGATGACCGGTCCGATGTAGGCGACGAGTGTCTTGGACCGGGGGAAGACCGGGGCCAGCAGTTCGAGCACGACATCGAGGTCGTCGGCGTCGGCGTGGCCGACGGCCAACCGCTTCAACGGCCCCTTCTCCACCACTTTCGCGATGATGTACTCGAGCGAACGGATCCGCGTGCGCTGGCGGGACTCGGCCTCGACGACGCCCGCTCGCACGGTGATCACCGGCTTGATCGACAGCACCGAGCCGAAGAATGCCTGGGCGTTGCCGATCCGACCACCCCGGCGCAAGTACTCGAGCGTGTCGAGGGCGCCGAAGACGAAGACCTTCTCGACCTCGGCTGCGACCGTGGTCACCGTGCGCGCCAGGTCCGCGCCCGATTCGACGAGGTCGGCCGCCTCCAGGACGAGCAGCCCCTCGGCGAGGGAGGCGGCGAGCGAATCGATGACGACGACGGGGAACTTCCCTTCGAACTCTTCCGCGCCGATGCGGGCCGCCTGGTAGGTGCCGGAAAGCCCCGATGAGATCGTGACGCAGACGACTCCGGCACAGCCGTCGTCGGCCGCGGCGGCGAAGGCGTCGTGGAACGCGCCGGGCGCGGGAGCGGAGGTCTCGGCGAGGGACTCGGATTGCCGGGCGAGCTTCCAGAACTCCTCGGCGGAGATCCCCCTCAGCCTGGCGGCGTCTGTGTCGCCGAGCCGGACGTCGAGGGGCACGACGGTGATCCCATGTTCGGCGAGGAGCGTGGCGGGAAGGTCGCCCGCGTTGTCAGTAACGATGCGGATCGGTCTCACGGCCTCCCTTTACGGGTCCCGAATGATGGCGCGCGTCCCGGCGGGAAGTCTGCCAGCTGTGGCGCGTCGCCGCTGCGGCGTGACCACACGAACGGGGGCGCGCACAACTAGGGCACCAGGGCCCCTCCACCGCCATGAGCAGCGACGATTCTCAGCCGGACTGCCACATATGCCCGCCAACTGCGGAACTCGGGCTAGACGTCGGACAGGTATCTGCGCAGCTCCCAAGTCGTCACCTGGGCCCGGTACGACTGTGCTTCAGCCCGGCGACCGTCGACCATCCGCGCGAGCAGCTGCGCGTCGAAGGCGTCGACGAGGACATCGTCGTCGAGCAGGGCATCGAGCGCCTCATCGAGGTCCCGTGGGAGGAGCTGGGCCGAGATCTTCGTCACCGTCGCGGGGTCGTAGCCTCCGACGTCCTCGTCGAAGGCCGGGCCCGGGTCGAGCCCGCGGGCCAGCCCGTCAGCAGCCGTGACGACCAGCCCGCCGAGCAGGAGATAGGGATTCGCCGCCGGGTCCGCGACCCGGTACTCGACGCTCGGGCGCTGCTCCGTGGAGGAGCTCACCCGGAGCACGGCATTGCGGCTCTGGTGCCCCCACACCACGGCACTGGGTGCTTCAGGCCCGTCGTGGAGGCGCTTGTAGGAGTTGACATTCGCCGCGGCGAGGGCGGTGAGGGCGCGGGCGTGGAGGAGCTGGCCGCCGACGAACGCCCTCCCGCTCTCGTCGAGCTGCCCGCTGTGGTCGAACAGCGCTCCCCGGACGTGCTGATGGAGGTGCAGTCCCGACCCCGGCTGTCCGGTGATCGGCCGGGCCATGAAGGTGACCGTCACCCCGTGCTCGGCGGCGACGTGGCGCAGCACCGCCTTGGCGAGCAGGAGCGCATCCGCCAGGGCGACCGACGGCATGGCCGCGAGGTCGATCTCGTACTGGCCCGGCCCCGCCTCGAGATGAGCGCCGACGACCTCCACGCCGAGTCCGCCGAGTACGTCGACCGCGGCGGTGGTCACCGCCGACCCGATCCCTGCCAGGTCGGCGAAGTAGCCGCCGGCGTCGATCGCCCTGCCCTTGTCGCCGAGCAGGTAGAACTCGAGCTCGGCCGCGACCTCGAAGTTCTCACCCAGCTCGCCATGGCGGGAGACGATCTCGGCGAGCGCGGCGCGCGGGTCGGCGAGACAGGGCTGACCGTCCCGGGTCGTGACGGTGCAGGTGGCCCTGACCTCTCCGTCGAATTCCACGAATGTGGACGGATCCGGCTTGAGCAGCATGTCGAATTCGAGGTGGCGGCTGCGGCCCTCGAGCGCCGAGCCGTCGAACAGCACACCCGACTCGACCGCCTCCTCCAGCCGGCTGGCCGGCAACAGCACCGCATGCGAACCGCCGAAGACGTCGACGAAGATGAGGCGGGCCCACCGCGAACCCGTCAGGGGCGAATGCTCGTTCTTACCCGGCTTCGCATTCATCGGATAGCCGACACGATCAGGATCACGGCGACCACTGCGATGAATGCGAGCGCGATGAGCCCCGCGTAGCCCCACAGCCGCTTCGCCGAACCGGCTGCGGCCATTCCCCCGATCGCAGGTTCGGGTGAGAGGTCGTAGCGCTGCGGGTCGAGCGAGTCGAGGTGGTCCAGATCCTTCGACAGCTCTGTCGTCGACTGGTACCGGTCCCCGGGCGACCGGCGCATGGCGTGGAGCACGACCGCCTCCAGGGAGGGCGGCACTTCGGGCCGGAGATCGCGGATCCGCTTCGGCTTCCCCTGCAGGTGCCCGGCCATGACCGCCATCGCGTTGTCCCCCTGGAACGGAGTCTCACCGGCAAGCATCTCGTACATCATCACTCCCCAGGCGTAGATGTCACTCCGGGCGTCACCTCGTTCGCCCTGGACCTGTTCCGGACTCATGTAGTCCGGGGTGCCCATCCCCTCCGAAAGGTGCTTCCAGGTGAGCCGCCGGGCGCCGTCGAGGCGGGCGGTGCCGAAGTCGGAGATCTTGAGCCGTCCCTCCTTGTCGAGGAGCACATTCTCCGGCTTCAGGTCCCGGTGCACGACGCCGTGACGGTGAAGGTAGTTCAGCGCTTCGGCGAGCTGGCGTCCCCAGTCAACGGCCTGGTCGATATCCACCCGGTGGCCCCGGCCCTGGACCCGGTTGCGGAATGGCTCGCCCTCGATGTACTCGAGCGCGAGGTAGGGCTCGGTCCGACGATCGCCCGGGTCAACTCCACGCTGGATGCCGGGATGGTCGAGATGGTTCACAACTCGCGCCTCGCGCTGGTAGCGGCTGAACAGTCCCGGATCGGCAAACAGGCCCGGGTTCGGCATCTTCAACACGACTGTCACACCCGTGCGACGGTTGGTGGCCTTGTAGGTTTCGGCGTAGGCGCCGGCGCCCAGCAGTTCGACGATCTCGTAGTCGTCAACCACGTCACCGGGTCGGAAGCGCGCCATCGTCAACCTCGCCGGAAGACTGACCAGCGGGCACCCGCAGCTGGCGCCGCGCAGCCTGTCGTCACCTTGACGACGATGATCGTGACGTTATCAGGCGACCCAGCGGCGACCGCCAGCTCGACCAGCTGCTCAGCGGCATCGACGGCGGTCGGTGCCGCTGGCGTTCCCACGGCCCCGGCGCGCGCGGCGATCTCATGGTTCGCGACGACATCCCAGAGCCCGTCGGAGCACAGGACGAAGACGTCTCCCACATCGGTGTCCGTCCTGACGACGTCCACCTGCACAGTCGGCTCGACGCCGAACACCCGCGTCAGCTGCGAGCGTCCGGGGTGCTTTGCCGCCTGCTCGGGGCTCAGCAGCCCCATTCGGAGCATCTCGCCCACCCGGGAGTGGTCGGCGGTCATCTGCACGCAGGATCCCCGGCGCACGCGATAGCAGCGACTGTCGCCCACGTGGGCAATCACCGCTTGGCGTCCGGCAAGCGTGAGCGCCGTGAAGGTGGTCGCCATGCCCCGGCGCCTCCCCTCGAGGGCAGCCTCGAAGACTGCGACATTGGCCGCCCTCGCCACCGCGCGGATCCCCTGGGGGGCTGGACGCGGGTCGGGCGTCGTCCAGGTGGCGAGGGCCGTTTCGACCGCCGTTCGGCTTGCGACCTCCCCTGCGGCGTGGCCCCCGAGTCCGTCGCACACGACGAACAGTGGCCCGCGGTCCCATTCCTCGTCCAGAGTTGTCGGCGCGTACGCTCCCGCGAAATCCTCGTTGTTGGGTCGCACGTCCCCGGATTCGGAACGCAGCGCCCAGGAGAACCTGCCGAGGGATCCGTGGGCCCGGAGCGGTCCGTTGCCCGAGAGCTCCCTCACCTCCGAATCGGCGACAAACTCTCCCCCGCTCAACTTGTCCCCCAGTCCCAAGTCACGCGACCGAATGACCTTCGGGGCGAATAACCTGCCGAGTCGTGGCCAAGTCTCGGAAGCGCAGCAGGCGTCCCGCGAGCCCGCCGCGAGGCGTCCCGCGTCGCGAGCCGAACGCGACGTCGACGAGTCGTACCCGCCGAAGGGGATTCGACCCGTCGCAACCCTTCCAGGTCGGTCGGAGGCCATCGGCTCCACTGCTGCTCCTGGTGATCGGCCTGATGTGGGTGGCCGCTGGGCTCACGACCCTGTTCGTCCTGACTGCCGGCTGGAGGTTCATTCCGGCCGTCTTCTTCGTGGGGATAGGCCTTTACTACGTGCGGGGAGCGAGCGCCACCATCCTGCGCCACGAGCGACGCCGGAAGAGCTGAACCCATCGACCAGCGCCTCCTCACCGCGCGAACTCAGTTCATCGCCACCGCAGTCTGCCTCCGCTCCGAGACGACCGCCTGCGCGGTCTTCCGATGTGGGTTCACGGCAGCCCAGATGAACCCGATGAGCGCCCAGACTGCGACGATGGCGATCGCCTTGTAGGCGTCGCCCGGTGTCGTACCGGATCCTGACAGGGCGATGTATACGACGCCAGCCATCTCGAGCACGTTCAAGGTCAAGCCGAGCGCCGGAATCCCCAGGTGCTTGACGATGTGACGATCATGTCGGCTGGCGAAGGCCACCAGCGAGATGCCGCAGGTTGCGCCGTAGACGAGGAACGTCCCGAGGTTGGAGGCGAGCGTGATCTGCGTGAGGTTGTCCACCTGGTGAGGATCGGCGCCGAAAACGCCGAGACCCGCCGATATCAGCGTGAGGACTAGGACCCCGCCGTAGGGACTGGCGTATCGCCCGTGGAGTAATCCGAGCACCGCGGGCATTTCCTTGTCCCTCGACATCGAGTACGTGATCCGCACGGCGGTGTTCAGGCTGGCAAGCGCAGTTCCGAGCAGCGCGAGAAGGACCGTGAACGCGACAAGCACGGCGAGTGCCTGCCCGCTGTTGCCCAGGTAGTGGTTACCGACGGTCTTGATCATGTCTCCGATCGGCGCCGCGTCGGTGGACGCCGCCGCGTACCCGTGAGCAAGCGTCTTGCCCGCCCCGGTCGTCAAGGTGGCGCCACCGATCGCAAGGTTCGCCGCGAAGTACTCGAACAGGTAGCAGACCCCACCTTGGATCAGGAGGCTAATCAGGACGCCGCGCTTGATGTCCCGGTGGGGGTTGACCGCCTCCGACCCGAGCGCCGTGACGGACTCGAAGCCGACCAGCAGCAGTATGGCGATGGTCGACTGGTAGAGCATGTCGATGACGTTGTGCGGGATGATCACATGGAGCGCGTCGGCTCTCTCGAATCCCCCAGGCGCCTGACCATGGGCGAGCCGGAACCAGACAAAGGCGACACTCACCAGCAGCAGGCAGGTGATCTGGATCACGTTGACCGCGATCGAGGTCATCGTCGACCCGCTGATGCCCCGGTAGGCGATGTAGCCCACGATGCAGGCAAAGGCGACGGCCACGACCCCGAGCGGCAGATACGACAACGTGTGATGGAAGATCGCCGAGTACAGGTAGCCGAACAGTGTCGCCGTGTAGGCCACCATGATCCCTGGGTAGATCCAGTAGTAAAGGTGGCTGATCCAGCCGACACTCAGCTTGGCGAAGCGCGCGTACCGCTGGTGAGACGGACGCTCCTTGTCGAGGAAGGCGGCCTCGGCGAAGTAGTAGCTCGAACCGGTCCCGGCATCCGGATAGATCCGGGCTAGCTCCGCGTAGCTGTACGCGGTCAACATCGCCAGGACGAGGGCGAGAAGCAACCCGGCCCACATGCCGTCCGCTGTCGAGGTCCCGTGACGAGAGAGCGCGGCCTGAGTCTCGAACGTCGTCCAGAGGAAGGCGCCCGGCGCGATCAGCGCCATCGCATTGACCGTTACCCCCGTCAACGTGAGACTTCGCCGCATTGCGCCCACGTTGGCATCAGTCATGAACCCGGCTCTCCTTACTTGTCGCGCCCCAGCAGCAAGCAGGGCCGGTGTGAGATCACCAGTCCCCTTGTGGCGAACATAAGCCTTCCGCGTTGCCCCGCCGTATCAGGAGTGTGAACGCAGAGTTACTTCCGCGAGCGGACAGACCGCGCAAGAGCACGCGTCGCGTGATACCGCACGCCTACTGCGACGAGCTTGCTGACGGTCACGCCGGACACGTGCATCGACGGTGCACGCGAGTTAGCGCCCCCTCCTAACGTCGGCCGCCGGGAGGACCTCGGTACCGCGCGCGGTGGCAGCCGTGAGCGCTGCCGCCGATGGCAAGACGACTGCGATGGCGAGACAGGGAACTCTCCCGTCGATCGCCCAAGCCCCGGCCATTCCCTAAGCGAACAGAAATGCCGGATGGTCCGGGTGGTCGGCAAGGTCTCGAGACAACGATGACCAAGCGCTGCCACATGATCTCCTACGCCTTGGGTTCGTTGTCGCGTCATCGTATGCTGGGCGTTTCAACACGGAGTGGTGCCGCCGTGAGGAAGCCAACAGGCCAGCAACGAGGAGGAGGGAGATGCTCTCGAGCCTCTTGCGGAGGGGCGGCGTCCCCCTCGAAGCGCTGAGCCTCGGCGTGATGGGGTTGCTCGTTAGCGGCTCTTTAGGCGTAGCAACGACCAGATCCGTATCCGCATCGCCGCCCCGAGACAGTCCAGCGGCGACCGTCGCCTCCTCGACGGGACCGAAGTTCCCCGGCACGAGTTGCCCTTCGTTCCCGGCGAACAATGTCCTCAACACTCCGATTACGGACCTTCCTGTCAACCGGGACAGTGCGAAATGGCTTGCCTCCATGGATTCCTCCACCGCCTACCTGCACCCTGACTACGGGCCGTCGGGCAACACGAACAACCCGTACGGCATTCCCTTTCTCGTGGTGAGCCCGCGTCAGCCATCGGTTCATGTCAGTTTCGAATATGCGGACCAAAGCAACACGGGCCGCTACCCGTTCTCTTCGTCGACCCCGATCGAAGGCGGAAGGAACTCCTCCGGAGACCGCCATGCCCTGATGGTGAATCCATCGACTTGCAAGCTGTACGAGCTGTGGGACGCGTACTACAGGCCGAACGGCCAATCGACTGCGGGATCGGGTGCCATCTGGAGCCTTGAGTCCAATGCTTTGAGACCGGCAGGCTGGACCTCGGCGGATGCAGCGGGTCTTCCCATCGCGCCTCTGCTGGTGCAGTACGCGGAGGTGAAGGCTGGGACACTCGATCACGCGATCCGCTTCACAGCCGATTGCACGCAGCGTTCGTACTTGTGGCCCGCACGCCACGAGGCGGGACAGGCGAACAGTGATTGTCCCCCGATGGGCGCGCGCTTCAGACTGAACGCGAGTTTTTCGTTGCCGGCGTCAAAGTGCTCGGCGATGTGCCAAACCGTGATCAGGACAATGAAGACTTACGGCCTCATTCTCGCGGACAACGGCAGCAACTGGTATTTCCAGGGAGATGCCAGTATGTCCTGGACTTACACGGAGGTCGATCAGCTGAAACTGATCCCCGCCTCGCAGTTCGTGGCGGTGGACGAGTCGTGCCTCATGGTGAGTCCCGATTCGGGCGAGGCATACCAGCCGGGGACAGCTGCCCACCGGGTTCACTGCCGCTGAGCCTGGCCCGCAACCTTACGGCCTGGCCGGTATGCCCTCTTGAGGGTTGTTACCGGGCCGCGACCAGCGACGACGATCAAAGGTGATTCGGGCTTCGGGGTTGTTCATCCTGGCGCCAGTCGAACCTTGAAGAGGCAACTGCGCTTTCCGTTCCGGCGACGGCGAGCCGACCCGAGGGGTGGGCCGAGGGACCGCGTGTGCCGCGATTCTGTACTTGGCCGCGAGGTGGCCTTGACGCTCGGCAACCCGCGTGCGTTGCGGTTTAACCCGCCCACCATGCATGGATTTGTGATCTTCGCTTATGGCCCGTACGACGAACATTCATTCGCCAACACGGTCTCAAGACTTCAACGCCCATACTCCTTCGCTTTCTACTCTGTCGGCTCGGGCGTGTGGACCGATCTTGTCGTGAGCGCAAGCATCGCCAGCCGGATTGATTGGGTGGTGGCAATACCGATGTGGGGCAGAAGAGGACAGTCTCACCGAATCCCACTGGGGACGGCACCCACACACCTATTCCCAACTTGCCTCGTCGTCCTTGTCAACGACGACAATCTGCCGCTCGTTGATCACGCGTGCCAGAGAATTGAATTGACGCCACATCAATAAGCCACTTAGCTTGGGCTGACGCAGAACACCAGAGGATGCGGCGGGGGTTCACCATACTCTGCTGCTTGCAAAGGTCCTCGTCACACACCCTAATGAGGAGACTGATATGACTCTTCGGCGCTTGCTTTACGTCTTCGTTCTGGTCCTGCTCGGCAGCGCCTGGCTCCCCCTCGCGAGTGCCCAGGCGGCGACGAGTGGAGGCTCCACGCCGCCGCTCATTGCCGCGTGGGACGGCTCTGCCAACGTGTGGGCCAAGCAGGGCAGCCTGACCGCGGCGTGGACGGAGGAATACGGCCCTTCCACTCCTTACTTCGCCGTCGCGAGTGACCCGACGAACGGCCCCCTGATCGCCGTGATCGACAGCAGTGGGAACGTGTGGGCTAAGGAAGGTAGCCTGACGGCTCCGTGGGTGGAGGAATTCAGCGGGGCCGAGAGCGCCACCGGGTCAGTTTCCGTCGCGAGTGACCCGACGAACGGCCCCCTTATCGCCGTGATCGACACCCACGGGAACGTGTGGGCCAAGGAAGGTAGCCTGACGGCTCCGTGGGTGGAGGAATACAGCGGGGCGAGTGTTGCGGCCGGAGATGTGGCCGTCGCGAGTGATGCCACGAACGGTCCCCTCATCGCTGTGCTGGAGGAGAACGACAACGTTTGGGCCAAGGAGGGCAGCCTGACCTCGCCGACGTGGGTGGAGGAATACGCTGATGCTATTGCAGTGGCCGTCGCGAGCGACCCCACGAACGGTCCCCTCATCGCTGTGTTCGATGACAGCAACGGCAACGTGTACGCCAAGGAAGGCAGCCTGACCTCGCCGACGTGGGTGGAGGAATACGCCACGGCCGCTCCCTTCCTCGCCGTCGCGAGTGATGCCACGAACGGTCCCCTCATCGTCGTGTCCGACAGGAACAACGACAACCTCTACGCCAAGGAAGGCAGCCTGACCTCGGCATGGGTGGAGGAAGTCGCCAGTGGCACTGTTTACTTCGCCGTCGCGAGCGACCCGACGAACGGTCCGCTCGTCGCTGAATTCGACGGCAGCAACGTGTGGGCCAAGGAAGGCAGCCTGACGGCGGCCTGGACGGAGGAACGCACCATCGCCACTCCTTTCCTCGCCGTCGCCGGTTGACCTGATTTCATAGACCCCTGCGCCAACCGAGTATCAAGAGTCTCCTGGTGCTCGGTTGGCGCTGGGCGTTGTCAAGGGCTTCTTTCATCGTGCCGGACACGAACCGCCCGGCCAGCCAGACGACCGCCGCGCGGCGCGACGAGCACGGCGACGAACCTGGGTTGTCCCGATGCAAGTTGGCGCGGACCGCCGCCTGAACGTCAAGTTCGCTGGTCCCTCTCCAATACCTCCTCGTCCACCGCGACGACCCGCTCCGGAGCGACGATGAGGGCCGGAGCGGCGAATCGATGAGCGTTTTGGGGCCGAAGAAGATCTGGCGCAACTCAACCGGCGCGGAAGGCAATGACCCGGTTCGAGGAGGCCGCGAGCAGCAGACCGTCGCCGACGCTCGGGGTGGGGAAGTGGTTGAGGACAGGTAGGCCGATGGTGGCTTGCTGGCGAATGGCTCCCGTGGCCGGATCGAGTCCGTAGAGCACGCCATCTTGTCCAATGGTCCACACGAGACCGGCGGCGACGATCGGGGGGCCGCCGCCGCTGCTCGAACTCCACAGGATGCGCAGCGAGGGCGGTGATTGGGTGACCCGCAGCGCGACGGTGCCGCTCAGACAGGGCAGGTAGACGGTCATGCCCACGACGGCGCTGCCACCGTCGATGTCGGCGGCGCACGCGCCACCGAGACTCGTCTCCTGGTGGCCGATGCCGCCGAGGTGTGCTCCGTCCAGCAAGTAGACGATGCGCGACTTGCCCGTGAGCACGACCTGGCCGCTCGCGAGCAAGATCGGCGCCGTGCTCATGTCGAGGTCCTGGGCGTTGTTAGACGGCCACGTCGTCGGAGCGAAGTACTGCAACAGGTGCATCGAGGGCGAGAGCTCCAGGACCGAGTCACTGTCGTCGTACGGCTGACTCGACGAGTAGACCGAGCCGTTTCCCGCGCTGACCCAGACGTCGCCGCTGGCATCGACGACCGGCGCCGCGCCGCCCATCCAGATCGCCCCCTGGCGTTCGCCCGGGGCGCTGTCGACCGTGAAGTACTCGCTGTTCGCGCCGTTCTCACTGACCGAGACCACCCGGCCGCGATAGGTGGAGCAGTCGCCGTCGTTCCCACCCATACCGAAGACGACCCGACCATCGTCGAGGGTGAGACCGGTCCGCTGCAGAAGAGCGGCCGGGTGGGCGCCGGGTGGATCGACGACGCGCTGCATCTCGAGCGCCCCGGACGTCGTGTTGAGGCCGACCAGCACGTGGGCCGGCCGTGCGTTCCTCAGCTCATCGGCGACGACGAAGATTTCGTTCCTCGTTGGGTCGATGACCGGCGTGCCGGTGATGCCAACCGAAGGGGAGATGTCCCCGCAGGGCACCAGTGACGACGGGACGGGACGGGCGAGGTGCCTCACCCACACGACGCGGCCGGAGGTCGACGACAGCGCGTAGACGGAGTCGTCTTCCGTCGCGACGTAGACGTTGTGCGAAAAGACCAGCGGTTCGCCGTAGAGCAGACCGTCGAGCGTGGGCGACATCCAGGCCGCGTGCACCGTGTCGACCGATTTCACGCTCAGTGACAGGCCTGATCCCGCGGGGTCACCGTGGTACACCGTCCAGTTGCTCGAGGCGTCGCCCGCGAGGGAATTCGCTCGGGCACTCGGTCCACCGATGATTGAGGTCACAATGAGGACGAGCGCGGCCCACGTGACGACAACCCGACCAGTCGCCATGGGAGTGCGACAGCGTGACAGTCGTGCGATGCGCGAATCCTAACGAGCGTGAACTACCGTGAGAAACCTTTCGTGTCCTTCGGTAGAGCACGCGGGCGACGTGGCGGCGCGACGCTCCGACGGACGCGTTCGGCCGTGCTTGAGCCACTTCGCACGTAGTCGAGTCGTGCGTCTGCTGGAGCGAGAAGACATTCCCGTTTTGGTCACGCCCGTCGACTGTCTAAGGGAGCTCGGCTGGGAACTCGGCTCATCGTTTGCGGTACTCGTCGTGTTTTCGGTCATCGGGCGCGCCTGACCCTCTGTGACCTTTGCCTGAAGCGAGAAATCCAAGACGATTCTTGTGAGGATCGGGGTCGATCGAGAACGGGAGTTCGCGTCGAGGAGGTGACGTCACCGAATCCCCGACTGGCGATTGCCGGCCAGGAGACAGCGGCAGGGTCGAAGTGCCATCGGCTCATTGGCACGGTGGGGGGCGGGTGGTCCAATCAGTTTGGAAGTGGCCGGTCGCGCTGGTATGGCCAGGCATCTAGTGCGAGAGCGGTGCGAAAGGAACGTACGAGCGCCGTCCGCGGGGTTCTCAAGACAACACCGACCTAGCCATAAACATAAGCTGGGCAAGCATGGCTGCTGGGGTCGAGAAATGCACTTTCGTGAGATCGGCGCGTTCCTCCGTCGTCTTTCTCTCCCCATCTCTGTTGTGAGTTGAGAAGATGATCCGCGTTCTGTTTGGGCGTTTTCGCCACGGGATCATCGGGTCGAGCATCGTCGTGTTCGTCGCGGGACCCGTGTTGCTCACCAACCGGGGACTCAACATCGACTTCACCAATGACCTCTGGTTCGGCCACGTCCAAGCCAGCACGATCGGGTCCGGAATCTTCCCTTCGTATTTCCTGAACACGTTTGGAACCGTCGCGTCCGGGGTGTTCGACCCTCACTTCGCCTTCTATGGGGGGACCCTTTACGCGCTGCTCGGAGAGCTCGCGCGCGTGCTTGGTGGCGACGTCGTCGTGGCTTTCGACGTACTGGCGGTCGGATTCATCGCCTTTGCGTACTTCGGGCTCTACTGGATCTCTCGGCAGTTCAGCATCTCTCCTGGCTACTCGCACGCTGTCCCGATCGCGTACGTAACAAGCGCCTACTACATCACCATCCTTTACGGCCGGGGCGATGTGGCGGAGTTCGCGGCTGTCTCAGTTCTTCCCATGGTTCTTGCAGCTGGTCTTGCACTGCTGCGGGAGCCGTACTGGTCGCCGAAGACGACCGTGCTGTTCGCTACGGCACTCGTGATCTTCACGGGGAGCCACGACATCTCACTCGTCTGGGGAACCTCGCTCGTCGCGGTTCTCCTCGTGCTCCTCCTCGTCGTCGTCCGCCCTTCGGTCGCCTGGAGACGCGTCATCCGCGTCGCCGTGGTCGCGGTTCCAGCCGTCATGCTCAACGGTTGGTTCCTTGTTCCCGATCTCCTCTACGGCCACGACACGATGATCGCCGCAAAGTCGACGGGCGTGATCGCACTGTTCTTCGACTCGTTCCCGCTGCTACTCAATCCCTTGCGCGCCGTGCCGGCTGCATCCGGGACACCAGCGTTGTTCGTCCAGATACCGGTCTGGATGCTTCTCTGGGCGCTCGCCGTCGGCGGCGCGGCGGTCGCATCGTCGCGATCTCGCTCCCTGCGACGACCGTTTCTCGTGCTGGTCGTCATGTTCGGCTTCGTCCTCGGGCTCATCACCATCCCAGGAGTTTGGCGCTCAATACCCAGACCGTGGTTGTACATTCAGTTTCCCTACCGGCTCAAC
This sequence comes from Acidimicrobiales bacterium, assembly GCA_050013835.1. Classification (GTDB taxonomy): domain Bacteria; phylum Actinomycetota; class Acidimicrobiia; order Acidimicrobiales; family Bog-793; genus Bog-793. The sequence goes on from JBEKEM010000010.1 coordinate 13,534, forward strand.
ACCTACCTGGCCCTGATCGTCTCGGCGCTTGTCGGCGTTGCGGTCCTTGTCGCTCAGCGAATGCCGACGGCTGCCCCGGATACCGGTCGGTTGCTGCGGCTCGTCGTGCGAGCGTCGCTCGGGGCCGTATGTGCGATAAGCCTTGCCCTCTGCGCATGGCAGCTGTGGATTCCCCGAACGCTCGCGTACCCCGCCATCTCTGACGGCCTTCATGTCACGGGCTATGCCAACCGCTATGACGCGATGACATCCATTGACACGGTGCCGACGTCCTGGGACTCGCCACTTGACTACGCAAACACCTCCGGACCGATCATTTCCGTCAGCCCAGGGTGCGAACTCACCATCGACCCTAAGACGATCGACAACCACGGTGACTCCGTGACCACGGTCGTTCAGGCTCCACTGGGAAGCGGACCTCTCGGAACGAACATCGTGGCCGGACCGTATCTCGTGTCCATCGGGGGCGACGTCGTGCGAGTCGGCACGAGCCCAGACGGTTTTGCCGTTGTCCAGCGACGCGAACCCGGTACTGAGTCTGGAAACGCCATGATCAAAGGATGGGCCTTAGATGACCAGAAGCTAGAGCCCGCGAAGGAAGTGTTGGCAGTGAGGGGAGACCGAGTCATCGCGGTGACGAGACCCGATATCTACCGCGCCGACGTTGCTAAGTACTTCGCCTCCAAGACGACAGCTTATAGTGGTTTCTTGCTAAAAGTTCCCGCGCATATGATTCAGCATCATCTCCAGATCTATACATTAAATTTAGATGGCACGGTGTCGAGACTTAATGGCCTTTCAACAAATTGCGTTTCGCCCATCGAACTTGGCAGAACCTTGCAATTCCTGCGCGGCGAAAACGGAATGTTGTATCGGGTTCAAGCGAGTAGCAGGTCTAATGGCTACGTCGAGGAGGTCGAGCTACCGGTATTGATCACGGTCAACACCGCCCGAAGTCTTGGGGTTGTGGCCGGACGGGTTTCGAGCACTGTCGGCGCGGTCCTGATCGTCGGCTTGGCCCTCTACCTCGCCTCAGCAGCCAGAAGAAGACGAACGCTACGTCGCTCGGATCGCCTTCGCCCGTAGGGATGCTGGAGCACGAGCGTTCGCAGCAAACGGCGGGCAATGGTTGTCGGCGCGCATCCCCTTCCAGTCGTTTCGGGGCGATGCGCCCTCCGGCGGATCGGGCCTTCGGAATCCGGGGACGGAGCCCCCAGAGGTGCGCAGAAACGCGCGGTCCTGTTGAGTTGACGATGTCAGCGACAGAGCCGGGTTCTGCTCGCCCCCCTTCCCCGTTCAGCGCGTGGTTGCTCTGTCGTGGGTGAGTGCACCGGCACCTCCGTCCGCCCGGGAACGACTTGGCGGAGCGAAGAGCGTCGGCCGGCAGCGGGTGCGCTCCCCGTGACACAGCACCCCACCGCCTCAGTGTTTCTTGCGCAGCGACGCCTGTCGTTCAAAGTCGAGAGAGCGGGTTTGGCGGGAACGGTCGGCTGCTCTGGCAGCGAGCTGCGCATGCGTCGTGTCGAACAGAACTTCTGCGGCTGAGGAGGCTTGATGAGGTTCGAAGGGGCGAGGTTGCCCGAGGTGCTGGCAGTGCGAGCGGTTGTAGCGGAAGACCTGGGCAGTCGGCTGCTCTGAGCGTCGGCGTGGCAAGTGACGCTCGGGCTGTCGCGTGCACATCTCTGAACGCTGCTCGCCGAGGGTCGCGTCGTGAGTGTGAAGGTCGGTTGGCGAGTGGCATCCGCCGAGTTGATCTCGTCGCGTTCGCCGTGGGGATCGGCGGGTGATGCAGTGCTTTGCTCAGCTCCCCCACAGGGCTGCGCTCATCGCTTGCGCGGCTTGCTCGCTCTGCGGATCGAGGATGTGGCCGTAGACGTCGGCCGTGATGCGAATCGAGGAGTGCCCGAGGAACCGGGAGACGACCTCCAAGGGCACGCCTTGTGCGAGGAGGATCGAGGCGCAGGAGTGCCGGAGCTCGTGGGGACGCCAACCGGAAAGACCCGCCTTCGTCGTGACCCGGTCGAAGATCCTGCGGAAGTTCGACGGGTCCATGGGCGCCCCTGCTTCGGTGGTGAGGACAAGGCCAGTGTCGTGCCAGGCATCACCAAGGAGAAGTCCTTCGGCGGCCTGCCGGGTCCGATGCGCGCGAAGGGACGACGCGACCTCTCGAGGCAGGTTGACCTGGCGCCGGCTTCGTTCTGTCTTCGGCGGACCGAGAACGAGTCGGCTGCCCACGCGAGAAAGGGCCTGGGCCACGGTGACGACGCCGTTATCGAAGTCGATGTCCGCCCAACGGAGGCCGAGGAGCTCGCCTCGGCGAAGTCCGAGGGAGAGCAGGAGGACGAACGCTGCCTCCAGGCGTTCGCCGCGCGCGGCGTCAAGGAGCGTGCGGGTCTGTTCAGGCGTGAGGGTGCGACGCTCGGACTGAACCTCTCGGGGACGGTCGGTGAGCGTGACGACGTTTCGGGCGACCATCCCCCATCGCTCGGCCTGGCCGAGGGCCTGGCCGAGCACGCCCTGGATGAGCTTGACCGTGCGTGGCGAGTAGCCGCCTGGTGCCGGGCGCTCGACGAGTCCCTTTTTCGTCTGGACCCGGCGCGGAAGCCGCGACTCCTGCTTGTTGCGGAGGAGCATTTGCACGTCCAGGGCGGTGAGCGCGATGAGCCGCCGTTTCCCGAGGGCGGGGATGATGTGCTGTTCGCCGATGACTCGGTAGTTGTGGAGCGTCGAAGGGGTGACGCGTCCGGGGACGACGTCGCTCAGCCAGCGGCGGAGCAGCTCTTCGACGGTGATGCGGCTGTTCGGAGGTGGGAGGCCGCGGGCGATTTCGAAGTTGAGTTGCTTGACCTTGGCGACAACTTCGCCCTCGGTCTTTCCGTACACGACTTTGCGACGGCGGTGGCCACTCTGGGGCTCGAGTTGGATCGACCCCACCCATCGGCCGTCGGCCTGGCGGCGATAGATCGAGCCTTCGCCTTGGCCACGCTGTTTGGATCGCTTGGAGCTGACTGGCACCCTGTTCACCCGGTTTGCGTGGCTACACGATTGGCTACATCTCGACCTAGAGACTAGCTCCGGTGGATCGCAGGGGGGTTGATACCTGACTTAAGCTGGGAATATTCGGTGGAGGCGACGGGATTCGAACCCGCGAACCTCTTGACTGCCAGTCAAGCGCTCTACCAACTGAGCTACGCCCCCGAGAGGTTCTTCACCTGCGTACCAACTGCCCGCCCCGGTCACCTCCTCGAGCCGGTCGGGTGCAGCGATTCGCACCCGGTGACACCGGCGAGATGCGATTGTAGGCCGCGGCACACCGCACCTCTGCCGGCGGCGTGGCCGGTCGGCGCCAATACGAGTGCCCTGTGACCCGCATGCCCGGTCCACGTCCCGCCGTGCCCGACACGACCACCTTCCAGAGTCGACGACCGGCGACAAGGTCGAGAGGGCGCGGCGCGCAACCCGTGCGCACGCGTTGGCGGTGGGTCCCCCGGGGCTCGGTAGTGTTTGGGCCCGATGAGGGCGAACTACGACTCCCAGGAAGCTGAACCCCGCTGGCAACGACGCTGGGCCGAGGAGGGCACGTACGAAGTCGACCTCGACGACCCCCGCCCGCCCTACTACGTGCTCTCGATGTACCCCTACCCGAGCGGACCCGCCCACCAGGGCCACATCCGCAATTACACCTTCGGGGACGTGCTCGTCCGGTTCCGGACGATGCAGGGGCACGCCGTGCTCTCGCCCTTCGGGTTCGACTCGTTCGGGCTCCCGGCCGAGAACGCCGCGATCAAGGGGGGGGCGAAGCACCCCCGCGAGTACACCGAGGCGCGCATCGCCGAACTGCGGTCGAGCGTGCTCCGCCTTGGCGCCGTTTACGACTGGCGCCGAGAGGTGAGGAGCCACGACCCCGACTACATGCGCTTCAACCAGCTCATTTTCCTGCGGCTCCTCGAGGCCGGCCTCGCCTACCGGCGCGAGGCGCCGGTGAACTGGTGTCCCGGATGCCAGACCGTGCTCGCCAACGAACAGGTGCTCTCCGATGGCACCTGCGAGCGGTCCGGCGACGTCGTCGAGCACCGCCTGCTCGAGCAGTGGTTCCTCCGGATCACGAAGTACGCCGACGAGATCCTCGCTGCCCTCGACGGGCTCGACTGGCCCGAGCGGGTGAAGACGATGCAGCGGAACTGGATCGGCCGCTCCGAGGGGGTACTACTCCGCCTGGTGGTCGAGAACCACGCGGGAGCCGCGATCGAGGTCTTCACGACGCGGGCCGACACCGGGTTCGGCATCACCTACGTCGTCCTCGCGCCTGAACACCCGCTCGTCGGCGAGCTCACCACCCCCGAGAACCGCGACGCTGTCACCGCGCTGTGCCGGGCGGCGGCGGCCGAGTCCGACCGGCAGCGGATGGAGGGCGACGTCTCGGCCGAGAAGCGCGGGGCGGCCACCGGGAGCCGGTGCATCAACCCGTTCACGAACGAGCCGGTCCCCGTCTACGTCGCCGACTACGTGATCGCGACCTACGGCACCGGGGCGATCATGGCAGTCCCCGCTGAGGACCAGCGCGACCACGATTTCGCCGTCGCCCACGGTCTCCCGGTCGTGAGGACCGTCAAGCCCCCGGAGGATTTCGCGGGCGAGGCCTGGACGGGTTCCGGGACCAAGATCAACAGCGGCTTCCTCGACGGGCTCGACATCGACACGGCCAAGGAACGAGCGACGGAGTGGCTGGTCGGCCGGGGCATCGGCACGCGCTCCGTGCAGTACCGGCTGCGGGACTGGCTGATCAGCCGGCAGCGCTACTGGGGATGCCCGATTCCGGTCGTGTACTGCGCCAATGACGGGGTCGTTCCGGTCGCCGAATCCGACCTCCCGGTGCTGCTGCCCGAGGACGTCGAGTTCCTCCCGACCGGGGAGTCGCCCCTCAAGCACCACAAGGCCTTCCTCGGGGCCGTGTGCCCCCGCTGCGGCGGCCCGGCGACCCGGGAGACCGACACGATGGACACCTTCGTCGACTCGTCCTGGTACTTCATGCGCCTCTGCTCGCCGCGGGACCACGACGAGCCGGTCGACATGGCCTCGGCCCGTCACTTCATGCCCGTCGACCAGTACATCGGCGGGATCACCCACGCCATCCTCCACCTGCTCTACGCCCGCTTCTACACGAGGGCCCTCGGCGATCTTGGCCTCGCGCCGCCGGAGATCCGCGAGCCGTTCACGCAGCTCTTTTGCCAGGGAATGATCCGGCTCGGCGGGAGTGCGATGTCGAAGTCGAAGGGCAACGTGATCTCGCCCGACGAGTACTTCAGGTCAGTCGGCGCCGACGCGCTGCGCCTGTTCCACCTCTTCGTCGCCCCACCCGTGGACGACTTCGACTGGAGCCCCCAGTCCGACGAGATGATCGAGGGCTGCGCCCGATACTTGCGGCGCGTCTGGCGCCTCGCCGTCCCCGACGAGGACGAAGCCGTCGCAGCCGCGTCGACGGGCTCGGCGGCAGAGGCGGCCGCCGAGCTGCAGCGGGCCACCCACCGCACCATCGACTCGGTGACGACCGACCTCGGCCGCTACGAGTTCAACACCGCCGTCTCGGCGCTGATGGAGCTCACGAACGGTATCTATCGCGCGCAGCGCGACGGAGCCGACGATGGCGTCGTCGGGGAATCGGTCGACACGCTGCTCAAACTGCTAGCACCGATGGCGCCCCACCTCGCCGCCGAGGCCTGGGAGCGGCGGCACGGGGGTCACGTCCACGAGGAACCCTGGCCTGTCGCCGACCCGTCGCTCCTCCTCGAGGAGAAGGTCACGATGGTTGTGCAGGCCAACGGCAAGCTGCGCGACCGCATCCTCGTCGACGCGTCGATCGGCGAGGATGAGGCGACCGCGCTCGCCCTCGCCTCGCCGAAGGTCGCCGAGGTCCTCCAAGGGAGGTCACCCCGCCGGGTCATCGTGCGCGTGCCGAACCTGGTCAACCTCGTGGTCTAGAGCGGACGAGCTGCACGGTCCGGAGACTGTGCGGGGTTGGCGCCCGGAACGTCCGGGTTCTGCGCGTTTCCTCGGGCGCCTCACAGCTGCGTCCCAGGTGCCAGGCCTACCCTCACGCCGCCATCGGTGAACGGTGCGGCACGGGCGAGGAGGTCGAAGTGGTCTCGGTCAGGTATGCGTGGAATGAGCTCCGGCGGCGCTTCGGGCGGACGGTCGTCACCAGCCTCGGGCTCGCCCTCGGCGTCGGTCTCGTCATGGGAATCGTCGGCGTTTCGGAGGGCCTCTCCGATGCCCAGAACCGGATCCTTTCGCCCCTCGGCTCGGTCGGCACCGACATCATCGTCACGCGCACGGTCGCGGCGACGACCTCCCAGACCACCACGACGACGACCCTGCCGAACGGCTCCCCCGGCGGCAGTGCCGTCCGGGGCCGCGGGGGAGGCTTCTTCGCGCAGGGCATCACCGGCTACGGGGCGACGAGCTCCGAAGCTGCTTCGCTGGCCAACGCCAACGCCTCGGTGATCACGGACCTCCAGAAGCTGGGGAAGCCCGGGACGCGGTTCACGCACGACTTCCTCGTGCCCGGCACGCTCGTCACCTTCCCCTCGGTCGCCGTGAAAGACGTCGCGAGGATCCCTGACGTGACCGTTGCCGTCGGGGCGCTCTCGCTCGAGGCCCTGCACGAGACGGGGACAGTCCCGAAGATCACCGCCACCGTGAAGACGGGCGGAGAGACGATCTCGAGCAAGGTGAAGCAGCCGACGCTCACCCCGGCCCAGCAGCAGAAGGAATCCGCGTGCATCCAGAAGCAGCTGCAAAAGCACTTCGGTGGCTTCTTCAGCACGTCACGGGCGCCTTCCAGGCCTGCGGGCGCCTCGGGCGCCTCGGGCGCCGGCGGCTCCCGTCCGGGCGGGGGAACCGTCCGCGCCTTCAACGGCTTCACCTCGCTCCCCGCCGTCCAGAAATGCCTGACCCCGGCGCAGATCACCTACAACGAGGATGTCGTCGTCCCGGAGCAGACGATCACGCAGGTCCTCGCCGCACCCTCGACGAACACGGCGACCTCGACCTACACCGTCGCCGGCGTCGACCCGGCCGGCCCGGACACCGGCCTCATCACGAGGTCGCAACTCTCCTCGGGATCGTGGTTCACGAAGAACTCCGCCGATGAGGTCCTCGTCAACACCGCCTACGCGAGCACGAAGCACCTGAAGGTCGGTGGAACGCTCGCGATCAACAAGAAGAGCTACAAGATCGTCGGCCTCGTCTCGCCGACGCTGACCGGAAACGTCTCGGACATTTATTTCACCCTCTCCACTGTCCAGCGGCTCGCAACGGCCAAGGGCTACGTGAACGAGATCCTCGTCTCGGTGAACAATGCCTCGGACGTCAACGCCGTGAGCGCCGCCATCAAGAAGGAGCTCCCCGGTGCGACGGTTCTCACCTCCAAGACGCTCGCGGACCAGGTGAAGGGAAGCCTCAGCAATGCCCACAAGCTCGCCAACGACTTCGGCGGCGCGCTCGCCGTCGTCGTCCTGCTGGCGGCGTTTCTAATCGCCGCCCTGCTGACGTTGTCGAGCGTCGCGAAGCGGGTCCGGGAGATCGGCTCGCTGCGCGCGATCGGGTGGAGTCGCGGGGCGGTCGTGCGCCAGATCATGGCCGAAACGTTGGGAATCGGCGTGCTGGGCGCGGTGATCGGCCTGGGTGTCGGCGTCGCCGTCTGCGCGATCATCGGGGCGATCGGGCCGGGGCTGACGGTGACCTCGACCGGTCTCGCCGTCGGTGCCTCGCACCTGGACAGCCTCCTCAACCTGAAGTCGACCGGGTCGACGTCGCTCCTCGTGCACCTCACCGCGCCGGTCCATCTGGCGACGGTCGGACTCGCCTTCGTCGGCGCCATCGTCGGCGGCCTGCTCGCCGGCGCAGCGGGCGGCTGGCGGGCGGCGCGTCTCGCCCCGGCCTCGGCGCTGCGGGACCTCGGATGACGGGAACACCGCAAGTCCCCGAATCAACGAACCTACGAGCGGAAAGTGGAACGATGACGACAGATCCAGCAGGCCCAGCAGATTCGATCGGTTCGTCAGGCGAGCCGTTGTACGTCCTGCACTCGGTCGAGCGCACGTTCACCAAGGGGGGTGTCAGCGTCCGCGCACTGCGGGGCGTCGATCTCACCCTCACCGCCGGTGAGATGGTCGCCCTCGAGGGACCGAGCGGATCGGGCAAGTCGACGCTGCTGCAGCTCCTCGGTGCACTCGACGTGCCGACGGCCGGCTCGATCCGTTTCGCCGGACGGGAGTTGGAGCACGCCTCGGACCAGGTCCTCACCAAGATCAGGAGCGAGGAGATCGGCTTCGTCTTCCAGCACTTCAACCTGATCCCGACACTGACCGCCCGGGAGAACGTCTGGATCGCGATGGTCCCCGGTTCGCAGCCGCACCAGGCCCAGGTCGCCCGCGCCGACGAGCTCCTCGACCAGGTCGGCCTCGGTCTTCGGGCCGCGCACCTCCCCTCGCGGCTCTCAGGTGGCGAGCAGCAACGCGTGGCGATCGCGCGGGCGCTCGCGAACAGGCCCCGAGTGGTGATCGCCGACGAACCCACCGGGAATCTCGACTCCGAGACGGGACGTGAAGTCATCGAGCTCCTCTCCGAGCTGCGCGACAAGGCGGGCGTCACCGTGATCCTCGCCACCCACGACGAGGAGATCGGCCTGCGCGCCGAACGCCGGGTCCGCCTGCGTGACGGTTTGCTCGTCGACGACCGCTCGGTGAAGGGGGCCCGCGCCTAGCACCCTCGCCGCTTGCGACCGCGATCGGCCGGCGCTGGCCACGGGGGCCGTCCCGAGGGGTCGGGGCGCCAGACACGCCTGCCAGCTGGTATTTTCGATCGGGATCCAGCACCCGAGGGAGGGCGAGCGTGCAACACGGTCGGCGAGTGTCGCTCCTCGGGGCGACGGGATAGGTTCTCTCCAGGTTGACGGTGTCGCTCCCGGCGGTGGCGATGCTGGCGACCGTGGCCGTCTCCCCGGCGGGACTCGTGCCGTCAACCTTCCAGCTCGCCAGCTCAGGTCGCGTCGCCTCCTCCGTCGTGGCACGGCGTCTCCCTTCGACGCCCGGTCAGGTTCTGGTCGGCGAGGCGACACCGAAGATCACAATCATCTCGGACGGCCTCGTCGTGCAGAACGGACGAGTCCTGCCGACGCTTGCGTGCACGAGGGCGACGTGCGCGGGATCGCTCCTTCTCATCGACCGCCAGCGGGGCAAGCCGCACTACGAGCTCGGCGCGTCGAGCTACCGCCTGGCGGCCAACACGACCGCCGTCGTCGTGCTGCGGCTCGACCACCAGGGGCTCCTCACGGTGGCGATGGCGCGGCCCGGAATGTTGCCGGTACTTCTCGTGGCGACCCTGGCGGAGACCGGCAAGGGCACCCAGCGGCTCGAGAACGTCGCGACGTAGTCTTCTGCGGGCGCCGCGTGGGCGCCTAAGGCACCCGCTCCACCTGCGCCAGTCCGAGGAGGGCGGACACCTCCCGGCCGGCGAAATCGCCAAGGGACGCGAGCACGACGTCGGCGAGCACCCAACGCGGGTCGCACTCGGTGCCGGGTTCGGGAACGGCGACGACCCGCATCCTCGCCGCCTTCGCCGCGATGCAGCCGTTCAGCGCGTCCTCCACGACGACGCAGCGGACGGCGTCGACGCCGAGCCGCTCGGCCGTGAGCAGCAGAACCGCCGGGTGCGGCTTGCCCAGTTCGACGGCCGCGGCCGAGACGATCACGGCGAACCGGTCGCGGATCCCGAGGTGCTCGACGACGGCGTCGATCACGGGATCGACCGAGCCCGAGGCGAGGGCGACGGCGAGCCCGTTTTGCTCGCAGTACTCGATCGCCTCGAGCGCGCCCGGCAGGAGCCGCGCCTCGCGCGGGACAGCGTCGACCACCCCCTCGACGATCCGGTCGGTGAGCTCGGCGTCACTCGGGCCGGCGAACCCGAGAACCTCGCGGAAGGTCCCGACGGCTTCGTCGGCCCGCATCCCGGTGATGAGCCCGATGCCGAGCAGCGGGCGGACGTCGACACCGATCTCGTCGAACACGTCCGTCTGGACGCGACGCCAGATCCGCTCGGTGTCGACGAGCAGACCGTCCATGTCGAACAGGACCCCCTCGGCGCGCTGGACCTGTTCCCCGGTGTCCGCCATCACGCCGATTCGCCGCGCAGGTAGCGCTCGAGCTCGGAGGCGATCTCGTCGCCGCTCGGGAGCTCGGCCTCAAGGTCGACGACCGCCTCGTCACCCGTGTCGAACTGGTCCTCCATCTGTCGCACCATCGCCTCATGATCCGGCGACTGCGCGATGAGGTCATCGACCTGGCGGCGCGCCTCCTCGGCGCTGCGGGCGAGACTGTCGGTCCCGAACACCAATCCGGAGATGGCACAGAGCCCCTCGACGAGGGCGAGCGCCGCCGGCGCGAACGGCATCGCCGCGACGTAGTGCGGGACACGCGCCCACAGGCCGATCGACGGGATCCCCGCCTCGGCGCAGGCTTCGCCGATCACCTCCCCGATGCCGGCGGGGACCTCGATCGACCCGCGCACGACGCCGACCCGGCGGGCCAACTCGGGCTCCGACGCCGTGGCGGCAAGCACGATCGGCCGCGTGTGCGGCGTCGCGTTGGGGAAGGCGCCAAGGCTCACGACCAGGCGGACGTCGAGCTCGCGCGCCAACGCGACGACGTCCGCCGTGAACGACCGCCAGCGGTAGTCCGGCTCCGGCCCGATGAGGAGCGCCACGCCCGAGCCCATCCGATCCCTACCGACGAGCACCTGAAGCTCGGGCCAGGTGATCCCGCGGCGCACGCCGTCGTCGATGCGCAACCGCGGACGCCTCGCCCGGTGGTCGACCAGGTCGTCGACCGGGAACGTGGCGAAGGTCTCCGTCTTCATCTCGGAAAGGATCGCCGTGAGCGCCGTCGCGGCGCCGAAGCCGGCGTCGATCCAGCCCTCGAGCACGACGATGAGAACCGGCCGTTCAGGCGGCTTGACCGGGTATCGCGTCGCTGGGCTCACCCCTCGAGGTTACCCGGAGCGCCGCGGCGACCGGATCGGGACACGGTCGTCCGGCTCACGCCGCCACGACCCCGAGTACGCGGTCGGCCGTGTCGCAGCGCAGGACGCTGTCGGACGCCACGATGACGATGTCCTGGATGCGGCAGCCGGACCGCCCCGGCAGGTACACGCCCGGTTCGGCGCTGCAGGCGTGGCCCACCTCGACGGGGGCGTCGTTCCCGTCTGCGACAACTTCTTAATGTCGCCACTTCCTGGGCGTGGGGGGTTCGCGTGGGAGAGCCGACGTCGCAGGAAAGCCGAGATCACGATTCTCCGACTGATCATCGCGGCATGGTGGCGCGCCCAAAGGGCCGACGCGACCAATTTCCGCTGTCGATTGTCAGCCTGCCAGAAGGCGGCCAAGACCGGCGGGATGTCTCGCTCCCGTGACGAGGATCGTGGTCAAGCGAGAGGCGACCCGCGGCCGCCCGCGACGACAAGGAGTAATTGCCCGTCATCCTCCGTGCACCTCACGAGACCCACCGGATGGCCAGGCGGTTCGTGTCCGGCGCTGCGAATGAAGCCATCGACGACACCGAACTCCAACCGAGTATCAGGAAACCTGATACTCGGTTGGCGCAGGCGCTTGCGAAACTATGTCAACCAGCGACGGCCACGGCCTCGGCGCCGCCGCTGTCGTATTCCTCCGTCCACGTCGCCGCGGTCAGGCTGCCTTCCTTGGCCCACGCGATGAAGCTCCCGTCGACCACCGCGATGAGGGGACCATTCGTGGGGTCACTCGCCACGGCCAGGGCATCGGACGCGACCGCGGTGCCGTTGTACTCGTCGTACCAGGTCGGCGCGGTCAGGCTGCCTTCCTTGGCGTACACAATGCCACCGGTCGTCAGCACGGCGATGAGGGGACCATTCGTGGGGTCACTCGCCACTGCCACATCCTCCGAGGCGGTGTTGTACTCGTCGTACCACGGCGCCGTCAGGCTGCCCTCCTTGGCGTACACATTGCCGTGCGTGCCGTCGACCACCGCGATAAGAGGACCATTCGTGGGGTCACTCGCCACGGCGATCGGGTACCCCGCGCCCGTGAATTCCTCCATCCACGGCGCGGTCAGGCTGCCTTCCTTGGCCCACACGTTCCCATGTTGGTCCAGCACCGCGATGAGGGGACCATTCGTCGGATCACTCGCCACGGCCACCTGCTCGGCGCCGATCCCAGAAGACGACTCGTTGATCTCCTCAGTCCACGGCGCGGTCAGGCTGCCTTCCTTGGCCCACACGTTCCCATTGTCGTCCGCCACAACGATGAGGGGACCATTCGTCGGATCACTCGCCACGGCCACCTGCTCGGCGTAGACCCCCGAAGTCGAATAGTTGATCTCCTCGGTCCACGGCGCGGTCAGGCTGGCTTCCTTGGCCCACACGTTCCCGCTGGTGTCGATCATGGCGATAAGGGGACCGTTCGTGGGGTCACTCGCCACGGCCCCCCAACGGCTCGCGCCGTACAGCGGGTCCACCCATGGCGCGGTCAGGCTGCCCACCTTGGCGGCGATGTCGCCAGGGTTACCAATGGCGATGAGAGGCGGCGTCGAAGTGCCGCCACTCGTCGTCGCCTGGGCGCTCGCTAGTGGAAGCCACGCGCTGCCGAGCAAGACGAGAGTGAAGACGGAAAGGGAACGCCGCATAGTCATTTCAGTCTCCTTCTCAGGGTGGTTGGTCGGGATGTTAGCGAACGGCACGCGGCGACGCGCTGGCGATCGATCCTTTTCAGCTTCGGAAAGATGCCGATCATCCAGGATTACGAGTTTTGGTGGGGACAGCCTGGGTGTAGCTCAAGCTGAACATTGTCAAGCCCCAACGGCGATGAGTTGCTGGCTGAAGTGGATGGTGCCGGCTGGAATGCTGCCTTCACGTTGGAGCCAGCATGACAAGGCCCGCCAAAACGCGCCGCAGAGGGGGTTCACGAGTGTCAGCGACAAGTTCTTAATGTCGCCAGTACCTAGGCGTGGGGGTTTCGCGTAGGAGTGCAGATCCACTTCGTCGACCGCGTCGCGGGAACCTCGAAGATGTCGACCTTCACCGTCGTCGAAGCGTTCACGCCCGTGACAGGGTGGGGCCTGCGGAGGATCCTCCGGCCGGGCAAGGCGCGATGCGCCAGGACCTAACCGTTCCCGCGCGCCTGCGGTGCTGGTGCGAGTCGGGGGTGGGCCGACACGATCTGCGGGCTCCGCCGGGATGATCGGTCGTGTGAGCACCAAGCTCATCGCTAGGCGTAGGGGGTTCGGCTCGGAGGGGAGTTGGCTCGATCTAATACCAGCCACTGGCGGCTCAGGGGATCGAGAACCTGATTGCTGGGTATATTGACGACCATCGTGATTTCGTTTAGGCGTGTCGTTGTGGCGGTATCCGCGGTCGTCGTGCTCGCGACGGTGATCATCACGAGCGGTGGCGGATGGGCGGGTGGCGGCCAGCGAAGTGAAAACGCCAGGTTCTCGCCCGTCGTTAACCACACGGGTCGTGCGCCGACCGGCTACACGGTCACGTTCCGCTACCGCGATCAGCGCGCCAGCAGCGTGCTGATCCAGGGTGAGTGGTACTTCTCGAATCCCGCTCGCACCACGATGACGAGCACTCAGGGGCTGCTCCCGTCGCAGTGGAAGCCGGGGGATTTCGCGATCGGTTGGCCGGCCAACCAGCCGGACAACTGGCCAATTATCAGCATGAAGAAGAACCCCAGTACGGGAGTGTGGTCGTACACCACGCCGCTGCCTTCCGGGTATTACAACTATGGGTTCTACGTCAACTGCAGCCTCAGCGCGGCGGTGTCGAATCCGTACGGGGCGACGGCAGCTTGCACAGAGATCTCCGATCCGAGCAACCCTCCTTGGAACGACCACAACGGAATCAGCACTGGCTCGGTTGAGACCAGAAGTCAGGTCTATGTCCCGTCTGATCCTGCCTTCCACGATGTCGACTACTTGTGGGAAGCACCGACCTCGCCCAAGGGTGCGCTGAAGGACGTCAGCTACCAGTCGCTTGCCAGTGCGTCGGCACCTCATCGCAGGGGCGTCAACTTCCTGGCGATCTACACTCCGCACGGCTATGAGCAACACCGCTCGACGCCGTATCCCACGCTCTATCTCAGTCCCGGCTCAGGAGCCAACGAGGTGGACTGGAGCACCCAGGCCGACGCGGCGAACATCCTTGACAACTTGATCGACAAGCATCTGATCGAGCCAATGGTCGTAGTGATGACAAATACAGGCTGCCCCGCTCCCGAAGACTGTATGGAGATCAGCGGTGCCGACTACGACCAGGACCTGCTCGACGCGGTAGTCCCCTATGTGCAAGCGCACTACGACGTATCGGGGGAGCCCTCGGAGCGCGCCTTCGCCGGCCTGTCCTTCGGTGGCGAGCTCGCAGGTACTCTGCTGGTCAATGACACCAGCAAGTTCGGCTACTTCGGCCTGTTCAGTCCGTGTCCCTCCGCTGTCCCCGCTCCAACCACAGCTCAGGTCGCCGGGATCAGGCACGTTAGCGTCATGGTCGGAGGGGGCCTGCAGGACGCGCAGTGCCACTCCTATGCCGTGGACGATGTCTCGATCCTGCACCACACGGGCGCGCACGACGTCACCGACTTCGTCGACGGTGGACATGACTGGAATGTCTGGCGCCGACTCCTCCGCGATTTCCTGACGCAGGTCGCGTTTAGGCCCGTCAACGGCTAAGAGGCCAGTCAAGGCCGGCCGTGGGTCGCCCGTGGGGGAAGCCTTGACGGGTCGGTCATCGTCGCGGAGACCCTGGTGGAAGAGCCCGCGGAGCGGGCTCCTCGGGGCTGCCTCCTATTCCGCGCGTCGGCGACAAGTTCTCAATGTGGCCATTTCCTGGGCGGGGGGGTCCGCCTCGGAAAGCCGACATCACGATTCTCCGACTGACCACTGCGGCATGGTGGCGCGCCCGCAGAGCCGACGCGACCAATCTCCGCTGTCGATTGTCAGCCTGCCAGAAGGCGGCCAAGGCCGACGGGATGTCCCGCTCCGGTGGCGAGGATGGTGGTCAAGCGAGAGGCGACCCGCGGCGGCTCGCGACGACAAGGAGTAATTGAGCATCATCCTCAGTGCGCCTCACGAAGACCGACTGGATTATTGGATGGCTGTTTTTGGGCCCGATGAACCAGTTCGCCTCACGAAGTCGAACGCCAACCGAGTATCAGGAAGCCTGATACTCGGTTGGCGCTAGCGCTTGCGAAATGATTTTAGCCGGCGACGGCCACGGCCCAGGCGTTGCCGCTGTCGTATTCCTCCGTCCACGTCGCCGCGGTCAGGCTGCCTTCCTTGGACCACGCGGTGTCACTCTCGTCCACCACCGCGATGAGGGGGCCATTCGTTGGGTCACTCGCCACGGCCACGTTATTGGCGCCGTTGTACTCGTCGTACCAGGTCTGCGCGGTCAGGCTGCCTCCCTTGGACCACGCGGTGTGACTCCCGTCCACCACCGCGATGAGGGGACCGTTCGTGGGGTCACTCGCCACGGCCACGTAGTGGGCGGTGTTGGCCCATTCCTCCACCCACGGCGCGGTCAGGCTGCCTTCCTTGGCCCACGCGTTGTCATTGTCGTCCAGCACTGCGATGAGGGGACCATTCGTGGAGTCACTCGCCACGGCCATGAATTCAGCGGTCCCGCTGAATTCCTCCACCCACGGCGCGGTCAGGCTGCCTTCCTTGGCCCACACGTTCCCATGTTGGTCCAGCACCGCGATGAGGGGACCATTCGTCGGATCACTCGCCACGGCCACCAGCTCGGCGCCGACCCCAGAAGTCGACTCGTTGATCTCCTCGGTCCACGGCGCGGTCAAGCTGCCTTCCTTGGCCCACAGGTTCCCATTGTCGTCCGCCACGACGATGAGGGGACCATTCGTCGGATCACTCGCCACGGCCACCTGCTCGGCGTAGACCCCCGAAGTCGAATAGTTGATCTCCTCGGTCCACGGCGCGGTCAGGCTGGCTTCCTTGGCCCACACGTTGCCGCTCGCGTCCACCACCGCGATGAGGGGACCATTCGTGGGGTCACTCGCCACGGCCCCAAATTCATTCGTGCCGAACAGCGGGTCCACCCATGGCGCGGTGAGGCTGCCCACCTTGGCGGCGAAGTCGTCAGGGTTGCCAATGGCGATGAGAGGCGGCGTCGAAGTGCCGCCACTCGTCGTCGCCTGGGCGCTCGCTAGTGGAAGCCACGCGCTGCCGAGCAAGACGAGAGTGAAGACGTAAAGGAGGCGTCGCATAGTCATCGCATTCTCCCTCTCAGGGTGTTTGACCGGGACATTAGCGAACGGCATGCGGCGGCGCACTGGCGTCTGACCCTTAGTCGTTCCGCGTCGTCCCAGGATGGGTCGATTCCGCTGTGGCCGGTTCACGTGAAAGCGACCGCGCGCAATCTCGGTCACCGAGGTTCCGGCACGTGGCCGACGTTGTCGCTGCAGGGAAGCCCTCAGGTGACGATAGACAAACGACGCTCGCTTCGGCGCAGTTTGAACCGTGACGAGGTAGACACCCCGACCTGCTGCACCTCGGGGGAGGCCAGTCAAGGCCGGCCGTAAGCCGCCCGCAGGGGCAGCCTTGACGGGCCGGTTATCGTCGCGGAGACCCTGGTGGAAGAGCCCGCGGAGAGGGCTCCTGGGGGCTGCCTCCTATTCCGCGCGTCAGCGACAAGTTCTTAATGTGGCCACTTCCTGGGCGTGGGGGGTCCGCGTCGGAGAGCCGACGGCGCGGATCTCCGACTGGCCTCCAGGCCCAAGCTAGGAACTCAGACGTTGGAGTTGCTTAACCAAGGCCGGTGACGCCTGGGCTCTTCCGACTCCAGGATGATGGCTGAAGCGATCGGGCGCACTTAGTAAGGCGAGAGCACGCTGTGCGGCTTTCTTGCTGGTTTCGGTATCACCCAGACGATCGGAGACGATGGCGAGCGAGACCTCCCAACGGAAGCGATCCGAGTCAAAGTGCAGGAGGTTGGAGGGCGGGCTGACAACCTTGAGCTGTACGAGGACGTCCTGTTCGCGGCCGGGGATATCGAGAAGGAGCTCAATCAAGGACAGGTTGACACTGCCGGATGTGCCGGACGGGGAGGTGCCGCCGCCAAGGGCGAGCACCCTTCGGTAAGCGGTTTCCGCAAGATCGATGTCACCGCGTTGGCGATACAGGTCACCGAGTCGCTCCTGGGCGAAGGCGGCTTCATAGTTCTCGGAGTAGTCGCGGATGATGCGTTGCCACAGCTCTTCAGCTGCACGTGGCTCGGCCGACTCGATGGCGAGTGCCTTGATCCGGAGGTACTGCGCACGGTTGGAGTCGCGAGACCTGGCAAGCCGACTCTCGAACTCCTGCCGCGCTTCTACATCCCAGCGAGACGAGCGGAACCACTCGCTAGTTGACACATCCAGATCGTACGCATGGCCGACTGCAACCTGTGACCGTACACTCAGCACCTCCGAAGAGCCGGGCGCGTGCCCTGTAACACAGCACTCTTCAGTTCAGGTGGTCGATGCAACGACCAGTTGAATCCGGTCAGATAACGGCATAGATAGGTCGGTCACTTTCCCCCAGGCGAGTCGGTTCCGGTCACCTTCCACTGCGTGTCGCAGGGGGGGTGGCCCACGAAGTACGACACCACCTCCGCCGTCCCGGTCACGTTGACCGGCCCGGCAAGTTGATGCGGCATGCCCGTTGGCGCCAGCTGCAGGGTCCAGGTCTGGGCGTCGTATTGGCTTTTTCCGGTGACGACCATGACATGCTTCGAGCTAAAGGTGCCGTCCATGTAATTGCCGAACGCAGTGCTCGACGATGGAGCAATAGTCACGTTGTCGGGCTTTCCGGTAGCGCCGGGTTCCTCCGTGATCGTTCCGCCGTAGGTGAATGTCGGGGCGGTCTGCGCCTGTTCGGTCGATGGGCACGACGTGAAGACGCGATCTGTGAACAAGAGCTCGACCTTGGAGCCTGTCAAGGTCATCGTGCCAGTGTTGCCAATCCCAGTATTGGTGGTGGACCCAGTGTTGCCAATCTCAGTGGTGGTGGTACCCAAGCTGCTCGATGGGGCCGAACCACAGGCCGCAAGCGCCAGTGCCACGGTCGCGAGCGCAACCGGAACCGAGCCGTAATGCAACATCGAATTCGAAGGTAAAAAGGATAGTCGCACAGCGAGAGCATAGGGCGGGTTCAAGCGGTCATTGCAGTGCCTCGAACATGAGGAGTTGCAATGACCGCTTGAACCCGCCCCCACAAACTGCATGATTCTCGGCCCGGTGTCCAGTCCTCTACTGAACGAGGCTCGGTCAAGGCCGGCCGAAGGCTGCCCATAGGGAAAGCCACCGGCCGGCCCGGAGCCGGCCGGTGGCTTGTGACGGCTAGGACTCGAAGCTCTCTCGCTGCCCGCCAAGCTCGTCAGTCTGGTCACGGTGGAACACGACGAATCCCTTAGGCTTGCGCTTGCCGTTGCCGTGTTCGTTCTTCTCGACGATGACAACGGTCACGCAGTGGGTTCCGTGCTCGCCTTTCCGTACGATGCGGCCGGCGGTGATCCATTGGTGAAACCCGGCCCACCCTCCGCCGCTGTAACCCTGCCGACACTGCGCCAGGATGAGGCGGTCGATGCTCTTCCCGAGGTACAGCTCGCCGGTGACCGCGTTGCGGGGGACGGTCAGCTCCGGGAATAGGGTGTCTGTCAAGGTATTACGCTCCTTTTCGTGGTGCTTGATGCCAACACGGCGGCGCTGTGTTGGCATGTGAGGAACGGGGCCAGCGAGCGACAGGCAGTCAAGGGTTTGCCGGAGGCCGGCCCGAAGCGAGGGACGAGCTGCAGGGCCGCCCTTGACGGCTGGAAGCCGCTGGCCCAGGTAGTTCCCTATCTAACAGAAGGGAACTAGTCCAAAAAATGGACCTGTTGCGCGCGCAACGACCTTCTCCGGGGGATCCTTGCGCGCGTCAGACCGGGGCGCTAGATGAGCGTGAGGTCGCCGTACCCGCGGCGCGTTGTGCCCCTGGGGCTATGCGGCGAGATGCCCGCGGGGGCATGCCTACTGAGGGGGCTGGGGGGTGTCTGCGACAAGTTCTTAATGTGCCCATTTCCCGGGCGTGGGGGTCCGCGTCGGAGAACCGATGTCCACGATCTCCGACTGGCGGCTTGAGCCGTGGGCCGGGACCTAACCGGCGTTATGGGGCACAATCTTCGAGCCGTCTCTGATGTAGCCCAATTCGTCGCTTCCAGAAATGCGCCCCGGTCGCACCCCAGATTGCGAGGGATTCAGTAGCTACTGGTCCCGCAAAGGAGGGCGAGGACAGTGACAGAGAAGCCCGCGGCCAGTCCCCAACCGAAACTGTGCTCGGCCAATCCAACACCGATCCCTACACCGAAGACCACCGCGAACTCCCCGGACAATATCGACCACAGTAGAAGCCGTCGTTTCCGGGCAGGAGGCGACTCATGTTAGAAATCGTGCATGGCGGAGTCATCGACGCGGCTCGTGCTGATCTGTGGACTTCCAGGCTCGGGCAAGTCGACACTCGCTCGTCAGCTCGCACCCAAAATCCCCGCCATCAGATTGGATAAGGACGGGTGGGCGACTCAACTGGGCGCCGATTTGTGGGATGAAGAATTCCGAGTACGACTCGAACACCAGCTGTGGGTCCTTTCCCAGGATCTCCTCGCCCGGGGCCAGAGCGTGATTTTGGAGTGGGGCCACTGGGCGCGAGTTGAGCGGGATGAGAAACGACTCGGGGCGCGAGCTTTGGGGGTGGGCGTCGAGCTGCATTACCTCGATGCGCCCTTGGAGGAGCTAATCGAGCGAGCTGAACGTCGCAATGCGTCGGGCGAGTGGACAGCGTCGCCTATGACACGGGCTCACTTTGAAAGGTGGGCAACGATTTTTCAACCTCCCGACGAGGAGGAGATCTTGTTGTTCGACAAGCCCGTTGCCGAAGGTTGATCTCGTCGAACTTGTCTCGCCCGCTATCAGCAGCGTCAGCGACAAGTTCTTAATGTGGCCGGTTCCTGGGAGTAGGGGCTCCGCGTCGCAACGCCGATGTTCACGGTCTCCGAATAGCGGCGTGAGCCGTGGGCTGGCGCATTTGGCATGAACGTGGGGATCGCCGCAGCTATTTTCGATTCAGTGGTGGCAGCTTTCGGAAAGGAGAGGTGAGAACGTGGAGCCGCTGCCAACAGGTCGCCGCCTCCTCCCTCACGAGCGATGGAACGCGGTGGTGGTCCTTGCGCGACAGCAGACCCACTCGACGCCGGCCATACGCCGCTTGCAGCAAAACTACGGCCCCGAAGGGATCGTCCTTATCGCGGCTGGGCTTGCAAGCAGCTTTCTGGCAAGTGTGATTGGGATCGCCGGGGTTGTTCTGGAGTTTGTCTCCCGCACAAAGGGTGACATGGGGCTCGCTGCCTATACTCTCTTGGCCGTCACCTTTTGCTTAGCTCTGCTGGGTCTCGCCAGAGCGCGCCAGGCAGGTCGCGCCGGCCGGCAATTCCGGGGTGGAAGGCCCCTCGGTAGCACCCGCGAATAGTTGCCGCAGACCTGCCGAGCGTGCGTCTTGAGAGCGTGTCCGTAGGGGCGCCGGGAATCGTTCGCTCAGGTCGGGGGCTGGGGGTGTCCGCCACAAGTTCTTAATGTCCCCTTTGCCTCGACGCTGGGGTGCAGAGGGATTGCAGACTCTTCGGAAATGGGCGGGGTGATTCTGCCTGATCGCCGCCTGGGTTCCCTCGTGGATTGGAATGCTCAGTCGGTTCGTACCAGCGTGACGCGATCGAGCGGCGGCCACCCCGTAGGAGACGGATCGTCATAGGAGACGTACTCCAGGCAGGAGAGTCGACCGTCGTCGACAAACAGGATGATGTCGCCGGGTGGCTCACCTGCGACCGGTGTCACACGTCCCTTCACGGGCGCTAGGCGGTTCGTCGTCTTGATCGGTGAGGGGTAGACATCCGGCGGAACAGCGAGGTCGACGGTTGGACACCCGCAGTCACACTTCCCGACGACTTGGACCCGAGTCAGCTGCGCTCGAAGCTCTGCTGCACCGGGGAAGTCGGGCGCCAGAAGAGCATCGAGGATGAGCCGCTCGGCCTCCGACAACGAGCGGGGCTCATCGAGCTTCACGGCGTGATTGTCGCATAACACTCGGGGTTCGCTGATCCACCAGCCGCTCCATAGAGCGACAAGAGGCATGACGCTGGGGCGAGCGCGATTTACGTGGACGTCCGCACGTGACCTGGAAGACGAGACGCCAGTGCTCCGATTCCGCGCATCTGCCACCAACACGTTGCCTGCGCTGTCAAGACTGACGCCAGCCGGAGCATCCAGTCTGTCCGAGGTCGCCGGGTCGCCAGAGCTCGTTGGTGCCGGGGTGATCTTCCCTTTCCCAAGACCAGCGATGAAATAGAGATCACCTTGAACCCAGAACGCGCTTGGGCCGAGCACGTAGCCCGGCCGGGGGTTCCCCGGTGACGACGGTACGCGTGATGTCCGAGCAGTAGCCGACGCCGCCGAGCGACAGAAGCATCACGTCGACGCTGGCCCCGACGAGGCGCTCGCGCACTTGCCGCGAGCGCCGCTCGCGCACCGCGACGAGGTCGGTGGCCATTACGCCGAGGCCGCGACCCGTCTCGCCGCCTCGGCCCCCTGACGGGCGTGGTAGCTCGAACGCGTGAGCGGTGACGCCTCGACGTGGGCGAAGCCGTAACCGAAGGCATGCTCCCGCAGGTCGGCGAACTCGGCCGGGGTCCACCACCGCACCACCGGCAGGTGCGACGCCGACGGGCGCAGGTACTGGCCGATCGTCACGATGTCGACGCCGACGGCGGCGAGGTCGGCGAGCGCACCTTCGACCTCGGCCTCGGTCTCGCCGAGCCCGAGCATGATCCCAGACTTCGTGACGAGGCCGGCGGCCTTCGCCGTGGCGAGCACCGCCAGGCTGCGGGCGTAGGAGGCCTGCGGCCTGACCGCCCGCTGCAGGCGCAGCACGGTCTCGAGGTTGTGGCCAAGCACGTCGGGACGCGCCGCGTAGATGAGGCGGAGGGAGGTCTCGTCGCCCTTGCAGTCGGAGATGAGGACCTCGACCGCGGTGCCCGGAACGCGCTCGCGGATCGCCGCGATCGTCGACGCGAACGCCCCCGCCCCCCCGTCGGTGAGGTCGTCGCGGGCGACGGTGGTGACAACGACGTGGACGAGGCCCATCCGCGCGACCGCGGCGGCGACCCGCACCGGCTCGGTCGCGTCGAGGGGACGCGGGCGGGACGTGTCCACGAGGCAGAAGCCGCAGGCCCGCGTGCACCGCTCGCCGTTGATCATGAACGTCCCGGTCCCGTCGGCCCAGCATTCGTAGATGTTCGGGCAGCCCGCCTCCTCGCAGACCGTGACGAGGTCGAGCGAACGCATCGTCCGGCGGAGCGCGAGGTACCCGTCCCCCATCGAGGCCCCGACCCTCAGCCAGGGGGGCTTGCGGCTGCTGATCGAGACGGCGGTTCCCGTGTCGACCCCGGCGACGGCCAGCCGGCGGGCCGCCGGACGGCCGGCCGCGCCGGGGGCGACGGCGCGGACCTCGGCGAAAGTAGCCCCCTGGAACTCGATCGACCGCTCGCCCACCGCGCCGGAGAAGACCGGGGATGTGCGCGACCTGGCGACGATGGCGTCGATCACGTCCCGGGTCTCGACCTTGAGCCCCTCGGCGCGCAGCGACGTCACCGGCCGGTCCGGGATGCCGCACGGCACGATGTGGGAGAACATTTCGAGGTCGGTGTCGACGTTGAGGGCGAAGCCATGCATCGTTCGACCCCGCGCCACCCGCACGCCCACGGCGCAGATCTTGCGCGGCGCCGGCCCATCCGGCTCGACCCAGACCCCGGGGTATCCGTCCAGCCGGCCGGTTCCCGGAAGCCCGAGGTCGCCGAGCACCGCGGCGACGAGCCCCTCCAGCCCGTGCACGTAGGCGGGGATGGCTCCGGGGCCGAGGGTCACCGAGACGATCGGGTAGGCGACGACCTGTCCCGGACCGTGGTAGGTGACGTCACCACCCCGGTCGGCACGCACGAGCTCGGCCCCGACGGACGCCGGGTCGGTCAACACGTGCTCGGCGCGGGCGCGCACCCCCATCGTGTAGACGGGGGGGTGCTCGACGAGCAGCAGGTAGTCCTCGCTGCGGCGGTGGAACAGGGCGTGCTGCAGGGCGAGCGCCTCCCGGTACCGGACGCGCCCGAGGGAGCGAACCCGCAGCGGCCCGCGGGCGGCCGAGAGGTCCGGCATCGCCGCTAGAGCTCGGCGAGCCAGTCGCGTGTCTCGATGACCCGGGCGACGTCGCGCACGAACGCCGAGGCGTAGGCGCCGTCGACGGCGCGGTGGTCGAAGACGAGCGCCAGCACGCCGACCGAGTGAATGGCGATCGACTCGGACCCGTCCGGCGTCACGACGACGACCGGCTTCCGCTTCACCCCGTCGGTCGACAGGATCGCCACCTGTGGCTGGGCGATGATCGGCGCCGTTATCAACGTCCCGAACGGACCCGGGTTGGTGATCGTGAACGTCCCGCCCGTGATGTCGTCGGCGGAGAGCTTACGGGCCCGGGCCCGCGAGGCGAGGTCGGCGATCGAGCGCGCCAGTCCCCGCAGCGATTGGCCGTCGGCGTTGTGGACGACCGGGACGATGAGCCCCTCACGCTGCAGGTCGACGGCGATCCCGAGATGGATGTCGTGGTGGACGATGAGCGCCTCATCACCGACCGAGGAGTTGAGGTTCGGGTAGTCGTGCAAAAGGTCGATCACCGCCCGGGCGACGAACGGCAGGTACGTGAGTCCGATGCCCTCCTCGGTGCGGAACTGGCTCTTCAGCGCGGAGCGGACGCGCTCGACGTTCTCGAAGTCCGTCTCCATCGCGACGAGCGTGTGCACCGAGGTGTTGATCGAACGGACCATGTGCTCGGCCGTCACGCGCCGCACCGTCGAGAACGGCACGATCTCGTCACGCACGCCGAGCGGCGCTGGCGGGACCGAGACCGACGGGCGCTCCATCGGCTGGACGACGGGCGCCATCGGCGCTGGGGCGGCCGGGGCGCTGGGCGGCGGGCTGGCGACCGTGACGGCGTTGGAAACGGTGCCGAGGTGTGCGAGCACGTCATCGCGGGTGATCCTCCCGCCGAGCCCCGTGCCCGGGATCTGAGAGGGATCGAGCTCGTTCTCACGGATCAGCCGGCGCACGACGGGGGAGAGCAGGGCGCCCTGCGACCCGTCCTCCTCGTCGACGCCGGACCGGGGCACGCCCGCCGGGGCCGCGGGTGGCGCCTCCGTCCGGCTCGCCAGTGGAACCGGCGGAGGTGGGGGCGGTGGCGGAGGCGGTGGCGGTGGCGCCTGCACGGGTGGCGGCGCGAGGAGCGACGATGTCGCGACGACGCCCGCCGCCGTCTCGCCGATGACGGCGAGTCGGGCGCCGACCTCGACCGTCTGGCCCTCGGGAACGATGATCTCGGCCAGCACGCCGGAGAAGGGCGAGGGAACCTCCGAGTCGACCTTGTCCGTCGAGACTTCGAACAGCGGTTCGTCGAGCGCGACGGCATCGCCGACCTTCTTCAACCAGCGGGTGATCGTGCCTTCGGTCACCGTCTCGCCGAGTTGCGGCATCGTGATGTCAGCCAACGTGGAGTCCCCTTCCGGTCAACGCGAGGACCGTTTCGCCGAACGTCTCGGAGAGCGTCGGGTGTGGTTGGACGAACTGGGCGATCTCGTCGGGGGTCGCCTCCCAGTTGACGGCGAGGTAGGCCTGGCCGAGCTGCTCGGTCACCCACGGCCCGACCATATGCACGCCGAGCAGGCGTCCGGCGCCGCCTGACGGCGTCCTTTCGGCGATGACCTTCACGAGGCCCTCGGTCTCGCCGAGGATGCGGGCCCGCCCGTTGCCGGCGAAGGGGTCGCGCTGCACGACCAGGTCGAAACCGGCGGCGCGGGCGGCTTCCTCGGTCATGCCGACGAAGGAGACCTCCGGGTGGCAGTAGATGCACCACGGGACGGTGCCGTAGTTGACGGGCACCGCCGGCTCTCCGAGGATCTGCTTCACGACGAGGATGCCCTCGGCGAAGCCGACGTGGGCGAGCTGCGGTGTGGCGACCAGGTCGCCGATCGCGAAGACCCCTTCGGCCTTCGTGCGCATCCAGGGGTCGACCGTGACGAATCCGCGCTCGTCGACCTCGACGCCGGAGCCCTCGGCGCACAGGCCCCCCGAAGCCGGGCGCCGCCCGACCGAGAGCACGACCGAGTCGACCTCGACGCGTTCGCCGTCGCCGAAGAGCACGGTCGTCCCGTGCCCTTCGGGCTCATGGCCGTGCACGGCGACCCCGGTGCGCAGGGTGATCCCCCTCTTCTTGAACGACCTCACCACGACGTCGGTGACCTCCGGGTCGCAGCCCGGCAGGATGTTCGGCAGCACCTCGAGCAGGGTGACCTTGGCGCCGAGGTCCGAGAGCATCGAGGCGAACTCGCAGCCGATCGCGCCGCCCCCGATCACGGCGACGGCGGCCGGGATGCGGTCGAGCTCGAGGACCTCGTCGGAGGTGAGGACGAACTCACCGACCTCGAACCCCGGCAGGAGCCGCGGCACCGAACCGGCGGCGAGCACGACGTTCGCGCCGGAGAGCTCGGTCGTCGGGCCGTCCGGACTGGTCACCCGGACAGTATGGTCGGCGACGAGCTGCCCGAAGCCGGGAACGGTCGTCACCTGGCGGCGCCTCAGCAGCCCCGTGAGCCCGCGGTAGAGCTGGTCGACGACCTTGCCCTTGCGCTCGAGGCTGACGGCGAAGTCGACGGTCGGCCGTCCGGCGGCGATCCCGAACTCGCCGGCGCCGGCGACCGCCCGGTAGACGCTCGCCGTCTCGAGGAACTCCTTGGCAGGGATGCAGCCGCGGTGGAGGCAGGTGCCACCCACCTTGTCCTTCTCGACCATCGCGATCGACAACCCGGCCGCCGCGCCGTAGAGCGCCGCGGCGTAGCCGCCTGGGCCGCCCCCGATGATGACGAGGTCGTACTGTCCGCCGTTCACCGCCGCTTCGACCGTCCCAACCACCCCCCGGATGGCGTTTCGCAGCCAACACTATCGACCGAGCCCGTTCAACTGCACCGGGATCGCGCGGGCGGTCCACGCCGATCCATCCCGTCCGGCGCGACCCGGCCCAGGGGACGGGGCCGGGCGGCGCTCTTTCCGGCCCGCGGGTGCCGCCCGGCGTCCGCTACGCCGAAGGGCCGATGATCATCCCGGCGCCGACGGTGAGGCTCGACGACTCGTCGACCAGGATGAAGCTCCCTGTCGCCCGGTTCCTCCGGTAGTCGTCGAAGAAGAGCGGCGAGCTGGTGCGCAGGCCGACCCGTCCGATGTCGTTGAGGTCGAGCCCGGCGACGTCGTCGATGCGTCCGAGCGAGTTCACGTCGAGCCGGTAGTCGATCCGGTCGACGATCGCCCGGGTCCAGCGGGAGGTGTGCTTGAGGTGCAACCGCGCCCCGGTGCGCAACGGAGCCTGGTCCATCCAGCAGACCATCGCCGCCAGGTCCTTGGCGACCGTCGGGTTCGTCCCGGCACCGCAGATCATGTCGCCGCGTGCGATGTCGAGATCGTCGGCCAAACGGACGACGACCGACATGGGCGGGAAGGCCCTCTCAATCGGGCCGTCGGCGGACTCGATCGCTTCGACCCGGGTCCGGTGCCCGCCTGGCAGCACGGTCACCTCGTCGCCGGCGGCGAGGATCCCGCCGGCGACGGTGCCGGCGTAGCCGCGGAAGTCGTGCCACTCGACCGAGCGGGGACGCACGACCCACTGCACGGGCAGGCGCAGATCGTCGAGGTCGCGGTCCCCGGCGACGTGCACCTCCTCGAGATGGTGCAGGAGCGACGCCCCCTCGTACCACGGCATCTCGGTCGAACGCTCGACGACGTTGTCGCCGTGCAGTGCCGAGACGGGAATGAAGGTGATGTCGGAGACCTCGAGGCGGGAGGCGAACTCCTCGAACTCGGCGCGGATCTCGTCGAAGCGGCGCTGGTCGTAGTCGACGAGGTCCATCTTGTTCACGCAGATCACCATGTGGCTGAGGTGCAAAAGAGACGCAATCGAGGCGTGGCGGCGCGTTTGCTCGGTGATGCCGTTGCGGGCGTCGACGAGGATGAGCACGAGGTCGGCGGTCGAGCACCCCGTCACCATGTTGCGCGTGTGCTGCACATGCCCGGGCGTGTCGGCGACGATGAACTTGCGGCGCGGGGTCGCGAAGTAACGGTGGGCAACGTCGATCGTGATCCCCTGCTCGCGTTCAGCGCGCAGGCCGTCGGTCAGGAGGGCGAGGTCGACGTAGTCGTCGCCGCGCTGGGAACTCGCCCGCTCGACGGCGGCGAGGTCGTCCTCGAAGACGGATTTCGAGTCGTAGAGCAGCCGGCCGATCAACGTCGACTTGCCGTCGTCGACAGACCCGGCGGTCGCGATCCGGAGCAGCTCCACTAGAAGTAGCCCTCCCGCTTGCGATCCTCCATCGCGGCGGCCGAGAAGCGGTCGTCTGCCCGGGTCGCGCCCCGTTCCGAGATCCGGGAGACCGCCGTCTCGGCGACGACCTCCTCGACCGTCGACGCCATCGACTCGACGGCGGCGGTGCAGGTCATGTCGCCGACCGTCCGGTAGCGGACCGTCGTCACGAACGGCTCCTCGTCGGGGACACCGGCGCGCGGGCCGCAGTAGGCGCTGACCGCGAGCAACATCCCGTCACGGCGGAAGACCTCGCGCTTGTGGGCGAAGTAGATCGAGGGCAACTGCAGGTCCTCGTGGCCGATGTACTGCCAGACGTCGAGCTCGGTCCAGTTCGAAAGGGGGAAGACCCGGAAGTGCTCGCCCGGTCGGTGCCGGGTGTTGTACAGGTTCCACAGCTCCGGCCGCTGGGCGCGCGGGTCCCACTGGCCGAACTCGTCGCGCAGCGAGAAGACGCGCTCTTTGGCGCGGGCCTTCTCCTCGTCGCGCCGCCCCCCGCCAAGGACGGCGTCGAAGCGGTTGGCCGCGATCGCCCGCAGCAGGCTGTGGGTCTGGAGACGGTTGCGCGAGGCCCCCGGGGTGGGGTCCTCGACGATCTCGCCGCGGTCGATCGACTCCTGGACCGAGGCGACGATCAGACGCACGCCGAGCTGGGCGACGCGGCGGTCCCGGAAAGCGAGCACCTCGTCGAAGTTGTGGCCGGTGTCGACGTGGACGACGGGGAACGGGATCGGCTGTGGCCAGCATGCCTTCGAGGCGAGATGGAGGAGCACCTCCGAGTCCTTCCCGCCGGAGAAGAGCAGCGCGGGGCGCTCGAACTCGGCGACGACCTCACGGATGACGTGGATCGACTCGGACTCGAGCGTCTTGAGGTGGGTCAATTGATAGTTCATATCGACATAATGACCTTAGTCAGCAATGTCGACGAACCGTCGCGCCGTCGCTACGCCCCTGAGCTACGACTCGGCTTCTGGGTGTGGGCCGCCGCGGTCGCCAGCCGGTCGACGAGCTCGTTGAGCGGCTCGCCGGCGTGCCCCTTCACCCACCTGAAGGAGATCTCCCCCGAGCGGTGGTCGATGACCTCGCCGATCAGGGGGCGCCAGAGGTCCTGGTTCGCGACCGGCAGGCGCTTGACGTTCCGCCACCCCTTCGCCCGCCACGCCACCCACCACCGGTCCTCGAAGCAGCGGACGACGTAGGTCGAGTCGCTCACGATCTCGAGCGGCCCGGGGTGGTTGGCGACCGCTTCGATGACAGCGGTGAGCTCCATCCGCTGGTTCGTCGTCTCGGCCTCGGCGCCGGCTGCGTAATGGTCGGGGGACGTCGCCCACGCCCACCCCCCCGGGCCGGGGTTTCCGTGGCATGCTCCGTCCGTGTAGACAACCGTGCGCCGACCCGCCTCCACTCGCCCAGTCTGCACCACGCGTGCACCCGGTCCGGGGAGCACCGTTATCGTCGGTTGCAAAGGACAACACCTGCTCGCGGGGGCGCGAGCGGCATCGACCGAATGGAAGAATCCCCGTGATCTTCGACGGTTTCGCGCACCAGGTACCCGACATCGACCCGACCGAGACCGACGAGTGGCTCGACTCGTTCGACTCAGTCATCGGCACCAGCGGCAAGGCT
The DNA here is from genome assembly GCA_050013835.1 of Acidimicrobiales bacterium. GTDB lineage: Bacteria > Actinomycetota > Acidimicrobiia > Acidimicrobiales > Bog-793 > Bog-793. The sequence continues at coordinate 42,717 of JBEKEM010000010.1, forward strand.
CGGGCCCGCTTCATCCTCATGAAGCTGCTGAGCAGGGCGATCGCCCTCCAGGTCAACTTCCCGGCGACGGTCTCGACGCCATACGTGAACACGATCCCCGCCGACGAGGAACCCCCCTTCCCCGGCGACGAGTACCTCGAGCAGAGGATCCGCGCCTACGTCCGCTGGAACGCGGCGGTGATGGTGACCCGCGCCAACGCCCGCTACTCGGGGATCGGCGGTCACCTCTCCACCTACGCCGCGGCGGGAGCGCTCTACGAGGTCGGCTTCAACCATTTCTTCCACGGCAAGGACGACGGCCCGGGCGACCAGGTCTTCTTCCAGGGCCACGCCTCGCCCGGCATTTACGCGCGGGCCTTCGTCGAGGGAAGGCTGAGTGAGTCCGAGCTCGAGAACTTCCGCTTCGAGGCGGGCGGCCACGGACTGTCCAGCTACCCGCACCCCCGCCTCATGCCCGACTTCTGGGAGTTTCCGACCGTCTCGATGGGGCTCGGGCCGATCGGCGCCGTCTACCAGGCACGCTTCAACCGCTACCTCATGAACCGCGGGATCCTCGACACCTCCGCCTCCCGGGTCTGGTGCTTCGCCGGAGACGGGGAGTTCGACGAGCCCGAGTCGCGCGCCGGGCTAAGCCTGGCGACGCGCGAGCGGCTCGACAACCTGATCTTCGTCGTGAACTGCAACCTCCAGCGCCTCGACGGGCCGGTGCGCGGCAACGGCAAGATCATCCAGGAGCTCGAGGCCGAGTTCCGTGGCAACGGCTGGAACGTGATCAAGGTCATCTGGGGCTCGCGCTGGGACGAGCTGCTCGCCCGCGACACCGACGGCGTGCTGGTCGACAAGATGAACTCGACCCTCGACGGCGACTTCCAGCGGATGACGACGGCGCCGGGGGCGTACATCCGCGAGCACTTCTTCGGGCCGGACCCGCGCCTCGCCGCTCTCGTCGCCCACCTCTCCGACGAGGAGCTCCAGACGCTGCCCCGCGGCGGCCACGACTACCGCAAGCTTTACGCCGCCTACAAGGCCGCGACCGAGAACACCGGCGCGCCGACCGCCATCCTCGCCAAGACCATCAAGGGCTGGAAGCTCGGCCCCGAGATCGAGGCGCGCAACGCCACCCACCAGATCAAGAAGATGACCCACTACCAGCTGCGCGCCCTGCGCGACCGACTGAAGCTACAAGTCCAGGTCCCCGACGCCCTGCTCGACAGCGACAAACCGCCGTACGCCCGGCCCGAGAAGGGGTCGCCCGAGTACGACTACCTGATGGCGAGGCTGCGTGAGCAGGGCGGCCCGCTGCCGCACCGCGTCGTGCGCGGCAAGGGCCTCGAGGGCCTGCCGGCGCCCGTCGAGGCGACCTTCTCCGAGTTCCGGGAGGGCTCGGGGAGCCAGGCGGTCTCGACAACGATGGTCTTCGCCCGACTGCTGCGCAACCTGATGCGCGACGAGAACGTCGGCCGCTTCGTCGTGCCGATCATCCCCGACGAGGGGCGGACCTTCGGGCTCGACGCCCTGTTCGCCGAGATGAAGATCTACTCGCCCCGCGGCCAGCTCTACACCTCGGTCGACGCTGGCCTGCCGATGCACTACGCCGAGGCGGTCGACGGCCAGATCCTCGAGGAGGGGATCACGGAGGCCGGAGGGATGGCGAGCTTCATGGCCGCCGGGACGGCGTACGCGACGTGGTCGCAGCCGATGCTGCCCTTCTACATGTACTACTCGATGTTCGGTTTCCAACGGGTCGGCGATCAGATCTGGCAGCTCGCCGACGAGCGCGCCCGGGGCTTCCTCATCGGCTGCACCGCCGGCCGCACGACGATGAACGGGGAGGGCCTCCAGCACGAGGACGGGCAGTCCCACGTGCTCGCCACCGCGCTTCCGAACCTGCGCGCCTACGACCCGTCGTTCGCCTACGAGGTCGCGGTGATCGTGAGGGACGGCATCCGCGCGATGTACGGCCCCGATGGCGAGGACGTCTTCTACTACCTCACCGTCTACAACGAGAACTACCCGATGCCCGCCCTCCCGGAGGGCGAGGAGGGCGAGCGGGTCGTGGAGGGGACGCTCCGGGGCCTGTACCGCTACTCGGACCCGGCACCCGTCGAGAGCCACCCCGACCCGAGCGGCGCGGAGAACCCGCCCCGACGGGCGACGATCCTCTTCTCGGGGACGGCTTGGCAGGCCGCCGAGCGCGCTCGCGAACTGCTCGCCAAGGACTGGAATGTGTCGGCCGAGACGTGGTCGGCAACGAGCTTCAAGTCCCTGCGCGAGGACGCTCTCGAGGTCGAGCGCTGGAACCGCCTCCACCCCGCCGAGACGCCGCGGACCCCGTACGTCGCGCGGGTGCTCGCCACGGCGTCAGGCCCGATCGTCGCCGTCACCGACTTCATGAAGGCCGTGCCCGACCAGATCGCCCGCTTCGTCAACGTGCCGTTCACGCCGCTCGGCACGGACGGTTTCGGACGGTCCGACACCCGCGAGACCCTCCGCCGGCACTTCGAGGTTGACGCCGAACACATCGTCGTCGCCGTGCTCTCCTCGCTCGCCTCCAACGGCGCCGCCAAGCAGGACGAAGTTGCCCAGGCGATCGCCGCCTACAACATCGACCCGGAGGCCGCAGACCCCCGGGTTGCCTGAGCGACGGCGCAGCCCGCCCGGGCGCTTCCGGCGCTGGACTCCGGACGCGTTCGAGGGGCGCTTGCGCGCCCCCCGAACTGATCCCGTCGCCGGGATCGACGCTTCCTGGAAAGGCTCGGCGATCCGAATTGACTCAGGTGGGACCGGCTCCTGAACGGGTCTCCGAGGGTGTCTGGTTGAGATTCACCAGGTGGTCCAGAGGCCGCCTAGCGGACAGCCACCTCCAGGGTCCCAACACGTTGACCATCCATCAGTTGGACCACCTCCTTTCTCTGGTGGGGCCAGAATATCGACCGACGCGGCGGTCGGGTGGGATTGGCCCCACTTCCGTGTGAACATCGTGTTACGCAGGCATTGCGCTGCGTTCACGCACTTTCAGCGAGCGACGAGCGTCAGTTCGTAGGTCGATTTGGCGCCCTTGGTGACGGCAAACGACGCGGCCACGACGATCCGATAGTGGCGCGACTTCGTGAGCACTCCGATCGCGGACCCCGCAACGCGCACGGGCAGCGACACCACGGCCTCGCCTTGGACCGAGAAGTGTCCCGACGAGACGAGAACGGTCTCCGTCTCGGTGTGCGTCCGCCCGTCCAGTGTGAAGCGCACGTCCTTGTGCGCGACAAGCTGCAGCTCTCCGCGACACAATTGCGTGTTGCATTTGAGGGAGAGCGTCGCCAACTCGGACTTCACCGGGGCGGTCGCCTTCGTCAGGACGAGGCGGGGACGGACCTTGTGACCCCCTCCGTGGCTGGAGGGCGGCGCATTCGGGGTCGCTCCGTTCGGGGTCGCTCCGTTCGGGGTCGCCCCAGTCGGAGTCGCCCCGTTCGGGGTCACCTCGTTCGGGGTCGCCCCCAGGGACGATGACGGCTGGCTCGTGCCGATTGCGTTGGTGGCCTCGACCTCGAACGAATACGGGACCCCGTTCGTCAGGTCCTCGACGATGCCCGAGGTCGTGCTCGCCCCGAAGGCGAGCGTCGCAGCCGGACTTGAGGACCCACCCGAGAAAACGAGCACGTCGTAACCAGTGACGGGGCTTCCCCCGTCGGTTGCGGGCGCCGACCAGCCGAGCGCGACGCTCGCATTGCCCGCCGTCGCTGACTCGAGCTCGGGTGGCACCGGCACGCGCTGCAGGAACTCGATGTCTGAATCCCCAGTGTCGGCGACGGCGATTCCGCCAGAGGGAGAAACCGCGATTCCGTCCGTCTGGCCGAGCTGAGTCAACAGCCCTTCCGTGCCGGACGCGCTGGGCATTTGATCGCCACTCCCCACCAAGGCGAAGACATCGCCCGTGGTCCAGGTAGCGCCCGACGCGATCAGGTACCCCGGATCAAAGTTGCTTACAGCAAGGATCAGAACTTCACCGGAGGCTCCGTCTGCAATGAGTACGTTGCCTGATCCGTCCGTCACGACTCCCTCGGGTGAATCGATTCCGGTCTCGTCGGCGCTTGTCCCAGTCACACTCGGTGCGCTCTCGCCACCGCCCGCGACGACATACAAGTAGCCCGGCTCCCAGACTGCGCCACTTCCAAGGGAATAGGCCGGATCGGTCGCCGAACCCGCCAGCACCTCCACTGCGAGGTCATCCGTGTCGGCCACAACGACGTTCCCTGAAGGATCGACTGCGAGCCCGGATGGTAGGTCAAGGGCGGTGGACAGCGCTTTCGTTCCATCCGTCGAGGGGGAATCCGAACCGCCCCCCGCCACGACATACAGACCACCTTGAACCCAGCTTTGGGTCGATGACGCCAGGTAGCTGGGCTGTGCTGATCCGACTGCGAGGCTCTCAACGAGACCGTGGCCGCTGTCTGCAATCAAGACGTTGCCGGCACCATCGATTGCGACGCCCGAAGGGACGTCCAGACCAGCAGCCGTTGCGGCGGCACCGGAACTCGTCGGTGCTGGACTGATGCTCCCCTTCCCGCGACCGGCGATCACGTAGAGGTAACCACGATTCCACGTGGCACCTTCGCCAAGCACATAGCCCGGGTTGGTTGCGCTCACCGCGAGAACTTCCACTTCATCATCGCCTGTATCCGCGACAAGCACATTTCCGCTGCTATCGAGGGCAACGCCCCCGGGATCGTCGAGACCCGTTAGTGCTCCCTGCGAACCCGTCGTGACCGGAGCCGGCGATCGTGTCGCGTCACCGGCGATCACGTACACCGAGCCCACGGTCCATGTCGCGCCTGATCCGAGCATGTAGCCGGGATTCGTACTGCTCTCGGCGAGCACTTCGACCTCGCTGTGATCCGTGTCGCAGATGACGACGTTGCCGCTGTCGTCCTCCGCGACACCCCGGGGTAAATCAAGCTTGGTTGCGACTGCCGACGACCCTCCGCTGGTGGGAGTCGATGTCGCCGAGGCTCCTCCCGCGATGACCGAGAAGTCGGGCGCGCTGGACGCCCCCGCTCCCGGGATCGACGGCAAGATCCCAAACCCCGTGGCAACCAGAACCGCGGCGATCACCAGACTGCGGCTGAATCTTCCCGATACCGACCGAGACCCGCCCATCCCGCCGTGCGCCTCCTCCTTGGCCATGGTGGCCCGCGCCAAATCGCGGACCACTAACTGAGAACTTCCGAGCGTCACAGAAGTGACCGACTGCCGAGTCAGAACGCGGGTATCCGGAAGATACCGAGACCGACACGTTGGATGCGAATCGAGGGTGAAGGGATGCGCCCGGCCCCGGACGCCGCCAATCGATTGCGAGGGAAGGAGGTGCGCTCTTCCCTTGCTCCACGAGCGCACGCTCGCCGTCCGGACCACATCAGCCGCCTCGGAGTCCGGATTCCCCGTGGGGCGGTAGCGTGAAGCGTGTCGCTCCATTACGAGGACTCCCAGGTTGCGATCCATCGCCTGGTCGTCGGGCCGATCGACAACAACGTCTTCATCGTGCGCTGCAAGGCGACCGGCAAGGCGCTTCTCATCGACGCGGCGAACGAGCCCGAACTGCTGCTCGGGGCCTGTCAGTCACTCGGCGTCGGGCAGGTCGTCGAGACCCACGGGCACTGGGACCACATCCAGGCGGTTCCTGCCCTGCGCGAGGCCGGCTACAAGGTGGCGATTGCCGCGGGCGACGCCGCCATGCTTCCCGCCTACGACCTGCTGATCGAGGACGACGTGGTGCTCGAGGTCGGAAAGCTGCACATCCGCACGATCCACACACCGGGCCACACCCCCGGGTCGACGTGCTTCCTCGTGGAAGGCTCGCCCGTGCTGTTCTCGGGAGACACCCTTTTCCCGGGCGGTCCGGGGAACACGACCTTCCCGGGCGGCAATTTCGCGCAGATCATCACGTCGATCGGCCAGCGCCTGTTCGCGCCGCTGCCCCCCGAGACGATCGTCATGCCCGGACACGGCGAGGACACGACGATCGGCATCGAGCGGCCCCACCTCGAGGAGTGGATTCGTCGGAGTTGGTGACCGCACAATTTCTCCTATTCCTGTAGTGCAAATCCCGTTCAGCGCATAACATGAGGGCATGACGACGGCGACGGCAGGCACGACGGACGCGCGCCTGGGGGGAAGCTCGCCCGGCACCGGATCCGCCGACCCGCTCCTCGTCGTCGAGGACCTGCACGCCTCGGCCGAGGGCAACAAGATCCTCAGGGGAGTCGACCTCCTCGTGCGATCGGGCGAGCTGCACGCCGTCATGGGCCCCAATGGTTCGGGCAAGTCGACCCTCGCCAACGTCCTGCTCGGCAGTCCCGGCTTCCAAGTCACCAAGGGCAAGGTCCTTTACAAGGGCGAGGACATCACCCGCCTTGCGACGGACTCCCGGGCGAAGAAGGGAATGTTCCTCGCCTTCCAGTATCCGGAGGAGATTCCCGGTGTACCTATCGCGCAGTTCCTCCGGCAGGCCGTCGCGGCTCGGCGTGGGACCGAGGTCTCGGTGATCGAGGTCCGCGTCCAGATCCACGAGTGGCTGCAGCGGCTCGGCATGGATGTCGGCTTCGCCTCGCGCTACCTCAACGACGGCCTCTCCGGCGGCGAGAAGAAGCGCAACGAGATCCTCCAGATGGCCCTGCTCGAGCCCGACCTCGCGATCCTCGACGAGACCGACTCCGGACTCGACATCGATGGCATCCGCGTCGTGGCCCGCGGTGTGAATGAGGTCCGCGCCCACCGCCCCGGGCTCGGCGTCGTGGTCGTGACCCATTACCGGCGGATCCTCGACGAGCTCATGCCCGACGTCATCCACGTGCTCATCGACGGGAGGATCGTCGAGTCCGGCGGGCCCGAGCTCGCGGCACGACTCGACAGCGAGGGCTACGAATCGTGGCGGCAATGACACGGCCGCTCGACGTCCAGGCGCTGAAGAAGGACTTCCCGCTGCTCCGCCGCGGAGACGGCGACCGGCCGCTCGTCTACCTCGACTCCGCCGCGTCGGCCCAGCTCCCGCGGGCCGTACTCGACGCGATGGACCACTACTACGCGACGACCCATGCCAACGTCCACCGCGGCGTCTACTCGATCGCCGAGGAGGCGACCCGCCTGTACGAGGCGGCCCGGCTGAGGCTCGGGCGGTTCGTCGGCGCGCCGCACCCGTCCCGCGAGGTCGTTTTCACGAAGAACGCCACCGAGGCGATCAACCTCGTCGCATACGCCTGGGGGCGCCAGAACCTGCGGCCCGGTGACGCCGTCGTGCTGAGCGAGATCGAGCACCACGCCAACCTCGTGCCGTGGCTGATGCTGCACGACGAGCTCGGCGTCGAGCTTCGCTACATCCCGCTCGGCGCCGATTTCCACCTCGATCTGGCGCACCTCGACCGGCTCGTCGACGGGGCGAAGCTCGTCGCCGTGACCGGGGCCTCCAACGTGCTCGGCTCGATCGTCGACCTGGCGCCGATCGTCGCCGCCGCGCACGGCGTAGGCGCGCGCGTCCTCGTCGACGGGGCGCAGCTCGCCCCGCACCGCCGCGTCGACGTCGCCGCGGCCGACATCGACTTTCTCGCCCTCACCGGCCACAAGATGCTCGGCCCGACGGGCATCGGGGCGCTCTGGGCCCGCCAGGAGATCCTCGAGGGAATGCCGCCGTTCCTCGGCGGCGGCGAGATGATCAGCGACGTCCGGCTCGACGGCTTCAGCCCGAACGAGCTGCCCTGGAAGTTCGAGGCGGGTACACCGCCGATCGCCGAGGCGGTGGGGCTCGGCGCCGCCGTCGACTACCTCGAGGCAGTCGGACTGGAGGCGGTCGCCGCCCACGAGACCGCCCTCGTCCGCTACGCCCTCGACCGGCTCACCGACGCCTACGACGAGCTCCGCGTTTTCGGCCCCGTCCCCGACTCGGTCCGGCGCTCGGGGGTGATCTCGTTCGCCTTCGGCGGGGTCCACCCCCACGACGTCGCCCAGGTGCTCGACCAGTCGGGTGTCTGCGTGCGCGCCGGCCACCACTGCGCCAAGCCCCTCATGCGCGTCCTCGGCGTCAACGCCACGACGCGGGCGTCGCTCTACCTCTACAACGACGAGGCCGACATCGACGCCCTCGTCGAGGGACTCGCGACGGTGCGGGAGCTGTTCTCACCATGATCCGGGCTCCCCGGCGCTAGAACGGGGAGGAAAGGCAGGTTTCCCAGGCGGCGATGAACGAGCTCGAAGACCTCTACCGCGAGATCATCCTCGACCACTACCGCTCGCCCCGTAACCGCGGCGAACTGGCTGTGCCCCCCGCGCACCGCGTCGAGGGTTTCAACCCGCTGTGCGGCGACGAGATCGTGATCTACCTCGACGTGCGCGACGGAGTTCTCGAGGACCTGCGCATCACCGGGCGGGGCTGCTCGATCAGCCAGTCGTCGGCCTCGATGATGTCCGCCGCCGTGAAGGGCCTCCCCGTCGACGGGGTGCGCCGGCTCGTGCGGTCGTTCAAGTCAATGATGTCGATCGCCGGGTCCGAAGACGCCGGTGCGCCCGACGGACCGGGGGAACCGGTCGACCCCACCACCCTGGGCGAGCTCGGCGCCCTCCAGGGCGTCGTCAAGTTCCCCGTCCGCATCAAGTGCGCGACACTCGCCTGGAACGCCCTGGTCCAGGGCCTCGACGAGATCGCCGCCGGCCCGGTCGACGAGGCCTGAGGCCTAACCGAGCGGCTCCAGGTCCACTCCCAGGCCGAACAGACCGAGGGCACGCTCCAGCCCGGCGATCTCGATATCGTCGCGGCGACGCGTCTCCCAGGCCTCCCGCGCGAGCCGGAAGCAGAGCGTGCGGTCGCGCTTGTCGCCGCGCAACGTCAGCTCCTCGCCGTTTCGCGCATAGCCGACCTTCTCGGAGACCCGGATCGACTGGACGTTCCACTCGTAGGCCGCGGAGTGCGCCTCGAGGGCACCGAGACCTCGGAAGGCGAGCTCCAACACGGCCGCCCGCATCTCGGCCCCGACACCGCGCCCTTGGGCGCGCCGCACGAGCCACGATCCGCTCGAGACCGAGCGCAGCTCGGGGAAGTGCTTCGCCATCAGGTCCTGCACGCCGACCGGTTCACCGTCGACGACGACGGCCAGCGTGAGCGACCAGTCCTCGACCGACCAGCCGGCGCGCCGCGACCACCACCACCGCAGCGACTCCTGCTCGCGCCGCGGCGAGGGCACCTCGGTCCAGGCGACGCCGAACGGCTGGCGGTCCGGGTCGTGGATCCCCTCCGCCGGCAGGCGCACGAGGACGGCGAGGTCCTCGTCACTCGGGTAGCGAAGCTCGAGACGCGGGGTCCGCACGACGAGGCCGAAGAGCGGCCAGAAGTCCACCAAGGGGTGCCGGGAGGCCATGCCCGATGATCCCACGGTCCGGACCCAGAGCTCCCGGGTCAGGCCTCGCCCACGGTCAGCCCGACGAGATCGGGTTCGAGCACGAACGCACGCCCGGCCACGCCGAGGGCCGCGAGCGCCGCCTCGCCAGCCTCCCGCACGCGGGCGGCAGCACCCGCCGAGGTGCAGATCCCGAGGAGGCTCGTGCCCGCCCCCGACCAGCAGGCGGTCGTCGCCCCCGCCTCTCGCAGGCGGGCGAGCAGCTCGGGCGCCTCCGGGAACAGTGGCGCCCGGGCCACCTGGTGGAGGCGGTCCTCCCCGGCCGCGGCCACGAGCTGGGCGGCGTCGGCGAGGCCACCGACGAGGAGGGCCAGACGCCCGAGGTTCGCCACGGCGTCGACGAAGGCGACGGACGCCGGCAGCACGGCGCGGGCCCTCTCGGTCGGGAGCCGGCGATCCGGGACGACGACGACGAAGGCGAGCGTCGGGTCGAGCCGCAACCGGCACGTGACCGGACGGCCCTCGATGAGCGTCGCGGCGACGAGCCCGCCGAGCACCGAGGCGGCGGCGTTCTCGGCGTGGCCGTCGAAGGCGGCGGCGACGCCGAGCGGGTCGGGCGAGCCCGCCGCGGCGGCGGCCGCCGCCGCCAGCGCGGCGGAGGAGCCGAGGCCCCGCCCGACGGGAATCGACGAGCGCACGGTGATCTCGAGGTGGTCGTGACCGGCGACCGCCGTCGCGACCCGGGCCGCGAGGTGCGAGGCGTCCCACGCCAGCTCGGCACCCTCGCCCTCGGCGTGGATGGCGAGCCGCGGCGCCGGCCGGATCTCGACCTCGACGGCGAGCCGCAGCGCGAGGGCGAGGGCGTCGAAACCGGGGCCAAGGTTCGCCGAGGATGCGGGGGCACGCGCGTGCACGGTCGTGTCAGCCTGCCCTGGGGAAGACCTTCGTGCACATCGTCGGGCCGGGGGCCCCGGAGGCGCGCGCGGAACGGCGGTTCAGCGGGGCATCTCCTCGTACTCGTCGAGCGTCATAAGGACCGCGCGCGCTTTCGACCCCTCCGACGGCCCGACGACGCCCCGCCGTTCGAGCAGGTCCATCAACCGGCCCGCCCGGGCGAACCCGACGCGCAGCTTGCGCTGCAGCATCGATGTCGAGCCGAGCTGCGAGCGGACGACGAGATCCATCGCCTGGCGGAGCAGCTCCTCGTCGTCGTCGTCGCCGAAAAGCCCGCCACCCGTGCGATCGTTCTCGTCGCCGACGATGCCGTCGACGTAGAGCGCGTCGCTCTGGCGCCGCCAGTTGGCGACGACGGCGTGCACCTCCTCCTCGGAGACCCACGGGCTCTGGATCCGGCGCGGGATGCTCGACGAGGCGGTCAGCAGCAACAGGTCGCCCCGGCCGATGAGACGCTCGGCGCCCGCCTGGTCGAGGATGACCCGGGAGTCGGCGAGCGACGAGACCGAGAAGGCGAGGCGCGAGGGGATGTTCGCCTTGATCACGCCGGTGATCACGTCGACCGACGGCCGTTGGGTCGCGATGACGAGGTGGATTCCGACCGCCCGCGCCATCTGGGCGATCCGGCAGATCGACTCCTCGACGTCGCGGGCGGCGACCATCATCAGGTCGTTCAGCTCGTCGACGACGACGAGGATGTACGGCAGCCGCCGGAAGCGGGTGCGGTCCGTCGTGTCCACGATCTCGGCGTCGTCGACCTGGGCGTCGGGGACCACGAGCGGGCCGTCGAACGGGCCCTCAGCGAGGTCGCCGCGATCGACGGCGGCGTTGTAGCCGGTGATGTCGCGCATCCCGACCTCGGCGAGGAGGTCGTAGCGGCGCTCCATCTCGGCGACCGTCCAGGCGAGCGCGTTGGCGGCACGCTTCGGGTTGACGACCACCTCGGTGAGCAGGTGCGGCAGGCCGTTGTAGTGGCCGAGCTCGACCCGCTTCGGGTCGACGAGGATCAGCCGGACCTGCTCGGGCGTCGAGCGCATCAGGATCGACGTGACGAGGGAGTTGATGCAGCAGGACTTGCCCGAGCCGGTCGCCCCGGCGATCAGGAGGTGCGGCATCTCGGCGAGGTTCACCATCACCGGTCTGCCGGCGATGTCGCGGCCGAGGCCCACCTCGAGCGGGTGGAGCGCCCGGTGGGCCTCGGGCGACAAAAGGACGTCGCCGAGGGTCACGAGACGGCGGTCGCGGTTCGGCACCTCCACACCGATCGCCGAGCGCCCCGGGATCGGCGCCAGGATGCGGACGTCGGGCGACGCCATCACGAGGGCGATGTCCTTGGACAGGCTCGTCACCTGGGCGACCCTGACGCCCGCGGCGAGCTCGAGCTCGAAGCGCGTGACGGTCGGGCCGACCGTGTAGCCGACGACGTGCGTGCTGACCCCGTGGGAGGCCAGAGCGCCCTCGAGGAGCTTGCCGCGCTCCTCGATCCCCTGGCGGTCGGCCGCGGCCTCCTTGGAACGCTTCAGCAGGCGCTCCGGCGGGAGCCTCCAGTTACTGGGCGCCGGCACGACGCCGAGGCCGAGTTGCTCGACGACGGCCGAGGGTGGGAGGAAGTCGGCCGCCGGGACCGGGTCGATCCCGTGCTGGGCCGTGACGATGCTCTCCTCGCCGACGAGATCGGGTTCCGCGTCGCGTCGTGCGGTCCGCCGTCCAGCCCTCGCCTCCCTCACGAGCGACTCCAGCCCGCCCACCGGCTCGGTGGCGATGGCGTCGGCGTCGTCGAGGGGCCAGTCGATGAGGGGCGTCGCCACGGGGGGCCCGGCCGCGATCCTCGGTTCGGGCCCGGTCTCCTCGGCGGCGGGCGCGGTGAACCACCGGGAGGCGGCGGAACCCGCCGCCCACAGGGCGTGGGCGACGCCGAGCACCCCCTGGCGAACCGAGCAGGCGAGGCAGCCGCAGGCGGCGACGAAGGCGATCGCTCCGAGGACGATCGCCGCCCCGGCCGCCCCGATGAGGCCGCGCAGCCCACCGCCGATCCAGGCGCCGGCGAACCCGCCCGCACCACCGACGAGCCGGGCCGCGGCCGAGGTCGCCGGGTGCCCGCCGGCCAGATCGCCTAGGCCCGCCGCTGCCAGGGCGAGGAGGGCGAGCGCGGCGAGCACGCCGGCGGCACCTCGCCGGGCGCGCCCCGCGACGAGCGTCCAGCCAGCGACCAGCAGTCCGAGGGGGACGACGTCGAGGCCCCAGCCGAGGCCGGCTGCGCCGTAGTGATGGACGTGGTCCCCGGCCCGGCCGAGGAGGTTGAAATGGACCGCCAGCACGGCGAGCACGCCGAGCACGATGAGCAGCCAGCCCCAGACCTCGTCGGGTTCGCGCGCCGCTTCGTCCACGGCCACGGCGCGCCGGGTCGCGGCCTGGTGGGCGCCGCCCCGGACGTTGCCGGCCCGCCTCGACGAGGCCGCGGTCCTTCCCGTCCCCGTCCGCGACGTGCGAGACTTCGTCGCTGAAGGTCCCTTTGCAGCAGCCACAGTACAAACAACGCTAACACCAGCAACGTTGCGGGGCGCGCTGGGCTGCGCCCCGCCTGCCTGTCAGCGGTAGGCCGCGTCGGGGTAGGTCAGGCCGATCTGGCGGCGGCACTCGTCGAGAATCCGCATGACGGCGATCGAGTCGTCGAGCGGCACGAGCGGGCTCTCGCCGAGCCCGGCACGCAGGCAGCGGACAACCTCGGCGATCTCGTGCACGTAGCCACGGCCCTCGAACGCCGGCACGACGCGGCGGGAGGGCCGGCCGGCGCCCGAGACCGTGAACGCCCGGATCTCGTTCATCGGCTCGTCGATCACAACCCGCCCGGCCGTCCCGGCAAAGACCGCCGAGGCGTCGATCTCCGCCTCGAACGTCCCGGCGAGCGCCGCCGTCGCGCCGTTGGGGTAGGCCATCGCCACCACGACGTTGCGGTCGACGCCCCCTTCGAGATGGCCGAGAGCCCGGATCTCGACGGGTGGGCCGAGCGTCGCGACGGCGAGCGAGATCGGGTAGACGCCGACGTCGAGCAGCGCCCCCCCGGCCTGGTCCGGGTCGAGGAGCCGGTCGGCGCGCTCCGCGGGTGTGACGAAGCCGAGCGCCGCCCGCAGGTGGCGGACCTCGCCGATCTCGCCCGAGGAGAGCACGGCGGCGAGCTCGGCGAAGCCGGGCTGGCACCGCATCCACATCGCCTCCATCAAAAAGACGTCGGCGACGCGGGCCCGGCGCACGAGCTCCTCGGTCTGGGCGGCGTCGACGGTGAACGGCTTCTCGCACAGCACCGGCCGGCCCACCTCGAGACAGTGCCGGACGGCCGGGAAGTGGGCGACGTGGCTCGCCCCGACGTAGACGACGTCGACGTGATCGTCCTCGATGAGGGCGTCGTAGGAACCGTGCGCCGTGGCGATGCCGTGAGCCGTGGCGAATCGCCGGGCGGATTCCTCCGTGCGCGAGCCCACGGCGACGACCTCGCAGTCGGGCGTGCGACGGATCTCGTCGACGAGCGTCGTCGAGATCCAGCCGGTGGCGAGGATCCCCCAACGCACCGGGCGGTCGGGGGGCAGCGGCGCGGGCATCGGCCGACTACCGGCTGGGGTGCGGGACAGGTCTGATCGCTCCACCGTAGCCAAGGGCGCCGGCGCGCGCTCGGCCGGGTACCGCGGGAGGCGGACCGACCGGCGGTGGGCGCAGCGCGGATCCGGGTCGCCGGACCCTCCCCGTCCGACGACGGAACCCGTCCGGTTGCCACGTCGCCGTTGGTTGCGGGGCGCCGTCGTCACCCCTCGCCCGGCCGGTCGCGGGTCGGCCGCGGCGGACTGACACAGATTGCCCACCCCTTGTGGCATGTTCGCGTGTTCACTAACCTCATTCATATGCACCAGCCCCGCGGATCACTTATCACCGCGGAGGCACTCGACCTCGCCCCGGCGATCTACCGGCAACGGCTGGTCGTCGAGGGCTGCCCGGCGGCGCCGATCGGGGAGGCGACGATCCGGCGCTACCTCTCCGAGCTCTCCGACGTCTGCCGGATGCACCGCCTGATCGAACCCGTCACGCACCGCTCCGACGCCTACGGCTGGGCTGGCTGGGTCCACTGGGAGTCCTCCGGGGCCCACTTCTACGCCTGGGAGCGGCCCGTCCTCTTCTTCAGCGTCGACATCTACACCTGCGCGCCGTTCGACTCGGGGGCTGTCGCCGACTTCACGAAGTCGTTCTTCGGCGCCGACGAGATCTCGGCACGGGAATTCTGAGCCGGCGTGGCACGGCCGTGACGACCATCGAGACCGGTAGGACCGAGCTCGAGCGCCTTGCCCGCTCGGTCATCGCCGACGGCACCACTCAGCCGTTCGGGGCCTACCTCTTTCTCGCCGACGACCCGGCCGCCGAGCTCGGACGCCACGTCGAGCGGGCCGTCTTCCTCGAGGCCTTCGGCAACACGCCGGAGCTGCTGGCGGCCGAGTACGGCCCCTACGAGGCGTCGAGCATGTTCTTCACGATCCTCGACCACCGCCGGCTGCGCCCGGCGGGGGTGATCCGGATGATCGTGCCGACGGCGGACGGGCCGGGCCTGAAGTCGTTGAACGACCTCGCGCCGGTCTGGCACGAGCCGGCGGAATCGATCCTTTCCCGCAGCGGGATCGGGCTCTCGCCCGACCGGACCTGGGACATCGCGACCCTGGCGATTGATGCGGAGTACCGCAGCGCCGCGGCGACCGGGCTCGTCGCCCTGGGCCTGTACCAGTCGATCGTCCGCACCGGGGAGGCGCTCGGCGTCGAGTGGATGGTCGCCATCCTCGACCGAGCCGTCTTCCGGATGTCCAAGGCCCGCTTCCACCAGCCGTTCTTCGCCCTGGCCGAGGGCCGCGCGTATCTCGGGTCGCGCGACAGCCTGCCGATCTACGGCTGCGTGCCGGACTGGCGGCGGCGGCTCGCCATCGCCGACCCGCCGATCCACGGGATCATCTACGAAGGGGTCGGCATCGAGCCGGCGTTGCGCCCGCTCGACATCGCCCGCTCGACCGCGCTCGCGGCGACGGTCTATCGCGCCCCCGAGCTCAGGCTGAAGGGCGCCGCGAGGTCGGGCGCTTGGCGACCCCGTCCGATGCGGGGAGCCGGACCGGCACGACCGGCGGCCGTTGCTCCGCGGTGGCGTGGGGCTGCGACCGGGTGAGCAGCCCGAGCACGTCGATGAGCTGGTCGGCGCGCGCCGGCCGGGCGTAGAAGTAGCCCTGGGCGGCGCTGCAACCGAGATGCATCAGGTGCCGGGCCTGCTCGGCGGTCTCCACACCCTCGACGATCGTCTGGATCCCCAGCGCCTGGCTCATCGCGACGATCGCCGCGACGAGTGACTCCGAGGCCACGGCGTCGCCCTCGGAAATGTCGGCGACGAAGCTCTGGTCGATCTTCAAGATGTTGACCGGCAGCCGCTGCAGGTAGGCGAGCGAGGAGTACTTCGTCCCGAAGTCGTCGACGGCGATCAGGATGCCGAGCCGCCGCAGCGCCGTCAGCGAGGCGATCGAGAGCTCCGGGTTGCTCATCATCTCGGACTCGGTGAGCTCGAGGGTGAGGGCCGAGCCCGGCAGCCCGTGCACGGCGAGGGCGCGCCCAACCCGCTGGACGAGCAGCTCGTCCTGCAGCTGCAACGCCGAGAGGTTGACCGCAACGGTGAGGTGGCCGAAGCCGGGCAGGGCGCGGCAGACGGCGAGCTCGCGCAGGGCATCGTCGAGGACCCAGCTACCGATCTCGCCGATGAGGTCGCTCTCCTCGGCGAGCGGGATGAAACGCTTCGGCAGCAACACACCGATGGTCGGATGCGCCCAGCGGACGAGGGCCTCGAAACCGAGCACCTCGTTGTGGCCCATCTTCACGATCGGCTGGAAGACGAGGTGGAGCTCGTCGTGCTCGATGGCACGGTGCAGGTCGCGTGCGATCTCGACCCGCTCGGTGAGGTGGGCGCGCATCGAGTCGTCGAAGACGGCGACAGCGTCGCGGCCGGCCTCCTTGGCCTGGTGGACGGCTGTGTCGGCGTCGCGGATGAGCGCCTCGGAGTCGAAGTCGCCGTCGGGGGTGGCGAAGGCGATCCCAATGCTCGCGGTGACGAAGAACTCGGAGCCGTCGACGTAGAAGGGCTCGCGCAGGCAGCCGCGCAGGCGGTTGGCGAAGGCGCGCGCCTCAGAGACGTCGACGGATCCGCCCAGCACCACGACGAACTCGTCGCCGCCGATCCGGCTGACGAGGTCACCCGAGCGGGTGTTCTCTCCGAGCCGCCTGGCGACCTGGATGAGTAGCTCGTCGCCGTGGTGGTGACCGAGGGTGTCGTTGATCAGCTTGAACCGGTCGAGGTCGAAGAACAGCAGCCCGATCCGGCCCGCGCCCGGCGGGGCGCGCCGCGCGAGACGGCCGAGGTACTGCTCCATCGACCGGCGGTTCGGCAGCCCCGTGAGGTCGTCGTGCAGCGACCCGTGGATGAGGCGTGCCTCCGACCGCTGGGCGGACTGCACCGCCTGGAGGATCTGCAGGATCGCCACCGTGGTGAGGGCGACGATGATCGCGAACAGCGCCAGCCGTTCGCTCAGCACGTAGTGGCGCTGCTGCAGGATCAGCAGCGCCGGCACGAAGAAGGCGACGCCGACGAGCGCGATCCTCCCAGGGGTCCACCGCGCCGCCGGCTTGGTGGCGGGCTCGGTGAGCGTCCGCATCGAAGGGTCGAGGGTGCACGTCGCCGCCCCGGCGAAGGCGATCACGTACGGCAGGTCGAGGACGTTGACGGGGATGTTGATGAGATGGATCTCGGCGAACATGTAGAGCGCGTCGCCGACGAACATCGACAGCAGTCCGGTGAGCAGGAAGCGGTCCGCCGCGCACCGTTCGCTCGACGTGCTGAAGGCGATCTGCAGGGTCATCACGAGCAGGAAGAGCGACGCCGCCGGGTAGCAGACGAGAATCAGCTTCAAGTCGACGGGGGCGCTGCGCCGGGCGAGCACGGGCTCGATCACGTAGACGAGCGAGCAGGCGAGCACGGCGAGCGAGGCGATGATGCCGTCGTAGATGATGCCGAGGCGGTGACGCGTCGAACCGGTGCGGGCCCGGATGATGCCGATGAGCGCCGCGCCCAGGAGGGCGTAGCCCGGCAGGACAATGAGGTCCGGGATAAGCGAGCGGTGGACCGTGAGCACGCCGAGGGTGTGGAGGTCGTCCCGGGCGACCCCGCCGACGACGAAGAGCGTGAAGGCGGCGAGCGCCATGTACCACGGGGCGCGCCGGGCGGGGCGGTAGCGGTGGACGCCGAAGGCGATCGCGCCGATCGTGCCGACGGCCGCCAGGCCGAAGGCGATCCCCCCGGTCGGCTGGAAGACGGCGAGCCCGATCAGCGCCGTCCAGGCTGCGGCGACGGCGGAGCTGCGTGGCGAGACGGGGAGTCTTCCGGGGCCCCTCGGGGCGGTATCGGGCTGCGGCGAGTTCTCCCGCCCGGTCACCACCGCCATCTGGAAATCACCTCCCCGCCTGCGTCACCCGACTAACGGCGCCTCGACCCCCCCCTTTAAGCTTTTCCTGGCCGGGCAACGGCCAGAATCCCGTCTACCACTCTTCGTGTTCTAAATCTCACTCTTAGTGAGAATAGGCCCCACCCGATCCGCCCACGGGCACCACCGCGACCCTGCGCCGGGCCCGCGACGCCAGCGACGATTGGTGCGTCCGAGCCGCCGGGGACGGGCGGCACACGCCCCCTCCGACGGACGTGCGTCCCGCAAGACCGTGCCGTTCCCGGTGAAGTGCCGCCCCATCGAGGCGGCGAAATGTCGACATCCGTCAGCTCCCGATTGGACAGAATTGCAGCACTGAGTGGTTACAGTATTACTCAGAGTGGCCAACAGCAAGAGACCGGAAATTCGGGCTTTCGCCGCGGAAGGGGAGTTGTCTATGATGCAAATGTGCTAGGAGTAACTACTGAAGCTGATGGGGCACGAATGAGTCATGCGCCACACTGCGTGCCCGCCCGGCCGCGACGCGCGGCCGAGGTACCCCGCGAGGCGGTGGGGACATGATCGCCGGGGCCGTCGAGGAGCCAGCCGAGGCCGTCGCCGGGCGCTTCTTCTACACGGCCCCGTCGTACGCGCGCCTGTGGGACCTGTTCTGGGCGGCGCGTGACGAGACTTCCCGCAACGACCTCCTCCTCGCCTACGAGCCGCTCGTCCTCGTCGTCGTCGGCCAGCTACCGGGCTCGGTGCGCGCCCACTGGGACCGTGACGACCTGGCGAGCTTCGGCCTGCTCGGGCTCGTCGCCGCGATCGACCGCTTCGACCCCGCCTCGCCCTACGACCGCTTCCCCGGCTACGCCACGTTGCGCATCCGCGGCGCCATCTACGACGAGCTGCGCCGTCTCGACTGGCTCCCCCGCTCGGTGCGCCAGCGCGTCACCGAGTACCAGTCGACCGCCAACGAGCTCGGCCACAAGCTCGGACGCGAGCCCGACGCTTCCGAGATCCTCGATTCGATGGGCGTCATCGGCGCGGCGCGCCGGGCGGTCCTCTCGGGCGTGCAGTCCTCCCAGATGCTCCATCTCGACCGCGTCGTCGAGGTCGAGGGGGCGGACGGCGCCGTCCGCCTGGCCGATGTCCTGCCCTCCCCCGTCGGCGGCGACCCGGAGGCGGCCGTCGTCGAGTCCGACGAGATCGCCGCTCTGCGGCGCGCCGTCGAGGAGCTCCCCGAGCGCCAGCGCCGCGTGATCACGCTCCACCTGTTCGAGGGCTTCACCTTCGAGCAGATAGGCGCCCAGCTCGGCGTCACGGCGTCACGCGTCTGCCAGATCGAGCACACCGCCGTCGAAACCCTGCGGGCGCTCCTCGGCCAGTTCGCCGGAGAGATCGTCCCCGCCGGTCCCGCCTGAGCGGTCGCTCAGGTCTCCATCACGACCGGCACGATCATCGGCCGGCGCTTCGTGCGCTCGGAGACGATCTTTCCGAGGGCGCGACGTGCGGCACGGCGCAACGCCTCCGTCTCGCGTGAGCCGCTCTCGATGACCTCGCCGACCGCCTTCTCGACGGCGGTCCGGGCGTCGTCGAGGAGCTCCTCGGCCTCGGGCGCGTGCACCCAGCCCCGCGTGATGATCTCGGGGCCGGTGACGATCTCCCCGGAGCGGCTGTCGACGGTGACGACGACGACGATGACGCCCTCCTCGGCGAGCACCCGCCGGTCGCGCAGCACCCCCATGCCGACGTCGCCGACCACCCCGTCGACGAAGAGGTAGCCCGCCGGCACCTCGCCGTCGAAGTCGATGCGGTCGTCGGTGAGCCGCACC
Organism: Acidimicrobiales bacterium; assembly: GCA_050013835.1. Lineage (GTDB taxonomy): Bacteria > Actinomycetota > Acidimicrobiia > Acidimicrobiales > Bog-793 > Bog-793. The sequence goes on from JBEKEM010000010.1 coordinate 62,364, forward strand.
GCGTCCCCGTCCTCGCAGAGCAGCACGGCCTCCTCGGCGACCCCCATCTCGATCGCCAGGCGCGCGTGCCGCAGCAGGTGCCGGTATTCCCCGTGCACGGGGATGAAGCTGCGCGGCTGGGCGACGTTGATGAGCGTCGCCAGCTCGCCCTGCTTGCCGTGCCCGCTCTCGTGGACGTGGGCGATGCCCGAATGGACGATGTTCGCCCCGCGCCGGGCGAGCCCGTCGATCACCTTGGCGACCGCCCATTCGTTGCCGGGGATGGCGTGGCTCGAGAGCACGACGATGTCCCCGTCGACGACCGTCAGCCGGCGGCTCTCGCCGGCGGCGAGTAGTGACAGCGCCGACAACGGCTCGCCCTGGGAGCCGGTCGAGATGACGCAGACCTCCCCGGGGGAGAGATCGTCGACCTCGTCGACGTCGACGAGCGAGCCCTCCGGGATCGTGAGCAGGCCGAGCTCGCGGGCGAGCGCCACGTTGCGCAGCATCGACCGCCCCAACAGGGCGATCTTGCGCCCGTTGGCGACCGCCCCCTCGGACAGCTGCTGGATCCGGTGGATGTGGCTGGCGAAGCAGGCGACGATCACCCGGTGCTCCGGGTGCTCGGCGAAGATCTGGCGGAGCGTCTCGCCGACGCTGCGCTCGGATCGCGTGAACCCGGGCTCCTCGGCGTTCGTCGAGTCAGAGAGCAGCAGGCGGATCCCCTCCGAGTCGGCGAGCGCGCCGATCCGGGCGAGGTCCGTCCGCCGGCCGTCGACGGGCGTGAGATCGAGCTTGAAGTCCCCCGAGTGCAGCACCACGCCCTGGGGCGTGTGGAAGGCGACGGCGAACCCCTGCGGCACCGAGTGCGTCACGGGGATGAACTCGACGTCGAACGGACCGATCCGGCGCCTCTCCCCGTCGGCGACGCTGATCAGCTCGGAACTCCCGGCCGAACCGGAGTCCTCGAGGCGCGACCGGGCGAGGCCGAGGCTGAGGGGGGAGCCGAAGACCTTCGTCTCGATGTCCCGCAGCAGGAACCCGAGCCCGCCGACGTGGTCCTCGTGGCCGTGGGTAAGCACGATCCCCTCGATGCGCCCGGCGTTCTCTTTCAGGTAGGAGAAGTCGGGCAGCACGAGGTCGACGCCGGGCATCTCGGGGTCGGGGAACATGATGCCGCAGTCGAGGACGATGACCCGGCCATCGTGCTCGATGGCCGCGCAGTTCCGCCCGATCTCCCCGAGACCACCGAGGAAGACGAGTCGGACGTCCTCAGCCACCGGCGTCCCGGGCGCGGCGCCAGTCGTCGAGCTCGGCGAGCACCGCCCTCGCGCGGTCCTCGAGGCCGGCGGGCGCCGGCCCCATCGGCAGGCGGCACTCGCCCCCGGGGAGCCCGAGGACGCGCAGCACCGCCTTCAGGGGGACCGGGTTGGGGGCGTCGTCACCCGACTCGTAGACGAAGCTCGGGATGAGCGCCCGGGCGATCCCGAGCGCGCCCGCGGCGTCGCCGGCGCGAAAGCGGGCGATCATCTCGCCGCACTCGATGCCGCACCAGTGGGTCGCGACCCCGATCAGCCCGACGGCCCCGACGGCGAGCAGCGGCAGCGTCATCAGGTCGTCGCCCGAGTAGCACTCGAAATCCTTGGGCGCCCGGGCCAGCAGCCGCTCCGTCGCCGGGGCGTCGCCGGCCGCGTCCTTCAGCCCGACGATGTTCTCGACCTCGCCGGCGAGCTCCAGGATCGTCTCGGTGGCGATCTTGCGCCCCGTGCGGACGGGGATGTCGTAGAGGATGAGCGGCAACGGCGTGGCGGCGGCGACGGCGCGGAAATGCGCCGCGATCCCCGCCTGGGACGGGCGGTTGTAGTAGGGGGCGACCGCGAGGATGCCGTCCACCCCGGCGACGGTCGCCAGCTTCGTCAGCTCGACCGAGTGCCGCGTGTCGTTCGACGTCGCCCCGGCGAGGACCGGGACGTCGACCGCCGAGGCGACGGCCCGCCACAGGGCCACGCGCTCGTCGTCGGACAACGTCGCCGCCTCGCCGGTCGAGCCGGAGACGACGAGGCTGTCGCTGCCGTGCGCGACGAGGTACTTCGCCAGCGTCACGGCCCCGGTGAGGTCGAGGCCGCCGGACTCGTCAAACGGCGTCGCCATCGCCGTGACGACGGTGCCGAACCGGGGAGGGCGCGGAGCGGTCACACTCCGACGCTACCGCACCCGCCCAGCGGCAGAGGCGCCGCCGCTCAGAGGGGGAGCAGCGCCTCGAGCCCGACGGTGAGCCCCGGCGTCGACGCGACGCGTCGGCAGGCGAGCAACACGCCGGGCATGAACGAGGTCCGGTCGTAGGAGTCCTGCCGGATGAGCAGCGACTGGCCGGGCCCGCCGAAGAGCACCTCCTGGTGCGCGACGAGGCCGGCGAGGCGAACCGAGTGGACGTGGATCCCGTCGACCACACCGCCGCGCGCCCCCTCGCACGACACCGTCGTCGTCGGGTCCGCACCGAACGGGCCGGCCCCCGAGGCGGCGCGGGCGGCGGCCAGCCGGCGGGCCGTCGCGAGGGACGTGCCCGACGGGGCGTCCTTCTTGCGGTCGTGGTGGAGCTCGACCACCTCGACGCCGTCGAAGTAGGGCGCCGCCAGCTCGGCGAGGCGCATCATCACGACGGCCGAGATCGAGAAGTTCGCCGCCACGATCGCGTTCGGCCGGTCCGGTGGCCCGAAGGCGGCCCGCAGGCGGTCGAGGCCGGCTTCGTCGATCCCCGTCGTCCCGCAGACGGCGTGGATTCCCTGCGCGGCGCACCACTCGAGGTTCCCGACTGCGGCGTCAGGTTCGGTGAAATCAACGGCGACCTCGGCACCGGCGTTCCCCAGCGCCTCGATCGAGACCGAGGTCGCGATCCCCGCCACCGATCCGGTCGAGGCGCGCGGATCGACGGCGGCGACAAGCTCGAGGTCCTCGCACCCCGCGAGTGCGGCGCAGACCGTCGACCCCAGCCTGCCGCACGCGCCCAGCACCCCGACCCGGATCATCTCGGCGCCAACCTACCCTCCCGCCGGGCGGGACGATCGCAGCCCGGCCGTCACCGCCGGCCGGCGCCCAGCTGTGCCGGGGCCATCCGAACCGATACGATAGTTCGACCGTCCCGCGGGGCTCAACGCTCGTGGAACGGACTCTCTGCAGGTCGTGATCGCCCCCGGTCCCGAACCGTCCGCGGCATTCCGTGCCGGGGTCACGGGCACCCGGAGTGATCGAATGAGGAGGTCATTCGTCGATGTCTGCGTTGGCAGCGGACGCGGCGTCGAGCGCGCCGGTACTCGAGGTAGAGGACCTCCACACCGAGTTTCACCTTCGCACCGCCAACGTGAAGGCCGTCGACGGCGTCTCGTTCCACGTCAACCCCGGCGAGTGCGTCGGGCTGGTCGGCGAGTCGGCGTGCGGCAAGACGACGGTCGGGCTGTCGATCATGAAGCTGCTGCCCAACGTCGGCCACATCGCCGGGGGCTCGATCCGGCTGTTCGGGCGCGACCTCGCCCCGTACGACGAGCGCCAGATGCGCACCGTTCGCGGCAACGAGATCGGGATGATCTTCCAGGACCCGATGACCTCGCTGAACCCGACCTGGAAGATCGGCCGCCAGATCGCCGAGGTCGTGATGCTCCACCGCGAGGTCTCCAAGGCCGAGGCCTACCAGCGGGCACTCGAGGTCCTCACCCTCGTCGGCATGCCACGCCCCGCCGAGCGCCTCAACACCTACCCGCACCAGCTCTCCGGGGGGCTGCGCCAGCGCGTGATGATCGCCATCGCGCTCGCCTGCGAGCCGAAGCTGCTCATCGCCGACGAGCCGACGACGGCCCTCGACGTCACGATCCAGGCGCAGATCCTCAACCTCATCGACGAGCTGCGCGATCGGCTAAAGATGGCCGTGATCATGATCACCCACGACCTCGGCGTGATCGCCGCCCGCAGCGACCGGGTGATGGTGATGTACGCCGGCAAGATCGTCGAGGCGGCCACGACCGAGGAGCTGTTCGGCTCGATGCGCCACCCGTACTCCGAGGCGCTGCTCGAGTCGATCCCCCGCCTCGACCAGGACCGCACCCGCCGGCTCTTCTCGATCTCCGGCCTGCCGCCGGACCTCTCGGGGACGCTCGTCGGTTGCCGGTTCGCCCCTCGCTGCCGCTACGCGACCGACGTCTGCCGCGGCGAGGAACCGTCGCTCGCGACCCGGGAGGCCGGCTCGGCGGCGCCCGCCGAGACGTCCACAGCCGCCGTCGCCGGCACCGAGGCCCACCTCTTCGCCTGCTACCACCCGGTGCGCGTCTCGCGGGAGGAGCGGCTCGCCCGGCGTGGGATCGCCCTGTCCCACGCCGAGGCGGCGAGGGTGCCCGCCGGGGCGGGGGGCGCCGAGGCGGCGTCCGCCTTCCGAGGCGAGGTCGCCCTCGAGGTCCACAACCTCGTGAAGAACTACCCCGTCGTCTCCGGGGCGATCGTCCAGCGGAAGCTGGGCACCGTCCAGGCGGTCTCGGACGTCTCGTTCTCGGTGCGACGGGGCGAGACCTTCGGACTCGTCGGCGAGTCCGGTTGCGGCAAGACGACGATCGGCCGTCTCGTCGTCGCACTCGAGCGCCCGACCTCGGGCACCGTGCACTACGAGTCGACCGAGGTCACCGGGCTCCGGGGACGGGCGCTGCGGCACGGGCGGCGCGACCTGCAGATGATCTTCCAGGACCCGTACTCCTCGCTCGACCCGAGGATGCGGGTGAAGACCATCGTGCGCGAGCCCCTCGTCGTCCAGGGGATCGGCAACCGCCGGGAACAGGACCAGCGCGTCGTCCAGCTCCTCGGCGAGGTGGGGCTTTCCGCCGGAGCCGCCGAACTGTACCCGCACGAGTTCTCGGGCGGTCAGCGGCAACGCATCGGCCTCGCCCGGGCGCTCGCCCTCAACCCGAAGCTGATCGTCGCGGACGAGCCCGTCTCGGCGCTCGACGTCTCGATCCAGGCGCAGATCCTCAACCTCATGCGCGACCTGCAGCAGCGCCACGATCTCACCTACATCGTGATCAGCCACGACCTCGCCGTCGTGAAGTACCTCGCCGACCGGATCGGTGTCATGTACCTCGGCAAGCTCGTAGAGACCGGGCCCGCCATCGAGGTCTACACGCGCACGGCCCACCCGTACACGCAGGCGCTGATCGACGCGATCCCCGTCCCCGACCCGGTCGTGGCCCGGGCGGGCCGCCACGTCATCGTCGGCGGCGAGCTGCCCTCGGCGATGGCGCCGCCGAGCGGCTGCCGGTTCAGGACGCGCTGTCCGTTCGCGCAGGAGGTCTGCGCCACAGAGGAGCCCCCGCTCCGGCTCGTCGGCTCTGACCACCTGACGGCGTGCCACTTCCCGCTGCAGACGCCGCTCGGCGACGCAACGGTGACGGCCGAGGCCGCGGTCGCCGACTGACCAGATCGCGTTCGGTCCCCGGTCGGGCTGCGGACGGGGACGGTTCGCTCAGCGACGCTGGAGCCGGACCTCGAAGGCGTCCCGCAGCGCGTCGCCGACGAAGTTGAACGCCACGACGACAGCCACGATCGCCACCCCGGTCGGGTAGATCTCCCACCAGTAACCCGCCAGGGCGTAGTTCACGGCGTTGGCGAGCATCGAGCCCCAGTCCGTGAGCGGCATGGGAACGCCCAACCCGACGAACCCGAGCGCCGCCAGGAGAAGAATCGCGTCGGCGACCTGGAAGGTGGCGTTGACGACGATGGTGCCGATCGTGTTCGGGATGATGTGGCGCAGGACGATCCGTCGGCCCGTCCCGCCCATGACCCGCACGGCCTGGACGTACTCGCGCACACGTAGCGACAGAGCCTCCCCACGCACGAGCCGCGCCGGACCGAGCCACGCCGTGAACCCGATCACCAAGATGATGAGCGACAACGACGGTCTGAAGATCACCGCCAGGGTGACGAGGAGGAACAGCAACGGGACCGACAGCAACACGTCGACGATGCGCATCATCAGCGCGTCGACCCAACCGCCGAAGAATCCCGACACGGCCCCCCAGATGACCCCGATCGCGGTGGCGATACCCGCCGCGGCGAAGCCGACCTCGAGCGAGACCTGCCCGCCGTACATGATGCGGCCGAGCATGTCGAAGCCCGTCGCGTCGGTGCCGAGCGGGTGCGCCCACGACGGCGCGGCGTTCTGCATCGAGTACAGCAGGGCGTTGTTGGCGTTCGTCTGGTTCGTCGAGTAGAAGACCGGGCCGAGGTAGCAGAACAGCACCATCAGCACGATGACCGCCGCGCCCGCGATGGCGAGCTTGTTCTCGAGGAAGACGCGCAGGATCTGGACGCCCATCCCGCCGGACGAGACCCCTTCGCCGCCCGTCGGCCCGCCGACTTCACGACCCTCGGCGAGAGCGGCCTCCTCGAGCGGGAGACCGCCCAGTCCCAATCCGAGCTGGGACGCCATCACGCACCTCGACGGGCGCGGGGATCACGTGTAGCGAACACGGGGATCCACGATCGCGTACAGGATGTCGGCGAGCAGCGAGCCGGCGACGGTGGCGAGCGTCACGACGAAGGTCGTGCCGAGGAGCACCGGGATGTCTTCGTTGAGCGCCGAGTTTACCGTGAGAAGTCCCATGCCCGGGAAGTTGAAGACGGTCTCCGTGATCAGCGCGCCGCCGATGATCCCCGGGAGCGACAGCCCGATCAACGTGATGATCGGGATCAGCGCGTTGCGCAGCGCGTGGCGGAAGAGCACGCGCCCGCCGCTCGCGCCCTTGGCGCGGGCGGTGCGGATGTAGTCCTGGGTCATCGCCTCCATGAGCGAGGAGCGCATGTAGCGACTGAAGGCGGCGATCGTGAGGGCCGACAGCGTGAGGACCGGGAGGACGAGGGCGCGGGGGTCCCCGAGGATCGAGCCGACGGTCTGGCCCTGCGGCGCCTCGGTCGGGAACCAGTGGAGGTCGATCGCGAAATAGAGGATGAGGAGCTGGCCGAGGAGGAAGGCCGGCATCGAGTAGCCGATGAATGCGGCCCCGGTGAGCGAGTAGTCGACGGGCTTGTTCCGCCGGACGACCTGCAGCACGCCGAGCGGCACGGCGACGACGAGCGCGAACACCGTCGCGATACCGACGAGGATGATGGTCTTCGGCAGCCGCTCCATGATCACGGTCGTCACGCTCTGGTTGAACTGGTACGAGTAGCCGAGGTTGAACGACTCGATCAGCCCGCGCAGGTACTGGTAGTACTGGTCCCAGATCGGAAGTAAGAGACCGTTGACCTGCTTGAACTGGTAGATCTCGGCCGGTGTCGCCCGCGGCCCGAGGGCCGCCCGGGCGTAGCCGCCCGGGATCACGTGCTCGAGAAGGAAGACGAGCAGCGTCACGCCGAGGACGACGATGATCGCCTGGCCGACCCGGCGGATCAGGTACCCAAGCAGCTGCGATCACTCCCCGTCATGTTCGTCATCTCGTCGCGCGCCAGCACTTGCGGTTGCGTATCGGCCAATTCTTGCAGGTCGCCGGGGGTACCTCATTACGCCCACCGACGGACGTTCGGGCGTGTCGTAGAACGGCGGCCGGGCCGGTCCCGGGTGACCCGGGACCGGCCCAACCGCCCGATGTTGCTTTACCGCGTTACCCGCTTACTTCGTGAAGTACCAGTTCTCCGGGGTGAGCATGAGCAACGGGTCCTGCGGCGTCACGCCCTGGAGGTTCTTGGCGATCTCGGTGACCTGGTAGGCCCCGCTCGGCTCCCAGATCACGGGGAGCACCGTCGCGGTGTAGTTCTCCCAGTGGGCGAGGGTCGAGTTGCCGAAGTTCGTCGCCTTGATCAACTTGTCCATGTAGGCGTTCGAGTACGACCCGGCGTTCGACGCCGCGCCGGTCTCGAAGAGGTCCTCGCCGCTCGGCCAGTAGTCCGGCGCGTAGCTCCAGCCGCCCCACCAGCTCATGCTCCACGTGCACGACGAGCCCGAACACGGCAACGAGGTGCCGTAGACCGTGTCGAACGTCGCGGAGGTGGCCGTGACGTGGATCCCGACAGCACCCCACGAGGACACCTCGTCGTCCACCATCACGGTGGTCGTCGGGTTACCGCTCGAGTACAGGAAGTTGAAGTTGAGCGGTGTCCCCTTCGGCACGCCGCACTCCGACGCGTCGGCACAGACGTCCGTCCCGCCCTTGTTGATCGTCCAGCCGTGAGCCGCAAGCAACGCCGCGGCCTTGGTCGGGCTGTACGGGTACGGGTTCGTCTCTTCGAACTTCGTCACGAACGAGTTCACCGGGAGGACCGGCACCGGCCCGTAACCGGGCACGCCGTAGCCCTTGATGAGCTTCTTGATCAGCAGGGGCTGGTTGATCAGCATCTGCAACGCCTGCCGGAAGTAGAGCTGGCGGTAGATCGTGCCGGCGTAGCCGCCGTCGTCTGCGGAGTTGAAGTTCAGCGGGAAGTACGTGATCCCCCACGTGTACCAGGGCACCAGGTTGTACTTACCGGAGATGCGCGGGTTGTTCGGCCCGGCCACTGTCGGGCTCTTGGCGGGAACGAGGATGTCCTCGGCCGGGATGTAGCCGACCGAGATCGTCGTCCCGCTTGACAGCTCGTTGAACTCCGTCGTCGTCGAGGTGAAGGGCAGCTCGACGAAGGCCGACAGCGTCGGCTTCACCGGGCCCGAGTACTTCGGGTTCGGCTTCATCGTCACGTCGCCCGCGGCGTTGAACGAAGTCAGGTGCCACGGTCCGTCGACGACCTGCCAGAGCTTGCTCGTCGCATAGGTGGCGAAGGCGTTGTTCGAGCCCTTCGGGTTGGCCGGGTCGTAGCCGGCCTCCTTGGACAGGAAGTTGAAGACGTCGACGCAGCTCTTGGCGGCGGCGTTGCCGGGTAGGATCCCGTTCTTCGTCTGCTTGGCCACGACCGAGCCGAACGACGACGTTCCGCACAGCGCCGCGCCGGCTTTCTGGGAAAGCGACGTCACGTCCCAGGCCATCGGCAGCGGCGTGATCTGGCTGAGCTCGTTGTACACCCACCAGTACTGGTTCACCGAACCGGTGAGGTTGAACACGACGGTCGAGGCGTTCGGCGTGGTGATCGAGGCGACGTCGTCAGGGATGGTCCCGGGGACGTAGCCGGCCCACGTGTCCTTCTCGAGCTTCATGAAGTTCATCCAGAAGACGACGTCCTGGGACGTCACCTTCTCACCGTCGGACCACACGTACGGCTTCAGTGTGACGGTGACCGTCTTTCCGCCGTTGGAGAACACCGGGTAGTTGGCGAGCGAGAGGGAGAGGTTGATCGTCGGGTTCGCACCGTTGCCGAACCAGAACAGCGGGCGGTACATCAACTCCTGGAACTGCGAGAGGTTGTTGACGCTGAAGTAGCGGAACGGCGCGAACGGGAAGATGTAGTTCGGTTGCGCGCCGGGCGGCTCGGCGAAGTAGGCGGTCCCGCCCTTCACCTTGGTCACGTGCGGCTTGCTGGCGGCGCCGGTCGCCGTGCTCACGGAGCCAGCCGCGAGGGTGAGGATCATCGATCCCGCAACGGCGATGGTCAGCACGCCCCCGAGCAGGCCACGCCGGCCGTGGAAGCTTCTCATTTGCCCTCCTGACGAAACATCCCGAAAGGACCGCCCCTCCGGGCCCCGCCCCACGACGTGTGGAGATCTTCTGGAGTGGCCCTAACGTAGCGCGTTCGTAACGTGAGTGGCACGTGCAACTTGTCACGTCACCTGCAGTGATCCGGGCGACGCGCCCCAGCCGACGAGCGCCCGCCCGCCGCACCGCGGACCGGGCCCGTGATCCCCGGCGATCCGCCAGGGCCCAGGCTTCTCCCAGCTCACGTCGGGTCTGCCTCAGGTCCCCGCTCGAACCGGTTCGGTCGCCGCCGCACCGGGCGCGGCGTGGCGCCGCGTCGGTGCCCACACTGCGAGCTCGGGCCACGCGCGCCCGCGCGCCATCGGCCGCCGTCGGCGGGCCGGGCTCAGGCCCGCAGTGTCGCCGGCTCCTCGCCGAGGACCCCGATCGCCGCCCGCGGCGCAGCGCGCCACCGCACCCAGGCCGCCGTGACAACGAGGGTCACGGCGGCGCAGCCCCCGACGATTGCACCGGGGACCCAGCCGATGAGGGCGCAACCGGATCCGAAGATCACCCCGGCGACGACCACGCCGAGCGAGCGCGCAGGGATCCACCGTGAGAGGTAGGCGCCGATGAGGGCCCCGGGCACGCCACCGGCGACGACGGCCGCGGTGAGCGAGACGTGCAGCCCGCCGGCGGCGAGGTGGCCGAGCGCCGCCGCGAGGACGAGCGGCACCGCCTGGACAAGGTCGGTGCCGACGAGCTCGCGCGACGAAAGCGCCGGGTAGACGAGCGCCAGGGCGACGAGCATGAGCGTGCCCGCGCCGACCGATGTGACCCCGACGGCCAGGCCCCCGAGCACCCCGATCACCACCGTCGGGAACGGCCTGGCGGCAACGAGCGGGCGGGTGCCGGTGGGCGGTGCCTCCGCCGCCGCGACACGGGCCTTCGCGAAGCGGCGCGCGATCGCCGCCGCGCCGGAGAACAGCAGCACGCCGCCGATGATGGGCTCGAGGACGCTGTCCGCCGTCTGAGCCGGGATGTACAGGCTCGACAGCACGCCGCCGGCGAAGGCGGTCGGGACGGACCCGGCGACGAGCCACCCGACGATCGGCCAGTGGACGAGCGAGCGCCGCAGGTGGACGAACCCGGCCACCGGCCGCATGAAGACCGAGGCGACGAGGTCGCTCGCGACCGCAGTCTTGGCGTTGACGTGCAGAGCGAGGATGAGCAACGGCGTGAGGAGGGCCCCCCCGCCGGCGCCGGTGACCCCGACGACGAGACCGACGGCGAGACCCGAAACGAGTGCTGCCAGGCTGAACTCCACTGTGTGACTTTACTTAGTGGAGTAAGTTGGCGCAACTATCGCTGGCACCCGCATCATCAGTCGAGCGGGGTGAAATCGCCCGCGCCGGACGGCCCGACGACGGCGAGCACCCGCCGGCCACCCAGTACCTCGCCGGCGAGGGCGCCCACCTCGTCGACGGTGACGGCGTCGATCCGAGCGAGCTGCTCGTCGATCGAGAGCACCTCGTCGAAGAGCAACAGCCCGGCGCCGATCCGCGACATCCGGTTCCCCGAGTCCTCCAGGCCGAGCAGCAGGTCGGCCGCGACGTGCCCCTTGGCCCGGCCCAGCTCTTGGGGCGTGATGCCGGTGCGCGCGCAGGCGTCGAGCTCGGCGACGACGAGATCGACGACCTCGGCCGCGTTGTCGGGCGAGGTGCCAACCGAGACGACGAGGGCGCCGGAGTCGGCGAAGCTGACCCGCTCGGAGACGATCGAGTAGGCGAGTCCCCGCTCCTCCCGGATCTTCTGGAACAGGCGCGACGAGATCCCCCCGCCGAGGGCGTGGTTGAGGAGCATGAGGGCGAACCTGCTCGGGTGACGGCGGGCCGGGGCCCGCACGCCGAGCACGAGATGCGCCTGTTCGCTGTCCCGCACCGTCACGTCGAGGGAACGGACCTCGTCGGAGGGGGCGGCGCGGCGCGGCGCTGCTCCCCCGGCGATGCCGGCGAACCGTCGCTCGAGACCGGCGCCGATCCCCCCGTGGTCGACCTGGCCAGCCGCGGCGACGACGATGTTCGCCGGCCGGTAGTGCACGGCGAGGAACTGGCGGATCTCGTCAACCGTCACGGACCGGATGACCTCGGGATCGCCGAGGACCTCCCGCCCGAGCGGGTGGGACGGGAACATCGCGTCGGCGAAGCGTTCCTGGGCGAAGTCCGCCGGCTCGTCAAGGTGCATCAGCACCTCCTCCAGGATGACCTGACGTTCCGAGTCGACCTCGTCGACGCGCAGCGCCGGGCTCCAGACGATGTCAGAGAGGATGTCGAGCCCGAGGTCGAGGTCGTCACCGAGCATGCGGACGTAGAAAGCCGTGTACTCCTTGGTCGTGAAGGCGTTCATGTCGCCCCCGACGGCGTCGATGTCCTCGGCGATCGAACGGGCGCTGCGCGTCGGGCTCCCCTTGAAGAGCAGGTGCTCCAGGAAGTGGGAGATTCCCGCCTGCGCCCCGGTTTCGTCGCGCGACCCCGTCCCCACCCAGACGCCGACGCACGCTGAGCGCACGTCGACCATGCGCTCGGTGACGAGCCGGACGCCGCAGGGGAGCGCCGAGATCTCGGTCAGGGCCGCGCCGCTCGCTGCCGGCGACCGACCGGCGGGAGTCGTCAGCGCCGCGGGCCGGGACGTCGACGCGGACCGCGGTTCGCCCGTGGCTCCCCGCCTGGGGCGGCGGCGGCCCCGGGGCCGAGATCGCCGAAGTCGTTGGCGATCGTCGCCTCGAACTCGTCCTCGAACGAGACCCGCTTCACGTGGTCGGCCGGCCCGCCGGAGTCACGCGCCGGACGGGGCCCGCGGTCGTCGCGGCGGTCGCGCTGCGGAGGGCGGGCCGTTTCGTCCGACGTCGCCCTGGTCGGCTCGCGGCCGCCGATTGGCTCGCCATCCTCGCCGACGAGGGCGAGCGAGACCTTCCCCTGCGGGTCGATGTCCTGCACGATGACGTCGACTGCCTGGCCGAGCTCGAGGACGTCCTCGACGCGGTCGACCCGGTGCCCCCCGCCGAGCCTTGAGATGTGGAGGAGGCCGTCGCGGCCGGGCAGGATGTTGACGAACGCCCCGAACTTCGTGATGTTCACGACCCTGCCGGCGTAGGTCTTGCCGACGTCGGCGCTGGGCGGGTCGAGGATCAGCTCGATCCGGCGCCGCGCCTCGTCGACCGCGACCGACTCCTTGGCGCCGATCGTCACCCGGCCGACCATGCCGTCGTCGTCGACGGCGATATCGGCACCCGTCTCCTGCTGCAGGGTGTTGATCACCTTGCCCTTCGGACCGATCACCTCGCCGATCTTGTCCATCGGAATCTCGAAGGTGACGATCTTGGGCGCGTGGGGCTTCACGGTCGCGGCGGGGTGGGCGATCGCCTTCTCCATCACGTCGAGGACGACCTGACGGGCTTCGCGCGCCTGGCGCAGCGCCTGCCCGAGCACCTCGGCGGGCAGGCCGTCGATCTTCGTGTCGAGCTGCAGCGCCGTCACGACGTCGCGGGTCCCGGCGACCTTGAAGTCCATGTCGCCGAAGGCGTCCTCGGCTCCCAAGATGTCGGTGAGCGTCGTGTACTTGCCCTCGGCGTAGACGAGGCCCATCGCGATCCCGCCGACCGGTGCCTTGATCGGCACGCCGGCGTCCATTAACGACAATGTCGAGCCGCAGACCGACGCCATCGACGTCGACCCGTTCGAGCTGAGCACGTCGGAGACGAGCCGGAGCGTGTAGGGGAACTCCGCCTCGCCCGGGATCACCGGGAGCAGTGCCCGCTCGGCGAGCAGGCCGTGCCCGATCTCGCGGCGCTTCGGGCCACGCATCATGCCCGTCTCACCGGTCGAGAACGGCGGGAAGTTGTAGTGGTGCATGTAGCGCTTGGTCTCGTCGACGCTGATGGTGTCGAGCATCTGGTTCATCCGCGGCATGCCGAGAGTCGCCACGTTGAGCACCTGGGTGTCGCCGCGCTGGAAAAGCCCCGACCCGTGCACCGTCGGGATCAGGCCGATCTCGGCGGAGAGCGGGCGGATGTCGGTCGGGCCGCGCCCGTCGATCCGGACCCCCTCCTCGACGATGCGCCGGCGCACGATCGTCTTGGTGTGCGACCGCACCGCGGCCGGGATCTCGCGCTCGCGTCCGGCGAACTCCTCGGCCAGTTCGGCGGCGATCTCGTCGGTGGCGGCGGAAAGCGCCTCGTTGCGCGCCGTCTTCGTCGTGATGGCGTTCGCCGCGGCGATCCTGTCGGCCCCGACGGCGACGACCCGCGCGAGCACGTCCTCGCCGTAGTCGACGAAGGCCTCGTAGGGGATCGTCGGCTTGGCGCCAGCCTTGGCGACGAGCTCGCGCTGGAGCTCGATCGACTCGCGGATCCAGGTCTTGGCCTCCTCGAGCCCACCGGCGATGACCTCCTCGGTCACCTTGGGTGCGCCGGCGTCGAAGTAGTCGAATGCGTGCTCGGTCCCGCCGGCCTCGACCATCATGATCGCGATCTCGGCGTCCGGCTCGCTCCCGAGCGCCCTGCCCGCCACGACGAGCTCGAAGGTCGAGGCGTCACCCTCCTGGTAGGTGGAGTGCGGCAGCCATTTTCCCTCCGTCGAGTAGGCGATCCGCACGGCGCCGATCGGCCCGTCGAAGGGGATCCCCGAGATCATCAGCGCCGCCGAGGCTCCGTTGATCGCCACGACATCGTGCGGGTTCTCCTGGTCGGCGCCGAGAATTGTGCCGACGATGTGGATCTCGTTGCGGAAGCCGGAGGGGAACGACGGGCGCAACGGGCGGTCGATGAGACGCGCCGTCAGGATCGCCTGGTCGCTCGCCCGGCCTTCCCGGCGGAAGAACGAGCCGGGGATCTTCCCGGCGGCGTACATCCGCTCCTCGATGTCGACGGTGAGGGGGAAGAAGTCCTGCCCCTCGCGGACCTTGCGGGCTGCGGTCGCGGTGACGAGCACCAGGGTGTCGCCGATGCGGGCGACGACCGCCCCATCTGCTTGCTGTGCGAGCTTGCCTGTCTCGAACGACAAAGTGCGGCTGGACCCGCTGATCGGGCCCGAAACGGCGATGGCCTCGGCCATAACACTCCTTGGTCACTGGGGCGCCCGCCCGCCAGTTCCCAGTCGTCGGGCTCCCGAACGGGCCGAGGACCCGGCGACTGGCAGCTGGCGCCCGCGGGTGCCGTTGGCTGTCTACGGTGCCGACGCCTCCCGGGCGACGGGAGGTCGGACACCTCTTCTTAGCCGGGTAGCGCTCCTCGCCTCCCGGCTCTCGCCCCGCCGGGCACTCGCCCGGTGGAGTTGGCTCCTGCCTCTATCGGCGGAGACCGAGGCGCGCGATGAGGCTGCGATAGCGCTCGACGTCGTTCGCCCGCACGTAGTCCAGCAGGCGACGCCGTTGCCCGTTGAGCTTCAGGAGCCCGCGTCGGGTGTGGTGGTCGCCCTTGTGCGACTTGAGGTGCTCCGTGAGACCGTTGATGCGCTCAGAGAGCACCGCGATCTGGACCTCGGGCGAGCCGGTGTCGGTCTCGTGCAGCCGGTACTCGGCGATCGTCGCCGCCTTGTCGAGCATGGACGTGCAAACCCTCGTAGATCTCGTGCCCCGGCCGCCGGGGTCGCCCCCGCGGACCGAAGACAGGACCGGCGTCACGCGCGCGGACACCGTCGCCGACGAATGCCGACGCAGGCAGACTAGCAGCTCCCCATCCCGTCCGGCCCGGCGGCGAACCGACCGGCGGCGGGCGGCAGCGGTCCGGTTCGACGAGCGAGCGAGCGGAATCAGGTAACCAGACGAGGTTCTCGGCACGGCCGGCCACGACGGGCCCGCCCTCGTGGCGCGGAAGGGCGCGCCTCCCCGGCGGCTGTTACCTTCAGCCCATGCGGCAGGCTCGATTCTTGGCTGTTGGAGCGCTCGCACTGGGACTCTCCGTCGGTCCGTTGGCGGCGCCGGCGGCGCCGGCGGGCGGCCCCTTCGCCGGCATGTCGGCCCAGAAAGTGCTCTCCGTGTCGATCGCGGCCGCGGTGGCGGAACGTTCTGTCGCCTGCACGACCACCGACCGTGTGAGCTCCTCTCGGACGCTCGTGAAGGCGACCACCATCTTGGGCCGATCGAGTGGTGAGGAGCGTGCGACCGGGACCTACGAGGGGCGATCGGTGCAAGCGACGCTCATCGTCGTCGGCGACCGTGTCTACGTGGACGGCAACAAGGCCGGTCTGGAAGCTCCGATGCTTGTCGGCATGTTGGCGGCCACAGCTGCGAAGTACGCGGGCCGCTGGTTCTACGGTCCGATCTCGAATGAACCCTTCGACATCTTGGCCGCCGACCTCACCCTGGCGAAGAATGCATTCGACGGGATCCTCCTCGCCCCGTACTCCCTGGGCCGGGAAGTGGAGGTCGACGGGCAGGAGGTCGTCGGGGTTCACGGTCGCCTGGGGACCGGGGCCGAGGGAAAGGACACGTCGGGCTGGCTCTTCGTGGCGGTGAGCGGGACCCACCTGCCCGTGCGGTACGACGCCACGGCGACGTCCGGCAAGACGGTGTACGGCTATCAGACGGACTTCTCGCACTGGAACGCGGCCGTGCGGGTGCAGCCACCAAAGGGCGCCGTCGCCTACTCCTGACCGGAACCGGCGAATCCGCCCGGACGCGGCAGGACCGTGTGCCGATCCGCCCGTGGTTGGTCGCGATATCGCCGCGCCAGGCAGTAGAAGCCAGGCCAGAACCCCGCGGGCGCGCCGGGAAGGTCGGCGCCCTCAGGCCGACCGGGGAAGGCCCGGCCGGCACAGCCGGCACGGCCGGAAACCGGCGGTGCCGGCCTCGGCGAGGTCGCGGAAGCCGCGCCGGCGCGCCGGGGCGATCCGCCGGCAGCTGTGGCAGCTCGGCAGGCACACGATCCCCGTCGCCGTCGAGCCGACATAGTGGACACCCGCCGCGGCGAGGTCCGCCAACTCGTCGAGGTCGGCCCCCTCGGCGCGCAGCAACGCCTCCTTCCTCGCGGGACCGCCCCCGTAGTTGCCGATCGTGCCGTCCGAGCGGGTGACGCGATGGCAGGGGATGAGGACCGGCACGGGGTTGCGACCGAGCGCCGAGCCGACCGCCCGGACGGCCCGGGGCCGGCCGATCTCCGCCGCCACCCAGGCGTACGGGCGGACCTCGCCGACGGGGATGGCGAGCGTCGCCTCGAGCACGCCGACCTCGAACGCCGAGAGCCCGGCTAGGTCGTAGCGCAGCTTGCGCCCGCGGCCGCTGCGGGCCGCGGCGGCGAGACCCGGCAAGGGCCGCGCCGCCGGCAGGATCGGGCGGCCGAACCGCTCGCGGTACCGGCGAGCGAACCCGGGCTCGCCGCCCGGCGAGATGAAGTCGGCCATCGAGATCCCCGCCGACGTCCAGGCGACGCAGAGCTCGCCGACGGGGCCGGCGACCAAGGCGTACCGCGCCACGACGCGGTCCGCGAAGCCCCGCGGCGGGCGGACCTCGAGAAGGCGGAGGTCTTCCTCGATGGACGACCGAGCTCGTGGGTTCATCACGTTCCCCTCCTCTCGCCGTGACCGGTCCCCGGGGCGGGGTCGCCCTCGACGGCGTAGGCGGCGCGCAGCGCGGCGAGCCCCCGGGCGACGTGCGAGCGCGCCGTCCCCTCGGGGCACCCCAAGATGACCGCGATCTCGGCGAGCCCCAGGCCGACGACGTGGCGCAGGACGACCGCAGTGCGCTGCTTGGCAGGAAGCCCCGCCAGGCGCCGCCCGAGCTTCCCCGCCGCGTCCGCCGCCGCGGCGAGGTCGGCGGCGTCACGCTGCGACGAGAGGGGCTCCTCGCCGGGTCCGAACGGGTCCGTCCGCGGTCGCCGGGCCGCGTCGCGGCGGGCGTTGCGCGCCGAGTTGAGAACGATCGTCACCAGCCACGGGCGCAGCCGGAGCTGGCGAATCCTGCTGGCCCCGTAGCCGCGCAACGCCCGGTACGCCCGCAGGAACGACTCGGCGGCGAGGTCCTCGGCGTCGGCCGCCGGTGTCGCCCGGGCGGCGACCGTGAAGACGAGCCGCCCGTAGGCCCCGACGAGGTCGACGAAGCCGGCGTCGAGGTCGTCGGCGAGGCGGCGGCAGATCTCGGCGTCGCCCGTCGGGACGGAACTCGTCACACCGGAAAGAACACCGCCGCGCCGATTCCGCTGCAGCCCGCTCGCCGGACGTCGTCGCGCGCCGGCGACGCTCACAACCGGACCGGGTCGATCTCGACCCGCACGCCCTCCAGCGGCAGGCCGGCCCCGGCGAGCTCGTCGGCGAGTTGTTGCGGGTCGTCGGCGCGCACGAGGAACCGGTCGGGGCTGAGCCGGGCGACCTCGGGACCGTGGGGCGAGGCGCCGAGCCGGGAGGCGCACTGTTCTGCTCCGGGCCCCGAGACGACGGCGACGGCGCGGTACGGCGGCAGCCCCAGATCCCCGCGCCGCGCCGCCTCGGCGGCGGCGCACGGGCCCGGGAGACCGAGCCCCGCCGCCCGCAGGACCTCGTGCTCCGGGATCCGGGTCTGGACGACGACCGGCCCCGACCGCCCGCCCGCGGCGGCGCCGCGCCCGCCGACGAGGCGACTCGCCAGCGCCAGCAGGGCGAGCGCCTCCTCCCCGGCCCGGTACCGGGGGGCGAGGAGCTCCTGGTCGAAATCGAGGAAGGCGACCGCCGAGGCGGCGCGCACCCGGTGCAGGACCGCCTCGGTGCCGACGAGGACGCCGGCCGCGGCGCCCCCGTCGCGGGGGGCGGCCGAGGAGACCTCGTCGACCGGCTCGCCGACGAGCGCCGCGATCTCCTCGGCGGCCCGCGCCGTGCCGAGCCGCAGGCGCTTCAGGCGGGTCGAGGAGCACGCCGCGCAGACGAACGGCCGCGTCGCGGCGCAGACCGGGCAGGTGAGCGCCGCCTCCATGCCGCCGGACTCGACGAGCGCGGCCCCACAGCGCTCGCAGCGCACGACAGCGCGGCAGGCGCCGCAGGCGAGCAGCCTCGCCCGGCCCGTCCGGTTGAGGACGCAGACGACGGGGAGCTCGGGACTGGCGAGACGCGACTCCCGCACGATCTCGGCGAAACGGCCGCTGAAAAGGCCCGAACGCGGGTCGTCCCCGCGCCGGTCGATCACCTCGGCGGTCGCCCACCCGGCCCGCTCGAAGGCGGGATCGAAGGTGACGAGCGTCGATCCGGCGAGGTTTCCGAGGGTCGGGCAGGGGCTCACCAGGAGCAACGGCACGCCGGCACGCCGCGCCCGCTCGGCGGCGACGACCGTCGCGTCCCACGTCGGCGCGCGCTCCTCGACGAAGTTCTCCGAATGGGCGTCGAGGACGACGACGACACCGAGACGGCCGACCGGGGCGAAGGCCGCCGCCCGCGCGCCCACGACGGTGCAGCCGCCCGCCGCCGCCTCGTCCCACGCCTCGGGTTGCAGCGCGACCCTCGGGCCGAGCCGGGCGAGCCGCTGGGCG
This sequence comes from Acidimicrobiales bacterium, assembly GCA_050013835.1. GTDB lineage: Bacteria > Actinomycetota > Acidimicrobiia > Acidimicrobiales > Bog-793 > Bog-793. The sequence goes on from JBEKEM010000010.1 coordinate 81,399, forward strand.
AGCACCTCGGCGTCGCGCCGGGTCGGCACGAGCACGAGCGCGTCGCGGTCCGCCGCCGCGGCGACCGCCGCCGCGACGACGTCGAGGCGGGGGGCGGCCGGCGGGAGCCGCAACACCGCGGGGGCCGAGGCGAGGGCCCGCCGGGTGGCCTCGGCGACCGTCGGGGCCCCCGTCTCGGAAAGGCGCTGGCCACGAGCTGGGACGGGGGGCAGGGTCCGCACGAGGCGCGGCGGCGAGCCGGCGAGCAGGAACGGCCGCAACCGGCCGGCGTAGCGCCAGGCGCCGAACCGCCCGAGCTCGACGATCTCCGGGGCGGGACCCCGGGACACGACGTCGAGGACCTCCCGCAGCTCATGGCCGCCGGGTTCGGCCGCCTCGCCGACGACCCAACCGCGCACCCTGCGGCCGTGCAGCGGCACCCGCACGATCGAGCCGAGACGGGTCGCGCCGGCGAGCGCCTCCGGGACGGCGTAGGCGAACTCCCGGTCGACGCCGGTCACGTCGGGGAGGACCGCGACGATCCGCCGGGCGGCCGGTCCCGACGCGGTCGTCACCGGGTCGCTATAGGTCGAGTTCCCGGCGCAGGTCGTCGACGCGACCCGTCGTCTCCCAGGTGAACTCCTTCTCGGAGCGGCCGAAGTGCCCGTAGGCGGCGGTCGCCCGGTAGATCGGCCGGCGCAGGTCGAGGTCACGGATGATGGCTGCCGGCCGCAGGTCGAACAGCTCCTCGATCGCCTTCTCGATCCGCGCCGTGTCGACGACGGCGGTGCCGAAGGTCTCGATCATGACCGACACGGGCCGCGCCACGCCGATGGCGTAGGCGACCTGGATCTCGCAGCGCCGCGCCGCCCCGGCGGCGACGACGTGCTTGGCGACCCAGCGGGCAGCGTACGCAGCGGAGCGGTCGACTTTGGAGGGGTCCTTGCCCGAGAAGGCGCCGCCTCCGTGACGGGCCATGCCCCCGTAGGTGTCGACGATGATCTTGCGCCCGGTCAATCCGGTGTCGGCGCGCGGGCCGCCGAGCTCGAACACGCCCGTCGGGTTGCAGAGGAGCTTGTGTCCCTCGAAGGCGATCTCCCGGGGCAAGAGGGCGAGGAGCGGCCGTACGACATGCTCCTCGATGTCCGGCCCGAGCAGCGTCTCGGGGTCGATGCCCGGCTTGTGCTGGGTCGAGACGAGCACCGTCTCGAGCTTGACGGGCCGACCATCCTCGTAGCGCACGCTCACCTGGGTCTTGCCGTCGGGCCGCAGGTACGGGAGCACGTTCGCCCGGCGCACCTCGGCGAGCCGGCGCGCCAGCATGTGGGCGAACCAGATCGGCACCGGCATGAGGTCGGGCGTCTCGTCGCAGGCGAAGCCGAACACCATCCCCTGGTCGCCCGCCCCCTGCTGCGAGAGCTCGTCGGCGTCGCCGTGGCGGATCTCCGCCGAGCGCGAGACTCCGGCGTCGATGTCTGGGGACTGCTCACCGATCGAGACCATGACGCCGCAGGTGTTGCCGTCGAAGCCGTACTCTTCGCGGTCGTACCCGGTCTCGCAGACCGTGTCCCGCACGATGCGAGGGATGTCGACGTAGCCCTCGGTCGAGATCTCGCCGACGACGCAGACGATGCCGGTTGTGAGCAGGGTCTCGCAGGCGACCCGGCCCAGCGGGTCCTGGGCGAGGATCGCGTCGAGGACGGCGTCGGAGATCTGGTCGGCCATCTTGTCCGGATGGCCCTCGGTGACCGACTCCGAGGTGAACGTGTAGCTGGACAAGTCAGCTCCTTGCGGTTCGGTTGGGTGTGAGCGAGCCGTCACGCGTCGCGGAGCCGGCGGACGACGGCATCGAGCACTGCGGCGGCAATCGTAGGCTTCGGCCCCAGGGGCACGTCGGTGCGACCACCCCCGGCTTCGAGGATCGTAACGGCGTTCGTCTCGTAGCCGAACCCGACGCCCGGCTCGCTCACGTCGTTCACGACGATCAGGTCGGCGCCCTTGGCGGTGAGCTTGGCCGAACCGCGGGCGACGGCGTCACCGGTCTCGGCGGCGAAACCGACGAGGACCTGGCCGGGCCGCCGCCGCGCACCGAGCCCCGCGAGCACGTCCTCGGTCGGCTCGAGCACGACCTCGGGCGGCCCGTCGCCCTTTTTCAACTTCGTCGCCGACACCGCCTTCGGGCGGAAGTCCGCCACGGCGGCGGCCATCACGACGACGTCGGCGGCACCAGCACGGGCGAAGACCTCCCCGGCGAGCTCGGCCGCCGTCTCGACGGGCACGAACTCGACGCCGGGCGGCGGGGCCAGCGCCGAGGCCGAAACGAGGGTCACCTTCGCGCCGCGCCGGCGCGCCTCGGCGGCGATGGCGTGGCCCTGGCGTCCCGACGAGCGGTTGCCGAGATAGCGGACGGGGTCGAGCGGCTCGCGCGTGCCCCCCGCCGTGACGAGCACCCGATACCCGGCGAGGTCGCCGGTCCCGGCGAGCGCCCCCGCGGCCGCGGCCAGGATGACCGGGATGCCTGCGAGGCGGCCCGGGCCCTGGTCCCCGCCGGCCAGCCGGCCCGTCTCCGGCGCGACGACGACCACGCCGCGCCGCTCGAGGGTCGCGAGGTTCTCCCGGACCGAGGCGTGTCCCCACATCTCGGCGTGCATCGCCGGGCAGACGACAACGGGCGCCGCCGTGGCGAGGAGCGTCGCGCCGAGCAGGTCGTGGGCGATCCCGGCGGCGTACTCGGCGAGGAAGTTCGCCGTCGCCGGCGCGACGAGGACGAGGTCGGCTGCCTGGGCGAGGTGCGTGTGCGGGATCGGGTCGGCGGGGTCGAACAGCTCCGTGCGCGCCGGCTCCGAGGCGAGGGCGGAGAACGTCACCGCTCCAACGAAACGCGTCGACGCCCTAGTCAGCACGGGGACGACGTGCGCCCCGGCGTCGACGAGCTGGCGGCAGATCTCGACGGCTTTGTAGGCGGCGATGCCGGCGGTCACGCCGAGGACGACGAAGGCGCCGTCGAGCACGCTGGGATCACCCGCTGGGCGTTGCTGGTTCTCGTCGCCCGCGCTCATCGCCGCAACCCCGCCGACGGCTGCGTCGCCCGGGCAGCTACGAGCTGGCCGGTGGGTCGCCGGCGGGATCGTCGGTGATGCCGGCCACCTCGACCAGCTCCGCCTCGCCGTCGGTTTCCGGCTCGACCGGCGCGCCGGCGCGCACCTTGGACGCCGCGATCTCCTCGAGGGCGATCGACAACGGCTTGCGGGCCACGGAGCTGACCTGCGGCGGAACGATCGCGCCGAGACCCTCGCCGAGCTGGTTGAAGTACGAGTTGATCTGCCGTCCGCGCTTGGCGGACAGGGTCACGAGGCTGAACTTCGAGTCCACCTTGTCGAGGAGGTCCTCGATCGCCGGGTCGATCATCGTGCTGCGTGGTTCGGCCATGGTCTCCTCGATCACCGCGTGGACGCGGCTCGCGCCACGGCCAACTGGGTCAGAACATTCCGCACGCCGACCGCCACCAGACCGGGGCCGTGTCCGGGCACGATCAATCCGCGCCCCGACGTGTTCTCGCCAGTATACCGGCGAGTTCGTCGACGGCCTGGTCGACCTCGTGGTTGACCACCACCGCGTCGGCGAGGGCCCGTCCGGCCTCGACCTCGCGGTCAGCGAGGGCGAGACGCGCCGCCACGTGGGAGGCGGAATCCCCCCGTTCCCCCATTCGCCTGGCCTCGTCGGCCCGCGACGGGGGGACGAGCAGCACGCAGACGACGTCCTCGCAGCGCTTGCGCACCTGCTCAGCGCCCTGGACGTCGATCTCGAGCACGAGGTCGCGCCCTGGCGGGGCGTCGGGCATCGGCGTGCCGTACAGCTCGTCGAGCACGGTCGCGTGCTCGAGGAACTTGCCCGCGGCGATCGCCGCTTCGAACGTCGGTCGGTCGACGAAGGTGTAGGCGTCCTCCTCCTCACCCTGCCGGCGGGCGCGCGTCGTCCACGAGCGGGACAGCCAGAGCTTCGGGTCGCGCGCGACCAGCTCTTTGACCACCGTCCCTTTCCCGGCGCCGCCGGGACCGGAGACGACGAGGATCAGGGGCGACCGACGGCTTCGAGAAGCGCGCTGCGCTGCTTGGCGCCGAGTCCCTGCAGACGGCGCGTCTCACTGATGCCGATCTGCTCCATCAACCGGCGGGCTTTCACCTTGCCGGTGCCAGGGAGCGACTCGAGGACAGCGAGAACCTTCATCTTGCCGACGATGTCATCGTTGGCTGCCCGACCGAGCAAACCGCTCAGCGAGACACGACCGTTCTTCAACTGGTCCTTGATCTCCGCTCGGGCCTTGCGCGCCTGAGCCGCCTTGGCGAGCGCGGCACTGCGCTGTTCGGGTGTGAGGCTTGGTGGTTGGGGCATGAGTCGAGACGTTAGCGCGGGTTTCCCCACTTGACCACGGTTTCTGCCAAGCGAACCCGCGCGGGGCGCGATCGCCGCCGCGACCGCCTCCCCGTTCAGCGCGGCGTCACGTTCCCGAGCGCCTCGACGAGCGCGCGCGCCGCCGCGACCGGGTCCTTGGCGCCGGTGACGGCGCGCCCGATGACGAGGAGGTCGGCACCGGCGCCGAACGCCTCCTGTGGCGTCGCGGCGCGGGACTGGTCGTCCCGGGCGACGCCCGGAGGGCGCATCCCGGGCACGACCGTGATCACCCCGGGCACGGCGGCGCGCACGGCGGAGATCTCCGCCGCGGCACAGACGACACCGCCGAGACCGGCGCGCGATGCCAGCGCGGCGCGCTCGACGACAAGCGCCGGGGTCGCCCCGGCGTCGCTCGTCAACACGGTGACGGCGAGCCCGATCGTCGGCTTGTCCCGGCCGGTGAGGGCGGCCCCCTCGACGAACCCCCGGGCTGCACCGGCGAGCATCTCGGCGCCGCCGGCGGCGTGGACGGTGGCGTAGCGGGCCCCCGTACGCGCGACCGCCCGCGCCGCGCGCTCGACGGTCGTCGGGATGTCGTGCAGCTTCAGGTCAACGAAGACCTCGAAGCCGTCGGCGATGAAGGCGGCAACGGCGGCGGGCCCCTCGGCGACGTAGAGCTCGAGCCCGACCTTCACCACGGAGAAGAACGGGGCCAGATCCCGCGCGAGACCCCGGGCCGAGGCGAGATCCGGGACGTCTAGGGCGAGACAGAGGTGCTCGCGCACCGCGATCGGCAACAGACGGCTCTCAGTCACGGGCACCCCCGACGAGCTCGGAAACGCGGACGACCCCGTTCGCCGCGCACCACCGGCGCAGTTCCTGGAGCACGCGGGCCGGGGCGTGGGGGTCGACGAGCGTCGCCGTGCCCACCTGCACGGCCCGTGCCCCGGCGAGCAGGAACTCGACGGCCGTCGTCCCAGACATCACTCCGCCCGCGCCGATGATCGGCACCTGTGGCAGGGCCGCCGAGACGTCGGCGACCGCATGCAGCGCCACACCGTGCAGGGCCGGGCCCGAAAGGCCGCCGCCCGCGCCGCCGAGCGCGCCCCGGCGGAGATCGGCCCGGATCGCCAGGGCGGGCAGCGTGTTCACGAGGGTGAGCGCCGCGGCGCCGGCGCCGACGGCAGCGGTCGCCACCTCGACGAGGTTGGCCCCGCCCGGCGAGAGCTTCACCCAGAGCGGGAGTCCGGCGGCCGCGGCCGCCTCGACGACCTCGGCCGTCGCGCCGGGCGACCGGGCGAACATCTCCTCGCCGCCGTCGAGGTTCGGGCAGGACACGTTGAGCTCGACGGCGATGATCGACGCCGACGCCGGGGCGAGGAGCGCGGCGGCCCGGGCATACTCGTCGGCGCGGCGGCCCCAGAGGCTGACAACGACGCGGGCCCCTGCCGCCTCGAGGGCCGGCAGGTGCTCGGCAAGCCACGACGCGACCCCCGGCCCCTGGAGCCCGACGCTGTTCAGCATCCCCCCGGCGACGGGCTTGAGCCGCGGGGGCGGGTTCCCGGGCCAGGGCTCGGCGGCGAGCGACTTCACGACGACGGCGCCGAGCCCGGCGAGATCGAGGTACGCCGACAGCTCGGCGCCGTGTCCCGAGGTGCCCGAGGCCGTCATCACCGGGTTCGGGAGGACGACGGTGCCGATCGTCGTCGTGAGATCGACCGCCGCGCCCTTCCCGCTCACCGGCCCACCCCGTGGCGTTCCTGCAGGCTGGTCACGCTCAAGTCGAACTGCCTCCATTCGGCGATCCCCGCCGCCGCGGCACGCGCCGCGTGCACCGTAGTCACGATCGGGACCCGGCACGCCGAGGCGGCACGCCGGATGTAGGCGCCGTCGGCGTGGGCACCGCGGCCCCGCGGCGTGTTGACGACGAGCTGGATCGACCCCTCGTGGAGCAGGGCGACGACGTCGCCGGGCGCGCGTCGCCCGTCCGCGCTGTTCGTCAGCTTGCCGACGACGGCCTCGACCGGGACGCCGTTCTCCTCCAGGTACGCGGCGGTGCCCTCCGTCGCAACGAGGGCGAACCCGAGCCCGACGAAGGCGGCCGCCGCCTCGAGCCCGCCCGCCTTGTCCCGGTCGGCGAGCGACAGGAAGATCCGCCCGCCGTCTGGCAGCCGGTTGCCCGCCGCGATCTGGCTCTTGGCGAAGGCGAGTCCGAACGTGGCGGCCGTCCCCATCACCTCGCCCGTCGAGCGCATCTCGGGGCCGGGCAGGGCGTCCACCTCGGGGAAGCGGGCGAAAGGCAGGACCGCCTCCTTCACGCTCACGTATCCGTCGTCCTTCGCCGGCGGGCCGAGCACGCCCGTCGCCCGCAGTTCGGCGAGCGTCGCGCCAACGACGACACGGGCGGCGACCTTGGCGAGCGGGATCCCCGTCGCCTTGGCGACGAAGGGCACGGTGCGCGAGGCGCGTGGGTTCGCCTCGATGACGTAGGCCTCGCCCGACTTCACCGCGAACTGGACGTTGATCGGGCCGCGCACGTCGAGGGCGTCGGCGATCGTCGCCGTGTGCCCGACGAGCTGCTCGATCGTCGCGGCCGACAGCGTCGGGGGCGGGATCGCGCAGGCCGAATCGCCCGAGTGGATGCCCGCCTCCTCCACGTGCTCCATCACGCCGCCGACGAGGATCTCGCCCGTGGCGTCGCGTACCGCGTCGACGTCGACCTCGATGGCGTCCTCGAGGAAGCTGTCGATGAGGATCGGACGTGTCGCCGAAAGCCCGCCCTCCCGTTCGAGCGACCCCCCGCCGGCGACGAGCCGGTCGAAGCCGAACAGCGCCGTCATCGCCTCGGCGAGGCTCGCCTCGTCGTAGACGATCTCCATCGCCCTGCCGCCGAGCACGTAGCTCGGCCGGACGAGGACCGGGTAGCCGATACGCGCCGCGACCTCGCGCGCCTCGGCGGCCGTGCGGGCGGTTCCCCCCCGGGGCTGGGGGATGCCCAGCCGGGCGAGCAGGGCACCGAAGCGCTCGCGGTCCTCGGCGAGGTCGATCGAGGCGGCGGAGGTCCCGAGGACGAGCGGCTCCGGCAGGCTCCCGGCGAGCTTCAACGGCGTCTGGCCGCCGAGGCTGACGATCACGCCGGCCACCCCCCCGGTCCCGGCCCGGGACTCCGCGGCGAGCACGGCGGCCACGTCCTCCTCGGTGATCGGCTCGAAGTAGAGCCGGTCCGAGGTGTCGTAGTCCGTCGAGACGGTCTCGGGGTTGCAGTTCACCATCACCGTCTCGTAGCCGGCTTCGGCGAGCGCCATCGAGGCGTGGACGCAGCAGTAGTCGAACTCGATGCCCTGGCCGATCCGGTTCGGGCCCGAGCCGAGGATCACGACCCGGGGCCGCGCCGAGGCGCGCACCTCCGAATCGTCCTCGTAGGTCGAGTAGTAGTACGGCGTCTCCGCCGCGAACTCGGCGCCACAGGTGTCGACCGTCTTGAACGTCACTCTCACGCCGGCCCCGAGGCGCGCCGCGCGCACCTCGGACTCGTCGCGCCCGAGGCGCCAGGCGATCTGGGCGTCGGCGAAGCCGGCGCGCTTCAGCCGCCGCCAGTCAGACCTGCCGAGGCGAATCGACGGCGTGGCGGCCCAGGCGTCGAGCCGATGGCGAACGGCGACGATCTCGGCGATGCGGTCGAGGAACCACGGGTCGATCCCGGTCGCGGCGGCGACCGCGTCGACGGTGGCCCCGGCCCGCAGGGCCGCCTCGACCTCGAAGATGCGCGCCGGGGTCGGTTGGGACGCCTGGTCGAGCAGCTGGCCGACGGGGAGGTCGACGAGCGCCTCGGCCGGGTCGCAGTTCAGACCCAGCCGGCCCTGCTCGAGTCCGCGCAGCGCCTTCTGCAGCGACTCGGCGAAGGTCCGGCCGATCGCCATCACCTCGCCGACCGACTGCATGCGCGTCCCCAACCGACCCGACACCCCGGGGAGCTTCTCGAAGGCCCAACGGGGGACTTTCGTCACGACGTAGTCGATCGTCGGCTCGAAGCACGCCGGGGTCGCCGCCGTGATGTCGTTGCGGATCTCGTCGAGCGTGTAGCCGATCGCGAGGCGCGCCGCCACCTTGGCGATCGGGAATCCCGTCGCTTTCGAGGCGAGCGCCGAGGAGCGCGAGACGCGCGGGTTCATCTCGATGACGAGCTGGTGCCCAGTCGCCGGGTCGACGGCGAACTGGATGTTGGAGCCGCCGGTCTCGACGCCCACCCGGCGGATGCAGGCGAAGGCGGCGTCGCGCATCTGCTGGTACTCGATGTCCGAGAGCGTCTGGGCCGGGGCGACGGTGATCGAGTCACCGGTGTGGACCCCCATCGGGTCGAAGTTCTCGATCGAGCAGACGACGACGCAGTTGTCGAGGCGGTCGCGCATCACCTCGAGCTCGAACTCCTTCCAGCCGACGATCGAGCGCTCGACGAGGATCTCCCCGATCGGGCTGGCGGCGAGTCCCGCGGCGGCGACGGCGGCGAGCTCGTCGCGATTCCCGGCGATCCCTGTGCCCTCGCCGCCGAGGATGAACGACGGGCGGATCATCGTCGGGTAACCGATCGAGTCGCCGACCCGCAACGCCTCCGCGAGCGAATGGGCGAATCCCGAGGCCGGGACCTCCAGCCCGATCCCGGTCATCGCCGCCTTGAAAAGCTCCCGGTCCTCGGCCGTGGCGATCGCCTCGGCGTTGGCGCCGATCATCTCGACGCCGAGCTCGTCGAGGACGCCGGAATTCGCCAGGGCCGTCGCGAGGTTGAGGGCCGTTTGGCCGCCCATCGTCGGCAGGATGGCATCCGGCCGCTCGCGCTCGATGATCACCCGGAGGACCTCGGGCTCGAGCGGCTCGATGTAGGTCCGGTCGGCGAGGTCCGGGTCGGTCATGATCGTCGCCGGGTTCGAGTTCACCAGGATGACCCGGATCCCCTCCTCGGCGAGCGCCCGGCAGGCCTGGGTCCCCGAGTAGTCGAACTCGCAGGCCTGGCCGATGACGATCGGCCCGGAGCCGATCACGAGGACCGACCCGATCTCGGCGCGCCTGCCCATCAGCGGTTGGTCCCCCGCCTGGCGCTGCTCACCGGTCCGACCCCATCAGGCGGCCGAACTCGGCGAACAGGTAGCGGGCGTCGTGCGGCCCGGGACTCGCCTCCGGGTGGTACTGGACGCTGAAGGCGGGGACGTCCCGGCAGGCGAGCCCCTCCACCACCTGGTCGTTGAGGTTGATGTGCGTGATCGTGGCGCCGACGATCGTCTCCGCGGCGACGGCGTAGCCGTGGTTCTGGCTCGTCACCTCGACCGTCCCCGTCTCGAGCCGCCGCACAGGGTGGTTGGCGCCGTGGTGGCCGAAGGGGAGCTTGTACGTCCGGGCCCCGAGCGCCGCGCCGAGCAGCTGGTGGCCGAGGCAGACCCCGAAGAGCGGGACCTCGCCGAGCAGCTGCCGCACGACGGCGACGAGGTCGCCGAGGGCTGCCGGGTCGCCGGGCCCGTTCGAGAGGAACACGCCGTCGGGCCGCCGGGCGAGGACCTCGCCGGCGGAGGTCGCCGCCGGCACGACCTCGACGGAGGCGATGTGCGCGAGCTGGGCGAGGATCGAGCGCTTGATCCCGAAGTCGTAGGCGACGACCCGGTACGGCCCGCCGGCGACCTCGTAGCGCTGGGACGTCGTCACCCCGGCGACGAGGTCCTGGCCCTCGGTCCCGGGTTCGGCGGCCACCGCCGCCAGGAGCTCCTCCCTCCCGGCGGTCCCGAAGGCGCACGGCATCGCCCCCGCCTCGCGCACGTGCCGGGTGAGCCGCCGGGTGTCGACCCCGGTGAGGCCGCCGATGCCAGCGGCAACGAGGTACGACTCGAGGTCCCCCGAGGCGCGCCAGCTGCTCGGCCTCCCCGGCAGGTCGCGCACGATGACCCCGCGGCAGTACGGCCGGCCGGACTCGTCGTCGGCGGGGGTGACGCCGTAGTTGCCGATATGCGGGTAGGTGAAGGCGATCACCTGCCCCGCGTACGACGGGTCGGAGATGATCTCCTGGTAGCCCGACATCGCCGTGTTGAAGACGAGCTCGCCGGAGTGCACCGACGATCCGCCGGCGGCCGCCGCGATCGCCTCGCCCTCGAACGTCGTGCCGTCGGCGAGCACGAGCAGCCCCGGCGGCCGGGGGCGGGTCGGCACGGTAGCGGCCCCGCCGGTCACCGCTGGGCCCTCCCGTCGACGACGACCGGCTCGCCGGCCAGCACCGTGTGGCGGACCCGGCCCGACAGGCGCATCCCGTGGTACGGCGAGTTCTGCGAGCGGCTCGCCATGGCCCGGCGGTCGACGGTCCAGGCCGCCGCCGGGTCGAACACGCAGAGGTGGGCGCGGCCCCCCGGCGCGACCGGGCCCCCGTGTCCGAGCGACCGGTCGAGCCCCGCGAGCGCCGCCGGACGCCACGACATCAGGGCGAACAGCTCGACGACGCCGAGCGGCGCCTCGTCGCCCGGGGCGGCGACGAAGACCTCGTAGACGACGGCAAGCGCCGTCTCCAGGCCAATCATCCCCGGGGGCGCCTCGGCGAACGGCGCCTGCTTGCGCACGGCGGCGTGCGGGGCGTGGTCCGTCGCGATCACGTCGATGAGGCCCGCGCGGCAGGCGGCCCGCAACTCCGCCGCGTCGGTGGCGCTGCGCAGCGGCGGAGCGACCTTGTAGACGGGATCGCCCGAGGCGGCGAGGGCGTCGGTGAGGAGGAGGTGGTGCGGCGTCGCTTCCGCCGTCACCGGCAGGCCCGCCGCCTTCGCCGCCCGCACGAGGCCGACCGAACCGGCGGTCGACACGTGGAGGAAGTGCATCGGCGTGCCGGTCAGCCGCACGAGGGCGACATCCCGGTCGAGCATCGCCTCCTCCGCGGCGGCCGGCTGCCCCGGGATTCCCAGCCGGCGCGACCAGGTGCCCTCGTGCATCTGGCCGCCGGCGGCGATGGCGTTGTCCTGGCAGTGCTCGGCGAGGATGACGCCGAGCGGGCGGGCGGTCTCGAGCGCCTGCCGCATCACGACGGCGTCCTGGACGCCGGATCCGTCGTCGGTGAAGAGCCGAACTCCAAGCGCGGCCATCTCGGCAAGGGGCGCCACCCGTTCCCCGGCGCGCCCCAAGGTGATCGCCCCCGCGACCGCGACGTCGGCGCTGGCACCCCGGCCGAGTTCCAGCACGTGGCGCACGGCCGCTCCCGAGTCGGTCGCCGGCTCGGTGTTCGGCATCGCGACGACGGCGGTGTAACCGCCGAGCGAGGCCGCGCGCGTCCCGGTCTCGACGGTCTCCGCCTCCTCGCCGCCGGGTTCGCGCAGGTGCGTGTGGACGTCGACGAGCCCGGGCGCGACGAGACAACCCGACGCGTCGAGAACCGTCGTCCCGAGCGGGAAGTCGACTCCCTCTCCGACCGCGGCGATGAGGCCGTCCTCGAGGAACACGTCGCCGCGACGCGCCCCCGCCTGGTCGACGACGGTCCCGCCGCGCACGACGACCCGCCTCGGATGGCGGTCGTGCGACTCACCGTGCTCAGGCACCGCGCCTCCTTCGACGGGTCCCGCGCGCCCCGAATACGGTCACGGCGGTGACGCCGTGCACGCGTGGCCGGGCCGGTGCCGGCGGTTGCGCGCGGGACACGCCGACTACGCCTCGACGAGATCGCCGATGGCGACCCCGTCCTCGCTCACCTCGACCATCTCGCCGTGGCGGGTCGGGAGGTTCTTGCCGACATAGTCCGGCCGGATCGGCAACTCCCGGTGGCCGCGGTCCACCATCACCGCCAGCTGCACCGCCCGCGCCCGCCCGCGGTCCGTCAGGGCGTCGAGGGCGGCACGCACCGTCCTGCCGGTATAGAGCACGTCGTCGACGAGCACGACGATGCGGCCGGTGAGGTCGACCGGGATCTCCGTCGCCCCGCGCGCGACGGCCGGGCGGCTGTCGGCGTCGTCACGATGCGACGCGACGTCGAGCCGGCCGAGCGGGACGGTCGTGCCGTCGATCGCCGCGATCTCGGCGACGAGGCGCCCGGCGAGGGGGACTCCCCCGGTCCGCAGCCCGACGATGACGATCCCCTCGGCACCGTGGTTGCGTTCGAGGATCTCGTGGGCGATCCGCACGAGGGCGCGACGCAAGTCGTTCGCATCCATCACATGTGAGCGGGGGATGAAGACACGCCCGTCCGAGCGTGCCAACCGCCGCTCTCGCTCGGCCACCGCTCTCCCCGTCGTCCGTCCGGGCCTCACGGGACCCGCTTCACGTCCGCCCAAGGATGCCACTTTTCGCGGGCGGCGGTGGGACTGCCGGTGAACTCGCCACCTTCCGGGACGACGCGGTCGTGCCGTCCTGCCAGACTTGGGACGTGGCCGAGTGGGTCTACTTCATCTTCCCCCCCCGGGACGACTTCGCCGAATCCCTCACGGCCGAGGAGCAGGCGGCCTGGGAGGCCCACTTCCGCCGCCTGCAACGACTGCTTGCCGACGGCACGCTCATCCTGGCGGGACCGACCCTCGGGCGGGTCAACACCGGCCTGGTGATCTTCGAGGCGCCCGACGAGCCTGCCGCCCGCAGGGTCATGGAGGGCGATCCGACGATCAGCGGCGGCTTCGCCCGCGGAGAGCTCCGCCCGTTCCGGGTCTCGCTCCTACGGGGTGGGGGCCCCGGTCCCGGACGACCCCCCGACGGCAAAGGGCACCCGCCGGAGGTGACGGTCGGGACCGCCCGCCGTCACGCCCCCGTCCCGCCGGAGAACGGGCCGTAGAAGCCCGAGCCCGCCGGGAGCACGACGACCTGGGCCGCCTTGATCGTCGATCCGCTCTCGGTGCCGATCACGGCGACCGTGTCGCCATCGGCGATCGCCCCTGCGGACGCCGAGGTCGAACCCTCGCGGAACGTGGTCGACGACTGCTCCTTCACCGTCAGCTTCTCGCCGGCCCGGGTCGTCATGGTGAACCCGGACCTGGCGACGCTCTCGACGGTGCCGAGCACCGCGCCGCCGAAGCCGAACCCGCCTCGGAAGCCACCGCCGCCGTAGCCGGAGCGGCCGGGGAAGGCCGGCGCGACGCGACCCGGCGCCGTGGTGCCGAGAGCGGTCCGCACCCCCGTCGGCGACGTGGTCGTCGCGAGGGCGACCGACAGCCCGACGACGGCGCAGGCCAGAGCGCCGGCCACCACCCATCCGGCCGCTCGGCCGGTGAGGGGGCGGCCGGGCCTGCGGAGATCCGCCGGACCCGCGGGCGGCGGAAAGGAATCCGGCTGGCCGGGCCAACCGCCCGCGACTTGGCCCATTCCGTCCGGCGTGACTGGCTTCCCAGGTGAGGGTTGTTCGTGCTCGACCATCTCGAAATGACCCTCCTACGACGAGTTGCTCCCCAGAGCATGCCCTCGATTCCTGGGAATTCCCTGTTGACCTCCGGTGAGATCGGAGATTTGCGCCGTCCGGCCGGGTTCAGCCGGCGGACCATCACCGGCCGATGCGCGAATTGGAGGCAGCCCCCAGGAGCCCGCTCCGCGAACTCTTTCGCCAGGGTCTCCGCGACGATGACCGGCCCCCTCAAGGCTTCCTCCGTGGGCGGCTTTCGGCCGGCCTTGACCGGGCCTCCTTCGGTAGAGGGCTGGACACCGGGCCGACCACCATGCAGTTTGCGGGGCGGATTCAGGACGGCGCGCGGTCCAATGGAAAAGAACCTCCTCGGACCACGGTGCCACCGCCGCGCCACCGCTTCACAAGGGCTTCTTCGCCCACAGCGGAAACGTGGGCAAAGGGAAAGGCAAGGACAGGACTCAAAGGACCCACTCCCTGCCAACTTCAGCTCTAGCGCGCCGGTCGCTTGCGGCAAGACCTGGGTTGGGCCGGACAATCTACGGTCGGGGCCAGAACCTACGGAGACAGGAGTCGCGAAATGCGTGTGTTGTTGTCGACGTATGGGGGGCGCGGCGACGTCGAACCGCTGGTGGGACTCGCGGTGCGGTTGCGCGAACGTGGCGTGGAGGTGCGGCTCTGCGCGCCGCCGGACTTCTCCGGCGTAGACCATTGCGCGGAACGGCTGGCCGAGGTCGGCGTGCCCCTGGTGCCAGCCGGCCCCCCGGTGCGCCCTCTGGTGCAGGCAGCGGCGCGGCCGTCGCCGGCCGACCTGCCCCGGATCGCGGCCGAGGTGATGGCCGCCCAGTTCGACACCCTCGCCGCGGAAGCCGAAGGATTCGATGCGTTGCTGGCGACCGGTCTGCTGCCGGCCGCAGCGAGCGCTCGGTCGGTGACCGAAAAGCTCGGCATTCGCTACGTTTACGCGGCCTACTGTCCGATCTTCCTGCCCTCGCCGCACCACGCGCCGACTCTGTTCCCCGGTCGACCCTTCCCCCCGGACGTGACCGACAACCGGGTGCTGTGGGACCTGCAAGCCCAGATCGCGAACGAGCTTTTCGGCGGGGCGCTCAATACCCGCCGGGCGTCGATCGGCCTTCCAGCCGTGGACAACGTCTACGAGTACGGCTTTACCAACCACCCCTGGCTGGCGGCGGACCCGACCCTGGGCCCGTGGCGGGAGCCAGCGTTTATCGACGTCGCGCAAACGGGAGCGTGGATCTTCCCGGACAAGCGCCCACTCCCGGTCGAGTTGGTGGCGTTCCTGGAAGCCGGAACACCACCGGTGTACGTGGGATTCGGAAGTATGCGCACCCCGAAGGACATCGCCCGGATGGCCATCGAGGCGATCCGTGCGCAGGGCTGCCGCGCTGTCGTTGCCCGCGGCTGGGCCGACCTGACCCTGATCGACGACCGCGACGACTGCTTCGCTGTCGGCGAAGTCAACCAGCAGGCACTGTTCACCCGGGTGGCCGCCGTCGTCCACCACGGTGGCGCAGGGACGACGACGACGGCCGCCAGAGCCGGGGCGCCGCAGGTAGTGGTGCCCCAGATGGCGGACCAGCCATACTGGGCGGGCCGGGTGGCCGACCTGGGCATCGGCGCGGCACACGACGGCCCGACTCCGACCGCCGAGTCCCTGTCAGCCGCGCTCAGGACGGCCCTAGCCCCCGAGACCCGCCAACGAGCAATCGCCGTGGCCGGCGCGATCCGCACCGACGGAGCGACGGTGGCCGCGAAGCTGCTGCTCGAAGCGAACAGCCAAGAAGAACCACCAGCGTCCGCGTGAATCACGTCGGATCGTCGTGCCACCGAGTGTGCCTGCGACTACCGCACGGCATGTGCCGATGCCGGGCGGGTTCTGGGTATCCCAGATCGCCGGGTAGGTGCGGGAGTACGGTACGGCACTTCTGCAACACGTCTGACCACTTAGCGGTCGCGCGTTATCGGCGACCCTTGTCATCTTCGATCGCCGAATCGGTCGCGGCCAGCCCACCGGCTAGGGCACTCTTGGCGGAACGTTCTGTGGTCTCAGACCCTGTGTGGGGAAGCTCATCACCAAGTCGTCTCCTGCAACGAAGGGGATACCTGCCGTACGTTGGGTACGGCTGGCGCGGCGCCGACGGATTGATCTGCGCTTGTTGCTTGGGCTGATAGCAGGATGCTTGCAAGTCATCTAACTGCGTATTGCCAACGGATACGCAGTCGTGTTGAGACGCGCCGACATCTTCGTTCAATGATCATTGTGGGACTGCCACCGAGTCGGCCATGATGACGATATGTCGTCCGGGTCCGTGTTCGTAGAGCTCGTCGTGTTCGTTGCCGCGTCCGCGGCCACCTGGGCCGCCGGTGTCGAACTTTCGAAATCAACAGATGAACTTGATCGGCGGCTCGGAATTGGAGACGCGCTCGGTGGAATGGTGCTGCTTGCCATCGCCGGAAGCTTGCCGGAGTTGGCGATCACCATCTCAGCGGCGGAGTCGGGGCACCTCGGCTTGGCGGCCGGAAACCTCATCGGCGGCATAGCCACGGCAACGATGGTGCTCGTCGTGTGTGATCTCTTTGCCGCCAGACCGCTGACGTATCTCGTCGGGTCGCTCGTGCCAGTTCTCGAAGGCTTGCTTGTGGTGGTCACGGTGTCGGTCGTGCTTATGGGCGCTTTGCTGCCGGCGTCAGTGAAAATCGCTGGGCGACTCAGCCCAGCGTCACTTGTGGTCGTGGTCTTCTGGATCGGCGGAGTGTGGGTGCTGAATCGGACGCGGTCGCATCCAAAGTGGGAAGTGATGATGGCGGGCAGTCAGCCCGGGCGACCTCATCGTCGCGTGCGCCATCCGGTCGCCGACGCTGCGCGTGCAAAGCATTCGACCATGCGCGTTGTAACCCTGTTCGGTATCTCATCGGCGGTGACTCTGTTGGCCGGCGTAGCTCTCGAAATCAGCGGTAATGACTTGGCAAACCGCGCCGGAATTAATGGAGTCGTCTTTGGTGCAACCGTGCTGGCGATAGCAACGGCGCTACCGGAGATAAGTTCGGGCATCGAAGCCGTGCGCCTGGGTGACCATCAACTCGCGATTGGTGATGTATTTGGTGGCAATGCGTTTCAACTATGTCTGTTCCTGGTAGCAGACCTAGTGGCGGCGAAACCCGTCCTGCCGACAGCAGGAGCGGCGAATGGATGGTTGGCTGGACTTGGCTTGGTGTTGACAGCGGTGTACGTCGGCGGTGTCATCGTTCGTCCTTCGCGACCCCATCGGCTGGGACCGGATTCGTGCTTGGCAATTCTGATCTACGCCGTGGGAATCGTCGGGCTCCTCCACATTGCCAAGTGACCGTCGCTGCGTCGTTGGAGGGCGGATCGGGCGCACGTTTGCGGCAACATGAACGGTCGTGCTTCCCACGCGCATCCCATAATGTTCAGCTAAGTCGCTGCTCTGCATCCTGAGCGCCGGCTGGCGGGCATTGACCCGCAACGGCACGCTGGTGACACTATTCGTGCCGGCATAACAGTGGACAAGAGACTTGAGAGGGGCGTTTCCCCATGAGCAACGAAATGAAAGCAACAGAGCCGGAGGATGTAACCCGGCTCGTCGCCGAACGTCTCAATGCCGGCGACGCGGCCGGCGTGGCCGCGTTCTACGAGCCGCGAGCCGTCTTGGCCTACCCGGTCAACCAACCAACCTCGGGCCGAGAGGCCATTCAGGCGATCTACCAGCAGATGGTCGACGCAGGAGTGAAGTTTGGCTTGGAAGCTCCCCTGCCAACCGTAAGGTTCGAGAACCTGGCGCTGACCTCCACGCGCTCGGCCGACAACACCGGAGTTCGGGTGCAGGTATTGCGCCAACAACCCGACGGCTCCTGGCTGCGGATTATCGATCGCCCTGAGGTTCCCCAGCCCTAGAGGCAGCGCCACCCCAAAGGCTGTCTCATGACTCCGGGCTGGTCCAAAGCGTGACTGACGCCTATCGCCTGTTCGGGTGCCCGTGTCGCGTCCCATAACATTCGGCGGGACCTGTATTCAGACTGCCCCCGACGGCCGGTTAGGTCCTGGCCCACGACTCGAGCCGCCAGTCGGAGATCGTGGACATCGGTTCTCCCACGCGAACCCCCAAGCCCAGGAAGTGGCGACATCAAGAACTTGTCGCAGACCCGTTCGACCCGCACCCCGAGACTCGTCCGGCCCGTCCCGGACGTGGGCGCCCGACGAGACCGCGGCCGGTTCGCCGACGGAATCCGAACCGCGCGTCGGCGGCACCGGACGCGCTACTGGCCCCCGAGGAAGCGCCGCACCGTGGCGAGCGACTCGGGAACGACCTGCCACCACGTCCACCTGCCGCGTTTGTAGCCGACGATCAGGCCGGCCTCGGCGAGCACGCTCGTGTGGTGCGAGACCGTCGGCTGGCTCCTGCCGAGCGGCGCCTCGAGGTTGCAGCTACACACCTCGCCGGCGGCGGCAATGAGCGAGAGCAGGCGCAAGCGCACCGGATCCGCCAAGGCAGCGAGAACCGCGGCGAGCTGGTCCGACTCCTCCGCGGAGAGGGGCCCGGCGGTGAGCGGCGCGCAACAGGCGGCGGGACCGGCCGCAGCGGCCCCCTTGGTTCCGGACGTCGGCATGGCACCCTCCTGACATTGACATCTGTCGATATGGAAGCCATACTCTCACATCGACATCCATCAATCTAGTAAGGACACCGTGGCGGGGACACAACTCGAACCGACCACCCGAACCGGGCCGGTGCCGCGACCCTCCCCTCGGCCTCGTCCGGTGCCCGAGAAGGCTGTCCTGGGGCGGAAGGCACTCGCTGAGTTCGTCGGCACGGCCTTCCTCGTCGCGGCGATCGTCGGGTCGGGCATCACGGCCAGCAGGCTGTCACCGGGCGACGTGGGGCTCGAGCTGCTGGAGAACACCCTGGCGACTGCGGCCGCGCTCGCGGCGGTGATCCTCGCCGTCGGTCCCGTGTCCGGCGCCCACCTCAACCCCGTGATCACGCTCGTCGACCGCTTCTTCGGCGGCGTGTCGGCCAAGGACGCCTGCGTCTACATCACGGCCCAGTTCGCCGGGGGCGTCACGGGGGCGGTGGCCGCCAACACGATGTTCGGCCAGGCGGTGGTCTCGCTCTCGACCCACCAACGCGCCAGCAGGCCGCACCTGATCGCGGAGGCGATCGCGACCGCCGGCCTCATCCTCGTCGTGTTCGGCCTGACGCGGTCCGGTCGCGCCCACGCCGCACCGTTCGCCGTCGGCGCCTACATCGCCGCCGCCTACTGGTTCACCTCCTCGACGAGCTTCGCCAACCCCGCCGTCGCACTCGGCCGGATGTGCTCGAACACCTTCGCCGGCATCGCGCCGGGCTCGGTCGCGCCGTTCATGGGCGCCGAGCTCGTCGGCGGGGCGCTCGGCGCCTGCTGCGTCGCCGTCCTGTACCCGAAGGGCCGCCGCCGAGCCCTGGAGGTGGTAGCCATCGTCCCCCATGAGGAGGCCCCATGAGCGAGCGGAAGCCGGAGGTCCTCTTCGTCTGCGTGCACAACGCCGGACGCTCGCAGATGGCGGCGGCGCTCCTCGCCCACCACGCCGGGGATCGCGTGACGATCCGCTCGGCGGGTTCGGAACCGGCCGACCAGCTGAACCCGGCGGTCGTCGCAGCGATGCGCGAGATCGGCATCGACATCGCCGCCGAACGGCCGAAGCTGTTGACGCACGAGCTCGCCGAGGACGCCGACGTCGTCGTCACGATGGGCTGCGGCGACACTTGCCCCGTGTTCCCCGGGAAGCGCTATCTCGACTGGGAGCTCGACGACCCCGCCGGGCTCGGCCTCGACGAGGTCCGCCCGATCCGCGACGAGATCGAGGCGCGCGTGCGCGCCCTCCTCGCCGAGCTCGTCCCGTGAGGCGGGACAGCCCGGCACCGGGGCCCCAGACCAAGAGCGACACGAAACCGAGGAGGCAGAGATGACTCATCAGGACGCCGATGAGCTCCGAGAGGCGGTGCGCGCCCGTTACGCCGAGGCGGCCCGGTCGGCGACGACGTCGTGCTGCGGGCCGGCGGGCGCGACCGAGGGGGTCTTCGGCCGCACGCTCTACGGGGAGGACACGGCCGGCCCCCTGCCCGAGGCGGCGCTCGCCGCCTCGCTCGGCTGCGGCAATCCGACGCTGCTCGCCGAGCTCCGCCCGGGCGAGGTCGTCCTCGACCTCGGCTCCGGCGGGGGGATCGACGTGCTCCTCTCCGCCCGGAGGGTCGCGCCGGACGGCTTCGCCTACGGCCTCGACATGACGCCCGAGATGCTGGCGCTGGCGCGGCGGAACCAGGCCGCGGCCGGCCTGGCGAATGCCGAGTTCCTCGAGGGAACGATCGAGGACGTCCCGCTCGCCGACGGATCCGTCGACGTGATCATCTCGAACTGCGTCGTCAACCTCTCCACCGACAAGCCCGCCGTCTTCCACGAGGCCTACCGCGTGCTGCGGCCCGGGGGGCGGCTGGCGATCGCCGACGTGGTCCTGCTCCGGAAGCTCGGCCCAGGCCTCCAGCGCGTCGTCGGGCTGTGGACCGGCTGCGTCGCCGGGGCGCTTCTCGAGGACGACTACCGGCGCGAGCTCGAGCTCGCCGGCTTCGTCGAGGTCGAGATCACGCCGACCAACGTCTACGACCGCGCCGCGCTCGGCTGCATGGCCGCCGAGGTGACCGGGCCCGGCGGGATCCCCGGAGGCACCGACGTCGAGGCGACGATCGCCGAGCTCGACGGGGCGGTGATGAGCGCCTTCGTCCGGGCCGTCAAACCGGGCCAGTAGGGTCCGCCCCGGCGCCCCTCAGCGGAGCTCGAGGTCCGCGGCCCCGTACTCGACGCCGAACGGCTCGAGGACGACCCGGCGCGGTCCCTTCTCGACCCTCCCGGCGACGAGGGCGGCAAGCCCGAGCCCCCCGGCGAGGGCGACGACGGCGTCGCCCGACCCCGCGGCGACGAAGCAGGCGAACCCGGCCCCCATGTTGAGGGTCGCGTAGGCCTCGGCGCGGGACAGCCCCGCCCGCGCGGCGAGGAAGGCCAGCACCTCGGGCACCTCCGGGAGGCGCTCGACCCGGTAGGTGAGCTCCCGGTCGGCGCGCATGAGCTTCCGCAGCCCGTGGCCGGTGACATGACTGAGATAGTGCAGCGCGACGCCCTGGGAAAGCAGCCGCTCGACCAGTCCCGCGTAGATCACGCCGGGGTCGAGCACCGCCTCGCCGAACAGCCGGCCGGAGGCGAGACGGGTCGCCAGGCCGGATTCCAGGTCCCCCGCGATCGCCCGCGCGAGCGACGCCCCGTTCTGGTGGAGGCCGCTCGACGCGACGAGCACGATCTCGTCCCCGGCGGCGAGCGCCCCGCCGAGGAGCGGCTCCACACCCGCCGGCAGCCGCCCCAGGACCGCCGCGGCGAGGTCGATCCCGTCCGCGGCGACGAGGCCCGCCAGCGTCGGCGACTCGCCGCCGCCCCAGGCGGCGCCGGCGTCGCGGCACGCCCGCGCGAAGCCCTCGACGAGCGAGGCGTGCCGGGTTCCCGAGTACCAGGACGCCGCGCCGGTGGCGAAGTAGGCGTTGACGACGATGGGCAGGGCGCCCACGCAGCAGCAGTCGTTCACCGCCGCGGCGACGGTGTCGTAGCCGACGGCGTCGAACCGGTCGACCCCCGTCGCCGTCTCGAAGTCCCGCGCCACGAGCGATTTCGTCCCCAGGCACTCGAGGACGAAGGCGAAGCGGGTGTCGCCGACCGTCACGACCGTCGCCGGCTCGCCGCGGCTCGCCTCGTCGACGGCCGCGCCACGGGCCGCGGCGGCCGAGGAGGTCTGCCGAGCCGCGGCGACCGCCCGGCGCTTGGCGGCGTCGAGCGTGGCGTAGTCGACGCCCGCCTCGGCGTAGGGGTCGCGCCTCGTCACGACGCCGCTCCCGGACGGAGCCCGGCCGCGATCGCGCCGAGCACGCCGTTCACGAAGGCACCCGACTCGCCGGTCGAGAACTCGCCGGCGAGGGCGACCGCCTCGTCGATGGCGACGGCCACCGGGATCTCGGTGCCGAAGGCGAGCTCGTAGGTCCCGATCCGCAGCAGCTGCCGGTCGATCGCCGGCAGCCGGCCGATCGCCCAGTCCGTCGAGTGGGTGTCGATCAGCGCGTCGATCTCGGCCAGGTGCGCGCCCACCCCGCGCACGAGCTCCGCGGCGTAGGGGTCGGGGGCGGCGGCGAGCCGGTCGACGACGGCGCCGGGTGCGAGCCCCTTCGTCTCGGCCTCGTAGAGCAGATCGAGCGCACGCTCACGGGCGCGGCGGCGCGCGCCGGTACCCGACGGCCTCCCGCTACGCCCTCGTGAGGTACTCACCGGACCGGGTGTCGACTTTGATCCGGTCGCCCGGGTTGACGAATAGCGGCACCGCGACGACGAGCCCGGTCTCGGTCGTCGCCGGTTTGCGCGCCCCCGAGACGCGGTCGCCCTGTATGCCGGGTTCGGTCTCCGAGACCTCGAGCTCGACCGCGGCGGGCAACTCCACGTCGACGATCTCCGCCTCGTGCAGCTCGAGGACGGCCGAGTCCCCCACCTTGAGGTACGAAGCGGCGGTGCCGAGCGTCGCGACGGGAACCGTCATCTGGTCGAACGAGACGTTGTCCATGAACACGAAGTCGGTCCCGTCGCGGTAGAGGAATTGCATCTCGCGCTTGTCGATCACCGCCTGTTCCACGCGCTCGTCCGCGCGGAAGGTGCGCTCCACGACCGCCTTGTTCCGGAGGTTGCGGAGCTTGGTGCGCACGAAGGCGCCACCCTTGCCCGGTTTCACGTGCTGGAACTCGACCACCTCGTAGAGCCCGTCGGCGAGGTCGAGCGCCATCCCGTTCTTCAGGTCGTTGGTCGACAGCGCCATCAGAGCGCCCAGTCCTTCGTCGTCTTGGTGAGCGGCCGGTGCCCGGACGCCGTCACGACGACGGTGTCCTCGATGCGCACGCCGCCGTGGTCGACGACGTACGCCCCCGGTTCGACCGTCACGACGCAGCCCGCGGGGAGCACGTCGGCGGAATCGGCGGCGACCCACGGTGCCTCGTGAATGTCGAGCCCGACGCCGTGGCCGGTCGAGTGCGTGAACGCCTCGGCGAATCCCGCCTCGGCGAGCGACTTACGGCAGGCTGCGTCGACGGCCCCGCCGGTCACGCCGGCCGCCAGGGCGATCAGCCCCGCCCGCTGGGACGCCGCCACGGCGGCGAGCAGCTCGGCGGAGGCCGCCGATGGCTCGCCCACGCACACGGTGCGGGTCATGTCCGAGTGGTAGCCGTCGAAGAGGGCGCCGAAGTCGACGACGACGAGGTCGCCGGGCGAGGTGACCCGGTCGGTCGGTCGGGCGTGGGGCAGGGCGCCGTTCGGCCCGCTGGCGACGATCGACTCGAACGACGACGCCGCGGCTCCCCGCCGGCGCATCTCGAACTCGAGCTCCGCGGCGAAGTCCGCCTCGGTCACGCCTTCCGTGAGGCGCTGCTTGATCTGGGCGAAGGCGACATCCGCGATGTCGCAGGCACGCTCGATGCGCGCGATCTCGCCGGCGTCCTTCACGACGCGCAGCTCCTCGACGAGGCCGGATGTGGCCACGACCTCGGGCTTCACCGCCGAGGCGAGTTCGGTGTGCCAGGCCCAGCTCACGGCCTTTGCCTCGACGGCGAGACGCGCGAACGAGCGGGTCGCGGTCTCGATCACGCCGAGCTGCTTCGTCGAGTTGACGACCTCGAGGTCGGCATCGACGCCGGCCGCGGTCAACTCGGCCGCGGCCTGGTCCTTGTAGCGCCCGTCGGTGATAAGCAGCAGGCGTCGCGCCGTCACGAGCAGCATGGCGCTCGAACCGGAGAACCCGCTCAGGTAGCGGACGTTGCTGGGAGCGGTGACGAGAAGACCCCCGGCGCGATCCTTGGCGAGGCGTTCCCGCAGCCGCGAGAGCCGCGCCGGGTACTCCATCGGCGGCAGCCCAGCCTTGATCGTCGGCCCCGACTTCTTGATCACCTCGACGGCCATAACTACGCCTTTCCCTCCTCGACCAGCCGCGCCGCGGCCTCGACCGCCAGCTCGTAGCCGAGCCCCCCGAAGCCCGCGACCACCCCGTCGGCGACGGGCGCGATGACGGACGTGCGTCGCCAGGACTCCCGCGAACCGGGATGCGAGAGGTGGAGTTCGACCACCGCCCCGTCGAACGCCGCCAGCGCGTCGTGCAGCGACCAACCGTAGTGCGTGAGAGCACCCGCATTCACGACGATCGCCGCCACCCGTCCCCGGGCCCGGTGCACGGCCGTGACGAGGTCACCCTCGTGCTCGCTCTGGAAATGCTCCAGTGCGTAGCCGTGCCGACGCGCCGCGCCCTCAGCGCGGGAAACGTGGTCGGCGAGTGTCAGATGGCCGTAGACCGCAGGCTCGCGCTCGCCGAGGAGCCCGAGATTCGGGCCCGACAGCAGCAGGACGACGGGCGTTGTCACGCGCTCCTCGCTCTCAAGTCGGACAACGTGCCACCCGCTGGGGTCGCGGCCTGCGTCGCGCGCAGCGCGGCCCGCACCGCCGCCGGGTCGACGTCGTCCACGAACTCGACGCCGCGGGGGCCGTCGAGCACGAAGCTGAGCCCGGTGCGGGTCTTTTTGTCCCGCGCCATGAACACGAGCAGCTCGTCGAGGTCGGCGGAGGCCGGGATCGCGCTGGCAAGCCCGTAGCGCTCCACGACGCCGACGTGGCGCCGGACGTCTCCGTCGTCGATCCGGCCGAGGGCGGCGGCGAGACGCGCCGCGAAGACGAGCCCGATGGCGACCGCCTCGCCGTGCCGGATCGACGAGGCCCCGTCTGACTCGGCGAATCCCGCCGCCTCGAGGGCGTGGGCGAGGGTGTGGCCGTAGTTGAGGGTCATCCTGCGGTCGGCGTCCCGCTCGTCGGCGGCGACAATCGCCGCCTTCGCCGCGGCGCAGGAGGCGATCTGGTCGACGAGCGGCAGCTCATCGAGGTCGGCTAGACCGAGGCACTCGTACTTCGCCATCTCGCCGAGACCCGAGCGCCAGTCGCGCTCCGGAAGCGTCCACAGCGCGTCGGTGTCGCAGAGCACCGCCGTGGGCTGCCAGAACGCCCCGACGAGGTTCTTGCCCTCCGGCAGGTTGACGCCAGTCTTGCCCCCGATGGCGGCATCCACCTGGGCGAGCAGCGTCGTCGCCACGTGGATGACGGCGATCCCCCGGCAGTAGGAGGCGGCGGCGAACCCGGCCACGTCGGTGACGACGCCGCCCCCGACGGCGACGACCACGTCCGCCCGCGTCAGCCCGGCGGCGGCAAAGCCGCGGCACAGCGTCTCGATCGTGCGGAGCGACTTCGCCTGCTCCCCGGGGCCGATCGCGAACTCGACCTCCGCGACGCCGGTCGAGACGGCGACGTTGACGCCTGCCTGCGTGACGATGGCGGCCCGCTTCGCCGCCGGCGGGAGAACCGAGGCGAGCAGGTGTCGCGCCCCGGGCCCGATGACGACCTCGTAGGGGTGCCCAAGCAGGGCGACCTCGACCCGGCGCTGGAGCGTGCCCAGCACAGCGTCGACCGCCGCGGCCGGCCCGAAGCCGTCGACATCGACGATCACGCCGGCCACCTCGGCGTAGAGCGGCCGCCGCTCCGACTCGAGGCGACGGAGTGCGGCGGCGGGGTCCGGCTCGAGCAGCGGCCGCCCGGCACCGTCGCCGAGCCGCTCGACGAGCGTGTCGACGCTCGCCCGGAGCCAGACGGCGTCCCCCGCCTTGGCGATGGCGGCGCGGTTCGCCGGGTCGAGGACGGCTCCGCCGCCGACGGCGATGACCGACGCTCCCGGGGCGGCGATCGCCTCGGCAAGCACCGCCGACTCGAGCTCGCGCACCCTCGACTCGCCCCCGGTCGACCAGAGCTCGGCAACCGTCCCCCCGCCGACGGCGGCGATCTGCTCGTCGGTGTCTACGAACCGCCGGTCGAGCAGGGCGGCGAGCTGGCGGCCGACCGACGATTTGCCGGACCCCATCATGCCGACGAGGACGATGTGGCGGCGGTCGCGCGGAACGGTCGCCATCACGCGGGTTCCGGCTCCGCCGCGACCCGTCCGGCTCCGGCGGCCGACGGGCTCGACCCGAGGGCGGCGATGAAGCCGTCGCGGTTGCGGACGAACTCGGCAACCGAGTCACCGCCGAACTTGCGCAGCGCCTCGGAAGCGAGCACGAAGGCGACCATCGCCTCGGCGACGACCCCCATCGCCGGCACGGCGGTCACGTCGGTGCGCTCCTTGAACGAGAGCGCCCCCTTCTTCGTCGCGACGTCGACGGTCGCGAGAACCGGCCGATTCAGGGTCGCGAGCGGCTTCATCACCGCCCGGACGACGAGCAGCCCGCCGGTCGAGATGCCACCCTCGACGCCGCCGGCGCGGCTCGTCTCCCGTCGGTACATCGCGTTCGGGGCGTCCCAGAAGATGGCGTCGTGCGCCTCGGAGCCGCGCCGGTCGGCGATGGCGATGGCGTCCCCGATCTCGACGGCCTTCACCGCCGGGATGCTCATCAGCGCCTGGGCGAGGAGGCCGTCGAGTCGGCGGTCCCAGTGGGCGTAGCTGCCGAGCCCCACCGGGACGCCGTATCCGACGACCTCGGCGACACCCCCGAGCGAATCGCCGTCCTTGGCGGCGGCCCTGATCTCGGCGACCATCGCGTCGGTCGCCGCGGCGTCGAAGCAACGGACCGCCGAGGCGTCGACGGCGGCGAGGTCCCCCGGGCGGGGCCGCACGCCGGGGGGCGCCGTCACCTTGCCGAGCGCGACGACATGGCTGACGACCGTGACGCCTAGCTCGCCGACCAGGGCCTTGGCGAGCGCGCCCGCCGCGACCCGTGCCGCCGTCTCGCGGGCCGACGCCCGTTCGAGCACGTCGCGAGCGTCCGAGAAGCCGTACTTCTCCATGCCCGCCAAGTCGGCGTGCCCCGGACGCGGTGTGGTGAGGATCCTCTCCGGCTCCCCCGGTTCGGGCGACATCTCGCGTTCCCACTTCGGCCACTCGCTATTGGCGATCTCGATCGCGACCGGTGAGCCGAGCGTCCGTCCGTGCCGCACGCCGCCCACGACCACGACCTCGTCGCGCTCGACGCGCATCCGCGGCCCGCGGCCCTGGCCGAGCCGCCGGCGGGCGAGCTCGAGGGCGATCTCGTCGCGCGTGATCGGCAGCCCGGCGGGGAGACCCTCGACGATCACGACCAGGGCGCGACCATGCGATTCACCGGCCGTGAGGAAGCGGAGCACTGCTGGAATCTACCGTCTCGCCTGCTCGACCACCGAGGCTAGACGCCGGGTCACTTCTTCGCCGGTTCGAAGTAGGGGTTGCGGCCGTCCTGGTGCGAGGTGACGTCGACGACGTCGACGATCTCCGGCACCGCCTGCCTGATCGCCACGGTGATCCCCTGGCCGAGCGTCACGGCCGCGAGCCCGCACCCCTGACAGCCGCCCGAGAGGCGCAGATAGGCGACCCCCTCGTCGACCGCGACGAGGTCGGCCCGGCCGCCGTGCAACGCGATCTGCGGGTTCACCTGCTCTTCTAGAACCGCGATCACCGACCGGGCGAGCGGGCTCGTCACGTCGCCCTCCGGGATCGCCGGCGCCGTCGGCGCGAGGCGTGGCGTGTTCGGGTTCACCATCACGAGCCCGGCCTCGCCGGCATCGAGCGTCGCTCCCCGGACCTTGTCGACGCTGTCGCCCCCGACGACGACGGTGAGCCCGTCGATCTTGCACCGGACGTCGCGCGCTCCGGAGTCGGCGAGCGCCTCGAACCACATCTCGTAGACGTAGGCGCCGTTCGCCGACCCGGTCACCTCGACGAAGAGCGCCAGGCTCTCGGGGTCCTTCTCGGCGGCGCGGGCCTCGAGGATCACGGCGCGGGCGGCCTCCGTGACGGCGAGCACCGGGGTGGAGCGCGGTGGCTCTCGCGCGTCGTCGGCCATAAGGCCATGGTAGGGGTGACTCCGGTGTGACTCGGCGCGCCGCGCTCGGTGGGGATGACGAACCGGCATGATGGTGGTATGGCACGCGTCCTCCTCGTCCTGCCCTCGACGACCTACCGCGCGACCGAGTTCCTCGCCGCGGCAGCGCGGTTGGGGATCGACGTCGTGACGGGGTCCGACGCCCCCCAGGCGATGGCCGGCACCCTGCCGGACCGTTTCCTCGTCCTGCCGCTCGAGGATCCCGACGCCGCCGCCGAAGTCGTCGCCTCATTCGACTCGGTCACGCCGCTCGACGCGATCGTCGCCGTCGACGACACGGGCGCCCTCGTCGCCGCGGCCGCGGCCGAGCGCATCGGCCTCGCCAAGAACCCCGTCGCTGCGATCGCCGCGACCCGGGACAAGGCCGTGATGCGGCGGATCCTGGGAGAGTCCGGGATCCCCCAGCCGCGCTTCAACATCGTCGCGGCGGCCCCCGACGAGCCCGACGCCGTCGCCGCTGTCGGCGGGAGCCTCGGCTACCCGGTCGTCGTGAAGCCGTGCTCGCTCGCGGCCAGCCGCGGCGTCATCCGCGTCGACGACGAGGCGGGCGCCCGGGAGGGCGCGCTGGCCGTGCGCCGGATCGCGGTCGCCGCCGGCCGGCCCGCCGGCGAGCCGCTGCTCGTCGAGTCGTTCGTCCCGGGTGACGAGGTGGCCGTCGAAGGGCTCCTCACCGCCGGTCACCTCGAGGTGCTCGCCGTCTTCGACAAGCCCGATCCGCTCGACGGCCCGTTCTTCGAGGAGACGATCTACGTCACGCCCTCCCGCCACCCCGGCGCCGTGCTGGCGGAGCTCGAGGCCACGGTGGCCGCGGCCTGCGCGGCACTCGGCCTCGTCGACGGGCCGGTCCACGCCGAGGCGCGGCTGTCGCTGCGGGGAGCGCATCCCCGCCCACGGGCCGTCATGCTCGAGGTGGCGGCGCGCACGATCGGCGGGAGGTGCTCGAAGGCGCTGCGTTTCTCGTCCGGCCGGTCGCTCGAAGAGATCGTCCTCGCCCACGCCGTCGGGTTCGGCGTCGACGTCGCGGGCGCCCGGATCCCGGGGGCGTCGGGCGTGATGATGCTCCCGATCCCCGCCTCGGGCCGTCTCGCCGGCATCGACGGCGCCGCGGCCGCCCTGCGGGTCCCGGGAGTGTGGGGGCTCGAGACCACCGTCCCCGTCGGGGGGACGCTCACCGCCTGGCCGGCGGGCGAGCGCTACCTCGGGTTCCTGTTCGCCCGGGCCGAACGCCCGGACGAGGTCGAGGAGGCGCTGCGGCGCGGCTTCGCCGCGCTGCGCGTCCGCGTCGACGCCGAGGTCGTCGCCGGGGCGAGCGGTTGAGCCGGGTCCTCCTCGCCTCGACCTACGAGCTCGGCGCCCAACCGCTCGGCCTCGCCTGGCCGGCGGCCGAGCTGTCCCGACGCGGCCACGAGGTGCGCTGCGTCGACCTCGCCGTCGAGCCCTGGCCGACGGACGATCTCGCCTGGGCGGAGGCCGTCGCCTTCTCGGTCCCGATGCACACCGCCCTGCGGCTCGCCTTGGCGGCGGTCGACCGGCTGCGCGCGTCGCTTCCCGACGTACCGGTCGCCCTCTACGGCCTGTACGCCCCGGTGGCCGCGGCAACCGGAGCGCTGCGTCGCGGGGACCTCGCCGCGGCCGGCGACGTCGGAGGCGCCCTCGCCGGCTGGCTCGCCGGAGCGCCTGGGACGACGGGTCCCGGGGGGGCGGTCGTCGACCTCGGTCCGGCGACAACGGGCGGCGCGAGCGGGGACCTCCTGCCCAGCCGGGCTGGGCTGCCCGGTCTCGGGGCCTACGCCCGCCTCGTCGCGGCGGACGGCGAGCGGCTCGTCGGGACGGTCGAGGCGAGCCGCGGCTGCAACCACCGCTGCCGGCACTGCCCGGTGCCCGTCGTCTACGGCGGGCGGTCGCGAGCGGTGGCCCCCGGGGCCGTGCTCGCCGACATCAACGGCCTCGTCGCGGCCGGGGCCGCTCACGTGCGCTTCGCCGACCCGGACTTCCTCAACCGCCCGGCCCACGCGCTCCGCATCGCCCGGGGTCTCCGCGCCGGCCACCCCGAGGTCACCTTCGACGCGACGATCAAGGTCTCGCACCTGCTGCGCCATCCCGACGTCGTCGCCGAGCTGGCGACACTCGGCCTGGTTTTCGTCGTCTCGGCCTTCGAATCGACGAGCGAGGTCGTACTGCGCCGCCTCGAGAAGGGTCACACTTCAGACGACGCCGGTCGTGCCATCGCCCAGCTGCGCCGGTTGGGCGTCGAGATCCGGCCCTCGTTCCTCCCCTTTACGCCGTGGACCTGCCGCCAGGACCTGGTCGACATCGTCGACTTCGTCGCCCGTTTCGACCTCGTGGCGAACGTCGACCCGGTCCAGTACTCGATCCGCCTCCTCATCCCGCCGGGGTCACTCCTGCTAGAAGGCGTCGACCCCGTCCTCGCCGCCTGCCTCGGCGGTCTCGACGCGGCGTCACTCGGCCACCGCTGGCGGGCCGAGGACCCGCTCCTCGACGAGCTGCAAGCGGCGCTCGCCACCCGCACCGAGGCCGCCGCCGGCGGCGGCGAGCCGGTCGAGACGACCTACGCTGCCGTGCGCGCCCTCGTCTTCGGGCACCTCGGCCGACGCGACCCCGGACCCCCGGAGCCCGTGGTCAGCCGTGGTCCCGAGGCCCGGCTGCGGCCGCACCTCAGCGAGCCCTGGTTCTGCTGCGCCGAACCGACCCACGGACAGCTCGCCGGTGTCGGCGCCGCCCCGGTAGCGTTCGCCCCGTGCCCATCCCCGACGACGCGCACGAGTGGGTGAGTTTCGCCGACCCGGACGAGGACCGCACCTGGGTCATCGACGTCACCTTCCTCGCCAGCGCCTGGAAGTGCATCTACAACGCCGGTTGCCAGGGCGTCCTCACCGGGCCGGCGGCCGAGCTCGCCGAGGGCTGCTGCAGCTATGGTGCCCATCTCGCCGACAAGAAGGACGCCCGGCGTGTCGAGGCGGCCGCGGCACGCCTCACCCCGAGCCAGTTCCAGCACATCCGGAGGGCGCAACGCGCCGGCGTCATGAAGCGGCAGGGTGAGGACTTGGCGACGCGGCTCGTCGAGGGGGCCTGCATCTTCCTCAACCGCCCGGGCTTCCCGGGGGGCCCGGGGTGCGCCCTCCACCGGGCCGCCCTCGAGGCGGGTGTCGCTCCGTACCTGTACAAGCCCGACGTCTGCTGGCAGCTCCCGGTGCGCCGGGAGGACGCGACCGACGAGGGAGGGCACGTCACCTCGACGGTCACGCAGTGGGAGCGGCGCCACTGGGGACCGGCCGGCGAGGAGTTCCACTGGTGGTGCACCGAGGCCCCGGAGGCCTTCGTCGCGGCCGAGCCCGTCTACCGGAGCCTCGCCGACGAACTCGGCGCGCTCCTCGGCCCGACCGTCTACAAGATGATCGCCGGCTACCTGGACGAGTACATCACCGCCCGCCAGCCCCTGCCGCATCCCGTCGTCCGGCGGGCGCGGGTTCAGGTCAGGTCCTCGGCGTCTTCCTCGAGCTCCTCGGACTCATAGAGACACCAGCTGGCGTGATCCTCGTCGGGACGCGCGCCGCACTCCGGGCAGGGTTCCACGACGGCCTCGACCGCACGCTTCAGGCTGCGCGCCTCTTCGAAGCGCCGATGCCGTCCCTTTTTCACGAGCCACTCCCTGTGTGCAGGAGCACGTGACACCCGCGGCCCTCATCACCGCGGCACCGCCCGGATCCGTGTCCAGGACCCTGCTGCGCCGTGCAGCATACCGCCGGACACCCCGCGCGACCGGCCACTCCGCCCCAGCCGTGGCGCCGGTAACCTGGCGGCGTGCCCGAAGGCTTCGACCCCGAGGCCATGACGGCGCGCTTCCGCGAGCGCGCCGCGGCAGTCCGGCGGAGGGGGATGCCACCCGTCGAGGGGGCCGAACGGCGCCGCATCGCCGAGCAGATGGAGCTCGACTACATGGACTTCGCGATGGTCGGCGACGCCGAGGCGCGTCTCGCCGACGGAATCCTCACGCTGACGATCGACCTCCGACCGCCCCGGACCGCGCCGCCGCGCGCCGACGACTCACCCGCCTAGCCGACCGGGCTTCCAACCGTTGCCGGCCGACGAGGAGAATCTCGCGCACCTCGCCGCCTTCGTCCGCTCGACCGCGGCGGCGGGCCGGACCCTCGAACGGGTCGGCCCGTTCCTCGCGACCTTCACCGAGGGCGACGCCAATCCGTACCTCAACTACGCCATCCCTGACGACGGTGCCGCGCCCTCGCCTGACGAGGTGGCGGCGCTCGTCGAGGCGTTCCGCAGGCGCAACCGCGTCAGCCGCGCCGAGTACTTCCCCGCGCTCTGCCCCTCCCTCGAGGCCGTCCTCGCCCCGGCCGGCTTCGTCATCGAAGCCGTCCTCGCCTTGATGGGCGCCGGCGCGCGCGACCTGCGCGAGATCGCCACCCGGAGCGAATTCACGGTCCGCCCGCCCGCCACGCCCGACGAGCTCGCCGCCGCGGCCCGCGTTCAGAACGCCGCGTTCGGTCAGGCCGAGCCGGCCGGAGCCGACCTGACCTCCCCGCTCGACCGCGTGCTCCGCAACGGCGGCTTCGTCGCGACGGCGTGCGAGCCAGCCGCCGGACGTGTCGTCGGAGCGGGGAACTGCTCAGCCGTGCGGGACGGATTCGCCGAGATCACGGGGATCGCCGTCGCCGAGGCTTGGCGGGGCCGCGGGCTCGCCTCCTCGCTCACCTGGTCCCTCGCGACCATGGCCTTCTCGGCCGGGGCCGAGCTGGTGTTCCTCACCCCGGGGAGCTCGGCCGCCCTCCGAAGCTACGCCCGCGTCGGCTTCCGCCGGATCGGCGACCAGGTCCACACGTCGCTCCGCCGGGCGCCGGGGGGCGCTAGCCGGGATACCGGCGGCGCGAGCGCTCCTCCAGGACGAGCGAGCCCTCCTCGAGGGCGAGAGCCGCCTGCCCCGTGACGAGCCGGGCGAGCGGCTCGCCGACAGTTTCGTGGCGCCAGGAGGCCGTGAGACGGCCCTCCCGAGGCTGCTGGAGGAACCCGACGACATCGGCCCGGGTGGCGAGCAGCGCCGGGTCGATCTCCAGCTGACGGGCGAGCTCACCGGCGAAGGCGAGCGCCAGCGCGACCGCCGGCTTGCCGACGGCGTCGCCCCTCGGCCCGGGGGGAAGCCGGATCGACTCGGGGGGGAGCCGGCTCCCTTCGGCGGCGGCGGCGAGCAGCTCGGCCACCACCGCTTCACCCAGGCTGTGCACGTCGAGGTTGCGCACGTGGGCGAGGTCGTCACGGCTCTTCGGGGGCCGATGGGCGATCGCCGCCAGGGCGAGGTCCGAGAGGATGAAACGGACGGGCCGGTCGAGGGTCTGGGCGCGCCGTTCCCGCCAGGCCGCCACCGATTGGGCGACGCCCCTCTCGGCACCGCGCAGCTGGCGAGCTTGGCGCAACTTCCACCAGGCCTCCTCAGGGACGACCGGCTGGCGGGCCCGCGCGAGCAGGGCGGCGCACTCCTCCTCGGCCCAGGCGAGACGCCCGCTCGCCACGAGACGTTCGACGATCACCCGGTGGAGCTCGAGGAGGTGGGCGACGTCGTTCGCCGCGTACTGGCACTGCTCGTCGGTGAGGGGCCGACGCGTCCAGTCGGTGAGCTGGTCGCCCTTGTCGAGGCGGATCCCCAGCAGGCGCTCGACGAGCGCGACGAGCGAGGGCGTCGCCAGACCGATGAACCCCGCCGCGAGCTGTGTGTCGAACAACCGCGTCGGCGCCGCCCCGCACGCCCGCTCGAGGACCTCGAGGTCCTGGTCGGCGGCGTGAATGACGGCGATCCCCGGACCGGCGAGCAGCTCGGCGAACCCCGCCACGTCGACGGCCAGCGGGTCGACGAGCGCGATCCCCCCGGGCCAGGCGACCTGGAGGAGAGCGAGCCGCGCGAAGTAGGTCCGCTCCCGGTGGAACTCGGTGTCGAGGGCGTAGGCGTCGGCGCCCCGCAGCTCGCCGAGGAGAGAACGCAACGCCGCGGCGTCGGCGACGCGACGGAGCTCGAGCGGCTGCGGCCGGCGCAGGTGCGGCGCGGCCCGATGCGTCGTGGCCACCGCGCTCAACCCCCGTAGTTCATGCGAGTGTCCTCCATGCGGAGCACGTCGGCCTCGCCCATCGGGCCGAAGGCCGCACCGACGACCTCACCGACGAAGAGCGTGTGCGAGCCGAGGGAGACGGTCCGCTCGAGACGGCAGTCGAGGAAGCCCACCGCCTGGGCGAGCACCGGCGCCCCGGTCGAGGGCGCGTCCAGGTAAGCGACCCCGTTCAGCGTGTGGGCGGCGGGGTCGTCGCGGGCGGGCTTGACGAACTTGCGCACGAGGGCGCGATCGGCTCGGGCGACGAGCGAGACGGTGAAGCATCCGCCCGCGGCGATCAGCTCGTGGGTGCGCGCCGTCACGTCGACGGCGACGCCGACGAGCTTCGGTTCGGCGCAGAGCTGCACGACGAGGCTCGCCGTCATCAGGTTGCGTTCGCCACCGGCGGCCGCGCCGACGAGGTAGAGGCCCGTCGGCATCCGCCAGAGCACGCGCCGGCGAACGCGCTCGTAGCCGTCGGGGCTCGCCCCGTCGGCAGGAGGCCCGGCGGGCTGGGAGGAATCGGCCACGACCGGGACCCTATCCGCGGCGACGCCTCCCGCCCGTCCAAGAGACGCGGCACTAGCTTCTGGCCATGATCCCCCCCCGACCCGACACGCCCTTCGACGTCGTGCTCGACCAATGGCTCGCCCACGAGTTCGCGGCG
Source organism: Acidimicrobiales bacterium (assembly GCA_050013835.1). Taxonomy (GTDB): domain Bacteria; phylum Actinomycetota; class Acidimicrobiia; order Acidimicrobiales; family Bog-793; genus Bog-793. The sequence goes on from JBEKEM010000010.1 coordinate 115,917, forward strand.
TCGCCGGTCACCGCGACCGCCCTGGGCGCCGAGGGCGCGCACGGCGAGATCGATGACCTCACGGCGGCAGCCTTCGCCGAGAGGGCGGCGGCGGACGCGGCGTGGCTCGCCCATCTCCTCGCCGTCGACGCCGGCAGACTCGGGCCGGACCAGCGCGTCGACCGTGATGCCCTGATCGCCCTCCTCCGCGGACGGCAGGTCCTCGAGTCGTGGCGCGCCTGGCGTCGGAACCCGTCGGTGTACCTCGACCCGTGTTTCGACGGGATCCTCAGCCTCGTCATCCACCGCAGCTTCCCCGAGGAGGAACTCGCCCGTTACACGACGGGCCGGCTGCGGGCGATGGCCGGGGCGCTCGAGGCCGGGCGGGCGAACCTCTCGGCCGAGCTCGCCAACCCGCTCATCGTCGGGCGCGCCATCAACCAGTGCGAGGCGGCGATCCCGTACTTCCAGGAGATGCTCCCGCGCGAGTTCACCGCACCGGCCCTGCGCGCCGCAGTCGCCGAAGCGGCCGGAACCGCGGCCGAGTCGTTCCAGGGCTTTCGCTCCTTCCTTACCGAGCTCGCCACCTCGGCACGGGGCGACTACGCCATCGGCGAGGAACGGTACTCGGCGCTGCTTCGCGAGCGCGAGCTCCTCGGCTACGGCGCCGTCGAGCTGCGCGCGCGGGGCCGGAGGGTGCTCGGCCAGCTCGAGTCAGAGATGAACGAGCTCGCCCGGGGAATCGACCCGCACGCGCCCACGTGGCGCTCCGTCTTCGCCGCGATGAGCGAGGACCACCCGGCGACCTTCGAGGAGATGCGCGACTGCTACGAGAACGAGGTCGGCAAGGCCCGTGCGTTCCTCCGGGCCAACGACCTCGTCAGCCTCCCGCCCGGCGAGGAGTGCCGGGTCGAGCCGACTCCGCCGTTCCTGCGCCCGATCATCGCCGTCGCCTCGTACATCTCGCCGCCGGCCTTCCGCCCGGGAAGGGTCGGGCACTTCAACGTGCCGTGGCCGCCGGCGGGGACCACGCCCGCCGACAACGCCCGCCTCCTGGCCGCGAACAACCGCCACGTCATCCCCACGATCACCGTCCACGAGGCCTACCCCGGCCACCACTGGCACCTCACCTGGATGAAGACGTCCACGCGCCGTGTCCGCCAGTTCGTCCACTCCTCGTACTTCTCGGAGGGCTGGGCCCTCTACGCCGAGCAGATGATGCGCGAGCAGGGTTACTTCTCCGAACGGCGCGCCGAGCTCGGGCAGCTGAACGCGCGCATCTTCCGCGCTGCCCGCATCGTCGTCGACACCGGACTGCACATCGGCGACCTCGGCGTCGAGGAGGCAGTCGCCTACATGGAGACGAACGCCGGCCTGCCCGCGCCGGTCGCCCGGGCCGAGGTGAGCCGCTACTGCGCCTGGCCGACCCAGGCACCCTCGTACCTCACCGGGAGCCTCGAGATCGAGCGGATACGCCAGGGCTACCTGGCCGCGGGGCGCGGCAACCTTCGTTCCTTCCACGACGCCATCGCCGCCACGGGTTGCCTGCCGCTCGCCCTCGTCGAGCGCGCGCTTCTGGCGGGGAGCTGAGGCCGCTCAGCCGAAGCGCAGCAGGTGTTGCTCGCGCCGGCCGCGGCGCAACACGATGTAGCGCCCGGCGATCAGGTCGGCTGCCGTGAGGCGCGCGTCGGCAGCGACGCGGCGGTTGTTGACGTAGGCGCCGCCCTGGGCGACCGCCGTGCGGGCCGCGCTCTTCGAGGCGACGAGGCCCGACGCCGCCAGGGCGTCGACGACGTCGACGCCCTCACCGTCGAGGGCGCCCTTCGGCATCGTCGAGGACGGCGCGTCGGCGAACACCTCGAGCAGGGTTTGCTCATCGAGCGCCGCGACATCTTCAGAGAAAAGCGCCCCGGCGGCGGCCTCGGCGCGTTTCGTCTCGGCCTCCCCGTGGACGAGCGTGCAAACGGCGCGGGCGAGGACCCGCTGGGCCTCCCGCGCCGCGGGCCGTCGGGCCGTCGCCTCGTCGAGGGCGGTGATCTCGTCGTGGGATAGGAACGTGAAGTACCGCAGGTAGGCGCCGACGACCGAGTCCTCGACGCGGACGAGGTGCTGGTGGAGCGCATACGGGCTCGTCCTTGCCGCGTCAAGGTAGAGGGCGCCCGCCTCGGACTTGCCGAACTTGGTCCCGTCGGGCGTCGTGACGAGCGGCGAGGTGAGGGCGTAGGCGGTCTCGCCGCGCACCCGCCGGATGAGCTCGACGCCCATCGTGATGTTCCCCCACTGGTCGCTCCCACCCGCCTGGACCCGGCAGCCGAACTCGTCGAACAGGTGGAGGAAGTCGTAGGCCTGGAGGAGCATGTAGCTGAACTCCGTGTACGAGATGCCCTGGTCCGGTCGGTCGAATCGCATCCGCACCGACTCCTTCGCCACCATCTGGTTCACGGTGAAGTGCCGTCCGACGTTCCGCAGGAAATCGACCATGGAGAGCCCGCAAAGCCAGTCGCCGTTGTCGACGACGAGGGCGGCGTGCTCGGAGGAGGGCGAGAAGTCGAGAAAGCGCTCGAGCTGCGGGCGGATCCCGACGAGGTTGGCCTCGAGTTCGGCGCGAGAGATGAGCGGGCGCTCCTCTGCTCTTTCGCCGGGATCGCCGATGAGGCCCGTCCCACTCCCGGCGACCGCGATCGGCCGGTGCCCGGCGAGCTGGAGGCGGCGCAGGGTGCACAGCTGCAGGAGATTGCCCATCTGAAGGCTGTCGGCCGTCGGGTCGAAGCCGACGTAGACGCTCTCGCCCCCGGCGTCCAGCCGGGGGAGCAGTGTCGGGTCGCTCACCTGGTGGATGAGCCCGCGGAACGCGAAGTCCTCCGAGCAACTCGGCATCTTTCCAGCCTGCCACAGGCGCCGGGGCCACCGGCCGACCACCGTCCGGCGGGTGGGGCGCGCGCCGGGCGGGAGTGAGGTAGAAACGGCGGATGACCCTGCCTGACTGGGGCTCGCTCGCCACGCGGCTCACGAGCGCCCTCCACCTCGCCGCGCCGCCGGTGGCGATCTCGTTCACCAAAGAGCCCCCCGCCGGCGTCTCCCGCTTCGACGACCCCATCTCGGCGCCGACCGCCGACGGGCGCCGGGGACGTGTCCCCGCCGGTTGCGTGTTCTGGATGCGGGGAGCCACCAGCACGTTCGCGACCGTGCCCGAGGACCACGGCAACTGCAGCGTCGGGCGCGTGACCCACGGCCTCGCGACGCTGGAGGACGTCGCGAAGAACGAAGACGTCGCCGAGCTGATGGGCTGTGGCTGGGTGACGGCCCAGGACGCCGCGGCGCTCCCCTCCGTCGCGGGACGGCCGGGGGCCATCACCTACGGCCCGCTCGCCGCCACCCCGGCCGGGGTGCGGCCCGACGTCGTGTTGCTGCGGGTGAACGGCCGCCAGCTGATGGTGCTCTCCGACGCGATCCCCGGGCTGCTCATCGGCGGCAAGCCGCAGTGCCACATCGTCGCCCTCGCCAAGGAGCAGCGCCTCCCGGCGGCGAGCGTCGGCTGCGCCCTCTCACGGGTCCGCACCGGCATGACGCCGGAGGAGATGACCTGCGCGCTGCCCGCCGCCGACCTAGACGGGCTCGTCGTGACGATCGAGCGCGCCGCCGAGACCGATGCCACCGTCGCGCGCTACGCCGCCGGCGACGCCCGGCGCTTCCCCACCTAACCGGAACCGGGGGCGGACCCGTCGACGGCCGCCACGACGGCGGCCTCGAGGGCGGCATGGACGGCGACGTTGGCGGCGCGCTCCGTGCGGACGACGACCACGTCGACGCCTTCCGCCTCCCCCGCCTCGTCGAGCGCCGCTCGGAACTCGGCCGGCGTCGCCGCCCGGTGCACCCGGCAACCGAGCGCCTCGGCGACGGCTCCGACATCCGGCGCCTGTGGCGTGCCGAAGGCCCGTTCGAACAGGCCCGCCCCGATCTCGGCCGTGTGCGGCAGGAACGAAAAGATCCCGCCTCCGGCGTTGTCGAGGACGACGATCGTCGCCTCGGGCCGCTGCTCATGGCGGCCCCACACCAGACCCGACAGGTCGTGGAAGAAGGCGAGGTCGCCGACGAGCCCGAACGTGCGGGCCGCCCCGGGAGCCGTGCCGCCAGCCCGGCGGCCGGCGGCCACGCCGAGCACCGTCGAGACGACGCCGTCGATCCCGTTCGCCCCGCGGTTCGAAAAGACCGTAGGCGCACCGGTCCGCGGCGCGGCTAAGGCGTCGAGGTCACGGATCGGCATCGACGAGGAGACGACGAGCGCCGCGGAGGCGGGGAGCGCGGCGAAGAGCTGTCGCGCGACCCCGGGCTCGCTCAACCCGCCCGGGCGGGCGAGCACGGCGTCGATCGCAGCCTGCGCCGCCGCCTCGGCCTCGTCCCAGGCGTCCCGCCACCCGCCGAGGTGCGCCGGCGAGCCGCCGAGGGCGGTCGCGACGGCGCGGCAGACGGCTCCGGGGGAGGCCGCGGCGACGAGGGCGGCCGTCCGTCCCGGGTCGGCGAAGCGGCCGTGGGGATCGACGAGCCAGAGTGGCACGCCGGCCGCGTCGAGCGCCGCCTGCCAGCTGGCGATCGCCCGGCTCGCCGGCGGCGCGCCGAGACGGAGGACCACCTCGGGCCGCAGCCGACCGAGCGCCGCCCGGCTCCGCACGAGGGCGTCGGCCGCCGCCACGGCTCCCGGCGCGGGAAGACGCGGGAAGGCGAGCGAATCGGCGAGAACCGGCCATCCGAGGGCGGCGGCGAGCGCCCATGCTCCCGACGGGTCCCCTTCGGCCGCCCCCCGGCCGGCGACGATGACGCCCCGGTTGGCTGCGCCTAACCCGTCGGCGAGACGGGCGACGACCGCCTCGGGCGCGGCGGCACCGCCCACGACGTCGTGCCAGGGTCGGGCGCCGTCGCGGCCCGGCGGGAGGTCGTCGGGCGTGCCGCCGAGTGGCTCGCGAAACGGCAGGTTGGCGTGTACGGGGCCCGGCCCCCGGGGACCGGCGCGGGACTCGGCGACGAGACGGCTCGCCAGCGAGCGCCAGTACTCCCGGCCGAGGGGGTCGGGCACCCCCGAATCGGCGAAGAAGCGGACGGCGCGCCCGTAGAGGTGCTGCTGGTCGATCGTCTGCGCCGCGCCCACGTCGCGCAGCTCGGGCGGACGGTCCGCCGTGCAAACGACGAGCGGCACCCCCGCGAGGTCGGCCTCGACGACCGCCGGGTGGAGCTCGGCGGCGGCCGTGCCGCTCGTGACCAGGACGACGACCGGGCGACCCGAACCGAGGGCGAGCCCGATCGCGAAGAAGCCCGCCGACCGCTCGTCGAGGCGGACGTGGACCCGCAGGCGGCCGTCGGCGAGGAGGGCGACCGCCAGCGGGCTCGAGCGCGACCCCGGGGCGACCACGGCCTCCGTGAGCCCGGCGCGGACCCACTCGTCGACGAGCGTCGCCGCGAAGCTCGCCTGTAGCGTCACGGCCGATGCCCCCGGTCCCCCGTCGCACGCCGGCCGACCCTCTCGCCACGGAGCGCCTCGGTGAGGGGGGTCGTCTCGTCCTCGTCCACGGCTTCACCCAGACCGGGCGCTCCTGGGGAGCGGTCGCCAATGAGCTCGCCCCCCGTCACGAGGTGGTGACGGTCGACCTTCCCGGCCACGGGCGGTCGGCCGGCGTCGCCGCCCGGGACCTCGCCGAGGCCGGGGAGCTCGTCGCCGAGGCGGGCGGCGGGGGAACCTACGTCGGATACTCGATGGGCGGCCGCGTCTCCCTCCACGCCGCCTTCGTCCGCCCGGAACTCGTGCGCCGCCTCGTCCTCGTCGGTGCGCACCCGGGGATCGCGGACGCCGCCGAGCTGGAGCGGCGGCGCCGGGACGACGAGGCGCTCGCCACGCGCCTCGCTCCCGCCGGCGGGGGTGGACCCACGCTCGAGGCCTTCCTCGCCGAGTGGCTGGCGGCACCGCTCTTCGCTCACCTCGACGAGGCTACGGCCAATGTCGCCGCCCGTCGCGAGAACACGACCGCCGGCCTCGCCGGGGCGCTCCGCACGCTCGGCACCGGGACGCAGCGCTACGACCCGGCCCGCCTGCGGGCGCTCGCGATGCCCGTTCTCGTCGTCGCGGGGAGCCTCGATTCCGCCTACACGTCCATCGGGCAGGACCTCGCCGCGACGATCGGCGCCAACGCGACCTTCGCCCCGCTCCCCGGCGTGGGCCACGCGGCCCCGTTCGAGGCGCCGGGACCGTTCGCCGCGCTCGTCGAGGCGTGGCTGGCTCTTCCCGGTTCGCCCTAGCGGGAGGCGGTCCCCAGCTCGGACGCTCACCGAAATGGGGCGCGGGGCGAGAAGCCCCCGGCTTTGGCGGCTCTTCGGAAATGGGCGGGGTACACCGCTCGCGACAGCAAGCACGCGATGCCCCCGGAGCTGGAAGGTGCCCCGCCTATTCGGCGATCTGGAACACTCCGGCACAGGGTGGCCGTGGTTGTTGAGGGACACATCGCAGCGCCCGGCGGCGTGGTCCGGCTAGGTGTCGCTGCCACTGGCAAAGCGGGCCAGCAGAGGGATGAGCACCTGCGCGTTGGGGGATCCCCAGCCTGTCACCGGGTCCCATCCGGGAGCCGCCTCGTAACCGTTGAAGCCTGTCGTGATGTCGTGAAAGGCCTTGTGGTAGCTGGAGCCGCGGCCGATGTCGTAGATGGCGGGGTTGACGACGCCGAGGTCGTGATGGGCGTACTCGTCGGCCAGGGCCATGATTCCCGCCCAGAGCGGCGCGGAACCGCTCGTGCCGGATTCCGTCACGAGGTATGCCGTGCCATCGGAGGTGTAAACCTGCGCCATGCCGCCGGGCGCAGCAGCGTCGGCGGCCACGTCGGGCACGCCCCTCGTCTTGGAGATCCCCGGCTCGCCAACTTGATAGGCGGGGCGGGCGTATAGGTGGTTGAAGCCGCCACCTGAACCACTCCAGGCGGTCTCGCCGATGTAGGCGCCGGTCTTGGGATTCGCGCTGAGCTGCGTGCCGCCGACGGAGAGTACGAGCGGGTCGGAGGACGGGAGTTCGACCTCCTTGACCCGCCGCCCGCCCCACCCCCAATCGGTGGGGTACACGCCATTGTCGCCGGAGCTGGCGACCACCGTGACGTGATGAGCCTCCGCCCCGAGCAGGATGGCGTGCATCTTGGCCACCTGAGCCGGGGTGAAGTAGTGCGATCCCAGGCCCCAGCTGATCGAAGCCACGTCGGTTTGGGAGACAACGAGCGGCAACACGGCGAGCATGTCCGCAGTCGCGTTCGCGGGGCTCTTGTCCCAAGACGCGGGAAACAGCACCACCCGGAGGGTCGCGCCAGGCGCGACCGCGTGCAAGATCTCGAGATCGCCGATCTCCTCCCCCGTCGCCTGCCATTGCGAGGCTGAAGGAACGAGGCTCGTCACGACCTCGATGCGTGCGGCGGGCAGATGGAATCTGCTGTCGAAGGCTGCCAGGTCCTGACGGATATCGGTGGGTCCCTGGCTGGGGATAGGGACAGGGACGACGGCCGTCACGGTCTCGCCACGGCCGTCGATCCCGCGCTCCAGCAACGGCTGGATCCCGTACGCGACCTGGATCTGCTGCGGGGAGTAGCAGGGGTCATCCAGGCAGTACAACGTGGAGCTGGGCAGTGGGATCGTGGCCGTGGTCGTGGCCGCGCCGGTCGAGCCACTCCGGATCACCGCGGTCAAGACCCCAAACAGGACTGCTGCGAGCGCGAGCAGGCACGCTCGCCTTGAGCCAGTGAGGCGCCTTGGAAAGATCCCGCTCTGCATCAACCCTCTTCCAGATGCCCGACCTGCGCGTGGGGACGACCGAGATTCCAGCCCCTTGGGCGATTCCATCGCCTTGTAACCCGCGCAACCCTACGGCGCAGAACGGCCGCGTCACGCACGCCCCTGTCACGGGACCTGCGCCGGATGGCGTATTGGCTCGACCGCCCGTGCGTCGCATCATTATTAGGCAATCTGGGCGCGCCCCTTCGGCGTAACGCCATGGGCGCAACCAGCAAATAATCGGCGATCAGCGACCGCGGCGGTGCCCTAGAACGCGAAGCGCGATCGAGCCTTCGCCCACGCCTCAGGGTTCCGTTGTGGGGCAACGATCGCGAGCACGGGCAGGTCACCGTGACCGCACCCCGCTCATTTCCGAAGCACCGTCAAAGCGCGATACCGATCGCGAACGCAAGACCGAAGGCGATCTCGACGAGGCCGGTCAGGGAGAGGACCGGGACGAGCTCGCCGCCCGCCGCGCCGGCCCGGACCCGTCGCAGCGGGACAGCGGCCACCGGCGCGGCGAGGAGCCCGAGGAGGGCGAAGTGCCGCCACGGCGCGACGTCCGCCGCGCACAGGACACCCCCGACGACGAGAACGGAATAGGAAAGGCGCGTGGCCCCGTCGCCGAGGAGGGCGGCGAGCGTGTGCTTGCCACGGGCCGCGTCGGTGGCGATGTCCCGCAGGTTGTTGGCGACGAGGAGGGCGACGGCCAGCAACCCGACCGGGAGCGCGGCGAGCCAGGCCGTCGCCGGGAGCTCGCCCGAGGTGACGTATGTCGTGCCCACGACGGCGACGAGGCCGAAGAAGACGAAGACGAACAGCTCGCCGTACCCTGCGTAGCCGTACGGACGGGGGCCGCCCGTGTAGAACCAGGCGGCGGCTATGCAGGCCGCGCCGACGGCGATCAGCCACGGCGACACGACGACGGCGAGGACGAGGCCCGCCGCCGCCCCGACGGCGAAGGCGGCGACGGCGGCGACGCGCACCGCCGCCGGGGTGGCGAGGCCCGCCGCGACGAGACGGGTCGGCCCGACGCGTCCCTTGTCCGTGCCGCGCACGCCGTCGGAGTAGTCGTTGGCGTAATTGGCGCCGATCTGCATCGCCAGCGAGACGACGAGGGCGAGGGCGCCGTGCCAGGCGACGACATGACCGGTCGAGCGCGCCACGGCGACCCCGACCGCGACGGGGGCGACGGCGGCGGGAAGGGTGCGGGGCCGCGCCGCCGCGACCCACCGGGCCACCCCCGCCCGCTGCGACGTCATGCCCGGTGCGGGCACCGGGCGCTCAGGGCCGACGCGGAAAGCGGCGGAAGTCGGGCCCCCGGTGCTCGACGAAGGCGTCCCTGCCCTCCTGTGCCTCCCCGGTCATGTAGTAAAGCATCGTCGCGTCCCCGGCGAGCTGCTGGACGCCGGCGAGACCGTCCTCGGCGGCGTTGAAGCCGGCCTTCAGCATCCGCAGCGCGAGCGGCGAGAACTGCAGCATCTCCCGGCACCAGGCTACGGTCTCGGCCTCCAGCCGGTCGAGCGGCACCACGGCGTTGACGAGCCCCATCTCCAGGGCGCGTGGCGCGTCGTATTGGCGGCACAGGAACCAGATCTCCTTGGCCCTCTTCGTGCCGATCGTGCGGGCGAGCAGGCCGGCACCGTAGCCGGCGTCGAAGCTGCCGACGCGCGGCCCGCTTTGACCGAACCGCGCGTTGTCGGCGGCGATCGTCAGGTCGCAGACGAGCTGGAGGACGTTGCCGCCGCCGATGGCGTAGCCGGCGACCATCGCCACGACGGGCTTTGGCAGGCGCCGGATCTGGACCTGCAGATCGAGGACGTTCAGCCGGCCGAGACCGCGGGCCGCGACCCGGTCGTCGCCGAGGTAGCCGTCGTCGCCGCGGACCTTCTGGTCCCCGCCGGCACAGAACGCCTCGGTGCCCTGCCCCGTCAGGATGACGACGCCGACGTCGGGATCGTCCCGGGCGGCCCCGAGAGCCTGAGACAGCTCGGCGATCGTCTGGGGCCGGAAGGCGTTGCGCACCTCGGGCCGGCGGATCGTCAGCTTGGCGATCCCCTCGGCCGTCTCGTAGCTGATGTCGCGGTACTCTCCGGCCGCCTTCCAGGCGGGCACGCCCAGCTCAGCACGCGTCATGAGCCCGTTAGGCTACCGTGAGTGCGTCGCCTCGTCGCCTTGGACATGGCGGGCGACGGCGGCTTCGTAACCGCCCTGCGCCGCACCCTCGACGACGGCGACGCGGTCCTGCCGGTCGACCAACGCCTCCCCCAACCCGCCAAGGCGCGCCTCTACGCCACCCTGCGCCCTGCCGCCGTGGTGACCGCCGACGGGGGCGAGACCGCCCTCGCCGGCGGCGAGCCCGTCGAGGAGGGCGACGCCTTCGTCGTCGCGACCTCGGGAACGACCGGCGAGCCCCGCGGCGTCGTCCTCACCCACGAGGCGGTGGCGGCGTCGGCCCGGGCGGTGGCGGGGCGCCTCGCCGTCGACCCCGCCGCCGACAAGTGGCTCTGCTGCCTGCCGCTCGCCCACGTCGGGGGGCTCGCCGTCGTGACGAGGGCACTCGCGACCAGCACCCCGCTCGAGGTGCAGCCCCGCTTCGACCCCGCCGGGGTCGAAGCCGCGGCGAGGCGCGGCGCGACGCTCGTCTCGCTCGTCCCGACTGCCCTCGCCCGCCTCGGCCAGACAGCGGAGCTCTACCGCACGATCGTCCTCGGCGGGGGCCCGATGCCGAACAGGCGGCCGCGCAACACCGTCGCGACCTACGGGTTGACCGAGACCGGGAGCGGGGTCGTCTACGACGGCCGGCCGCTCGACGGCGTCGGGATCCGGATCGCCGCCGGCGACGAGATCGAGCTGCGCGGCCCGATGCTGCTCCGCACCTACCGGCCTGGCAACGACCCGAAGGACGCCGACGGGTGGTTCCGGACGGGCGACGCCGGGAGGCTTACATGCGAGGGCCGCCTCGAGGTGTTCGGGCGGATGGCGGAGTGCATCCGCACCGGCGGCGAGGCCGTCTGGCCCGGCGCCGTAGAGGCCGTGCTACGCACCCATCCGGGCGTCGCCGAGGCCGTCGTGCTCGGCGCGCCGGACACCGAGTGGGGCGAGCGCGTCGTCGCCGTCGTCGAGACCAACGCCGCGGAACCACCGACGCTCGACGAGCTGCGCGAGCTCGTGCGCGACGTCCTCGGCCCGGTCGCCGCGCCCCGGCAGCTCGACCTGGTCACGGCATTGCCGCGCACGGCGGTCGGCAAGGTCCGCCGGGACGTGCTGCGCCGCGTCGTCTCAAACCGCCGGGCGGCGCCATGAATCACCTCGCTGGCGAGCTCAGCCCGTACCTGCGACAGCACCGGGACAACCCGGTCGACTGGTACCCGTGGGGCGAGGAGGCGCTGGCGACGGCCCGCCAGCTCGACCGCCCGCTTTTCATCTCGATCGGCTACTCGGCCTGCCATTGGTGCCACGTCATGGCGCACGAGTCGTTCGAGGACGAAGCCGTCGCGCGGCTCCTCAACGACGGCTTCGTCGCCATCAAGGTCGACCGGGAGGAGCGGCCTGACCTGGACGCCGTCTACCTCGAGGCCGTCCAGGAGCTCACCGGGCAGGCGGGGTGGCCGATCTCGGTCTTCGCGACCCCCGAGGGCCGCCCGTTCTTCGGCGGAACGTACTTCCCCGCCGGCGCGGCCCACGGCCTTCCCGCCTTCGCCGACGTGCTCGCCGCGGTGGCCGACGCCTGGGCGAGCCAACGAGACGAGCTCGACCGGCAGGCCGGCGAGCTCACGGCGGCCGTGGCGGGCGGGCTCGGGCCGGCGACGCCGTCGGCGGGTTTCCCCCCGGGGAACGCGCTCGTAAAGGAAGCGGTCGAGAGGTTCGCGGCGAGCTTCGACGAGGAGTGGGGCGGCGTCGGGCGGGCGCCGAAGTTCCCCCAGGCGCCGATGCTCGAGTTGCTGTGGCGCGCCCACGAGCTCGGCTTCGGGCGGGCGGCCGAGATGGCGACGGTGACGCTCGAGGCGATGGCGTCGGGTGGCATCTACGACCACCTGGGCGGGGGCTTCGCCCGCTACTCGGTCGACCGGCACTGGCTGGTGCCGCATTTCGAGAAGATGGCCTATGACCAGGCGATGCTCGGCCGCTGCTACCTCCACGCCTGGCAGGTGACCGGCGACGCCCGCTGGCGACAGGTGCTCGACGAGACCCTCGGCTACGTGCTGGGCGTCCTGTGCGACCCGGCCGGTGGCATCCGGTCCTCCGAGGACGCCGACTCCGAGGGCGAGGAAGGCCGTTTCTACCTCTGGACGCGCGGCCAATTCGACGCCGTCCTCGGGCCCGAACGCGGTGCCGCCGCCGCCGATTGGTACGGCGTCACCGCCGGGGGGCATCTCGCCGGCGGCCGCAGCGTGCTGCACCGGCCGGTGCGCGGCGACCTCATCCGACCGGCTGAGGTCGACCGCGCCCGCGCCGAGCTCGCCCGCGCCCGCGCCGCCCGGGTCCGGCCGGCGATGGACGACAAGGTGCTCACCGAGTGGAACGCGATGACCTGCTCACTGCTCGCCGAGGCCTCGGCGGCGAGCGGGGACCGGGCGTGGCGCCGCGCGGCGGTCGAGCTCGGTGAGTTCCTCCTCGGCTCACTGCGCCGGGCTGACGGGAGGTGGCTGCGGGCCTGGCAGTCCGGACGCGCCGCCCACCTCGCTCTCGCCGCCGACTACGCCTGGGTCGTCGACTGCCTCACACGACTCGGCGAGGCCACCGGCATCGGCCGCTACACCGAAGAGGCGCTCGTCGCGGCGCACGAGCTCATCCGGCTCTTCTCCGCCGAGGATGGGGGCTGGTACACGACGGGGAGCGACGCCGAGACGCTCGTCGTGCGCCCCCGGCGGAACCACGACGGCGTGACCCCGGCGGCGGGCTCGGTCGCAGCCCTTTCGCTCGCCCGGCTCGCCGCGATCACCGGTGACGACGACTGCCGGACCCGCGCCGCGGAGAGCGTCACGGCCGTCGGCGCGGCGTTGGCGAGCTCACCGCTCGCGTTCGCGCACCTCGTCGAAGCAGCGGTCTTCCTCGAGCTCGGCGCCGTCGAGGTCGTCGTCGTCGGGGACCGACCCGACCTCGTCGCCGCGGCGTCGGCCGGTTACGTCCCGGCCCGCGTGCTCGTTTGGGGGGAGTCACCGCGCAGCCCTCTGGTCGAGGGGCGCGAGGTCCCCGGTGCCTACATCTGCCGCCACGGGGTGTGCCTCTCCCCGGTCTCCGATCCCGCCACGGTCGCCTCCGGCATCAGCCGCGCGGTCACCGACGCAAAGGCCATGATCTTCCCGTGACAACGACGCCCCCGGCCCACCGGCGCATCCAGTATCCCCGTCACCTGCGCGCCGGCACGGCGCCGATCACCGCGCCCGGCACGGAACTCACCTGCCTCGTGCTCTCGCCGGGTCCTGAGGAGTGGGTTGGCGTCGACCTCGCCTCGGGGGCGCTCCTGCGGTCGCGCCCCGAGGGGGGGCGCGACCTGCAACGGGCCCGGACCCCGGACGGCGCGGCGCGCCTGTCCGCACGCTTCGACATCGTGGCGTTGACGCTCGCCGACAACGACGAGCCGCTGGATCCTGCCCGTCCCGAGGCGATCGTCGCCCTCGGCCCGCCGACGCTTCTCGGGCGTGCCCGGCGCCGCCCGGCCCGCCGGCTGCTCGACCAGCTCGCCTCGCCGGAACGCGCGGGCGCCTCCCTGCTGTCGACCTGGGGCACGTCGATCGCCTTCAGAGACCTCGACGGCACGTCCCAGTCGGTCGTCGTCATCGAGACGTCGCCACGCGCCCTCGGGCTTGGCGTGCGGACCGACGGCGAGGTCGTCGCCACGGTCTCCTGGTCGGGGATCACCCAGACGGTGCTCGTCAGCGACCCGATCGCGCGACGCGCCGCCTTCGCGACGGAGCACCCGCTGAAGCGCGGCGAACTCGTCGAGTCCCTCGGCTTCCGCCCGAGCTACCTCATCTGCGGGCTCGCCGCGGTGCGCCAGGGTCACGCGAAGAAGCTGGTCCTCGCCGTACTGCCCCGCCGGGTGCCCCGGCGCTGGGTACGCCGGATGCGGAGGTTACTTCGGGAGCGAACCGGCGGCGAGGTCCTCCGCCATCGCCCAGCCGAAGGCGACGAGGGTGTCCCGGCGTGAGCAGTCGAGCAGGCTGAAGAGCTCCGCGAGCTTCGCCGCCGAGACGGACGTCTTGCGCGGCGCGTAGTCGAGCATCCCCGTGGGGCTGGCGTCACCCCGCACGACGAAGACGCGGTCGTCGAGCTGTCCGTCGACTCCGAACCGCTTGGCGAGCCGGCGGCTCCAGGCCCGCTCCTCGCCAGTGGGCTTGTGCCCCGGACGCGGCACAACATCGGCGAGCCCGAGGTAGCCGCGGAACGAGGCCGCGTTCGCCATGCGCGTGCCGACCAGCACGTCCTCGTCTGGGAAGGCGAGCACCGCCCGGCGGAAAAGGTCACGCATGATCGACTTCAACGCCTGCTCGGCGACGTTGGTGCGGGTGAACGAGGCGACGCCGACGAGCAGGCTCGGCGTCCCGCCGATTCGCTCGAGGGTCGAGAAGGCGAAGCCGCGCAGCTTGTTCTGCTCCCGGGCGTGGGTGACGAGCACCCACTCCTCGCGCTGCTTGGAGAGGAATCCGACCTCAAAGCCGTTCCCGTTCTCGGCACACAGGTCGGCGAGCTCGCCGAGCTCCGCGTCGCTTAGCGCCGTGCAGTCCTTCGTCGCGACGTCCATCTCGCTCTTGAAACCCCTCATCGCTCTACTGTCCCGCCGCGAGCCAATTCACCCGAGCCCCCGTCTGTCTCCCGACAAGCAGGCGGAAGACCTGCTCACGACGATGTGGATATCTCCAGTCTACGGGAACGGCGGGAGGGCTCGCCACGGGGGGCCTGGCGCGCCGCCCCGCAGGGCCCGCGACGCGGCCACTCGTCCGTCGTGACGCCATTCCCCAAAGCGCGTCGAAACAAAACAAGTGGGAACCGCTCCGACGACCCGTGGAGGCAACAAGAGGCACGGCCGGGCCGCGCGCCGAAGAGCGGATGCCCCGACCCTTTGCACCGAGGCCAGCACCGGTCGGTCGCCCGGTGCCGCCGGCGCGTCACCGGTGCGGCGCGCCGGGACGCGCGGACTCCGGCCGCGCGAACGAATCCAGGCGCGCAGCTAGGACGACGCCGCACCGCGCTCCCGCCGGGAAAGGAGCGTTGCGAAGCGGGGTGACGCGGTTGTCACCCGTCCGCTCGATCGGCTGACGTGCCCCTGTTGGTGGCTCGCGCCCGGCGGGCAACCACACGGCAACTACGGCGAGCCATCTCGTGTTGAATCTCGCGCAAGATTCGTCAAACGTTATCGACATGAATAGAGCCCGTCGCGGTCGGCGAGCCGACGCCCGCATGACGCCACACAGCTCGCCGCGACCGGCTGGGGTCCGGCGACCGATGATTTCTCGCTCACCGAAAACAAGGAGCCGCCCGATGACCATCAGTGAGACGGTTACCTGCTCGGTAGAGACGCACCGGAACGTCTCCGGCCCTCCGGAGCGAGTGTGGCAAGCGCTGGTTGAGTCTTCGCAGGCCGCCCTGTGGTTCGTGGCACAGGCCAGGATCACTGCGGAGCGGAGCGGGGCTTACGAGTTGTTCTGGCAACCCGACGCCCCTGAACACAACAGCACGATCGGGTGCCGTATCACTGCCATCGCCCCTTGCCGCTACCTGGCTTTCACTTGGCGGGGACCCGATGAGCTAAGCGCGATCATGAACGACGGCGACCCGCCTCCCCCGCCGACCCACGTCACCATCACGCTCACACCCACGCCACGGGTACCGACGTGAACGTGCGTCATACCGGATTCCGAGACGACGACGGTTGGCCGGATGCGGTGGCCTGACACGAACGTTCGTGGATCGCGTGCCTCGACAATCTGGAGGCAATGCTGCGCGATCAGCCCCTGCCTCACCCCTGGCGCTGAACGAACAGGCGCGATAGCGAGGCCGCACGAGATTCGAAGCGTTCGCCTAGCGGTTCGGCGCTATGGACTCCCTTGACAGAACCGTCAACAGCCAGAGACGTAACCCGCTGACATCCATCAACGCGTCTTTTGCCATCATCGTTCCTGCCGGACGCAGCGGGATCTTCAAGCGCGCTCAATGGTGAGTCTTCTCAAGTGACAAGTTCGACGATCCACGACCGTCGCTTAGCCGGCGATCTGGGGCACACCATCGCCAGGCGCAAGAATGTGCGAATGGCAAATCCCAGCTACTCAGAGTCGATTGTGATCGCCCGCCCAGCAGACCTGCTCTACGACATGGTCTCCGACGTCACTCGAATGGGCGAATGGAGTCCGGTTTGCAAAGCCTGCTGGTGGGACGAAGGTGACGGCCCGCGAGTAGGCGGGCGGTTCACCGGTCGCAACGAGACTTCCGCGCGGACGTGGGAGACACGCTCCAAAGTCGTGGCGGCAGATCGGGGTCGAGAATTCGCCTTTGTCGTTGGTGATTCCTGGGTTCAGTGGGGCTACACGTTCACCCCGGTCGAAGGCGGGACCAGGGTGACTGAGTCTTGGGAATTCCTCCCGGCTGGCATCGCAAGATTCGAGGAGCGATTCGGTGATGACGCTCTCGTCCAGATTGCTGATCGAACCGAGGCTGCCCATCAGGGGATCCCAGCGACCCTTCTAGCGATCAAGAGGGCTGCAGAATCGGAGTGAACCCAATTGGACGGGGAAACGGAGGGTCGACGGGTACCTGATCCGGCGGTTGGGGACAGGGTGACAAAAGGCTGTCGATAGCATCAGGGCACAAAAGTTGACGACTACGACAGCCTGATTCTGTATGTCGGAAACCTCAGCGAAGCGAAGCCGTCCTATGCCGCGACCCTTGGCCTGCCGGTCCGATTCGAGGACGACGTCATCGTCGTCGGAGGACCTTCGGGACGCATCGTCCTACATCGGAACGACCAGGGCCACGACAAGCGGGGCATCTTTCCTGTGGGAACAACTGCTGGGGCGGCGTCTGTGCGCTTCAACGTGCAAGACCCCGACGCGTGCGAGGCAGAGGCCAGGCGCTCCAGGATTCCTGTTCTCTGGCCCACCCAAGAGGCCACATGGGGGCGGTTTGTGGTGGTTGCAGACCCAGACGGTCGACCCGTTGAGCTGGCCAAGATGAACACTGGCTAAGAGGCCGCGCGGATAGGCGATTGAAAGGGACCATCCACCGGTCGCCGTGAAGGCCCAACTGGACTGTCGGGTGCTTACCCCACCCGACGACCAGCGGAGGTCTCCACCATCATGCGCGCGCTC
>JBEKEM010000011.1:0-116099 GCA_050013835.1 Acidimicrobiales bacterium
CGCCCACCGCTTGCGCGATGTCCTGGGCGGCGAAACGGTCCGAGCCGAACGTGCCGAGCCCGATGGCCGGCATCAGGGCACCGCTGCGCAGCCGGCGCTGGGGGACGAGGGCGGGGTCGACGGTCATGTCCGTTCCAGGGCAGATCCCACCATGAACTCCGTCAGCTCTTTGAGTGAGGTCTCCTTCGGTTTGAAGGACGCTACGATCCTGCCGGCCCTCATGACCAACAGATGGTCAGCAAGCTCCAGCATCTGCGGCAAGTTGTGGCCCACCACGACCACGGTTTCACCGTGGTCCGCCGTGTCTCGGATGATCCGCAGGAAAGAAGCAGTCTCGCGCGGGCCGAGGGAGGCGGTTGGCTCGTCGAGGAGCACCACCCGTGCCCCGAAATAGATTGCCCGAGCAAGCGCGACAGCCTGCCGTTGCCCGCCGCTCAGCTGCTTCACGCCGACCCTGGACGAAGGCATGACTATCCTCAGCAACTTCAGTGCTTCGTCCGCGTCCTTTCGCATCGCGCGCCGGTCGACCACACGCACTCCCAAGACTCGCCGCTGCAGTTCACGGCCGAGAAAAACGTTGTCCGCCACTGACAACGTGTCTACGAGAGCCAGGGTCTGGTAAAGCGATTCGATCCCGGCTTCCCTCGCCGGCCGAGCACCGTGGAACGCCACGGGATGCCCGTCGATCAGTACCTCTCCTTCGTCCGGCACCTCGACACCACTGAAGATCTTCAACAGTGTCGACTTGCCAGCACCGTTGTCACCGACGATGCCGGTAAGGCCTGACCAGAACTCTACGGACACATCCCTCAAGGCACCAACGTGCCCGTACCATTTGGACAGGTGCCTAGCTGCCAAGCGCGGGACGGCCTCTGTGTCGTTATCAAGCATGCTACCTCCCAGGTGCGCGCGCTCAGGTTTGAGTTTCTTTGTCGCCGATGACCCGGGCGACAACCAACGCGATCAGGATCACCAGGCCGTAAACCGCCTGTTCCCAGAACACGTTGACGTTCTGGAGGTCCAAGATGTTCTGGACCACCGCAAGGACCAGCACGCCGGTCGCGACGCCGATCATGTTGCCTTTGCCGCCGAGGAGGCTCACACCGCCGATCACGGCAGACGCGAACGCGATGAAAATAACGGACTCGTCGTACCCTTGGCTGGCAGTGATCGCGGCATCACGTCCCATCTCGAGGTAGCCCCCCATGGCGGCGAGCACACCTGCCGCCATGTAGACGCCTATCTTCACTCGGTCGACGTTGATTCCGGCAGCGCGAGCGGCCACGGCGTTGCCGCCCACGGCAAAGATGGCGCGGCCAGCCCGACGGTAACGCAGGAACAAGCCGATCGCGACAAATACGACCGCCGTCGCCACCAGCGATACCGGTACCTGGCCCCAGAAGCTACCCCCGACGTAGGAAAAGGAAGTAGGCAGGGCCGAGATCGTCTCCCCGTTGACGATGCCGTCTTGAACACCTGCCAGCCCTATCAACATCCCGAGAGTGACGATGAAGGCACTGAGATGCGCCTTCACTATCAGGAGGCCGTTAACAAGACCGACAGCCGCGCCCGCCAGGACTAGCACGATCAGCCCGACCCACGCAGGGAGCCCGATGCCGGCACCGAAAGCCGACGCGGGCACAACCAGCCAGGCCGCCAGCATCGGCGCGAACCCATAAGTGCCCCCGAGCGACAAGTCCATGCTGCCGATCATCAGGACGAGCGCTTCGCCCGCCGTGATAAGCCCGATGGCAGAGGCATACTGGCCAATCCCCCAGAAATTGTTTGCCCCGAAGAAGTAAGGGTTGATCAAGGAGCTGACGACGACCAGCAGGACGAGCACGGGCAGCAGGGTCACGTCCCTCAAGAGGGTCATGGCTCTGCCCTGCTGGCTGAGCCGATGCAGTTCGGCTCCGGCGGCTGTCCAGCTCTCGGCTTCCTCCCCCGTTGGCTGCACCACCGCGGCGGCCTCCTTTTCAGTGCTGACCGGTTTCATCTCGTCTGTCACGCTCCCAACCACGGTGGACTTGCCTGCCCCACCGCGGCCGACCAACCGGACGCAGCGACCCGGGCGGCCGGTGCATCCCCGTCTTTCCGTGATGCTGCTTCAGAACTCGCGACCACAACAGCCATCCTTCGCTATTCGGTGCCCTTGTTGGTGATCCTTCGCGTCTCGAAATGGAGCCGACCACACGACACTGACCGGCTCAGCGGGGCGCCGTGCTAGGAGGGTGCCGACTGAGTCGATTTCGTCCTTATTGGCAAGGCTGTGACCTGCGTGTTTACATCTGGCATAGATACAAAGAAGGAACGAAATCAGCAATCTCCTGGCGGCCCACCGACATGGATCACCTGCTGGCTGATCTTCGGAACATTGAGTTGCCCTGCCCCCTCCTCTGAGAGGAGGGGGCAGGGCCGAAGCCAGTAACTATAGGGATTTTAGGCGATTACAGCGGCTTGACGCCGTTGCAAATCCCACCATGGGCTTTGCCGTAAACGTTGCCCCACAGCGCCGAGTTGTTGACCGCCGTGGTCGTGAATGTGGCCGGCTGCCCATCGGTTGCGGGACCCTTGACCGTCAGCCGCGCCTTGGTGACGAAGGGGGCGATGATCGGGTCGGTCAGCTGAACGTCGCCTTTGTAGCTGACATGGGACAGGGGGGCGGCGGTAAGACCGGGCATCCCGACGCTGAGGACGACACCCTTCGCCGCGTCTACGGCGTACTTGATCGCGCCCTCGGCGTACAGGTTGGCCGGCTGTGACGACGCGAAGTCCATCCATCCGTGAAGGATGTAGCACTGCTCGTAGGAGACGCCGTCATCTCCTCCGACGATCACGTGCGGCTTCGTGCCGCCGGCCGGGCCAAAGCCCTTTGCGCTGAGGTACTGGATGATGCCCGGGTCGGGACCGCTGTACTCGTTGTAGACGGCCTTGACCTGGCTGCCGTAGGCGCTGACCGCCGTCTCGGTGAAGCTGAGCGCGGTGTTGGGGTTCCAGAGCGTGTCCTTGGACAAGACATGGACCTTCGGGTCGAGCTTCGCCATGCAGTCGTTGAAGCCGACCGCGCGGTCGTGGCCGTTGGACGAGACCTGCTGGCCCTCGTTGTCAATGACGTACCCCGACTTCACCTTGGAGGCGATGAAGGAGCAGGCCGAGTAGCCGTAGAACAGGTTGGACGCCCGTACGACGATGTAGTCCTTACCGGCACCAAGAATCGTGTCGACCGAGATGATCGGGACGTGGTGCGCGTAGGCATACGCAATCGACGGGCCCTCGGCAGAGGCGTCCTCGGGGTTCAGGATGATCGCCTGGGCACCCTCGTTGACGAGGTCCTTGACCTGCTGGTTCTGCAGGGTGGCGTTGCTGCCGTAGGTGTCGCAGCAGACCAACGGGCCGATGAGCTTGACGCCCATCGACTTCGCGAATTGCGCCTCGTACGACACATATGCCGACCAGAACGCAGTGTTGTTGTAGCTCAGGGCGACGCCGACCTTGATCGGCTTCGCCGCGGGTGTCGTCCCGGAGGCGCTGCCCACAGCAAGCAACGGTACGACGATCCCGGCGGCGGCCACGAGGACCACGGCTTTCTTAAGCCAGGTTTTCATTAATAAGTCCCCTTTCACTCGCTTGTCTAGGGTTGATACGGGGATTCCTCACCTCGGGCTTCCGCCCAAGTCTCTTAAGACGCTGAAGTTGGCGCCCTATTGATCACCTCCCTTTGGTAGGACGTCCAACCGTTCGAGATCTATGTCGAGGAACCGGCAAACTGCAGCCAGTTCTTCGGTTATGTCACCGGGGACTGCGTGGATGTGGTTTGCTCCGAACCGGGACAGGAAGGTGTCGGCGGATGCGTCCATCCGTGTGAACGCGTGGGGCCAAACGTAGTTGCTCTGGCGCATGAGCGCCTCGTTCTTCTCGTCGTCGTAGACCTCGAACTTCCCCTTCGTGACCTGCATCCGGTACTGCGCGTCGGCTCGGGACAGGCGGGCAAGGGTGATATCCCCGGGGGCGGCAAGGTGATGGACTGCGGCCCCGCCCAGGGGGAAGTACCACTCCTCGGGGTAGAGGTGGACCTTCGCCATGTTCTCGGCCGGGTCGTCGGAGCGGGCGGCGAACCAGGTGGCATGCTGGCCCGAGTTCTCCAGGTCCCAGATGCCCTCGTCGCGAAAGTAGTGGCGCACGTCGGCAAACAGAACCGGGGTGGCTGTGACCCGGTGCATGAGCAGCATCGTCAGGGCGCCGTCCATGTCGCACTCGGTGGCGCAGATCACGGGCTCTTTGGGACCGTCGAAGTCATAAGGGTCGTTCAAGAACGCCTCGGCGATGTCGGCCGTCGTGTAGTTGTTGGTGAGCTCGGGCTGGCCCTTGATCCCACAGAAATCGATGTGGCCTTCTTCGATGATCTCCTTCATCGCGTAGTAGGTGCGCACCTGGCGCTCGAGGATCTCTGGGGTGAGCAACTTGGAGTCGTAGTGGACGCCGGCCGCGTAGCGCTCCAGCCACTCCCGCCCAGCGGCGGCCCTGCTGGCGGGCACCAGCTCGGAGCGCCGCACGACCTCCCATTGGTCGACCTCCTCCACGTCGATGCCGAAGCGGCGCATCCACTCGTCGGTGCGGCCGACGGCCGTGTACATGCCCATGGAGCGCCCTCCGACCCGGGCGAAGGTGCTGCCCTCCAAGGACCGGACGGCGTGGGCGGATATCACCAGCTGGCGGAGCCGGGCCGCCACGCCTGGTTCTTCGACTTCGCCCCACAGCCGCTCGTGGCGGCGCCCCAGCTGGTCCAGGCTCCCGCCTGCAGCCAGCATCCCCACCATGCCTGGGTAAGTCGGGTCGATATTCGAGAACAACAGCAGAGGCCCGGTTGTAGCCCGCGCGGCGTGCACCGAGAAGTGTGGCCACGCCCATACCGGGTAGTTGAAGACGGTGATGTCCGGCCGCTGGGCCGCAAGTTGACGGGCCACACGGACCGCCACGTCATTTGCCGTGATGATCTCGGTACCCCGCACCACTTCGGCGCCAAATGCTTCGCAAGCTGCTGCGATGCGCTGTTCGACATCCGCCGCAAATCCAGCGACGCCCTTGTGCACGAAGTCACGACCATCGCTGAAGGTGAGGATTCCGACACGTGACATGAGGCCGCCTCCCAGCAATCACTTCTTAGTCGCATCTCAACCCTGCTGTAAAGTAAACGTTTAACGGGCTTGGGTTGCTTCAAGAGCACCGACCCACGAAGGAGTTCCTGCACCCGTAGACCACGAGTATCCCCCAAGAATCGCGTCCACGCAGAGCCCGAGGCGCTGTCCAGCTCCGCTCGGGAACTGGCGACCGTCCGCGAGGAGGTCGGTCGCCTCACCGGTCGGCTGTTCATGCAGCAGGCGGTCGAGGCCGAGGTCGACGTGTACCTCGGCAGGCGGCCCGATAGGCGTCGCGGCGAGAACTCACCGGTCGGATTCCGCAATGGCTGAAAGCCGCCCGTCACACTGAGAACGATGGGCCCGATCGAGCCCTGTCGCCCGAAGCTGCGCGGCACCGACGAGAGGTTCTGCTTGCAACTCTTCGGGCTCGGCGTGACGCACACCACGGCCCTCGAGGCGCGCGACGTCTCGGCCCGGGTGCGCGGGCCCATCGGGCCGCAACGTCGCGGCCGCCCTGCGGGAGGTCCTCGACGACGAGACGACTCTGACGCGCTCCACAGTGAGCTGGATCTGCCAGGAGATCCGGGCCGAGTTCGCCGCCTTCTCCGCCCGCGATCTCGCCTCTCGGTCTCGACCACTTGTTCTGGGACGGTTCGAACTTCTAGCGCCACGAGCACGCGCCCTCCGAGCCGGTGCTCGTCGCCTGGGGCATCAACACCGACGGGAAGCCCCGTCTCGTCGGGATCGTGCCCGCCACCCGGAGTAGACGGACGCCTGAAGCTCATTCTTCTCGGGTCGCGTCGAAGCCGCCTCGCCTCGCCACTCATCGCCGCCTCCGGCGAGACGCCCTGGCCCATCGTGGCGATCAAGCAGGTCTTCCTGCAGGCCCTGCGCCGGTGCCATGTGATCCACCGCTTGCACAACGCCGTGGCGAAGGTCTCGGTGGCCGACCAGGACTCATTCAAGTCCGAGTGGTGGGAGGGCTTCGATCGCATCACCGAGCCGCCGGGTGATTGCGCCGTCGCCGAAGCCCGACGGCCCCTCGTCGGCTTCCGGGTCCAGTGGGAGCGCGCCCTTCCGGCGGCGGTCGCTTGCCTCGTCGAGGGCTGGGAGAGCCTCACCATTCATCTACGCTTCCCGGCGGAGCACTCGAAGTGCTGCGGGCACACGAATCTTCTCGAGCGCACCTTCGGCGAGACTCGATGCCGCACCAAGGTGACCAGCCGATCGCCCGGTGAGCGCAGTTGTGTCGCCCTCGTCCTCGCCGCGCTCGACCGCCGGAGCCGGGGATGGCTCGGCATGACGATGTCACCTCGGGTGCTTCGTCGCCTTCAGGACCTCCGGCGCGAACTACTCGAAGAACACGGAGAGCCTGACGCCGAAAACGTCATCCCAGCAGCCGCACGGCCTCGGAGCGAAACCTGCGCCTCGAGCTACTTACGCCAGTTGTGAGGCGCCACCTCGGCAGCGCGCCGCCCCGTCAAGCACGCCGGCGCGGCGGCCAGCAACGGGATTCGTCCTCCGAGTAGGGGATGCTACGTTTCCGGCGTGCGGGAGCGCCCTTAGTGGACGAGGAGGCGGCAACCGCGCCCGTTCCGGTTGCGGGCAACACGGGCGACGCGCCCCAAGGCGCGCCCAGCCGCACCCGCCGTCTCGCCGTGCCCGCGACGCTAACGCTCGTCGGCTTCGTCGCGCTCGCCGTGCTCCTCTACTTCGTCTCGGCCCACACGGTGCGCGGGAACTCGGACGGGGCGACCGTCATCCTCGAGGGCCAGTCGATGAGCACCGGGCACCTGCTGCTCCACGGTTGGTCGCTCTCACTCGACTCCTTCTGGACCGTCGACGCCGTCGTGTACATGTTCGCGGTGCTGTTCGCGGGCGTGCACGCCGCGTTCTTGAACCTCGTGCCCGCTCTCGTCGCCTCGGCCGTCATCGTGACGGGGGTGTACCTCGTCCGCGCCGACTGGCGCGGCGTGCCGGGTTTCACCGGGTCGGCGACCATCGTCGCCCTGCTCGCGCTGCCGAGCTTCGCCCTCGCCACCTTCTTCTTGCAGGGTCCGTTACACGTGGGGACGGCGATGCTGTGCCTCCTTGCCTTCGCCGGCCTGAGAAACGGTCGCTTCGGATGGGGGTGGGTCGTCGCGGTCGGCCTGTTGGCGGTGGGATGCCTTGGCGATCTCCAGACGGTCGCGCTCGGAGTTGTGCCGGCCCTGTTGGCGGGGGCCGTCGCAGCCGCACGCCGCCGCGACTGGAAGGCCGGGCTACCGACGTCCTCGGCGGCAGTCGCGAGCGTCGTCCTCGCGATCGTCGGCCGCGAAATCGCAAGGGCGATCGGCACCTTCGTTCTCATCAGTTCCGCCCCCCGGCAATCGATCTCGCAGATGATTAACAACCTCGGCGTGCTGCGCGACTACCTGCCCAAGATGCTCGGGGTGGGCACGGCCGGATTCGGGAGCGGCGGCGCCCCCCATTTCACCGAGTACGCCCACCTGGTCGGACTCATCGCCATCGCGGCCGGCGTGTTCGTTGCGCTGATCAGGCTCCTCCTCGGTGCGGCGAGAGGTCATTACGACGCCACCGCGGGCTCGCCGAACTGGCGGCTCGACGATCTGCTCGTGTTCGCGTTCTTCGGCGCGATCGTCGTCTTCGTCGCCCTCGCCATGCCCGCCAACACATCCGCCGCGCGCTACCTCACGGCCTCCGTCATCTTCGGGTCGATCCTCGGGGGCAGGCTGCTCGCTCGGGCCACAGTGCTGCTCCACGGCTCCCGAGGGCGGGTCCGTCGGTGGGGACCGAGGATTGCCTCCATCGTCGCGGTTGCGGTCGTCGGGGTCCTGTTAGTCGGCGTCGACTACAACATCGCACAACCGAAACCGTTCCAGCGCTACGACCAGGTTGGCGCATTCCTCGAACGGCACGGCCTCCACGACGGGATCGGCGACTACTGGAGCTCGTCGATCGTCACCGTCGAAACGGACGGGAGGGTCGCGGTCCGGCCCGTGACCGTCGCACCTAGTGGCCTACTCGTGCGGTACGCGCGGGAGACGACCACGGACTGGTACGCCGGTCACAAGTTCAACTTCCTCATCTTCAACACGCTCGACCCGTTCGGGAACGTCGATATCGCGACGGCCTTCTCCACGTTCGGCCGGTCCAGCTGGCATACCCGGATAGACGGCATCGAGGTGCTCGTCTGGAGGAATCCGTTTACCGTCTCGCTGCACGGCGTCTCGTAGTCCCAGCCGTGGCGCCTGCCGCTTCCGGAGCGGCACAGCCGGTTTCCAGCCGGCGAGACAGCCGATCGGTAGCCTCGGCGTGATGGCCGACAGCCCCGGGGCGTCGTTCTGCTTCCTCCACACGGCCGATCTCCACCTCGACACGCCGTTTCGCGACGTCCACGATCTCCCCCCCGCCGTCGCCGACGCCCTGCGGGAGGCGTCGCTGCAGGCGTTCGACTCCATCGTCGAGCTCGCCCTCGAGCGCAAAGCGGCCTTCCTCGTCGTAGCCGGTGATGTCTATGACGGCCCCGAGCGGGGCCTGCGAGCCCAGGTGCACTTCCACAAGGGGCTCTCGCTTCTCGCCGACGAGGGGATCCCGAGCTTCGTCGTGCACGGCAATCACGACCCGGTGACGACGGGCTGGTCGGCGATCAGTTCCTGGCCGCAGGGAGTGACGATCTTCAGGGCGGACTCCGTCGGCCTCGTCCCGGTGGAACGGGACGGCGCCGTCATCGCCACCGTCCAGGGCATCAGCTACGCGACCCGCGAGACGACCGAGAACCTCTCGCTGCGCTTCCGGCGACCCGACGGACCGGGCGTCCACGTCGGCCTGTTGCACTGCAACCTCGACGGGAGCCAGGACCACGATGCCTACAGCCCCTGCAGCCTCGCTGACCTGCGAAGCGCGCGACTCGACTACTGGGCGCTCGGCCACATCCACACCCGCCGGACGATCCCGGGCAACGGACCCGGGGATCCCTGGATCGTCTACTCCGGAAACAGCCAGGCCCGCAGCCCCAAACCGAGTGAACAGAGCGCCAAGGGGGCCGTCGTCGTCCACGTGCGTGACGGCGTCGTCGCCGACGTCGAGTTCGTGCCGTGCGACCGCGTGCGCTTCGAGGAGATCGAGTGCCCGATCGAGGGCCTCGCCGACCTCCCGGCACTCGCCGGGCGCCTCGCCGATCTCGCCAGCGAGCGGATCGCGGCGGCCGAGGGCCGCTCCGTCATCCTGCGCGCCCGGCTCAGCGGCCGGGGCGAGCTCCACACCGTCCTCACCCGGCCGGGCGCCTGCGACGAGATCCTGCGGGAGGTGCGCGACGACACCGGCGGCCGTCCACCGTTCTGCTGGTGGGACGAGATCCGGGACGAGACCCGGGGGGTCATCGACCGGGAGACGCTGCGCGGACGAGGTGATTTCGCGGCGGACCTCGTCGAGTTCGCCGAGGGCGTCCTGCTCGATCCCGCCGTTCAGGCGAGCCTGGCGGCAAGCGTCGTCACCCAGGCTCCCGGAATGTTCGCCGCGGTTCTCGACGGGATCGTCGGCCACAACGAGCATCTCACCCGGCTCGTCGACGAGGCCACAACGGTCGCCCTCGACGCCGTCACCGGTGACGAGCCGTGAAAATCACCGCGATTCACGTCGACGGCTACGGCACGCTCGCCGGGCTCGACCTTGACGGGCTCTCCCCCACCCTCTCTGTCGTCTACGGGCGGAACGAGGCGGGGAAGTCGACGCTGCTCGACTTCGTCCGGGCGGTGCTCTTCGGCATCCCCGACCGCCGGAGCCGCCAGAACCGGCGCGAACCGCTGCGCGGCGGCCGCCACGGCGGCACGTTGCGCCTCCTCGACGCCGACGGGCGGCCCTGGATCCTCGAACGCCACTCGGACAGCCGCGAGCCGGTGCTCACCGGTCCCGATGGACACCTGGGCGGCGAGGCCGAGCTGCACGCCCTCCTCGGCGGGGCGAACGCGGGCCTGTTCCGCTCGATCTTCGCCTTCGGGCTCGACGAGCTGACGTCGCTGGAGACGCTCGACGACGACGACGTGCGCGACCTCGTGTTCACGGCCGGGGTGCTGGGCGCCGGTCGGTCGGCGACTCGTGCCATGCGCGAGCTCGAGAGCCGGCGGGCGACCATCGTCCGCCCGCGCGCCGACGCTGCGGCCAACGACCTCCGCCATCGCCTCGACGCCGTCGACAGCAGCCTGCGCGCGACGCGCGCCGCGGCCGAGAACTACGCCTCGGCCCAGGCCGAGTACCGCCGGCTTCGCGTCGCGACCCGATCCGCCCGACAGTCACTCGAGGAACTGCGTCGCCGGGACATCGAAATCGACCGCCTGCAGAGGTGCTGGCCGTACTGGAACCGGATCCACGATGGCGAGTCCCGGCTCACCGCCCTCGGCCCGCCGGACGAGGCCGAGACACGGCTTCTCGAGCTCGCCCCCGAGATCCGGCGCCTCGACGCCGATCGTTCGGCCCACGCCCTCCGGCTCGCCTCCCTCCGACAGCAACGGGCCGATCTCGCCGGGATCGAGCGATCGATCGGTGAGCTCCGGGAGCAACGGACACGCCTTGCACGATCGAGTACGCCCCCGCCGCCCGCCGACGGGCCGACCGACCCCGACGGGCCGCCCCGGGACGAGGTGGAGCTGCGGCGCGCCGAACAGGACGTCCAGCTCCTGCGCGGCCTTATCGGCCAGCGCGACCAGCTGCTCGCCGGCCAGACCCAGCAGGCGGCGATGGAACGGATGACGCGGCGCTCGCATGGTGCGGCGCGACCCCGGGTCGCCTTCGTCCTTCTCGCCGCCGCGGCGGTCGCCACGGTCGTCGTCGCTGCCAACGAGTTCGCGGCGCGCCACGCCGCGCCCGGCGCTCTCGGCATCGCGATAGCACTCGCCCTCGCGGCGACGGCGCTCGTCCTCGCCGGATCACGCCCACGGCCCGCAGAGTCGTCGGCTGGCCCGAGCGCGTCGGGCCCCGCCCCGGTCGACCCGCAACGCCTCACCGGCGAGATCGCCCACACCGCCCAGTCACTCGGGCTCGCCGCGGCGCCAGCACTCGTCGAGGTGGAGACTGTCGCCGCCCGCCTCGAGCAGGAGCGGGAGGGACGGCGACGCGCCGACGAGCTCGAACGCGCCGTTTCCGAACTGGACGACCGCGTCGCCGAGCGCGAGGCGGCGCATCGTCGGGTGTCGCGCGCGATCGAGGTCCAGACCGCCACGGTCGATGCCTTCGAGGACGCCGTGAACCGCGCCGCGGCGACGTGCAGGCTCGGGACAGAGGGCTCAGCCGTCGACGTCTGTGGGCGGCTCGCTGCCGCGCTCGCAGCCGCCGAACAGGCCGCTGGAACCCGCCGGGGACTCGTCAGCGCGATCGAAGCCGCGAACGCCGATCTCAGCGAGGCAGCCGGGTTCGGTCCCGAGGCCGACCGACTGCGCCTGGAGCTCTCGGCTGCCGACCCGGTATCGTGGGCGGCACAGAGCGACGAGACCAAGGAAGGCGTCGCCACCGCCGAGCAGGAGTTCGAGGCCACCCGAGACGCCGAACGCGACATGGCCCGGACTCTCGACGAGCTCCGCACCTCCGACGAGATCGCCCGGCTCGAGGTGGAGCGGGCCTCGCTTGCGACCCAGCTCGAGGACGCCCTCACGGAGTGGGTCGTGCTCGGGATGGCGCACCGGCTGCTCGAGGGCACCGTCGCCCGCTACGAGCGCGAGAAGCAGCCCGCCGTGATCGCCCGGGCGAGCGAGCTGTTCAGCGACGTGACCGCCGGCCGCTACGTCCGGCTGGTCGCGCGGGAGGACGACCGCGCCGTCCACCACGACATCACCGCCATCTCGGCGGCCGACGAGCGCGTCGACTCGGGGTCGCTGAGCCGCGGCACCGCCGAACAGCTCTACCTCTGCCTGCGGCTCGGCCTCGCCGCGGCGCACGCTGAACGCACCGTCTCTCTTCCGTTCGTCCTCGACGACGTGCTCGTCAACTTCGACCCCGCGCGCGCCGCTGCCGTCGCCCGTTCGATCGCGGCGCTCTCACGCTCGCACCAGGTGCTCGCCTTCACCTGCCACCCCCACGTCGTCGACGTCTTCGCCGCGGCCGACCCGGACTGTGTGGTAATCGAGCTCCCGCTCGCCGAGATGGCGGGGACGGCGCCCGGACCGTAACGAGCGCGGGCGCGCTCAGTCCCCGACGGAGTCGGCGCGGGCGAACGAGGTCGCCTCGCCCCACCCCGTCACGACAGCGACGAAGATGACGAACGTGAGGATGTGGACGCCGGTGCACCACACGCAGATCTTGCCGATCTCGTAGAGCTCGGCGTAGACGAAGTAGCAGACGAAGCCGATCCCGCCGACCGCGAGGGCGAGACGCGCCGGGGCGACGAGGGGGATCCGCGAGCGCCAGAACACGGGTAGCGCCGAGACGAGCATGGCCACGAAGTAGACGAGCCCCAGCACGGCGACGGGGATGCCGAGAATCCGCGACTCCGGGCTCGTCAGTACGGCGCTGCAGTTGATCGGGCCGGTGTCGGGACACGACAGCGGCACGGCCGTCGTGTACTCGACGAGCGTGAGATAGACGGCGATGCCGATCCCGGCGATCGACGCGCCCAGCGTGACAAGCATCCGCGCGCTCCTCGGCGCGCGCTCCGGGGCGGACGTGTCCCGCGCCGGAGCCGGGCGCGACCGGAGACCACCCACCGGCAGGGAAAATCGCCGCCGACGTGGCGGTGGTGGCGGTGCCGCCGGAGTCGCCTTGCGGCGCCCGCGAGCTGCCGTCGGGGGTTTCGGCAAGGCTAGGAGACCTTCTTCGCTACCGCGATCGCCTTCTCGGCAGCCCTCACGCCCGGGGAATCGCAGACAGCCGACGGCCTGCCCCCGTCGGAGCGGCAGATTGCCGCCGTCATGAAGTTCGTCTCAACGTCGAAGGCCACTGCGTTGATGGACCCGCCGTAGGGGGAGGCCGGGTCGGCGATCGCCTGGGCGATTTTTTGCATGTCACCGGTCCCTGCACCGGCGATGGCGGAGATGGGAGGGGAGTCGAGCGAGGGGACGAGGAAGGGCGGAGCGCCCGTGGTCACGTCCTGGTTGGCGATATCGAGGAACGGGATCGCCGCGGTGGTGTCGTACGTGGTGACGAGCTCGTCCACGTTCGTCGGCATGGCCTGCAGCGTCTTGCCGAGGCGGTCCTCCGTCTCGTAGGACGTGAAGGCAACGTACTTGCTCGTGTAACTCGCGCCGAGGAAGGAAAACGTTGGGACGGGGGCGAGGTCGGTCGATGACGTGGTTTCTTTCAGCCCGGTGAATGTGCCGAACCGCAGCAGCGCCGCCACGAGCGACCAGCGCATGATGGCGCAGTACGGGCAGTACTCGGCGCCGATGTAGACGATCCGCGGCAGGCCGTGCTCGGTGAGGTCCGGCTGGCTCTTCAACTCGGTGAAGGGATCCGTGTGGGCTCCGGTCCCGGCCGAGTTGTATACGGACACCGGCACGCCCGCGAGCGCTGTCTCGACCGCGGCCGGGACGGCGGCAGGGTTGTCGCCGGAGGTGACCCCGGCCGAGCCGTTCGAGGACGTGACCTTCACGATCACGAGGACCGCGACGATCGCCACGACGACACCGACCACAACCCAGCTCACCCGCGACGATCCCTGCCGGTGGGTGCGCTGGTAGCGGCGCTCGGCGCTCGCCGAGCGGGAGGCGGGCACCGGCTGGCCACCCAGGCGGCGCGGGCCCGATCCGGGCTGCTGCGAGGCGGCGGGACGGCGCGAACGTCGTTTGCGTGAGGCCATGGCGATACCTGCTCCCCTGTCGAGACCGTCGGCATCCTACTGGCCGAAGCTGAGCCCGATCTGTTAGCCCGCAGGCGCGCGGCTGGGTGACAGGCGCCCCCGCCTCAACCCTCAGTGCCCTCGGTGCCCCCCGCCGCGCCCGGGTCGCGGAGCGTCTGGCGGATCTTCGCGACGACTACCTCGGAGCGGTTGGCATCGTCGCCCTTCTCGGCGAAGAGCACCTGCCGGTCGGCCGCCGCCTCGGCCTCGGCTCCCGCGTCGGCGGCGGCGAGCCGAGCCTCGATCCCCTCGGCGACGATCCGCTCCGCCTCGGCCACGAGGGCCTCGACCATCTCGGCCTCCGGCACGACCCGGACGATCTTCCCCCTGATGAACAGGTGACCTTTGTGGCGGCCGGCGGCGATGCCGATGTCGGCGCCGCGGGCCTCGCCCGGGCCGTTCACGACACAGCCCATCACGGCGACCTGGAGGGGGATCTGGCGAGCCTCGAGCGCTTCCTGGGCGCGCCGCGCCACATCGATGACGTCAATCTCCGTGCGGCCGCACGACGGGCAGGCGATGAGGTCGAGCCCTTTGCGCTCGCGCAGCCCGAGCGCCTCGAGGAGCTTGCGGCCCGCCCGGGCCTCCTCGACGGGGTCGGCGGTTAGCGAGAAGCGGATCGTGTCGCCGATCCCCTCGCAAAGGAGCGTGGCGATCCCCGCCGTCGTCTTGATGAGCCCGCCGGGCAGCGGGCCGGCCTCGGTCACGCCGAGGTGGAGCGGGTGGTCGAAGGTCGCCGAGGCGAGGCGGTACGCCGCCACCATGAGTGGCACGTTGGAGGCCTTCACCGAGACCTTCACGTCCTCGAAGCCGACCTCGGCAAAGTAGGCGAGCTCGATCCGGGCCGACTCGACGA
Source organism: Acidimicrobiales bacterium (assembly GCA_050013835.1). Taxonomy (GTDB): domain Bacteria; phylum Actinomycetota; class Acidimicrobiia; order Acidimicrobiales; family Bog-793; genus Bog-793. Next base: position 14,819 of record JBEKEM010000011.1, read on the forward strand.
GCGCCTCCGGGGTCACCCCGCCGTACTTCTTGTAGATGTCCGGGTGGAGCGAGCCGGCGTTCACGCCGACGCGGATCGGCACACCGCGGTCGCGCGCCTCGGCGGCGACGAGCCGGATCTCCTCCGGCTTGCGCAGGTTACCGGGGTTGAGCCGGAGCCCGTGGACACCGGCCTCGAGGGCGGCGAGCGCCATCTCGACGTGGAAGTGGATGTCGGCGACGATCGGCACCGGTGAGCGCGGAACGATCCGGGCCAGCCCCTCGGCCGCCTCGGCGTCGTTGCAGGTGCACCGCACGATGTCGGCCCCGGACCCGGCGAGCTCGTAGATCTGCGCCAGCGTCCCCTCGGCATCGCCCGTCTTCGTCGTCGTCATCGACTGCACCGAGATCGGCGCGCCGTCGCCGATCGGCACCGAACCCACGTTGATGCGGCGGGTCGGTCTCCTCGGGGCCATGTTCAGCTCGGCAATCTCCACGCTCACCTTCCCCGATTCCGCGGCCCTGCGGGCGCGGCCGTGCCCCCAGCCTACGGCCCGGGCCCGCTTCGGCCCATCCGGGCCGGTCAGCCGCCCGGGAGGTGGGGCGGATGCAGGATGTTGACGTACAGGGCGCCGAGCCCGATGAGCACGATGAAGGCGAGGAGTGCGTAAGCGAGCGGCATCAGCTTGTTGACGTCGACGTGGTAGGGGCGGCCGCGCCGGGAGCGGATCCGCTCGTAGACGGCGATGACGACGTGCCCCCCGTCGAGCGGCAGCATCGGGAACAGGTTGATGATCCCGACGAAGACGTTGATCGCGACGAGGATGTAGAGCAGATCCGACACGTTGACCTGCAGGGCCTGCACGGCGATCTCGACCGCCCCGGGAAGAGAGAGGATCTCCCCCGACCCGGACGACCCCGAGGCGCCCTTGCCCCCTGAGGGGGTGTGGTTGTTCGCCGTCGCGACGTCGTGGGCGAAGGCGCGCAGCCCGTGGAACGAGAAGACCTGGCCGATCCCCTCGCCCGTCCAGGCGAACTCCCGCCCGAGCACCGTGCCGGCGCGCCCCAGGGCGTCGAGCGGGTTCGTCGTCACGAGCTTCCGCCCGCCGAGCCCGACCCCAATCACCCCGACCGGGTGCTTCCCCGTCTTCTCGGGGACCACCTTGCCCGAGGTCAACTTGATGTCGGCGTGCCGGCCGTCGATCGGCCGAACGCCGAGCACGACGAGACGGCCGTCGCGACGGACGACGAGGCTCAACTCGTCGCCGGCGTGGTGCTGGATGAAGGTGATGAACTTCGCCAGCGACCGGTAGTGGTGGCCGTTGACGGCGACGAGGACGTCGCCCACCTTCATCCCCGCGGCCCGGGCGGGGTTCGTCCGGTTGACGAAGGTGGTGACTGCAATCACCTCGTTCGGGACGGCGACGGGGAGCCCGGTGAAGGCGACCATCCCCCACAGCAGCCCGAAGGCGATGACGAAGTGCATCGTCGATCCGGCGACCGCCACCGCGAGGCGGCGTGGGAAGGTGGCCTGCCGGTAGCTGCGCGCCTCGTCGGCGGGGTCGACCTCTTCGAGCATCGTCATGCCGACGACCTTCACGTAGCCGCCCGCCGGGATCGCCTTCACGCCGTACTCGGTCTCGCCCCGCCGGATCGACCAAAGGCGCGGCCCGAAGCCGAAGAAGTACTCGGTGACCTTCATCCCCGAGAGCTTCGCCGCCACGAAGTGGCCGAACTCGTGGAGCATCACCATCAAAACGAGGGCGGCGACGACGATCAGCACGTCGAGGCCGTGGAGGACCGCCGCGAGCACGACCACCACCGCGGCGAAGGCACCGAGGCGCCAGAGCGCGCTTGTGTCGACCGGTTCGACGCCCGCCGGACCTGTCGGCTGGGAGGTGCTCACTCGCTCCGATTCTGGCGCGCGACCACCCCGGTCGCGACGGCGCGCGCCGCGGCGTCTGCCGCCAGCACGTCCTCGACCTCGACGAGCTTGGTCGGCTCGTGGGCGGCGAGCGTCGCCGCGACGACGGCGGCGATCCCCGGCCAGCCGATCCCGCCGGCGAGAAAGGCCGCCACGGCGACCTCGTTCGCCGCGTTGAGCCACGCCGGCGCGCTCCCGCCGTCACGTCCCGCCTCGAGGGCGAGGCCGAGGCACGGGAAGGTGTCGAGATCCGGGCGGCCGAACTCGAGGTGGGGGACACTCGCCCAGTCGATCCGGCCGAAGGGCTCCCCGAACCGCTCCGGATAGGCGAGGGCGTAGCCAATCGGCAGGCGCATGTCGGGCCGGGAGAGCTGGGCGATCGTCGCGCCGTCGCAGAACTCGACCATCGAGTGCACGATCGACTGCGGGTGGACGACGACCTCGATGCGCTCGTAGTCCACCCCGAACAGCTCGTGCGCCTCGATCACCTCGAGACCCTTGTTCATGAGCGTCGACGAGTCGACGGTGATCTTGGGGCCCATCTGCCAGGTCGGGTGGGCGAGCGCGTCGGCGACGGTCACCACGGCGAGCTCGTCCGCCGTCCGCCCCCGGAAGGGCCCCCCGCTCGCCGTGAGCACGAGGCGGGCGATGTCGGCCGGCGGCTCCGGCGCGCCGGAATCGCCGAGGCCGGGACCGAGTGCGGCCCGACGCCGTTCGCCGAGGCACTGGTAGACGGCGCAGTGCTCGGAGTCGACCGGGATGATCTCGGCACCTTCGTGCGCCCGCGCCGCCTGCACGACCGGGGCCCCAGCGACGAGCGACTCCTTGTTAGCGAGCGCCAGTCGACGGCCCGAACGGAGCGTCGCCACGGTGACCTCAAGTCCGGCGAAGCCGACGACGGCGTTGAGCACGACCTCACCGAGCTCGCCCAACGAGGCGATTCCGGCTCTGCCGGCCCGCACCTCGACACCCGGCGGAAGTTTGGCGACGAGCTCGCCCGCGAGGGCCTCGTCACCGATGGCGACGACCTCGGGGTGGAACCTGGCCGCCTGGCGGCAGAGCTCGTCGACCGAGCCGTTGGCGCCGAGGGCGACGACGCGGTAGGCGTCGCCAGCCCGACCGACGACGTCGAGCGCCTGCCGGCCGATCGAACCGGTCGACCCGACGATGCTGACCAGGCGTGGCGTCATCCGATATGGACGAACCGCGCCAGGAGGTACGTCGCCGGCAGGACGAAGAGCATGGCGTCGATGCGGTCGAACACGCCGCCGTGGGCCGGGAGCAACCGGCCCATGTCCTTCAGTCCGAGGTCCCGCTTCACGACCGACTCGACGAGGTCGCCCCAGGGCGCGAAGACCGCGACGACAGCGCCGAGGGCGAGGGCATCGGCCAGGTTGAAGGGGTGGACCCGGGCGACGATCCCGGCGGCGACACCGAGCGTGAGGACCGTCCCCCCGATGAGGCCCTCGATCGTCTTGCCGGGGCTCACACGCGGCGCGAGACGGTGCCGCCCGAACTTTGAGCCGACCGCGAACGAGCCGACGTCGTGGGCGACGGTGAGCGCCACGGCGGCACCGAGGAGGGCCACACCGTGTCGCAGCGGATATGCCGTCGGGTTGAGGAGCAACCCGGCGAACGAGCCGAACACACCCACCCACGTCACGACCAGCACCGTGACGGCGAGGTCGTCGACCGGCGAGGAGTCCGGGGCCGTGACGACCCGCCAGCCCCCAGCGAGCACGACGACCAGGGCGAGGACGACCGGGACGGCTTCGGGGCCCCGGAGGTAGCTGCCGACGACAAGCGCGGGCACGGCTGCCAGTCCGATGAGCGCCAACGGGCGGAAGCCCGAGAGCCGCATCGCCCCGAAGGTCTCGCCGGCGGCGACAGCGAGGATGACGGAGGCGAGCACGAGGACCGGGAGCGGCCCGTTGGCGAAGCAGAGCACCGCCACGCCGGCGAGCACGATGCCGGTTGCCGTGGCGACCACGGTGTTGCGCCGCGGCGCGACCTGCGCGGGCGCGGGGGCAGCCCGCCCTCCGGCACGGTGGGCGGCGCGCCCTCGGCTGCGGCGACGGGCCCGTACCGCCCCGACGAGGTGCTCCCAGGCCGCGTCGTCGGGCTGGTCGGCACCCGCCGACTCGGCCGGAGGCGCCGCGGCCGCCGCGGCGCGTGCATGTAGGCGGCGACGAGTGGTCGGCGCGTCGAAGTCGAACTCGAATGGGTCGGTGCTCGCCGTCGGATCCTCGCCGCGGCCGGCGATGGTCAAGGACCCGCCGGCGCCCTCGCCGTCGGTGTCGTCGTCCTCAGAGAGAAAGGCGAGATCGGACTCGTCCGCCTCCCAGTCCGCCGACGTTTGGCGCCAGGTCGGCCCACGGGCCCCCCGCTCGACCGGGCCGGGGGGTCGGGCGTCACCGAGCAGGACGCTCGGCACCTGGCCGGTTGGCGGCGCGGACCAGTCCGGCAGCTCGAAGCGCCCGCCCTCGTCGCCCTGGAGCGGATCGGACGGGCGGACGGCGGTCTCCTCAGGGGAGAGCGGGCGAGGGGAGCCGGGGACGAGACCGGCGGCGACGGCCGCCTCGACAGCGACGATGCGGACCTCCTCGGTCACCGGCCGGGCGTGGCGGGACGGGGTCTCGCCCGTCTCCGGGGTTTCGCCCGGTCCGGCCTCGGGGTCCGGGTCGGGGTCGCGGGTCCGCTTGTCTTCGTCTTCCACTGTGCGTTCCCTCCGCGGGTCTCCCCGCTCGGCTCCCCGGGCAACGGCCCGCCATCAGACCTCGAGCAGCTCCTGCTCCTTGTTGGTCAGCAACCGGTCGATATCGGCGACGAATTCGTGGGTCGCCTTGTCGAGCTCCTTGTCCGCCCGCTCGACGTCGTCGATGGAGACGGCACCCTCGTGCTCGTGGACCTCGAGCTCATGGCGGGCGTGGCGGCGGACGTTGCGGACCGCGACCCGCCCCTCCTCGGCGCGCTGGCGGACCACCTTCACGAGTTCGCGACGACGTTCCTCGTTCAGCTGCGGGAAGGTGAGCCGCACGACCTCCCCGTCGTTCGACGGGTTGAGGCCGAGGTCCGAGACCTGGATCGCCTTCTCGATCGCTCGTATCGCACCTTTGTCGTAGGGGTGGATGACGAGCGTGCGCGCCTCGGGGACGGTGATCCCGGCGATTGACTGCAGGGCGACCTCGGCGCCGTAGTAGTCGACCTTCAGCTTCTCGACGAGGACCGGGGCGGCCCGGCCGGTGCGCACGGAGGCGAACTCGCCCTTGGCGTGCTCGACGGCGTGCGCCATCTTCTCGCGGGCCTCGGCGATCGCCGCTTCGATGATTGAGTCGGCCGTCATCTGATCAGCGTACCGATTGGCTCGCCGGCGAGGGCTCCCCGGATGTTCCCCGCCGTCATCAGGTCGAACACGAGGATCGGCAGCCCGTTGTCCTTGCAGAACGTGACCGCCGTCAGGTCCATCACCCGCAGGTCGCGGGAGATGATGTCCATGAAGCTCACCTCGGTGTAACGGGTCGCCGTCGGCTCGAGGCGCGGATCGGCGCTGTACACACCGTCGACGCCGGAGTGCGTCCCCTTGAGGATCACCTCGGCCTCGATCTCGGCGGCGCGCAGCGCGGCGGGCGTGTCCGTCGTGAAGTACGGGTTCCCCATCCCGGCGGCGAAGATGACGACCCGCCCCTTTTCCAGGTGGCGGATGGCGCGGCGCCGGATGTAAGGCTCGCAGACCTCGGCCATGTGGATCGCCGAGAGCACACGGGTCGGGCGGCCCTGGCGCTCGATGGCGTCCTGCAGGGCAAGGGCGTTGATCACGGTGCCGAGCATCCCCATCGTGTCCGAGGTGGCGCGGTCGATGCCCCCGCCCGCCCCCTTCCGGCCCCGCCAGATGTTGCCGCCGCCGATCATGACGGCGAGCTCCACGCCGAACTCGTCGCAGGTCCCGGCGATCTCCTCGGCGATCCGGTTCACCGTGACGGCGTCGATCGTCTCGTCCGAGGCCGCGCTGGCGAAGGCCTCGCCGCTGATCTTCAGCACGGCCCGCCGCCAGCGCGCCGTCGCCTTTCCGGTCCGGGCCACGGCACCCGCCAGGTCGGCGTCCCGGCTCGTCACGTCCCGACGACGACCTGGGCGAACCGGCGGATGACGGCCGAGCCGGCGAGCTGGGCGATTGACACCTTCTCGTCGCGGGCGTAGGGCTGGTCGAGCAGGACGTGCTCCTTGTACCAACCGTTGAGGCGGCCCTCGGCGATCTTGTCGAGCTGGGCCTCGGGCTTGCGCTCGTTGCGGGCGATGGCGAGGATCGTCTCGCGCTCCGCGGCAACGACCTCGGCGGGGACGTCCTCCCGCCGGAGGTACTCGGGGCGGGCGAAGGCGATATGGACGGCCACGTCGTGGGCGAGCGCGGCCGGTCCGCCGGTCAGCTCGACGAGCACGCCGTTCACGCCCCGCCCGTTCTGCACGTGGAGGTAGCTGTCGAGCACCGCCCCGGGCTCGGCGGCGAAGCGGGCGTGGCGGCCGACGGCGATGTTCTCCTTCACCGTCACCTTCAGGTCGTCGACGGCATCGGCACGGGCTGCCAGCGCCTCCTCGCCGCCGGCGGCGAGCGCCTCGGCGAGATCGTCGACGAGGCGGACGAAGTCCGCCGACTTGGCGACGAAGTCCGTCTCGCACTCGAGCGCCACGACGGCGGCTGTGCCCCGGTCGCCGTCGACGACGACGGAGACGGCACCCTCGGCACGCGCCCGCCCGGCACGCTTGGCGAACCCGGCGAGGCCCTTCTCGCGCAGCCAGCGCTTCGCCTTCTCGGGATCGCCCTCGGTCTCGACGAGCGCCCGGCGGACGTCGAGGATGCCCGCCCCCGTCGCGGCGCGCAGCGCCTTCACGTCCTGTGCCGTGACCTCCGCCATTTCAGACCTCCATCGCCGGCGCAGTCGTGGTCGCCGCGAACTCGTCGTAGTGCCCGTGCGGCTCCGCCGGACCCCCCGCGGCGGCGAGGTTCGCCGCGGCGTGCCGGGAGTAGATGAAGCGGCCCTCTGCCACGGCGTCGGCCATGACGCGGCAGAGCAGGCGCCCGGAGCGGATGGCGTCGTCGTTGCCCGGGATCACGTAGTCGATGATGTCCGGGTCGCAGTTCGAGTCGACGACGGCGATCACCGGGATGCCGAGCTTGTTCGCCTCGGTGACGGCGATGTGCTCCTTTTTCGTGTCGATGATGAAGAGGGCGTTTGGCAGCTTCGTCAGGCGCCGGATGCCGCCGAGGTTGCGCTCGAGCTTCTCGAGCTCGCGCCGCAGCATCAGCGCCTCCTTCTTCGGCAGGGCGTCGAACTCACCCGAGTCGCGCGATGCCTCGAGCTCGGCGAGCTTGCGGACGCGGCCTGAGACCGTCTCGAAGTTCGTGAGCATCCCGCCGAGCCAGCGCTCGTTGACGTACGGCATGCCGCACGCCGTGGCGTTCTCCGCCACCGGGTCCTGGGCCTGCTTCTTCGTGCCGACGAAGAGGAGGGTGCCCCCGGCACCGACGAGGTCGCGCACGAAGGCGTAGGCGGTCTCGATCCGGTCGAGGGTCTGGTGGAGGTCGATGATGTAGATCCCGCTGCGCTCGCCGTAAAGGAAGCGCTTCATCTTCGGGTTCCACCGGCGGGTCTGGTGTCCGAAGTGGACCCCCGCCTCGAGCAACTGCTTCATCGTGACGACGGCCACGCGTCGCTCCTTCCCAACGGTTCTGCGGAACCGGACGTCGCGCCGTGAGGCGACCGTGGGCACGTCCGGCCGATTTGTCGAGAGGCCCGGGCGGGCCTCGGGAGCATGGTAGCCGCTCGGGCCGACCGGGCGGACAGGCGGCCGCGGCCCGGGCTGATACAGGCCGCCGCGGTTCTCCGTCGCTCAAACCAGCCTGCTCCTAGACGCCAGATCGGTTGCTGTTCCGGGGTCCCAAGCTGCAAGGAGGTAACAAGACTGATGGGAAATTCGACACGAGATCGCAGGCGTCGCCTGCTGGCGAAGTTGCTTGTCGCGAAGGTGACGTGGTCCCTCAGCTGCTCTGGTTACAAGCGACCTGACAGGTGCGGGTTCGAACCAGGGCGCTGCCGGTCAGGCCCGGGGGTGGGCCTTCTTGTACACGCGGACGAGTCGTTCCCGCGAGACGTGGGTGTAACGCTGGGTCGTGCGCAGGCTCGAGTGGCCCAGCAGCTCCTGCACGACACGCAGGTCAGCCCCCCCGTCGAGCAGGTGCGTGGCGTAGGTGTGGCGCAGGGCGTGGGGGTGCGTCGGCACGGCACTGCGCCGGTCGATGATGCGGCGCACGTCGCGGGGCCCGAGGCGGCGGCCCCGCGCGTTCAGGAAGACGGCGTCGCCCGGCGTCTCCGGCCCGCGCAGCACGTTCCGGCCCTCGGCCAGGTACCGCCGGCAGGCGTCGGCGGAGGGCTCGCTCATCGGTACCCGCCGCTGCTTGCCGCCCTTGCCCCAGACCGTCACCGCAAGGCCGACGAGGTCGAGGCCAACGGTGTCGAGTCCGCAGCACTCGCTGACGCGCAGACCCGAGCCGTAAAGGAGCTCGAGGACGGCGTCGTCGCGCAACCGAGTCGCCAGGCCGCGGGCGTCCCCGCCGGGCTCGGCCGGGATGTCGGGCTCGAGCAGGGTTGCGAGCTCGCCCGACGAGAGTACGCGGGGCAGCCGGCCCCCACCCGACGGCGCCGTCAGCCGGCGCGACGGGTCTTCGGCGATGAGCCCCCGGCGCTTGGCGAAGTCGAAGTAGCGTCGCAGGGCTGCCGCCTTGCGGGCGATCGACCGGCGCCCGTAGCGGCGCGTCGCGAGGTAGGCGAGGTACCGGCGGAGCATCAGCCGGTCGACCTCGGAGGGGCCCTTGACGTCGGCTCGCCCGGCCCATTCGGCAAAGGAGTCGAGGTCGGAGCGGTAGGCGCGCCGAGTCGCCGGAGCCGACGCCCCCAGAGCCTGGACGAACGCGTCGAACTCCCAGCCCACGATGCAAGCGTAGCGAGCACCCTCGGCGCCCCCGGGGAACGCGCCGGCGCCAGATGAGACAAGATGAGGCATGGTGAGTCGCATCCTCATCGTCGAGGACGACGAGCGGATCCGGGCCTCGACGGGGCTCGCCCTCGAGGACGAGGGCTACGAGGTCGTCGAGGCGGGGAGCGGCGAGGAGGCCCTCGAGCGCTTCGCCCAGTCCCTCGGTTCCGAGCCGCTGGACCTCGTCATCATCGACATCATGCTGCCCGGCATGGACGGCTTCGAGTGTTGTCGGGAGGTCCGCCGCCAGAGCGCCGTGCCGATCATCATGGTGACGGCGAGGACGGACACTCACGACGTCGTCGCCGGGCTCGAGGCGGGCGCCGATGACTACGTGACGAAGCCGTTCGAGCCCAAGGAGCTGGCGGCGCGAATCCGCGCCCTGCTCCGCCGGGCACGATCGACCGAGGGGGGCCCGTCGACCCTCGCCTTCGGCGACCTCGAGATCATGCCGGAGGCGGGTGTCGTCCGGCTCGCCGGCGAGGAGGTCCACCTCACCCGCACCGAGTTCCTCCTCTTGTGCGAGCTCGCCGCCAACCACGGCAAGGTGCTCTCGCGCGAGCAGCTCCTGGAGCGGGTCTGGAGCTACGACTACTTCGGCGACGGCCGCCTCGTCGACGTCCACGTGCGGCGCCTCCGCACGAAGGTCGAGCCGGATCCCGCCAATCCCCGTTACGTGCTAACCGTACGCGGGCTGGGCTACAAGCTCGCCCCCTAGATGCCCGACAAGGGATGGTTCCGCCGACTGATCGGCCGCCGCGACGCGCACCCCGAACGGGGGCGGTTCGGGCGCTTCGGGCTGCGCGCCCGCATCGCCGCTGTGTTCGCCCTCGGCGCCCTCGTGCTCTCGCTGCTCATCACGTCGATCACGTACTTCACGACGAGCTCGTCGATCGTCGCCCAGGACGAGCACTCCTTCGAGCTCCAGGCGCTCGCCAACGCGACCTCGCTCCAGGAGAGCGCCTACGCCCGCGACCCGACGATCCTCGTCGACAACCTGGTCGGGCTCTCCGACGCGCTCCGCTCGTCGACGACGTACTCGATCATCTACGTCGCCTCCCTCGACGCCTGGATCGCCTCGTCGCCCGCGACCTTCTCCGAGGCCGACCTGCCGTCCTCGCTGCGCGCCGCGACGCTGCGGGGGACGTCGGCCGAGCAGATGTTCTCGTTCCGCGGCACGCCGCATCTCGCCGTCGGGATCGCCCTGCCGCTCGGCGCCTACTACTTCGGGGTGTTCAGTCTCAGCCAGGCGACCGCCACCCTCCACGTGCTGCTGGCCTCCCTCGTCGCCGCCGCGGTCGTCACGACGATCCTCGGCGCCGCCCTCGGCAGCTGGGCGGCCGGGCGCACGCTGCGCCCGCTGCACGAGGTCTCCGAGGCGGCGTCGGCGATCGCGAGCGGGATGTTCGACACCCGGCTCGAGACCGGCGAACCGCGCGACCTTTCCGCGCTGACGTCGTCGTTCAACCGGATGGCCGACCGGCTCGAGCAGCGGATCGAGCGGGACGCCCGTTTCACGTCCGACGTCAGCCACGAGCTCCGCTCGCCGCTCACGACGCTGGCGACCTCCCTCTCGGTCATGGAGTCGCGCCGGGACGAACTCCCCGAACGCGCCCAGCGCGCCCTCGACCTGCTGGGCACCGAGGTACGCCGCTTCCAGCGCATGGTGCGCGACCTGCTCGAGATTTCCCAGTTCGACGCGCGATCAGCCGAGTTCACGGCCGAGCCGGTCGAGATCGGCGATCTCGTCCGGCACGCCTTCGCCCCCGCCGGGCACGCCCCGGTGACGGTCACGATCGACCCGGCCGACGACCACCGCGAGATCCTCGTCGACAAGCGCCGGATCGGGCGCGTCTTCGGGAATCTGATCGAGAACGCCGACCGCTACGCCGGCGGGGTGACTCAGGTCACCGTCGAGACGCGTGATCAGATCGTGCGCGTGCGCGTCGACGACTCGGGGCCGGGGATCCCCCCGGCGGACCGCGACCGAATCTTCGAGCGGTTCGCACGCGGCGCCGGCGGCGCCGGCAGCCGTGGAGCGGGCGTTGGCACGGGCCTCGGGCTCGCCCTCGTGCAGGAACACATCCGTCTCCACGGCGGGCGGGTCTGGGTCACCGACTCACCGACCGGGGGGGCGAGCTTCGTCGTCGAGCTGCCGCTCGCCCGGCCGGAAACCGGCGACGGCGAGGCCGGCGACGGTTCCGGCACGGCGACCGAGGGGAGCGGTCGGTGAGCCGGCGCCGGCACGGGGCCCGTTGGGTCGGCGCGGCCGCCCTGGCCCTGGCTCTTTCGGGCTGCGGCATCGCGTTGCAGACGTCGGCGCAGCCCTTCAAGGTGCCGGCGAACCAGTTCGCGTCGCCGACGACGCTGCCGACGTCGACGCACCCCGGGCGGGCGATCGACGTCTACTTCCTCACGAACGGCTACGTCATCGCCTCGGTGCGCCACCTGCCCCGGGGCAGGCTCTCGCTCGACCGGACACTCCAGCTGGCGCTGAACTGGCTCGACGCGGGACCCTCGAGCGTGGAGTTCGGGCTCGGCATTTCGACGGCGCTCAGCGTTTCCCCGGCGGCCACGGTGACCCTCATCGGCACGTTGAAGCACCACGTCGCCTCGGTCGACCTCGACTTGACCTTCGAGAACCTCGACACAAGCGAGCTGTTCGAGGCTGACGCTCAGATCGTCTACACGCTCACCCAATTCCACCAGGTGGGCGCCGTCAACCTCCTGCTTGGCGGCGTAAGGACCGCCTACCTGCCCGACGGCGTCGTGCTGAACAAGCGCCCCGTCACCCGCGAGGACTACCGGGCGATCGCACCGCCGACGAAACCCTGAGTCCGGCTCAGCTCCCGGTGATCCCGCCGGCCACGGCCTCGTCGAGGTCGACCCGGGGCGCGTCGGCCCACAGCCGTTCCAGGGAGTAGACCGAACGAGCCCCGGTGTCGAAGACGTGGACGACGAAGTCCCCGTAGTCGAGGAGCACCCACTGCGAGCCCTCGAGACCCTCCACCGATCTGACCGTGAGCCCGGCCTGCTCGCGCACGCAGCGGAAGACCTCGTCGACAATGGAACGGACCTGCCGCTCGTTGCGCCCGGCGGTGATGATGAAGTAGTCGGTGATACCGATGAGGTCGCCGACGTCCAGTACCACGGTCGTTTCCAGGGTCTTCGCCGACGCCGCGCGGGCGGCGACGAGCGCGGCCGGCAACGTCAACGAGGGCAGCCGCCCAGGGCCACGGGCCTTCGGGCCGCCGCGACCCAACAGAACTCGGGTCGAAGGCTCAGGCGGCTCGTCATCTGTCGCGAGCGTACATCCCGCGTTCTCGGATCATGCGGACCGCGCCCTCGGGGATGAGGTAGTCGAGCGGGCGCCCCGCGGCGGCCCGTTCGCGCAGGTCCGTGCTCGAGATTTCGAGCGCCGGGATCTCGATCGCCACGGCGTGCCAGCCGACGAGTGGTCCCTCCGGTCCCGGGAGCACCGGCGTCGAGCCGGGCCGGTTGACAACAACCAGCGTCACCTGGCGCCGCACGTCGTCGAGCCGATCCCAGGTGCCGAGTCCCGCCACGACGTCGGCACCGACGATGAGGAAGAGCTCCCCCGCTGGGTCGCGCCGTCGTAGCTCGTCGACCGTGTCGATCGTGTAGGAGGGGCCACCCCGGTCGATCTCGAGGCGCGACGCCTCGAGCCCGTCCACGTCGCCGAGGGCGGCGTCGACGAGCGCCAACCGCTCCTCGGGGGGAGATACGGGACGGTCGCCGACCTTCTGCCACGGTTCGTTCGCCACGACGAAAAGCACCCGGTCGAGCCGGAGAGTGTGGCGGGCGTTCACGGCCGCGACGAGGTGCCCGACGTGGATCGGGTCGAACGTGCCACCGAAGACACCGAGACGCATGGACCCCTCCGCCACGGCCGTTGGACCCCGGAGCAGGGAATCCGTCCCGACCGGCCCCGACCGTCGCGCGGGCCAGCGTAGGCGCAGCGGCGTACCCAGCACCGATGCGTCAAGAACCGGACGGTGGCCCGGGTTGCCTACGCTGGGGGCATGCGTCAGCTCGCCCCTGATCCGGGAGTGACGCATTCCCGCGCCGTCGAGGACGCGTCGGCGTGGGACCCCGGCTCCTGGCGGGCGCGTCCCGCTGAGCAAGGGCCCGAGTGGCCCGACCCCGCCGAGCTGGCCCGCGCCCTCGCCGAGCTGCGGGAATTCCCGCCGCTCGTCTTCGCCGGTGAGACCCGCCGGCTCATCGAGTCGCTCGGCCGCGTCGCCGACCGCCGGGCCTTCGTCCTGCAGGCGGGCGACTGCGCCGAGTCCTTCAGCGAGCTCGATACCGATGCCATCCGCGACAAGTTGAAGGTGATCCTGCAGATGGCGGTGGTGCTCACCTACGGCGCCGGAGTCCCGGTCGTGAAGATCGGGCGGATCGCAGGCCAGTTCGCCAAGCCCCGCTCGTCACCGACCGAACGCTGCGGCGACGGTGAGATTCCCTCGTTCCGGGGCCACATCGTGCACGACGACGCGCCGAACCTCGCTGCCCGCCGAGCCAACCCGTTCCGGATGATCGAGGCCTACCGGTACTCGGCCGCCACGCTCAACCTCGTGCGCACCTTCACGAAGGGCGGCTTCGCCGCCCTTGGCCAGGTGCACGCCTGGAACCAGGAGTTCGTCGCCACCAGCCGCGAGGGCCGCCGATACGAGGAGACCGCCGAGGCCATCGACCGCGCCCTGCGCTTCCTCGGTGCCTGCGGCGTGAACCTCGAGTCGGACGCGCCCACCCAGCAGGTCGACCTGTACACGAGCCATGAGGCGCTGCTGCTCGACTACGAACAGTCGCTCACCCAACGCGACCAGCTGACCGGCGACTACTACGACGGTTCGGGGCACATGCTCTGGGTGGGCGATCGCACCCGCCAGCTCGACGGCGCCCACATCGAGTTCCTGCGCGGGGTCCACAACCCGATCGGCGTGAAGCTCGGACCGTCGACGACGCCGGACGAGGCAGTCGCCCTCTGCGCCGCCCTCGACCCCGCCCGGGCGCCGGGGAGGCTGACCCTCATCACCCGGCTGGGCGTCAACGAGGTGACGACCCTGCTGCCGCCCCTCGTACGCGCCGTCACCCGGGCCGGTCACCCCGTCGTCTGGGAGTGCGACCCGATGCACGGCAACACGTTCGTCTCCGACAACGGCCGCAAGACCCGGCGCTTCGACGACGTCCTCGGAGAGATCAGGGGATTCTTCGCCGTGCACAGGCGGGAGGGCACCTGGCCGGGCGGCGTCCACGTCGAGCTCACCGGAGACGCCGTCACCGAATGCCTCGGCGGGGCGGAGGACATCCTCGAGGAGCACCTCTCCCTGCGCTACACGACGACCTGCGACCCGCGCCTCAACGGCCGGCAGGCGCTCGACCTCGCCTTTCGCGTCGCGGAGCTGCTGGCGGACTGATGCACGCCCGGAGGACCGCCCGCGCGCTCCTGAGCGCCGGCCTGGCGGTGGTGGCGCTCACGGTGCTCGGCGCAGCGAGCCGACCGGAAGCTGGAGCCACCTCGCCGGGGGCGAGGACGTGCGTCCCCCGACTGGCGACGACCACGACGACCACGACGGCGACGACCACCACGACCACCACGACGACCACGACGACGACGACCACCACGACCACCACGACGACCACGACGACCAACCCCGCGTCGTCGTCGGCGACGACCACGACGACGACGGCGCCGACGACGACCACGCCGACGACGACAACCACGCCGCCGACGACAACCACGCCGCCGCCGACCACCACGCCGCCGCCGACCACCACGTCGCCGACGACGAAGGCCGCCAGGCCCGCCTACTACGTCGTCAAGTCGAACGGGGGGGTCACTCCCTTCGGGGGGGCGAGGTTCTACGGCTCGGAGGCCCACCACCACCTCAAGGTCGCCTTCGTCGGCGGCGCGGTGCCCGCCAGCCTGACCGGCTACTGGCTGGCCACGGCGAAGGGCAACGTCTTTCCATTCGGAGGGGCGCCGTTCCTCGGCTCGCCGGTCCACCGCGACCACCACCAGCCGATCGTCGCCATCGCCGCCGCGCCGATCGGGACGGGCTACTGGCTCGTGGCGGCGAACGGCGCCGTCTACAACTACGGCAGCGCCGCCTACTGCGGCTCCCCCGTGCACGCCGCACTCACGTCCCGGGTCGTCGCCATCGCCGCGCCACCGGACGACGCCGGCTACTGGCTCCTCGCCGCCGACGGCACGGTCTACAACTACGGCGACGCGCGGAGGCTCGGGTCGGTGCGGGCGACGACGCTCGACGACTCCGCCGTCGGCATCGCCCCGACCGCCGACGGGCTCGGCTACTGGATCGTCACCTCGGACGGCACCGTCCACCACTTCGGCGATGCGATGGCCTTCACCTCGCACACCCCACGCGCCCTCGACGCCCCCGTCGTCTCGATCGTCGCCAGCGCAGATGGCGGCGGCTACTGGCTCACGACCGCCAACGGGAGGATCTTCAACTTCGGCGACGCCCGTTTCGTCGGGTCGCTCGCCCACCGGCCACTGCGCGGCACGGTCCGGGCCACCGGGATGATGCGCGACTACGTCGCCACGCCCGGCCTCGTCACCCTCCCCCACGACGTCTTCGGCTACGACATTTCGCAGTTCCAGTGCGCCCTGCCCGGCTCGACCTCCGTCGAGAACGGCCTGCCCACCTCCTCGGCGGTCTCGGTACTCCAGGTGGCGGGCTGGCTCGACGGCCATAACAACCTGTGCCTCGCAGCCGAAGCGGCCTGGGCGACGGAAGCGGCCGGTTCATCGGGCGCGCCGTACTCGCTCTACCTGTTCGTCAACTCCCCCGGCCTCACGCCGGGGGCGAACGCCCAGTCGGCGGACGGGCCGATGGGGAGCTGCGCCACCCTCGCCGGCGCCGCGGCGGCGAAGTGCCGGGCGTACAACTACGGGTTCAACGGCGCCGACCAGGCGCTCGCCTACGCGACCGGCCAGGGCGTGCACGCCGGCCTGTGGTGGCTCGACATCGAGGGCGCCTCGCTCTCGCCCACGGCGCACTCGGACCTCGGGCGGGGCTACTACTGGTCGGACTCGACCGCTCTCAACGACGCGACGATCGAAGGCGCCCTCGGCGCCCTCGAGCAGGCGGGCCTCCAGGTCGGCCTGTACTCGACGAGCGTCCAGTACCCAGTCATCGCCGGCGACCTCGTGCCCTCCGGGCCGAGAGTGCCCCTCTGGGTCGCCGGGGTCCCCCGCACGAACCCGCCGTACTCGGAGCAGAGCCTGTCGAACCCGTCGGTCCTCGCCGCCTGGTGTGCCGGGACCGCCTCCTACAACGGCTTCAGCCGGTACAACGAGATCTTCGCCGGCGGCGTTCCCGTGCTCCTCCAAGAGACGCCGGGCAACCTCGCCTCGCCCTACGGCATCGACCCGGACTACGCCTGCTGATTCGTCGCCGCCCACTCCGGTGACTCGACGCCGACCCAGTCCGGCTCCGTCGAGCGGATCTCGGGCCTCCCGCCGAGGTGGGCGGCGTCGTTGTAGCGCACCAGCCGCCAGCGCGAGCCGGTGTGGTGCCACTCGGTGATCGAGGTGTTGGCCGGGTGGAGCCGGACGACGTTGCCGTGCTCGGCGAGCCCGAGAAAACGGATCATCGAGGAGTCGACGACCCCGCCGTGCGCCACGATGACGACGAGGCCCCCCGGGTTGGCGGCCGCGACGTCGGCCAGGGCGGCGGCCGCCCGGTCGAGGAAGTCGATCCAGCTCTCGCCGCCCGGCGAGGTCGGGAACTCCGGATCGTCGCCCGGCAGGCCGCGGCGCTGGTAGTGCTCCTCGTAGTCGGCCCAGGTCATCCCGTCGGCCTCCCCCGGGTGGCGCTCGCAGAACGCACAGTTCCGGCCGAACTCGGTGACGCCGAGGGCGGGGGCAAGGACGGCCGCCGTCTCGATGGCGCGGGGCAGCACGCTCGTCCACACCGCCTTCGCGCCGGCGAGCTCGCCGGTGCGGGTCAGCCGGGCGGCGAGCGCCTCGGCCTGGGCGACGCCGCGGGGGGTGAGCCCGCGGCAGCCCTTGTGCCCGCCGATCACCCCGTCGACGTTGGCGAACGCCTCGCCGTGGCGGATGATGGCCAGCCGCGTCCCGACAGCGATGGCGGCGGAGGACGCCGCCGGGCCCGCGGATGCCGCCTGTTCGCTCACGTTCGGCACGTTACTGGCTCGGCACCACCCCGCCCGGACGGGTGAAGGCTGGACCGCGCTAGGTGCGGATCTGCCCGTCGCCTTCGATCACGAACTTCACCGAGGTGAGCTCGCGCAGCCCCATCGGGCCCCGGGCGTGCAGCTTCTGCGTCGAGATCCCGATCTCGGCGCCCAGCCCGAGCTCGCCGCCGTCGACGAAACGGGTCGAGGCGTTGACGAGCACGGCGGCGGCGTCGACCTCGGCCACGAATCGCCGGGCGGCAAGGTAGTCGCGCGTCACGATCGCCTCGGAGTGCCCCGTCGAGTACCGGGCGATGTGGTCGATGGCGCCGTCGAGGTCGTCAACCACGGCGACGGCGAGACGCAAAGAGAGGAACTCCGTCGCGTAGTCCGTCTCCGTGGCGGCGCCGATCCCGGGGAGGATGGCGCGGCTCGCGTCGTCGCCGACGAGCTCGACGCCCGCGAGGGCGGCGGCGAGCCGCGGCAGGGCCACGGACGCGATCGACCGGTGGACGAGCAGGGTCTCGACCGCGTTGCAGACGCTGGGCCGCTGGGTCTTGGCGTTGACGACGATCCGCTCGGCCACGTCGAGGTCGGCGTCAGCGTCGACGTAGACATGGCAGTTCCCGTCGCCGTCGACGACGTAGGGAACCGTCGCCTGCTCGACGACGAGCGCGACGAGCGCCGGCCCGCCCCGGGGGACGAGGCAGTCGATCACGCCGCGCAGCCGCACGAACTCGGCGACCGTCTCGTGCCGGGTGTCCTCGACGAGCACCACGGCGTCGGCCGGCAGGCCCGCCTTCACCACGCCGCGGCGCAGCGCCGACGCGATCGCGACGTTGGACCCGATCGCGCCCTCCGAGCCGCGCAAGAGGACCGCGTTCCCGCTTTTCAGACACAACCCCGCCGCGTCCGAGGTGACGTTCGGGCGGTTCTCGTAGACGATGCCGACGACCCCGAGCGGGACGCGTACCCGCCGGACAATGAGCCCGTTCGGGCGCACCCAGCCCTCGACCACCTCGCCGACCGGGTCGGCGAGGGCGGCGACGGCCGCCAGGCCCTCCCCCATCTGCGCGAGGCGGCCGCCATTCAGGCGGAGCCGGTCGACGACCGACGGCGTCGCGCCGGCGCCCTCCGCCCGGGAGACGTCGGCGGCGTTCGCCGCCAGGATCTCGTCGGCGGAGGCACCGAGCGCCTCCGCGGCGAACCCGAGGGCGTCGTCTTTCTGGCCGGTCGTCGACTTGGCGAGGACCCGGGACGCCGCCTTGGCGCGCCGGCCGAGCTCCGCGAGTGATTCGCTGGCCATGGTCCACGCTACCGGGGCCGGGTGCCGCCCGGCGAGCGGGGACGGCGAGGAAGGGCCGAAGCGCCGGAGAGCACGACGAGGTCGTCACGGTGGACGAGCTCGCCCGCGAGGTCAGCGGGGAGGTCCGCGGAGCGCCTGCCCAGCCACTCTGCGGCCCGGTCCGAGGGCAGGCGGGTGATCCCCTTGGCGACGACCGAGCCATCCGCCGCGGCGATCTCGATCGGATCGTCGCGCCCGAACGGCGCCGCGATCTCCACGACGCCCGCCGGCAGAAGGCTCGCCTCCCGCTCGAGGAGGGCGCGGCGGCAGCCCTCGTCGACGATGACCCGCCCCGTGGCCGGGAGGGCAAACGCGATCCACGCCTTGCGGGCCGGGAGCCGCTCCGCGCGGGGGAGGATCGTCGTGCCGACCCCGGAAACGCGGCGCACGGCGTCGACGACGACACCCGGGCGGCTCGCCGCGGCGATCACGGCGCGCACCCCGCACCACGCCGCCATCCGGCCGGCGGCGAGCTTCGAGGCCATGCCCCCGCTGCCGGACGCCGAGCCGGGGCCGCCGGCGACGGCGTCGAATGCGGCGTCGACGGCGACGACCTGCTCGACGAGCGTCGCATCGGCGCAGCGCCGCGGATCGGCGTCGAAGAGCCCCTCGGTGTCGGTGAGCAGGACGAGGCACTCCGCCGCGACGAGGTTGGCGACAAGAGCGGCGAGACGGTCGTTGTCGCCGAAGCGGATCTCGTCGTCGGCGACGGCATCGTTCTCGTTGATGACCGGCACCGCGCCGAGTTCGATCAGCCGGCCGATCGTCTCCCGGGCGTGGAGGTACTGGCGGCGGGCGCCGAAATCCGGCAGTGACAGCAGCACCTGGGCGGCGAAGAGCCCCTCGGCGGCGAGTGCCTCGTCGTAGACGCGCATCAGGCGGTGCTGGCCGATCGTCGAGAGCGCCTGCAGGGTCGTCGTGTCCGTCGGCCGCCCCCCCGCCGGCCCGGTCGCGGCGACGCCGGCCGTGACGGCGCCCGAGGTGACGACGACGACAGGCTGGCCCGCCCGCCACAGCTCGCCGATCTCGGCGGCGAGCTTGGCGACGGCGGCCGCGTCGACGAGGCCGTCGGCACCCGTCACCGAGGACGACCCGATCTTCACGACGACGGTCACCCGGGGCCCCCGTCGCCGCGCGGTGGCGCGCCCCTGAGCGCGAACGGTTGCCGTCGCATCACGTGTCCTCGCTGTAGGTGAACGAGAGCCGGCCGATCCGCACGTCGTCGCCAGGTCGCGCGCCGGCGCGGGCGAGCGCCCGGTCGACCCCGAGCCGCTTGAGGCGGCGCTGGACGAGCGCCATGGCGTCGGGGTCCGTGAGGTCCGACAGACCGACCGCCCGCTCGGCGGCCCGCCCTGCGACGACGAAGCCATGGCCGTGGCGCTCGACGACGACCCCCTCGGCCGCCGGCCGGTGGACAACCGGTGTCGCGGCGGGGATGAGGGCCCCGCGGCGGGCGGCGCCGACGAGGGCACCGAGCTGGGCGACGAGCGTGGCGACGCCCTCGCCGGTCGCCGAGGAGATCTCGAGCTCACCGCCGTAGTCGGCGGGGTCCGGCCGGGAGCCGGCCGGGGCCAGGTCGGCCCGCGAGCCGACGACAACCCGGGGCCGGGCGACAAGCTCCGGGCTGAACCGGCCGAGCTCGTCGAACAGCGAGGCGGCCTGCCGGGTCGGGGGGCGCCCCTCGTCCGGGGCGAGGTCGATCATGACGACGAGGACGCGCGCCCGCTCGACGTGGCGAAGGAAGCGGTGGCCGAGGCCCCGCCCCTCGCTCGCCCCCTCCACGAGGCCGGGAACGTCGGCAATGACGAACTCCGTCGCGCCGGCGTCGCCGTCACCCCGCCCCGAGAGGTGAACCACGCCGAGGTGCGGCTCGAGGGTCGTGAAGGGGTAGGCGGCGATCTTCGGCTTGGCGGCGGAGATCCGGGCGATGAGGGTCGACTTGCCGCAGTTCGGGAAGCCGACGACGGCGACGTCGGCCACGAGCTTCAACTCGAGGTCGAGCCAGCGCTCCTCGCCGAGCTCGCCCTGCTCGCCGAAGGCCGGCGCACGCAGCCTGTTCGTCAGGAACCGCGCGTTGCCGGCGCCACCGCGGCCGCCCTCGGCGGCCCGCAGGCGGTCGCCCGGGTTGCTGAGATCGGCGAAGACCTCGCCGCCCGCGCGTTTCACGACCGTCCCGACGGGGACGGGCACGACAAGGTCCCGCCCGGCCCGGCCGTGGCGACGGCCACCGCCGCCGTGGGAGCCGCTCTCGGCGCGCCGGTGCGGGTGGTCCCGGAAGGCGAGGAGCGAGGCGAGTGACGCCGTGGCCTCGAGGAAGACATCGCCACCGCGGCCGCCGTCGCCACCGTCAGGCCCGCCGCGGGCGACGTGGGCCTCATGACGGAACGACACAGCCCCCGCGCCGCCGTCACCGGCTCTCACGTGGACCTGGGCCTCGTCGACGAAGCCGGCCATGTCGGTGCCTTTCTCCGGGACGCTCCCCGGCACGTGACCGGCGGCACCACGGGTCGGGGCGGACCGCTACGAGGTGCCGATCACGCCTCGCCGGCGACGACGTCGACGAGACGCCGACCGCGCCGTTCGGCGAAGCGCACCGTACCGTTCGCCACGGCGAAAAGCGTGTCGTCCCCGCCGCGGGCGACGTTCAGACCCGGGTGGAAATGCGTGCCCCGCTGGCGCACAATGATCGCCCCGGAGGCAACGACCATGCCGTCGGAGGCCTTCACGCCGAGCCGCTGGGCGTTGGAATCCCGGCCGTTGCGGGTCGACCCGCCACCTTTGGTCTTGGACACTCAGGCCTCCTGCGGGCTTCTCGTCCTACCGGCCGGCTTGGATCCGGCCTCGATCGCAGTGATCTCGACCACCGAGTAGTGCTGGCGGTGGCCGAAGCGCCGGCGGCCCCGGGCCTTGGGCTGGTAGGTGAAGCCGGTGATCTTCGGGCCCTTGGCCTCACCGACGACCCTTCCCGCGACCCGCGACCCCTTGAGGGAGTCGCGTCCGGCAACGACCCGACCGTCGTCGACGACGAGGACCGGCGAGAACGAGACCTCCTCGTCTGTGGCCGCGCCAAGCAGTTCGACCTCGACGCGCGAGCCGACCTCGACGCGTTCCTGTTTGCCGCCAGAGGCGATCACTGCGTACATGAGGCCGCCATCGTAGCAAGGGGGCCGGGGTGGCCCGGACGACCCAGGTCCCGGCGGTTCACGACCGGGCCGGGTCCCGACTCAGTCCTCGTCCTCGTTGAAGATGATTCCTCGTCCGTGGCACATCGGGCACGTCTCGCTGAGCGCCTCGAGGAGCCCCTCGCCGACCCGCTTCCGGGTCATCTCGACGAGGCCGAGCTCGGAGATCTCGAACACCTGCGTCGGGGTCTTGTCGCGCGCGAGAGCGGCGCGCAGCGTCGCCGCGACCTCCTGGCGGTTCGGCTTCAGCTCCATATCGATGAAGTCAATGACGATGATCCCGCCGATGTCCCGCAGCCGCAGCTGGCGGGCGATCTCCTCGGCCGCCTCGACATTGTTGCGGAAGACGGTCTCCTCGAGGCTCGACGAGCCGACGTTCTTGCCGGTGTTGACGTCGATCACCGTCAATGCCTCGGTGCGCTCGATGATGAGCGACCCCCCTGAGGGGAGCCAGACCTTGTGGTTGAGCGCCTTGTGCAACTGCTCGTGGATGTGCTGCCGCTCGAACAGCGGCAGGTCCTCGATTTCGGGGTCGTAGTACTCGACGCGGTCGGCGAGCGACGGGTCGATCTCGGCGACGTAGGAGCGGACAAGCTCGTAGAGCGCCCGGTCGTCGATGATGACGCCGCGGTACTCCTCGGTGAACTCCTCGCGGATGACGCGCAGCGCGAGGTGCGGCTCGGAGTAGAGAAGCGCCGGCGCCGAGACTCGGCGCGCCTTCGCGTCGATCTCGTCCCATTTCTTCACGAGCTGCGCGATGTCCCGCCGCAGCTCGTCGGCGTTGGCGCCCTCGGCGGCCGTGCGGACGATGATCCCGTGACCCTCGGGCCGGATCCCATCGAGCACCCGGCGCAGGCGCTTGCGCTCGCGGTCGTCGAGCCGCTTCGAGATGCCCGAGGCATTCGACTCCGGGACGAGGACGACGAAGCGGCCCGGCAGCGAGACTTCCTGGTTGAGGCGGGCGCCCTTCACCCCGATCGGGTTCTTCGTGACCTGGCAGATGATCGTCTGGCCGGGACGCAGCAGGTGCTCGATCCGGGTCGTGCCCGGGTCGCGGTCGATCCCCTCTTCGCGCTCGGCCTGCACGTCTCCCCAGTACAGGACGGCGTTCTTGGGCGTACCGATGTCGACGAAGGCCGCCTCCATCCCGGGCAGCACGTTCTTCACCCGGCCGCGGTAAATGTTGCCGTCGATCTGGTTGGCGTCGTCGAGGGCCCGGGCGACGTGGTGCTCGATGAGCGAGCGACCTTCGAGCACGGCGATCTGGGTATCGTCCGGGCCGACGTGGACGCACATTAGGTAGCGCCCGACCGGCCGCCCCTTGCGCTCCCGGCCCCGGCGCCGTCCCGGGGTGGCGAGGGCGGACTCGTCGCCCGTCTCCGGCTCGTCGGACGGCTCATCCTCGGCACGCACGGACGGTCGCGCCCTGCGGCTGGGGCTGCCCGCGGCACGGGCCGGGCGGCTCGTCACCGGCGGGGCGGCGGCTTCGCCGGTCGTCTCGGCGGGCTTCGCCACGGCACGGGAGCGCCCGCCTCGCCCGCGGCCACCGCGCCGGCGACGGCGGGGCTTCGGCGGGCTGTCCGGTGCCGCCCCGTTGGCCGGGGCGCGCGCCACACGGACCGGCGGGGCCGGCCGGCTGTCACCGATCTTCGGCTTGGGCGGCGCCTCAGACCTGAGGGCCACCCGCGGAGCGTCTAGGGCCGCGCCGGACGTCACCGGACGAGGCGCGCGTCGCGGCTCCCCGGCGTCGATGGCGCCGGTGGTCGGGTCGGACATGAGAGAGGTCCCTTCTAGGACGCGCACCGCAGGGGTGCGCGGGAACCACCGCGCGGGCGCCGGCAGGCGTGTCGCCGCGCCTCGCGACGGTGGGGCCAGATCGAAATTGCGGGCCGCTTTGGCGGGCGGGTACCCGAACTCCCACCAGCGGGGCGGCGATTGCTTGCGCGCGGCGGGGCCCCCCAGCTCCGGGCGCACAACGGGTGACGGGCACGGCCTCGGCCGGCGCGCGTCGCGCTCCAAGACGCGTTCTTCCTGGTTGCGGCGTAATCATCCGTATCGCAGTCTAACCCCGGGTCCCCCCGTTCCTCGGCCCGGAGGCGTTGCAATCAGATGAACATGCGCCGTGGCCCTCAGGGCGCAGCCAGGCGGCTGACCCCGTGCGTGTAGAGGTAGTTGTAGATCTGACGGGCGACCGGCGCCGCCGCCGAAGCGCCGAAGCCCGCCTGGTTGATCTCGACGCAGACGACGTAGCGCGGAGCAGCTCCGCGCGGCCCCCCGAACGAGACGAACCACGAGGTCGGCTGGATGACGTCGCTCACCGTCACCGTCGCCGTCCCGGTCTTGCCGGCGATATTCCACTTCGCAAAGTTGAAACCGACGAAGTCCGCGTAGGCGGTGCCGAGCGGGTTCTGTACGGCGCCCTCGAGCCCGTCGAGGATCGTCTGGCGAGTGACCGCCGACATCGTGACGTGGCTGAGCGCGCGGGGCGCGAAGCGCTTCACGACCCGGCCCGACGGCGAGAGCACGGCGGCGGTGAGCTCGGGGGCGTAGCGGGTGCCACCGTTGGCGAACGTCGCGTACGCCGTCGCGAGTTGGATCGGCGTGACGACGGTCTCGCCCTGGCCGAAGGCCATCTCGACGTTGTCGCCGAGGTACCAGGTGTCGGCGTAGACCTTCGGCGCCTGCTCGTGGAGGAGTTTGCGGGTCTGCGGGCTGTCGACCCAGCCGTTCTGCACCTCGTCGGAGGGCAGGTCGACTCGGCTCGGGACCCCGAGGCCGTAGAGGTGGGCCTCATTCTGGATCGGCGTCAACCCGTATCGGGCACGGTCCGCCCAGAACTGCCCGCCGAGCGTGTAGAAGAAGAAGTCGCTCGAGCGGGTGAGCGCCGTCACGACGTTGATCGGGCCGAGCGGCACGTTGTCGGCGTCGTGCAGGGGGGCGCCTCCCGGTAGCGGGTACGAGCCGGTGTCGTCGATGATCGTGTACGGCGTGATGAGCCCGGTGTTGAGGGCCGCCGTCGCCGTCACGAGCTTGAAGGTCGAGCCCGGCGGCTGGAAGCCCTGCACGGCCCAGTTGTTGAGCGGGTACCCGGTCGTCGACTTGAGGTACGAGTAGCGGGCGTCCGTCATCCCGGTGATCCACCAGTTGTCGTCGTAGCTCGGGTAGGACGCCATCGCGAGGACCTGGCCGTCGCGCGGGTCGAGCACGACGGCGGCGCCGAGGGGTGCGGGCTTGCCGGTCGCGCGCACGGCGGCGATCTCATTGGCGAGCGCCGAGCTGACGGCCCTTTCCAGGCCGAGATCGATGTTCAGCTCGAGCGAGTCCCCCGGTCTGGAGGGCTTGGTCGACACCGTCCGCACGACCTTGCCGGTGGGGTCGACCGCCTCGGTCACGACACCGGGCTTGCCCTGCAGGTAGAGCTCGTACTGCTGCTCGAGCCCGGACTGTCCGACGATCTCGCTCTCGTCATATCCGTCGCGGGCCAACCTCGCGAGCTCGGGGGCGGTGATCAGGCGCACGTAGCCGAGCGTCTGGGTGGCGAGGCCCCCGTACGTGTAGTCGCGCACCGACTCGTGCTGCACCTTCACCCCGGGGAACTGCGACTGGTGCTCGGCGATGTACAGGACCACCGGGGCCGGGACGTCGAAGGCGACCGGCACCGGCTGGTACGGGCTGAATTGGTTGCTCGCCAGGTCGGCATCGATCTCTTTCACGGTGAGCCCGGAGATGAGGGCGACGAGGCGGCGCTTCACGGCCGGGTCGGCGATCCGGGCCCCGTTCGGCCCAGGCGTCGTCGCGAGCGTCACGACCCACTCGAAGGTGTCCTTGGCGAGCGCCTGCCCGCCCCTGGCGACGATCTCCCCACGGGGCGCGGGCGTGTCGATCGGCCGCGTCGTCGTCTGCAGGGCCGTGGTGTTCAGCCGGTGCCCCTGAAGGACCTGCAGCGACCACAGCCGGACGAGGAGCGTCGCGAACAGCACGACGACGACGGCGGCGACGACCGACAGCCGGACGCTGGCGCGCGCGCCCTCACGGGCCTTGCGCTGCCCTTCACGCGCCGGCTTGTTGAGCGGCTTGCGCCGGGGGGACACGGGGCGTGGCGGGACCGGGCCGAAGGTCGCCGACGGACGGGCAGGCGAGCCCCCCCAGCGCGCCGCCCGACGCCTGGGGCGGGGCTGACGCGCCGAGCGCCACCACGTCACGAGGAAGCGCTCCCGCCACGAGGCACGACAAGGCCGAGGCGGGCCCGCGACCCGGCGAACACCCACCGCTGGACCCGCAGCACCGGCCAGGAAAGGACGACGGCACCGAGGGCGACGGCCAGGACGTCGTACACCGTGACGAGCCCGAGCATGCCGGCCCGCCCGGTGATGGCGCCAAGGATGGCGTAGCCGAGGGTGCCGAGCACCGCCGCGGCGGCACACGTCGCGGCCTGGGTCATCTCGACATCGCGGGCGGCAAGGTTCGCCCGCAGCATCCCCGTGGCGAACCCGACGAGGACGAACGTGAGCGGCGACAGGCCGAAGGGGAGGTTGACGACGAGGTCGGCGGCGAACCCGGATACGAACCCGGCGATGGCACCACGCTGGGGGCCGGCGGCCATCCCGGCGCAGGCGGCGATGAGGATCATCACGTCGGGGTGGGCACCGAAAAGCGTGACGTCGTTGAGCACGGTGACCTGGAAAAGGAGCCCGAGCACGACGACCGGCATGAGCTTCGCCCAGTTCGCCGTCGTCACGTCGCCACCTTCCGTCTCATGGCCGGCGGTTCATCCCGGTTCCAGCCATTCGAGGACGTCGACGAATTGCAGATTGTCGAAGTTGACGATCGGCGCCGCCGTCACCGCCGCCGAGAGGCCCTCAGGCGACACCCGGACGCTCCGCACGATCCCGACGGGGATCCCGGCGGGGATGGCCCCGCCACCGAGCCCGCTCGTGTAGACGAGCTCGCCGCGGTGCACGCTGGTCGTACCGGCGACGTAGTCGAGCGTGAGCGGCTTACCCCAACCGCCTCCGACGGCGCGGTACAGCCCAGACCCACCGATGTTCACGGGGACTGACGAGGTCGGGTCGGTGAGGAGCAGCACGCTAGCGGTCGACGACGACGCCGACAGGACCGAGCCGACGAGACCGGCGTTAGCGACGACGGGCATGCCGGGACCGACGCCGGACGATGTGCCCTCATCGAGCTCGACCGTCGCCTGGAGGCTCGAGGTCGCATTCCCGATCACCTCGCCCGGGATGAGCGGGATGCCCGCCACGTACGGCAGGTGGGCAAGTGAGAGCACGCGCTGCGCCTCGGCCGAGGCGTAGGCGTCGGCCGCCAGCTTCAACCTGATCCGGCCGAGCTCCTGGCGCAGCTGCTGGTTCTGGGTCTCCAGCGAGCCGTAGTTGATCGTGCCGGAGAACAGGTCGCCCACGGGATGCAGCACCGCCGCGACCCCGCGCTGGATCGGGCTGATGACGTCGCGCACGGCGTTGCGCACGTGCGTGATCGCGTGGCTCGCCTGGCCGTGGTAGTCGAGCGTGAGAACGGTGATCGAGGCGAGCACCAGCATGACGAGCGTCAAGCGCTGGCTCGTACGCCGGTTGGCGATCACCGCCCGAGCCTCGAGCCGCTAGTGGCCGGAGGACGCCAACAACGAGCGGAGGGCGTCGATGTTCTCGAGACACATCCCCCCGCCGATCGCGACGCAGTTCAGGGGGTCCTGGGCGACGACGATCGGCATGTTCGTCTCGGCCGCCAGCCTCACGTCAAGGCCGTGGAGGAGGGCCCCGCCGCCCGTGAGGACGAGACCCTGGCTGGCGACGTCGGCGACAAGCTCGGGCGGGGTCTTGTCGAGCGTCGCCTTGATCGCGTCGACGATCGCCGCCACGGGCTCCTCGATCGCCCGTCGGATGTCCTGGGTCGAGGTGATGACCATCTTCGGCAGGCCGGTGACGAGGTCCCGGCCGCGGATCTCGGCGTGCAGCTCCTCCTCGAGCTCGCAGGCCGAGCCGAGCGTGATCTTGATCTCCTCGGCCGTGCGCTCGCCGAGCGCCAGGCTGTACTCCTTCTTGGCGAAGGCGATGACCGCCTGGTCGAGCTCGTCACCGGCGATCCGGATCGACTGGCTCGTCACGATGCCGCCGAGCGAGATCACGGCGACCTCGGTCGTGCCGCCGCCGATGTCGACGACCATATTCCCCGTCGGCTCGTGGACGGGGAGTCCGGCCCCGATCGCCGCCGCCATCGGCTCCTCGAGGGTGAAGGCGCGGCGCGCCCCGGCGTACTCGGCAGCCTCCTGGACGGCGCGCTTCTCCACGCCGGTGATGCCCGAGGGCACACAGATCACGATCTGGGGCTTGGAGAAGCGCCTGGGGTGCACCTTGCGGATGAAGTACCGCAGCATCATCTCGCAGACCTCGAAATCGGCGATGACGCCATCTTTCAGCGGCCGGATCGCCTGGATGTTGCTCGGCGTCCGGCCGATCATCCGCTTCGCCTCGTAGCCGACGGCGAGCGGCTGGCCATCGAGGACGTTGATGGCGACGACGGAGGGCTCGTTGAGGACGATGCCCTTGCCTCGCACGTAGACGAGGGTGTTCGCGGTTCCGAGATCGACCGCCATGTCGCGACCCGCGACGCCCCAGCTCTTGGCATTCATGACCGGCCCACTCTCCGCTCCACGACTGTCGGCCCAGGTTAGGGCAGTACATCCGGCCGAACAAGGCGCCATGGACGTCCGAGGAGGCGGACGCGCGGCCCGGCGCGCCGGCGGATCAGCCGAGCTCCGGGAAGAAGAGCGCGATCTCCCGCGCCGCCGACTCCGGCCCGTCCGAGCCGTGGACGAGGTTCTCCGGCGAGGAGCCTCCGAGGTCGCCCCGGATCGAACCGGGCGGGGCCATAGCGGGGTCGGTCGGCCCCATCAGGCTCCGCACCAGGGCCCAGGTATCGGGCGGCCCCTCGACGACCATCGCGAGCGACGGAGAGCGCGTGATGAAGGCGACGAGGCTCTCGAAGAACGGCTTGCCGAGGTGCTCCTCGTAGTGCCGCTTGGCGAGCTCGGTGTCGACCGTCAGCATCCGGGCGGCGACGATCTTCAGCCCCTTGCGCTCGATACGGGAGACGATCTCGCCAACGAGGCCGCGCTCGACCGCGTCGGGCTTGCAGATGACGAGCGTGCGGTCCATGCGCTCCCGACGCTACCTGGTGAGATTCTTCCTCGCCGCCCCGACGAGGTAAAGCGACCCGGTGACGAGCACGAGGTCGCCCTCGCCAGCGAGGGCGCGCGCCTCTTCGAGCGCCGCGGAGACCGAGTCGGCGACGCTCGAGCTGAGTCCGAGGCCGGCCGCCGCGGTGGCGACCTCGGCCGCAGCGAGTCCCCGCAGCGAGGGCGGCGTGCAGGCGATGACGTGGGAGATCCGTTCCGTCCCGAGGGCGCTGAGGACCCCGGCGGGCGATCGGCCGTTCAAGCAACCGAAGACGAGGATGACCCGCCCGACGGCAGCGAAATCCTCCGCCAGAGCCTGGCCGAGAGCCGCCGCCCCCGCCGGGTTGTGCGCCCCGTCGAGCACGACGAGCGGCTGGCGTCCGAGGACCTCCAGCCTGCCGGGAACCCGCGCCCGGCCGAGCGCCTCGGCGACAACCCCGCGGTCGAGGGGCGAGCCGAAGAACGCCTCGGTGGCCGCGACGGCGACCGCCACGTTGTCACCCTGGTGGGCGCCGAAGAGCGGCACGAACAGCTCCTCGTAGGTCGTCCCCGGGGTCCGCACAGAGACGACCCTGCCGCCCACGGCCGGGAAGTTGTCGACGCAATCGAACTCGACCCCTCGTCGCCAGAACGCGTCGGCCCCGACCGCGCGCGCCTCGGACTCGAAGACGCCGACGATGTCGTCGTCCTCCTCGCCGACGACCGCCACGCAGCCCGGCTTCAGGATGCCAGCCTTCTCCCAGGCGATCTCGGCTCGCGTGCCCCCGAGGATCGAGACGTGGTCGAGCTCGATGTTCGTGACGACGGCGACCTGGCCGTCGGCGACGTTCGTCGCGTCGTAGCGTCCGCCGAGCCCCACCTCGATGACCCCGGCGTCGACGGCGGCGTCGGCGAAGAAGCGGTACGCCGCCGCCGTCATGAGCTCGAACCAGGTCGGCGCCAGCATCCCCGGGTTCTCCGCCCGCACGAATTCCTCGACGGCTTCCAGCGGGTGGAGGACGGCAAGGAGGTCGTCATCGGAGATCGGCTCGCCGTCCCAGGCGATCCGCTCGTTCAGGTCGATGAGATGCGGGCTCGTGTAGCTGCCCACGGACAGGCCCTGGGCGCCCAAGAGCGCCGTGGTCAGCCGCGTCGTCGAGGTCTTGCCGTTCGTACCCGTGATGTGGATGACCGGGAACGAACGCTCGGGATCCCCCATCGCCGCGAGGAGCGCCTTGATGCGCTCGAGAGTCGGCTGGGCGGCCCGTCCGGCAGCCCCGCGCTCGATCGCCTCGAGGTTGATGTGCCGGTCGAGCCAGGCGAGGACCTCACCCAGGGATCCGTCGCGGGATCCGGCCGGGTCGTCCTCGGGCGAGCGCTGGTGCGGCGAACGGTCAGGAGGCCGCACGGCGCGGCCGGTCCGACTTCTCGTCCGCACTCCGGGGCACGAGGGTCGGCGCGACGCGCTCGAGCACGGCGTCCTTGTCGACGACGCACCGGCCGACGTCGCTGCGAGAGGGCAGGTCGTACATCACCTCGAGGAGCACCTCCTCGAGGATGGCGCGCAGGCCCCGGGCGCCGGTCCCACGCAGGAGCGCTTGTTCAGAGATCGCCTCGAGGGCGTCGTCGGAGATCTCGAGCTCGACGCCGTCGAGCTCGAACACCCGGCGGTACTGCTTCACGAGGGCGTTCTTCGGCTCGACGAGGATCCGCTCGAGCGCCGCCTTGTCGAGGTTCGACACGGCGCCGATCACGGGGAGGCGCCCGACGAACTCGGGGATGAGACCGAATTTCAGAAGATCCTCCGGCAGCACCTCGAGCAGTAGGCGGGACTCGTCGTCGCGGCGGGGGCGGCGGATCTCGGCGCGGAAGCCGATGCCCGAACGGCCGATGCGGGACTCGATGATGCGATCGAGACCGGCAAAGGCACCACCGCAGATGAAGAGCACGTTCGTCGTGTCGATCTGGATGAATTCCTGGTGCGGGTGCTTGCGCCCGCCCTGTGGGGGCACCGACGCCGTCGTCCCCTCCAGGATCTTCAGCAGCGCCTGCTGGACGCCCTCGCCCGAGACGTCCCGGGTGATCGAGGGGTTCTCGCTCTTGCGCGCGATCTTGTCGATCTCGTCGATGTAGATGATGCCGGTCTCGGCCTTCTTCACGTCGTAGTCGGCGGCCTGGATCAGCTTCAAGAGGATGTTCTCCACGTCCTCGCCCACGTAGCCCGCCTCGGTGAGCGCGGTCGCGTCGGCGATGGCGAAAGGCACGTTGAGCATGCGCGCCAGCGTCTGGGCGAGCAGCGTCTTGCCGCAACCGGTCGGGCCGAGAAGCAGGATGTTCGACTTCGCCAGCTCGACGTCGGCGTCGGTCGGCGCGCCGGCCTGGACGCGCTTGTAGTGGTTGTAGACGGCAACCGAGAGGATCTTCTTCGCCTGGTCCTGGCCGATGACATAGTCGTTCAGGAAGTCGAAGATCTCACGGGGCTTGGGCAGGTCCTCAAAGCGGACCTCAGACGTCTCGGAGAGCTCCTCCTCGATGATGTCGTTGCAGAGCTCGATGCACTCGTCGCAGATGTAGACACCGGGCCCGGCGATCAGCTTCTTCACCTGCTTCTGGGATTTCCCGCAGAAGCTGCACTTCACGAGCTCGCCGCCGTCGCCGAACTTGGCCACGTCCCCTCCCTCGCTCAGGCTGCGCCGGCCGCCGACAGCACGTCGATGGCCTCCCGGCTCGTGATCACCTCGTCGATAACACCGTAGTCGCGCGCCTCTGACGCACTCATGATGAAGTCGCGGTCGGTGTCGCGCTGGATCTTCTCGATCGACTGGCCGGTGTCGTCGGCGAGCATCTCGTTCAGCATGTCGCGCATGCGCAAGATCTCCTTGGCCTGCAGCTCGATGTCGGTCGCCTGACCGGCGGCGCCGCCGTAGGGCTGGTGGAGGAGGATCCTCGCGTGCGGCAGGGCGAAGCGCTTGCCCTTCGTGCCCGAGGCGAGCAGGACCGCCGCCGCGCTGGCCGCTTGGCCGAAGCAGAACGTGGACTTGTCCGGGCGGACGTACTTCATCGTGTCGTAGATCGCGAACAGCGCGGTGATGTCCCCGCCCGGCGAGTTGATGTAGATGTTGATGTCCTTGTCTTGGTCCTCGGACTCGAGGAAGAGCATCTGGGCGGAGACCAGGTTGGCCACCGTGTCGTCGATCGGCGTGCCGATGAAGATGATCCGGTCGCGCAGCAACCTGGAGTACAGGTCGTAGGCGCGTTCGCCCTTGCTCGACGATTCGACGACCGTCGGGACGAGGTAGTCGTACCCGCTCACTGCTCAGCCTCCCCAACCTCATCAGGCGGTGGTTTCTGATCCGACTCCTCGCGCACTGCGTCCGAGTCAGCCTCGTCGACCGTCAGGGCCGCCCGGTTCACCGGGTTGCCCTCCTCGTCGACGATGGCGACGTGCTCGATGAGCCAGCTCAGGGCCTTGGCCCTTCTGAGCTGCGATCGTAGTCCGCCGAGACCTCCTCCTCGGTCGATGGTCAACCGCATCCGGGCGGGGGTTTGGCCCGCGTGACCGGCAAGGTGCACGATCTCCTCGTCGAGCTCGGACTCGTCCACCTCGATCTCCTCGGCGGCAACGAGCGCGCGCAGGGCGAGGTCGGCGCGCACCTCCCTGCGGGCCTGCGCCTTCAGATCGTCGAGCATCTTCTCCAGTCCGATCCCGGCGACCTCGAGGTACGTCGAGAGCAGGACCTTCTGGGCCGCGAGGCGTTTGGTGAAGTCCTCGAGGAGGACCTGGGCTTCCTGGGCGACGAGCACCTCCGGGATCTCGTCGGCCACGAGCTCGGCGAGGGCGTCGAGGGCCCCGGCACGCAGCAGCGCGCCCGCCTGGCGTCGCTTCGCCACCGAGAGCCGCGCCGCAAGGTCCTCGCGCAGCTCGGCGAGCGACTCAAACTCCGAGGCGTCGGAGGCGAACTCGTCGCCGGCGGCAGGCAGGACCTTCTCACGCACCTGCTTCACCAGCAGACGCAGGTGGGCCGGCCCCCCGGGGGCGTCGTCGGCGTCCATCTCGAAGATGTCGCCCACCTTGGCGCCGGCCAGGAGTTCGTCGACCCCCTCGGCGATGCCGTCGGTCCCGACCGGGTAGACGAGGTCGTCGGCGACGAGCCCGTCGGCCGGCTTCCCGTCCCGGCTGCCGTGCACGTCGAGCGTCACGAGGTCACCGTCGCGGGCCGGGCGGTCGACCTCGTTCAGCGAGGCGAACTGCTCGCGCAACCGGTCGATCTGAGCATCGACGTCGGCCCCGGTGACGGACGGACTCGGCACCGTGACGACAAGACCCTCGTAACCGGGAATCGAGACCTCCGGCCGCACCTCGACCACGGCGTCGAACGCGACGGGACCGGATTCGTCCCCCGAGGTGACGTCGATCTTCGGAGCCGCGATCACGTCGAGCTCGGTCTCCTTCACCGCCTCGCCGTACAGGCGCGGCAGCGCGTCGCGCAGCGCCTGCTCGCGGATCGTCTTCGCCCCGAGTCGGGCCTCGAGCAGCCGGCGGGGGACGCGGCCGGGCCGGAACCCGGGGATCCGCGCCTCGCGCGCGAACCGGCCGAGCGTCTCTGCCTCGGCCCTTGCCACCTCCTCGTCGTCGACCTCGACGGTGAGCTTGAACCTGTTGTTCTCTAGCGCTTCGACGGAGGTGCGCATATGGACTCGGCAGTCTACCGGCCGTTCCGGTCGCCAATTTCCGGCGCCGCCGGGCCTACGGCGTCCTCGCGGCCGGGAACCGCGCCTGATTCCGTCGCGCCACCGCTCCCTCCCGTACGATCGGTCTGCCGGGGAGTAGCGCAGCTTGGTTAGCGCGCCTGCTTTGGGAGCAGGAGGTCGCGGGTTCGAATCCCGCCTCCCCGACCGGGCGTCACACGACGAGCCCGAAGGCGAGTGCCGCCGCGCCGATCGCGCCGGCGCGGTCTCCGAGTTCAGCGGTGCGCAGCGTGACGGCCGCTTCGCCGTTCCCGCGACGGGTCTGGGCGAAGTACCTCTCCGTCAGCGGCATGAAAAGGTCGCCGTCCCTGCTGACGCCTCCGCCGAGGATCACCGCCAACGGGTCAAGCACCTCGACGAGGTTGCCGATCCCGAGCGCGAGGTAGCGCGCGATCACGTCGACGATCCCCCACGCCTCGAGATCCCCGCCACGGGCGGCTGTGAAAACGTGCTCGCTCCTGATCGCGTCGGCGTTGTCCCCGGCGAGCTCCATGATGCGGGAGGCCTTCCCAGCCATCGCGGCCTCGCGGGCCAGCCGGGCCTGTCCCCGCCCGGAGACGTACTGCTCCCAGCAGCCGTACCGGCCGCAGACGCACAGCGGTCCGTCGACATTGACGACGATATGGCCGATCTCGCCGGCGAAACCCCTCCCGCCGCGCAGCAGTTGGTTGCCGGAGATGATGCCGCCGCCGATCCCAGTGCCGAGCGCGACGATGATCGCGTCACTGAGCCCGCGTGCCGCGCCGAAGGCGATCTCGCCGGCAGCGGAGCACATTCCGTCGTTCTCGACGACGAGACGGTACCGCTCGCCATGCTTGAGGATGCGGCCCATCCGGCGCGACAGCTCGGCGGTGATCGGCATGCCGGACACGGCGGGCAGATTCGGCACGTCTTCGAGGACGCCTTGCCGGTCGAGCAGGCCGGGAACGCCGACACCGATCCCGACGAGCTCCTCGGAACGGGGGCCGAGGGAATCGATGAGCGTCGTCGTCGCGCCCTCGAGGGAATCGAGCAGTCGGCGGGGTGAGTTCGACGACGTCACCCGGAATTCATTGAGAACATTGGCTTCGACGTCCACGGCGACAGCGAGAATCTTCGTCCCGCCGACGTCGAAGCCGAGCGCCACCGCCATGGTGCACCAACGTTAACAGCACGTCACGGCCCGGTTTTGGTGCCCGATCGCTCCCGCCCCGCACGAGCGGCCCCCACGGGACGTACAAGTACACTTCGGTAGCGCGCGGGCGTAGCTCAATGGCAGAGCTCCAGCCTTCCAAGCTGGTCATGCGGGTTCGATTCCCGTCGCCCGCTCCAGCCGGATGGCCGATTCTGGGCCGGACACCTCCGTGCCGACAGTTCCGCGCCGGGCCCGCGCGCAGCGGTTCGCGCCGGGTGGCCCCATGTCACGCGCCCCGGGCGACCTTCGAACTCGCAGCCGCTCTCGGTGCGCGTCGGCGGTGTCACCGCCTGGCACGGGGTGGCGTCCACGATCCGCTCGCGGAGGCGCTGCGGTCGCCTTCGCCCCCCGACGGCCCGCCGACGGGTGCCAAGCGCTCAGTGCATGCCGTGCTGGCGGACCTTGCCGAAGCAGCTCGCCCGTTGGATCTCGACTGCGGCCTCCGAAAGCGACAGATCCTGGGCGATCTCGCTGTTGGAAAGGCCCTCGAGGACGCCCCGCACGATCGCCATCTCGGTCGAGTCGAACCCGTAGAGCGATCCGTCGCCGAGGGAGGCGAGGCAGTGGGCCATGAGCGAGCTGTCGAGGAACTGGCTCCCCGCCGAGACAGTCCGGATGCACGAGACGAGGTCGCCGCCACGGATCTGCTTCAGGAAATAGCCCGCGGCCCCGGCGAGGAGCGCGGCGACAAGCGCCTCGTCATCGGTGTAGGCGGTGAGCATGACGCACGCCGTCCCGGGGTAATGCGACCGGATAGTCCGGCACAGGTCGACCCCGTCGCCGTCCGGCAGCCTGACGTCGAGCACGCAGACGTCGGGGCGGACGTGCTCGACAAGAAGCTGGGTGTCCCCGACGGACCCGGCCTCCCCGACGAGCTCGAAGTCCTCCTCGGCCTCCAGGAGCTCCCGGATGCTCTGGCGGACCGCGTTGTTGTCGTCGACGATGACGATCCGGATCCCCATCTGTTCACTGTGCGCTTGGCTCGCGCCGTGAGGTCAGAGTCAAAGGTCCCGCAGAGAGTCACCCGGCCCGACGTCGCCGGGTGACCCGGTCCGCGTGGCACGCTGGGGCCATGCCGTACCGGCGGGTGACGGACCCGCGGCGTCTCCAGCTGCTGCTCGAGGCGGTGCTCGTCCTCGAGGGCGATCTCGAGCTCGACACCGCGCTCCGGCACGTCGTCGAACAGGCGCGGCAGCTCGTGAACGCTCGCTACGGGGCGCTCGCCGTGATCGAACCGGACTCGAGGCGCCTCGCCAAGTTCGTGAACGTCGGGTTCACCCCCGACCAGGTCGACCGCATCGACCATCTGCCCCGCGGCGAGGGTGTTCTCGGCATGATCTTCGACTCCGAGCACCCGCTGCGTCTCAGCGATCTCACCCGGCACCCCGCCGCGGTCGGATTCCCCGCCAACCACGCGGAGATGCGGTCGTTCATCGGAGTGCCGATCCTCGTCCACGGGGAGGTGTTCGGCAACCTCTACCTCACCGAGAAGCTGGACGCCGAGGAGTTCTCCGAAGAGGACGGCGACGTCCTGCAGGCCCTAGCGCTGGCCGCCGGCACCGTCATCGACAATGCGAGGTTGCACGCCAAGGTCGGTGAGCTCGGGGTCGCCGCCGAACGCGCCCGCATCGCCCACGACCTGCACGACACGGTGATCCAGCGCCTCTTCGCGACCGGCCTGTCTCTCCAGAGCACCGTCCGGATGGTGCACGCCCCCGAGGCGCTGCGCGTCATCCACACCGCGGTCGACGACCTCGATGACACGATCCGCCAGATCCGCACCTCGATCTTCGCCCTGGAGCCGTTGCCGGTCGGAAGGCGGAGCCCGCGGACCCGCGTCCTCGAGCTGTGTGCCGAGTCGGTCCGCAGCCTCGGCTTCGAGCCTTCCGTCTCCGTCTCGGGTCCGATCGACACCGAGGTGAGCGAGCACGTCGCCGGCCACATGCTCGCCGTTCTGCGTGAAGCCCTGACGAACGTCGCCCGCCACGCCCACGCCAGCCGGGTCCACGTCAGCCTCATCGTCGCCGAGCACCGCCTCCGCCTCACGGTCACCGACGACGGCGTCGGACTGCCGGCGGAATCGGGACCGGCGAGCCGAGGGCTGACGAACATGGCCGAGCGCGCCAAGCTCCTCGGCGGCTCGTTCACGATCGCGCCTGGCGACGAGCCGGGGACCGAGATGAACTTCGAAGTCCCGCTCGTCACCGAGTAGCCGGCCGCGCACGTCGGCGGGCTCAGCGGGCGGTGACGTCCTCCCCGGGAACCGCCTCGGGGGGAGGGGCCGTCGCCCGCTGGCGTTCCCGCCGGAACTCGCGCAACCGCACCACGATGAAGGCCGCGACGACGGCGGCGACGAGGGCGACGAGCACGTAGCCGGCGATCGAGAAGTCGTGGGCGATTCGGTTCCACTCGTGGCCGACCCCGAAGCCGACCGCCGCGAAGGCGCTCGTGTAGACGACCGTGCCGAGCATGTTGAAGGCTTCGAAGCGCACGACCGGCATCTCCGCCGTCCCGGCGACGATCGCCGTGAAGGCGCGTAGGACGGGCATCGCCCGACCGAGCGCCACGGCGAACTCACCCCTGCCCGACAGCCAGCGCTCGGCGCGGTCGATGTCGCGCGAGGTGACGAGGACGTACCGGCCCAGCCGCTCGACGAGCGGCCGGCCGCCGACGCGTCCCACCCCATAGGCGGCGGACGACCCGGCGAGCTCGGCTGTGATGCCCACGACCAGGACGAGGGCGAGGTTCAGCCGGCCCTGGGCAGCGAGCACGCCGGCGAACCCGAACGTGACCTCGGAGGGGATCGGCACGCAGCAGGCCTCGGCGAAGGCGAGGACGACGAGCGCGGCGTAACCCGACTCAACAAGGAGGTGTTGCACGAACCACATTTGTAGTCGGTCCCGGTCCCCACCCCTGCGGCGACGCCGGGGGACCGCCGGCGGTAGGGTGCCGGCGTGTCGCCCGTCGACATCGCGAGCACCGGTGGCGTCACGCTCGCCGTCTACGACCTCGGCGGCGACGGTCGGCCGGCCCTTTTGGTCCACGGTGCCGGCCTGAATGCCCTCAGCCTGAGACCCCTCGCCCGACAGCTCGCCGGGCGTCTCGCCTGCCGCGCTCCGGACCTGCGCGGCCACGGCGCCTCGTCGGCCCCGGCCTCGTATGCCTGGGAAGGATTCATCGACGACGTGCGGGCGACCGTGACGCGACTCGGCCTCCGCCACCCGGTCGGCATCGGCCACTCGCTCGGCGCGACCGCGATCCTCGGCGCCGAAGCGGCCGCGCCGGGCACCTTCGCCCAGCTCTACTGCTACGAGCCGATCGTCTTCTCGTCAGCCGTGCCCGACCCGCCCGACAGCGTCGCCGGCTCGGCGCGACGGCGCCGCGCCGTGTTCCCGTCCCGCCGTGCCGCCGCCGAGCACTACCGGGAACGGCCGCCCTTCTCCCGGTGGGACCGGGGCGCCCTCGCCGGCTACCTCGAGGGCGGACTCGTCGAGCTGCCCGACGGCTCGGTCGGTCTCGCCTGCCCGCCGGAGAGCGAGGCGCACATCTACGAGGCGGCGCGGCACGCCAACGTCTACGGACGTCTCGGCGCCGTCGCCTGCCCGGTGACGATCGCCCGGGGCTCGGTGTCGGGCGTGGTGTCGTCGGCCGGCGCCGGTGCGATCGCGACGCAACTACCTGACGGTTCGCTCGCCGAATTCGCCGGCCTCGACCATTTCGGTCCGTACACGGACCCGGCGCTCGTCGCCGCCGCTATCGTGTCGGTGCTGGTCACAGCCGGGGCGTAGCCTCAGACCGCGATGCCCCTGACGCTGCCAAGCACCCTTTCGCCCTCGAAGCTCTCCCGTTTCGTGCAGTGCCCGCTCTCCTTCCGCTTCGCTTACGTCGACCAGCTCCCTGAACCCTCCTCGATCCAGCAGGTACGCGGCACCCTCGTCCACAAGGCGCTCGAGCTGCTGTTCAGCTCGGCGCTCGGCGCCGGACGCACCCGCGAGGCGGCGCAGGAGTCACTCGAGCTCGCCTGGGAGGCGATCACCTCCTCGGACGAGTTCACCGGGCTGGCGCTCGACGAGGCGGGTTCCCAGCGCCTCCTCGAGGATGCCCGCCAGCTCGTCGGGCGGTACTTCTCGCTCGAGGACCCGACCGCCGTGCTCGACGTCGGGCTCGAGCTCGACCTGCGGACGACCATCGAAGGGGTCCAGCTGCGCGGGATCATCGACCGCCTCGACGACCTCGGCGACGGGCGGCTCGCGGTCGTCGACTACAAGACGGGCCGGGCGCCGCTGCCGGGCCGTTCCCGCTCCAGCCTCACGGGGGTCTACTTCTACGCCATGCTCTGCGAGGAGGTGCTTGGCACCCGACCGAGCGAGGTGCGCCTTATGTACCTGCGCGACGAGGTCGTCCTCGTCGAGTCCCCTTCGGAACAGGGGATGCGGGGCGTGCGCCAGCGCGCCCTCGCCGTCTGGCAGGCGATCGGCAGGGCCTGCGCGACGGAGGACTTCCGCCCGAGCCCGTCGGCACTGTGCAAGACCTGCGCGTTCCAGTCGCGGTGCCCCGCGTTCGCGGGCGCGACGCCGGCCTCCGAGGGGGCGACCGCCTAGCCGCCCGGCTATCCTCGGGCCGCGATGGCACCCAAGCTCGTCGCCGTGTTCGATGAGCGCGTCGACGCCGCCTTCGAGCATCTGCGCGGAAACCCCGTCGCCGACAGGGTCTTCTACACCGCTTCAGCGCTGGGCGAGTTCGGGCTCGTCTGGGTCGTCCTGGCCCTGGTGCGCGCGCTGCGCGGCGGGCCGCGCAACGAACGGGCGGCACTGAGGGCAATCGTCGCGACCGGGATCGAGTCGTTCCTCGTCAACGTCGTGATGAAGTCGTTCGTGCGCCGACGCCGTCCCGTGAACCACAACGACCACCCCTTGCCGCTGCGACAGCCGCTCTCCTCGAGCTTCCCCTCGGGCCACGCGACAGCGGCCTTCTGCGGGGCGACGCTGCTCGCCGACGGCGATCGGCGGTGGAGGTCCGTGTACTTCGCCACGGCGGTGGTCGTCGCGACGAGCCGGGTCTACGTCCGGATCCACCACGCCTCGGATGTCGTCGGGGGCGTCGCGGTCGGTCGGGTGCTCGGCCTGCTCGGGAAGCGCCTCGCCCCGCTCGGCAGCCGCGGCTGACCCGGTGGCAGGTGCGGTGAGTCGCCGTAAGGTGGACGGGCCATGAGCGTCGCGATCGTGATGGGGAGCGTCTCCGACGAGGCCGTGATGCGCCCGGCGGCCGAGGCGCTCGACGAGTTTGGCATCCCCTGGGAGATGCGGGTCGTCTCAGCGCACCGGACGCCGGATGACGCCCTCGGCTACGCACGCGACTGCCGGGCCCGGGGCGTGCAGGTCATCATCGCCGGGGCGGGCGGCGCGGCCCACCTCGCCGGCGTACTCGCCGCCGCGACGCCACTGCCGGTGATCGGGGTGCCGATCGCGCTCCCCGCCCTGTCCGGTCTCGACTCGCTGCTTTCGATGGTGCAGATGCCCCGCGGTGTGCCCGTCGCGACCGTCGGGATCGACGGCGCCCGCAACGCCGGCCTCCTCGCCGCGCGCATGCTCGGAATCGCCGACGAGAGGATCGCCGAGGCGGTCGTCGGGTACCAGGCTCGGCTGGCGGACGAGGTGCGCGCCCAGGATTCGTCGCTGCAGAGCCGAGCCGGCGACTGATCCCGCACGGGCCGGTCCGATGGCTTCACTCGCCGCGCGGCTCGGATTGGCCCCGGCGGCGCGCGTGCTCATCGTCTCGTGCGACGATCTCGGCTTCTCCCACTCGACGAACGTCTCGGTCTACGACTCGCTGCGGCGGGGCGTCGCCACCTCCGCAGCGCTGATGGTCCCGGCCCCCTGGGCGCGGGGCGCCGTCAGCGCCTACCGGGGTGAGGACGTGGGCGTTCACCTCACGCTCAACTCCGAGCACGAGCTCCTGCGGTGGGGCCCGATCACGCACTCCCCGTCGCTGCTCGACGGCGAGGGGGCGTTCCCCCGCACGATCGCCGACATCTGGGAACACGCCGACCTCGACGAGGTGCGCCACGAGTGGCGGGCGCAGATCGACCGGTCGGTGCTGTGGGGTTTCGACGTGTCCCACCTCGACACCCACCTCGGCGGGGTCGAGCTAAAACCCGAGTTCTTCGACGTCTACCTCGATCTCGCCGCCGAGCTCCGGCTCCCCGTGCGCCTGCCGGGGGCCGAGGAGGAGCGGCGGGTGGGCTTTCCGTTCCGGGAGCTCGCCGCTGAACGGGGAGTCGTCGCCCCGGACCGCGTCGTGGCAGCCTCCGCCTTCACGGGCGGCCCCGGCGACCTCGACCTCGTCCCGCCCGGGATCAACGAGGTCCGCGCCTCGCCGGCGCTCGATTCCCCTGAGCTGCGCGCCGCAGCAACCGACTGGCGCTCACGGGTCGCCGACGCCGCGCTCCTCGGGCCCGACGGCCCGCTCGCGCGCCTCGTGCGGTCGGCGCCGGTCACGACGATCGGCTACCGAGCGCTCCGCCGGCTGATGCGCTGATCTCGACGGCGCCGCCGGGCGGCCCCGAGGTCGTCAGTAGTACTTCGGCACGTAGGCGCCGCGTCCGAGCGCCGCGCTCTCGTAGTAGTCGAGCGACTCGTCGACCTCGCCGCGCAGCTCGCGCACCCACTCGAGGCGCTCCTTCAGCATTCGCTCGACGCCTGAGCGCAGCGTCGTCGAGGAGATCGCGCAGGACCCACAGGCCCCCTGGAGCTCGACCTCGACGATCCCCTCCTGGTAGTCGACGTGGCCGAGGACAAGGTCGCCGCCGTCCTGCTGGATCGCCTCGCGCATCAGCTCGATGAGCTCCGTGAGCGCCGCGCGACGGCGCTCGAGCTCCTCGGGGGAGAGCTCCGCCCCGTCGGGGACCCCGGGAGCATCGGGGGCCGACGCCTCCGATGCCGCTGCGGGGATCGCCGTTCCGTCCGCTCGGCCGTCGTCACCCGTCATCGCCATCACTTCCCCGTTCCCCGCCAGTCCGTGCCTACCGAGACCGGAAGCCCGCGGCTTAGGATGCCGCGATGCAGCTCGTCATCCTCGCGGCTGGGCACGGTACCCGCTACGGGGGGCTCAAGCAGCTCGCCCCGGTCGGGCCTCACGATGAGGCCATCATGGACTATACGGTGGCGGCGGCCGAATCCAGCGGGTTCGGGGGCATCGTGCTCGTCGTGCGCGACGAAATCCGCGAGCAGATGGCGCACCACATCGCCGTCCACTGGCCTGCCTCGCTCGCCGTCGCCATGGTCTTCCAGCCCCCCGTCCCCGGGACGGCGCAGGCCGTCGCCGCGGCCGCGCCCGCGCTCCACGGCCCCTTCGGCGTGGTGAACGCCGACGACCTGTACGGCGAGGCAGCATTGCGGGCCGTCCACGACCACTTCCGGGGCCCCGGTGCCGAGGGGATCGGCGACGATTCCCACGTCCTCGTCGCCTACCAGCTCGTGCGCACCGTGCTCACCGACGCAGCGGTGAAGCGTGGGCTCCTCGAGTCGGGCGACGACGGACTGCTCGTCCGGATTGCCGAGCACTCCGTGTCACTGCTCGACGACGGCAGCTTCGTCGCCGTGCCTCTCGGCACCCACGAACCGCCCGAGAAGCCCGAGCCGCGGATCGTGCCGGGATCGGCGCGGGTCTCGATGAACCTCTGGGGCTTCCATCCGCGTATCCTCGGC
Source organism: Acidimicrobiales bacterium (assembly GCA_050013835.1). Lineage (GTDB taxonomy): Bacteria > Actinomycetota > Acidimicrobiia > Acidimicrobiales > Bog-793 > Bog-793. The sequence goes on from JBEKEM010000011.1 coordinate 57,261, forward strand.
ATGCTCGACGACGCGCTGGCGGCATTCGATCCCGGGCCCGAAGGCCGGGAGCTTCTCCTGCCCCAGGTGATCGGTGACCTCGTCGCGACGGGGGCGGACCGCGTGCGCGTCGTCGACACCGAGGCGCACTGCATCGGGGTCACGCACACCGAGGACGTCGCGATCGTGCGCGCCGAGCTCGCCGAGACCGCCGACGACCTCGCCCCGACCCGGGGGTCCAGCGGGACCTGACCCGAAGGCGGTGCCTCCGGGCCGCCCGCCGGTGGATCGGGCGGCGCGTCTGGGGTCGCGGGCCCGGCGGTCGACCGCCCGTTTTTCGCCGACGAACGGGACTGCGTAGTGTGGGCTGCATGCCACTCGTCTACGTCAACGGCGCGCTCGTCACCAAGGCGAACGCGACCGTCTCGGTTTTCGACCACGGACTCGTCGTCGGCGACGGGGTCTTCGAGACAATTCTCCTCTACGACGGACAGCCCTTCGCCATGGCCCGCCACCTCGCGCGGCTCGAACGCTCGACGCGCGGGCTCGGGATCGTCCCCGTCCCCTCCGAGGACGTGGCCCGGGCAGTCGCGGCCGTCGTCGACACGGCGGAGTTCGCCGTCGGCCGGATCCGGATCACGATCAGCTCGGGAGCGGGACCGCTGGGGAGCGGACGGGGGACGGACCCGCCCACGCTCATCGTCGCCGCCGACCCGTTCGACCCCTTCGACGAGCCCGCCTCCGTGGCGGTCATGCCCTGGCCGCGCAACGAGCACGGTGCCCTGGCGGGCCTGAAGACGACGTCGTACGCCGAGAACGCCCTCGCCCTCGAGCGCGCGCACACGACCGGCGCCGACGAGGCGATCTTCGGCAACACGGCGGGCCAGCTCTGCGAGGGGACCGGGTCGAACGTCTTCGTCGTCGTCGGCGGCGAGCTCCTCACCCCGCCGCCGTCGTCAGGCCTGCTCGAGGGCGTGACGCGCGCCCTCGTGCTGGAGAAGCACGGCGGCGCCGAGCGCGACTACCCGCTCGCCGCCTTCGCCCGGGGCGAGTTCGATGAGGCCTTCCTCACCTCGACGCTGCGCGGCGTCCAGCCGATCGGGACGGTCGACGGGAGGAAGGTCGCCACGGTGGGCGGATCCGAGACCCGCCGGGCGTCCGCCGTCTACGCCTCACTGCTCGCCGGCGAGATCGCCCCGTAGGGACCAGGGCGCCGCGAGGCGCGACCTCGACGGTGGGTGCGCCTGACTACAGTCGGCGGCCGAACCGCTCCCTGCGACGAACGAGGTCCGGCCGTGCGCACCTTTGCCTGGAGAATGCCGGTGGCGCTCGTCGCCGCGGCCGCCTTGGCCGTGGTCGTGGCCCTCACCGTCACCGACGCGCCGGCGAGCTCGCACCCCCCGTACCCGCTCGGGCACGCCCGCGACTGCCGCCACCACTACTACAAGGAGACCCGGCGGCACATCGTGGCGGGGAAGGAGGTCACCTACGTCGAGTGCGTCTGGCTGGCCAAGCCGCCGCCCACCACCACGACGCTCGCGGCCGGACCGGGATTCGTCGCCGGGCACGTCACGGCGATCGGCGACTCCGTGATGCTCGACGCCGCCCCGGATCTCGCCGCGGACATCCCCGGGATCGATATCGAGGCGACCGTGAGCCGCCAGTGGGACGCGGGCATCGCCCTCGCCGTCCAGCTGAAGGCGGAGGACCGGCTGGGCGCGATCGTCGTGATCGACCTCGGGACGAACGGCCCGATCAGCGTCGCCCAGTTCCAGCAGATGATGGCCGTGCTCGCCCGGGCCTCGCGAGTCGTGTTCGTGACCGTCCACCTACCGCCCTCCTATAGCTGGTACAAGTCCGTAAACGTCGTCCTCAAAGAGGAGGTGCCGCACTACGCCAACGCCCGGCTCGCCGACTTCAACGCCCTTGCCGACGCCCACCCCGGCTGGTTCGGGTCCGACGGGATCCACATGGTGATCGGCGGGACCGGCACCCAGGCGATGGCACGGCTCATCACCGCGACGATCAAGGGCTGACGGGCCGGTGCCCATCCGCCCGGGCACCGGCCCGGACGGGTGATAATGCCTCGTGGCACGTCGGCGCACCCCCGTTCCGCCACCGAGGCGCGCGGTCTTCGCCCGTGACCCGCTGACGGGGCGAACCGCCGAGGTGCGCGCGATCCAGCCCCACGCCGCCGAGAAGCCCTACCGCTGCCCCGGCTGCCGCCAGGAGATCGCCCCGGGTGTCGGGCACGTCGTCGTCGTGCCGTTGGCAGACGCCTCCGAGCGCCGCCACTGGCACGCCGCCTGCTGGGACCGGCGCAGGACGCGGCCTCCGGCACGATGAGGGACCCCGGTTGCCCGGGGCGGGGCCGGGGCCGACTACCCGAGCAGTAAACTCACCTCGCGCGGCGCGCGCATCGACAACGGAGAACCTTCGTGTACGGGGCAGTCAGCCTGCATTCGCTCGGATATTCCAGCGGTGACGTCGTGCTCATGACCGTCGTCGGCCTGTTCTTCGCCCTGATGGGCTACCACATCTCCGTGCGGCACCGGCTGCTGCACGGGGTCACCCCCTGGCGACTCCCTTCGATCTTCTGGGCGGTCCTGTGCGGGATCTTCCCGCCCGGGATCATCGTCGAGATCGTCGCCGAGGTGACGACGCGCCCGCAGCCCCGCCCGAGCCCGACGCCCGGCGTGACGGGGCGGCCCGCCGACCCGTTCGCCTTCGGTGGCCAACGCGCCGCCGGCTCGGACATGCTCGCGCCGATCGAGATCGCCCCCGGCCCCACGGCTCTCCACCCGTCGTTCATTCGTCCGCCGGACGACGGATCGGGCAAACCGGCGCTGTTCGGCTGGTATCCCGACGTCACCGGGCGCCACGAACTGCGCTACTGGGACGGCCGGGGCTGGACAGCGAACGTCGCCGACCGGGGCACGCGGGCGACCGACCCGGTGTAGCTGGCCCCCGCGCCCGCGGGCCGAACCTCAGAGATCCTTCTCCGGCAGCGCCTCGACGTTCACGTCCCGGAAGGTGACGACCTTCACCGACGAGACGAAGCGGGCCGGGCGGTACATGTCCCAGACCCAGGCGTCGCCGAGCTCGACCTCGAAATGGGTCGCCCCCGCGCTCTCGTGCGGGGTCACCGTCACCTCGTTGGCGAGGTAGAAGCGGCGCTCGGTCTCCACGACGTAGCGGAACATCGGCAGCACGGCGCGGTACTCCTGGTACAGCGCGAGCTCGATCTCCGCCTCGAACTGGTCGAGGTCCTCTTCGGCGCTCAACGTCGGCTCCTCATCCGCCAGCCTCCGATCCCCGGTTCAGCGCGTGGCGCGACGCTCCTTGATCTTCGCGGCCTTTCCGACCCGGTCGCGCAGGTAGTACAGCTTCGCGCGCCGGACGTCGCCTTCGGACACCACCTCGATCTTGGCGAGGATCGGCGAGTGAACCGGGAACGTCCGCTCCACGCCGACGCCGAAGCTCACCTTGCGGACGCTGAAGGTCTCGCGGGCCCCCGAGCCCTGGCGGCGCATCACGGCGCCCTGGAAGACCTGGATCCGCTCCCGGTTGCCCTCGACCACGCGGACGTGCACTTTCACCGTGTCGCCGGGGCGGAAGTCGGGGATGTCGTCGCGCAGCGTCGCGCGGTCAACGAGATCGGTGGGGTTCATGGCCGTCGTGCTCCTTCGCGGGGGCGCGGCGCCGCGTCCGGTTTCCGGTCGCAAGCGGCGCTGCAGCTCCCAGAGGATAGCCGTGCTCGCGCAGCAGCCGCGTCTCGTCCGCTGAGAGGCCGCCGCGCGCCTCGATCAGGTCCGGCCGGCGCGCGATCGTGCGCCACAGTGAGGCGGCGCGCCGCCAGGCGGCGACGGCGGCGTGGTCGCCGCTGCGCAGCACCTCCGGAACCTCCCAGCCGCGGAAGGTCGCCGGGCGGGTGTACTGCGGGTACTCGAGCAGCCCGGTCGTGAAGCTCTCGTCCTTCGGCGAGTCCTCGTTGCCGACCACGCCCGGGACGAGTCGCGCCACGGCCTCGATGACCGCCAGGGCGGCGAGCTCGCCCCCGGCGAGGACGAAGTCCCCGAGCGAGATCTCGCCATCGACGAGGTGGTCGGCGATCCGCTGGTCGACCCCCTCGTAGCGGCCACAGAGCAGCGAGAAGGTCGCCGTCTCCGCCAGCTCCTCGACGAAGGCCTGGTCGAGGCGGCGCCCCGCCGGGCTGAGGAGGTACAGCGGTCGGAGGGGCGCGATCTCCTCCACGGCGGCGAACACCGGCCCGGGGGCGAGCACCATCCCCGCACCCCCGCCGAAGGGCGCGTCATCGACGCTGCGGTGCGGGTCGGAGGCGCCGATCCGCAGGTCGTGCACAGCCACCTCGACGAGCCCGGCGCGCACGGCCCGCCCGAAGACCGACTCGGCGACGTACGTCGCGACGAGCTCGGGGAAGATCGTGAGCACGTCGACCCGCAGGGCGGCCGACGCGCCCGCCGGCGCCGCCTTCCCGCCGGGCGTCACCCGAAGATCCCCTCGGGGACGTCGACGACGATCCTCTCGGGCGTCGCGGCGACGACGAAGCGGGCCGGGACGAGGTAGCGGCCGTCGACGACGAGCAGGTCGCTCGCCGGGTTGGCCTCGACGGCGGTCACCTTGCCGCGGGTCACGCCGCCGGCGTCGACCACTTCGGCGCCGATCAGCTCGTGGACGAAGAGCGCCGCCGGGTCCTCAAGCGGCTCGGCGAGGAGTGCCGCGCCACGCAGGCGCTCCGCCGCCTCGCGGTCGGTGATGCCGTCGAAAGCGACGAGGTGGCAGCCCTGGTGCGGCCGGACCGCGGCGATGACGAGCTCCCCCGCCGTCTCGGACCCGGCCGGGGAGACGGTGAGGCGCGACCCCACCGCGAGCCGCTCCGGCCGGTTCGACACGAAGACGACGACGACCTCACCGGCGAGCCCGTGGGGCTTGACGACCCTGCCGACCTCGAGGAGCGCCACGTGCGCCCGTCTCAGTCGACGATGTCGACGGTGGCGTCCGTTCCCTCGCGCGCCGCCGCGGCACGGACGAGCACACGCAGGGCCTGGGCGACGCGGCCGCGCTTGCCGATGATGCGCCCCATGTCGCCGGGCGCGACGTGGAGGTCGAAGCGGGTGCCGTTACGCCCGGCGTCGGTCCCCACGACGACGGAGTCCGGGTCGTCGACGATCGAGCGGGCGACGTGCTCAAGCACGGAGCGGGCGACGCCGCCCGAGACCCGGTTGACCCCGTCGTCGTCCGAACCGCTGCCGGCGCCGTAGCCGCCCCCGTCGGCCTCGTCCTCGTCGGCCCCGGCCCCGTCGTCCTCGTCCGACCCGATCTCGTCGGCCTCGTCGACCTCGTCCGCCTCGTCGACCTCGTCGATCGAGCCGAAGTCCGGCCCTTCAAAAAGCGGGGTGTCCGATGCCATCGCCTCAACCCTCCCCACCGTCATCGGCGGATTCGGTGCGTGCCTTTGCGGCGGCCTCCCCCGGCTCCTCCGCGGGCGCCGCCGGCTCCTCGACGGCACCGGCCGCGGTCGCGGCCGGCGCGGCGGCCTTCGCGCCAACCTTCTTGCCGGCCTTCTTGGCCGCCTTGGCCTTGGTGGCCCCCTTGGCCTTGGTGGCCAGCCGTTGCCTGGCTGCCTCGCTCTTCTTGCGCGCCGGCCTCGCCGACTTGGGGGGCTTGGCGGCCTCGAACTCGCCCCACGCACCGGAGATCTCGAGGATCTTGCGCACCGCCTCGCTCGCCTTGGCGCCCTTGGCGAGCCACTCGACGGCCCTGGCGTTGTCGACCTCGATGAGCGACGGTTCGGCCCGCGGCGCGTAGGTCCCGATGACTTCGATAAACCGGCCGTCACGGGGCGAGCGGCTGTCCGCCGCGACGATCCGGTACGTCGGCTGCTTCTTCTTCCCCATCCGCTTCAGGCGGAGCTTCACGGCCACGTCTTTCTCACTTTCCTTGGTGTCGATCGAGTCCTGGGCGGTTCGCCGCCGGCGGGGCCTAGCGGCTGCCGGCCGGGGTCACCCGGCCGCCCTTGCGCTTGTCCCGCCGTCCGCCGGGACGCGCCTGCGCCATCATCTTCGACGACCGCATCAGCTTCTGCATCTCCTTGAACCGGTTGAGGAGGTCGTTCACCTGGGCCGGCGTCGTGCCGGAGCCCGCCGCGATCCGCGTCCTGCGCGACCCGTTGATGATCGACGGGTCGTCGCGCTCGGCGGGCGTCATCGAGCGGATGACCGCCTCGATCCGGGTGACGTTGCCCTCGTCGATCTCGGCGTTGCGCATCTCCTTGGGCAGCCCCGGCAGCATGCCCACGATGCCCGAGAGCGGCCCCAACCGCTTCATCTGCTGCAGCTGGTCGTGGAAGTCCTCGAGCGTGAAGCGCCCACGCCGGATGCGGTCCATCGCCCGTCCCGCAGAGCCCTCGTCCAGGGTGTGCTCGGCCCGCTCGATGAGCGAGAGCACGTCCCCCATGCCAAGGATCCGGCCCGCCATCCGGTCCGGGCGGAAGACCTCGAAGTCGGCCGGGCGCTCGCCGGTCGAGACGAAGGCGATCGGCCGGCCGACGACCTTGGCGACCGAGAGGGCGGCGCCCCCGCGGGCGTCGCCGTCGAGCTTGGTGAGGATCACGCCGTCGAGACTGAGCTTGGCGTGGAAGGCCACCGCCGTCGCGACGGCGTCCTGGCCGGTCATCGCGTCGACGACGAGGAACGTGTAACGGGGTGAGGTCGCCGCCGCGACGGCGGCCACCTCGTCCATGAGCGCCGAGTCGACCGAGACGCGCCCCGCCGTGTCGACGACGACGACGTCGCGTCCGACGCGGACCGCCTCGGCGACCCCCCGGCGGGCGCAGTCCACCGGGTCTGTCGGCACGCTGAAGACGGCGGCGCCGACTGCTCGGCCGAGCACGCGCAGCTGCTCGACGGCGGCGGGGCGCTGCAGGTCGGCGGCGACGAGCAGCGGGTGGCGGCCCTGCTCGACGAACCAGCGGGCGAGCTTGGCCGCCGCGCTCGTCTTGCCCGAGCCCTGCAGGCCGGCGAGGAGGACGACGGTCGGTGGCCTGGGTGCGTAGGTGAGTCGCAGCTCCTCGCCCCCGAGCGTCGCCGTGAGCTCCTCGTTGACGATCTTGATGACCTGCTGGGCCGGGGTGAGGCTCTTGTCGAGCTCGGCGCCGGCGGCGCGGGTGCGGATCGCCCCGACGAGGTCGCGTGCGACGTCGAGGTTGACATCACCTTCGAGCAGAGCGACACGGATCTCGCGCAGCGCCCCTTCGAGGTCGGCCTCGGAGAGTCTTCCCCGCCCGCGCAGACGCGTGAAGATCCCGTCGAAGCGGTCGGTGAGCGTCTCGAACATGAAAGCTTCAGGCTAGTCGCCGGGAGTGAAGGTCCCCCCGACGAAGGGCGCCGCGGCGGGCCAGTCTGCGCCGCGCGGCCGCCGTCAGTCGCCGACGAGCGCGGCGGCGAACTCCTCGGGGTCGAAGACGACGAGATCGCCGGTCCCCTCGCCGATTCCGACGAGCTTGATCGGCAGGCCGAGCTCCTCGCGGATCGCCAACACGATCCCGCCCTTGGCCGTCCCGTCGAGCTTGGTGAGCACGATCCCGGTGACCCCGACGGCAGCGGTGAACTCGCGGGCCTGGACGAGCCCGTTCTGGCCCGTCGTCGCGTCGATGACGAGCAGCACTTCGCTCACCCGTCCCGGCGGACGGTCGGCGACGCGCCGCACCTTGCGGAGCTCGTCCATCAGGTTGGCCTTGGTGTGCAACCTCCCCGCGCTGTCGGCGAGGACGAGCTCGGCGCCGCGCGCGCCGGCGTGCTCGACGGCGTCGAAGATCACCGATGACGGGTCGGCCCCGTCGGCACCGCGCACGAGCGTCGCCCCGCATCGTTCGGCCCAGCTGGCGAGCTGGTCGCCGGCTGCCGCCCGGAAGGTGTCGCCCGCGGCGATGACGACGCGCCGTCCTGCGGCGGTCTGCTGCGCGGCGACCTTGCCGATCGTCGTCGTCTTGCCGACGCCGTTCACGCCGACGAAGAGCCAGACGCTCGGTGTCTCGGCGCCGAGCCGGAGGGAGCGGTCCTCCGCCCCGAAGCCGGCGACGATCTCCGCCCGCAGGGCCGCGGCGAGCGCTCCAGGGGCCGGCCCGACGGCGCCGGCCCGCACCTGGCCACGCAGAGCCTCGAGGATCCGGCCCGTCGATCTCAACCCGACGTCGGCCAGGATGAGCAGTTCCTCGAGCTCCTCGAAGGTCCCCTCCCCGATCCGGCCCGGGCGGATCCGTGGAAGGGAAATCGCGAGGCCGCGCCGGGGGCGCCCGGAGGACGGCTGCCCCGCCGGGGCGGTCTCCGGCCCCGGTGCCACCTCGCCCCCGGGTTCGCCCGCCGGGACCGGGGGGACCTGGCGGTGCCGGCGCATCCTCATCGGGAGGCGGCCTGCGCCGTCACGACGGGTCGGTGGCGAGCACCGGGGCGGAGCTCACCCCGTTGCGCCGTGTCGCGTCCCCGCGGCGCTCCACCTTCTCGCTCACGACCTTGGATGCGCCTCCGGGCTGGAGGGAGATCCCGTAGAGGGCGTCGGCGACCTCCATCGTCCGCTTCTGGTGGCTGACGATGAGGAGCTGGGCGTCGGCGCGGAACTCGTCGACGAGGGCGAGGAAACGCCCGAGGTTCACGTCGTCGAGCGCCGCCTCGACCTCGTCGAGGACGTAGAACGGCGACGGCCGGCTGCGGAACACGGCGAAGAGGAACCCGAGGGCGACGAGCGCGCGCTCCCCGCCTGAGAGCAGCGAGAGCCGCCGGACGTTGCGGCCGGCGGGGCGGGCCTCGATCTCGACGCCCGACGAGAGCAGGTCCTCGGGCGTGGACAGGTGCAGCCGTCCCGACCCGCCCGGGAACAGTGTGGCGACAAGTGACGCGAAATTCCGCTCGACGTCGGCGAAGGCGACGGTGAACGCCTCGACGATTTGGGCGTCGACCGCCGCGATGACGCGGTTCAGGTCCCGGCGGGCGGAGCGCACGTCGTCGAGCTGGCCGTCGAGGAACGTCCGCCGGTCGACGAGGACGGCGAGCTCCTCGGCGGCGAGCGGGTTCACGGGACCGAGGGCGGCGAGCTCCCGCTCGAGCTGGCGCACCCGGGCCTCGACCGTGGTGGCGGGTGGGAGCGGCGGCGCCTCGGCGACGATCGCCTCGCGGGGATCGGCGTCGAACTCGCGGCGTACCCGGTCCTGCGCCGTCTCCTCGCGGACCCGCGCCTCGGCGAGGTCGATCTCCAGCCGCTGGCGGCGTTCCCGGTCCGCCGTGACGAGAACCTCGAGCTCGTCGCGGGCACGGCGGGTCTCGCCGAGGCGCGCCAGTCGCTCCCCACTGGCGGTCGTCCGGCGGTCCCTTTCGGCGATGGCGGCCTCGATCCCCCGCCCGAGCCGGTCGCTGAGAGCATCGAGCTGGCTCGCGAAGCGCCCGAGCGCCTCGTCGTCGGCACCGCTTGGACCGCGGGCCCCGGCGGCGAGGGTCCGCCGCTCCTCCAGCGTCGCGGCGAGCTCGGCCCGGCGGACCGAAAACAATGCCACCCGCTCGTCAAGGGCGGCGGTGCGCACCTCGAGCTCGCGGCGGCGCTCGCCGAGCGCCCGTTCGAGCGCGGCGATCGCGCGCCGGGCCTCCGTCTCCGCCTCGGCAATCACGGCCTCCCCCGCCGCGCGGGCGGCGACGAGACGCTCCTCCGCTTCGGCGAGGTCACGCTCGGCAGCAGCGGCGGCGGCGGCGGCCCGCACCTCGTCCGCGGCGGTGCCCTCCTCGACGGCGAGGAGCTCGAGCTGGCGGGTGAGGTCCGCCTGGGCCGCCTCGACGCCTGTCCTCTCGCCGGTCAGGCGGTCGACCTGCCGCCGGGCCTCCTGGGCCGCCGCCCGGGCCGGGACGGCGGCGAGGCGCGCTTCCTCATCGGCTGCCTCGGCCAGCTCGAGGGCGATCCCGGCGTCCACGTCCGCTCCGCGGGCCGCCTCGAGGGCGGCGCGCGTCGCCCCGGCGCGGCCGGCCCCGATACGCCAGCCCGACGGCGAGAAGCAGTCGCCCTCGGGGGTGACGAAGGTCCGCCCGGGCTCGGCAACCGCCCGTTCGATCACCGCCCCCGGCCCACCGCGAACAACCTCCACGTCGCCGATCAGCCGGTCGAGGAGCTGGGAGACGGCGGGATCGGTGCAGCGCACCGCGCCCCGCAACGCCTCAGCCCCGTGCGGCACCGTCCGCATCCGCGCCGGTGCCGCGTCGACAGGCACGAGCGGCACGATGTTGCCGCCCGAACCCGAGGCGCGCAGCCGCTCGACCGCCGCTCGCGCCGAGGCGCCCCCGTTGACGAGCACCGCGTCGAGCACCCCCTCGACCGCCGCCTCGAAAGCGAGGGCGAGGTCGTCGTCGACCTCCACGACGTCGAGCAGGGTGCCCACCACCCCGGGGACGCTGGAGAGCCGCTCGATCCCCGCCCGGGCGCGGGCCTCGTCGAGGGCGGCCTCGAGGGCTTCGACCAGGGCGCGGGCCGCCTGTCGGCGTGCCGTGCAGACCCGCCGCGTCTCGTCCGCCCCGGCGGCGACCCGCTCGCCGGCAGCTTCGGCGCGGTCGGCGAGCCGGGACTCGTCGGCCGCCCTGGCGAGCTCGGCGCCGAGCCTGGCGAGCTCGGTCTTCGTCGCCGCGAGCCGGCCGTCGAGCTCGCGGCGCCGTCGCTCGCAGGCTGCCAGGCGCTCGGCGGCCCGCACCTCGGCCTCGCGGCTCGCCCTGGCCACCGAAACCGCCACCTCACGGGCGCCGCGCGCCTTGGCCACCGCCTCCGGCGGCGCCCCGCCCCCGGCGCCGAACCGCTCCTCGTGCTCCGCCCGCTGGCGGGCAAGACCGGCCTCGTCCGTCGCGAGCGCCGTGAACTCGGGCGCGAGTGACTTCCGGTCCGACTCGGCCGCGGCGAGGGCCGCCTCGACGGCGTCGAGCTCGCCGGCGAGAGAGGCGGTCGCGACCCCTCCCCGCAGCACCGCGGCCAGGGCGGCGCCGGCCCGCCGGCGCTCGTTGACGAGGGCCAACCGGCCGCGCGTCCGCTCGGCCAGCTGCTCGAGTCGCCCGATCAACGGCGAGAGGTCGTCGGCGCCGGCTGCCCCCAGCTCCTCCTCGATCGCGGCGAGCCGGGCGTTGAGCACGTCGAGCTCGGCCCCGCGCCGCGCCAGGCCCTCCTCGAGCTGCGCCGCCTGGGCGTCGAGGGCGGCGCGGCGCCCGGTGAGCTCGGCGAGCTCGCGCCCGGCCAGATGGAGCTGCAACGCCGAGAGCTCCGCCTCGAGCTCGCCGTGCCGGCGGGCCGAGGTCGCCTGGCGCTCGAGCGGCCGCAGCTGGCGCTTGACCTCCCGCAAAAGGTCCTGGACACGGGCGAGTCCGGCGTCGGTCGCCTCGAGGCGGCGGCTCGCCCGCTCGCGGCGGCGGCGGTACTTGAGGATCCCCGCCGCCTCCTCGATGACGGCCCGGCGGTCCTCGGGTCTCGCCACCAGCACGGCGTCGAGCTGGCCCTGGCCGACGACGATGTGCTGCTGGCGGCCGACACCGGCGTCGCTGAGCAGCTCCTGGACGTCGAGCAGCCGGCAGGCCGCGCCGTTGATGGCGTACTCGCTGTCGCCGGAGCGGAAGAGCGTCCGGCTGACCGTCACCTCGGCGAGATCGATCGGCAGCCGGTTCGCCGCGTTGTCGATCGTGAGGGTGACCTCGGCCCTCCCGAGCGCCGCCCGCTTCGCCGTCCCGGCGAAGATGACGTCGTCCATCCTCGCCGAGCGCACGATGCTCGGTCCCTGGGCACCGAGGACCCAGGCGATGGCGTCGACGACGTTGGACTTGCCCGAGCCGTTCGGCCCGACGACGACGGTGACGCCGGGCTCGAACTCAAGCGTCGTCGGGTCGGCGAACGACTTGAATCCCTTGAGGGAAAGCGACTTCAGGAACACGGCGCCGCCACGTTACCCGGGTGCGACGACCGACTCGCGATGATGCCGCGCGGGGCGGCTGCTTGGGGGCGCGGCGCGCCGCGCCGGATCACGACTGGCAAACCGGGCAGAAATGCGCCGCCCGACCTGCGAGGCGCGTCCGCATCACCTCGGCCCCGCAGACGTGGCAGGGCTCGCCGGCCCGGCCGTAGACGGCGTGCTCGAACTGGAAGCCCCCCGGCGAGTCGAACAGGTCCCGGTAGCTCCCGTCGCCGAGCGAGGTCCCGCCGGCCGCGACCGCCCGCTGCAAGACAAGGCGCAGGCCGGCCGCCAACCTGGCGAATTCGTCCGGACCAAGCGTGTCCGTCCTCCGGTCGGGGCGCAGGCCGGCGGCGAAGCAGATCTCGTCGGCGTAGATGTTGCCGACGCCGGCGACGACGCGCTGGTCGAGGAGCAGCGCCTTCAACGTCGTGCGGCGGCCCGCCACGAGCCGGCGGAGCGCCTCGGGACCGATCTCGCCCTGGAGGGCGTCGGGGCCGAGACGGCCGGTCACCTCGGCGAGGAGCGATTCCCCCGGCAGCGCGAGGAAGAGCTCACCGAAGGTCCGCGGGTCGACGAAGCGCAGCTCCCGACCGTCGTCGAGCGAGAGCACGGCGTGGGTGTGGGCCGGGCGCGCGACCTGCGGCGAGTCGGCGAGGACGAGGCGCCCGGTCATCCGCAGATGGATGACGAGCGTGCCCCGGTCGGTTCCGACGAGCAGGTACTTGCCATGGCGGGCGACGTCGACGACCCGCCGCCCGGCGAGGCGGTCCCGGAACCGGCGAACCGACTGGCGTCGCACGGTGCGGGGGCCGATCACCTCGACGGCGACGACCGTGCGCCCGACGACGCTGCCGGCGAGGCCGCGCCGGACGGTCTCGACCTCCGGGAGTTCAGGCACGCACCGTTCCGGGGTCGCCGCCCTCCAGGGCGACGATGGCGTCCTCGGCGGCGGCGCGCTCGGCTTGCTTCTTCGAGCCGCCCCGGCCGCGTCCGACGACGCCCGCGGCGGCGACCTCGGCGACGAAGCTCTTGGCGTGATCGGGCCCCTGCTCGTTGACGGCGTAGCGGGGAGGTTCGGCGCCGAGGCGCGAGCACATCTCCTGGAGGCGGTTCTTGGCGTCGCCGAGCTCGGCGCGCCGCGAGATCTCGTCGAGCTCCTCGCCGACCAGCCCGAGGACGAAGACGCTCGCCCGCTCCATGCCGCCCCAAAGGAACACCGCCCCGATGACCGCCTCAAGGGCGTCGGCGAGGATCGACGGCTTGGCACGTCCGCCGGAGACGTCCTCACCCCGCCCGAGCAGGAGGGCGGCGCCGAGACCGAGCTCGGCGGCGACGGGGGCGAGCGCCTCGGTGCTGACGGCGGCCGACCGGATCCGGGCGAGGTCCCCCTCGGGGAGCTCGGGTCGCCGGCGGTAGAGGTGCTCGGTGACGACGGCGCCGAGCACCGCGTCGCCGAGGAATTCGAGGCGCTCGTTCGACTCCTGGCCCGGGTTCTCGGCGCAGTAGGAGCGGTGGGAAAGGGCGAGTTGCAGCAGCTGCGGGTCGACGCCGGGACCGAGTCGTCGCGCGAGGTCCTCGCGGGGTCCGAACCCCTCGATGGACCCGTCCCTAGCCGCGCGCCCCCGCGCGGCCGGACCGGACCCGGGCTGCGGCGTCAGGCCGCCTCGAGCTTCGCCGTGACGTAGTCGACTGCGTCGCGCACGGTGCGGAGGTCCTCGAGATCCTCGTCGTCGATGCGGAAGTCGGCGACCTGGTTGCGCAGCTCCTCCTCAAGCGACTCGACGAGCTCGATCAGGGCGAGCGAGTCGGCGTTGAGGTCCTCGCTGAAAGACGATGACTCCGCGATGGCATCAGGCGAGATCTCCAGGATGTCGGCGAGCTGGAGCCGCACGAGTTCGAGGACCTGCTCCCGGTTCATCCGTCCTGTCGGTGCTCCCGGCGGCACGCCACCTCCCTGGGGTCCGCGCAACGCTTCCCTCTGACCGGCGCCCCCGCCCGCGGGAGCGACCCGGCAACCCGGGCCCGGCCGGATCCGATGCTACCGGCTCACCGCCGCACGGACCTGTCCGACGAGGTCGGCGGCGACGAGGTCCGCGGCGACCTGGGTGGCGTTCAGAATCGCGCGCGCCGAGCTGCTCCCGTGGCTGATGACGCAGACACCCTCGACGCCGAGCAGCAGGGCGCCGCCGGTCTCCTCCGGGTCGACGTAGCTCGCGTAGCGCAGCAGCGACGGCAGGAGCACGTCGCCGGCGGCCTTGTTCTCGGGGGACTCGGCGAAGACCCGGCCGAGAATCCCCATGAAGGCGTTGAGCGCCCCCTCCAGCGACTTGAGGGCGACGTTCCCGGTGAAGCCGTCGGAGACGACGACGTCGACGCCCCCGGCGAGCAGGTCCCTTCCCTCGACGTTGCCGACGAAGCGCACGCCGGCCCCAGCCGCCAGGAGGGCGTGGGTCTCCTTGACGAGCGGGTTGCCCTTCGAGTCCTCCTCGCCGTTCGAGAGCAGCGCGACCGACGGCGAGGCCTCGCCGTAACGGATCGTCACGTAGGCCGAGGCCATCTGGGCAAACTGGACGAGCCACTCCGGGCGGCAGTCGGCGTTGGCGCCGGCGTCGATGAGCACCGTCGGGTGACCGCCCGACGGGATCGGCAGCGGCGCCGCGATCGCCGGGCGGGCGACGCCCGAGAGGCGACCCATCCGGAAAAGCGCCGAGGCCATCGCCGCGCCGGTGTTGCCGGCACTCACCATCGCCGAGGCGCGCCCCGTGGCGACGGCTTCGGCGGCGCGCACGAGGGTCGAGTCGCGCTTCGCCCGCACGGCGCGGGCGGGGTCCTCGTCCATCGCAATCGACTCGTTCGCCACAAGGACCTCGAGGTCGCCGACGTCACCGAGCCGGCCGTCGTCGGGGCCGACCAGCAACACGGGGAGGCCGAGCTCCTCGTGGGCGCGGCGCGCGCCGGCGACGATCTCGGCGGGGGCCTTGTCGCCCCCGAGGGCGTCGACGGCGATCGGGAGGATCAGTCGACCTCGATCGCCTGGCGCCCCTTGTACCAGCCGCAGTTCGGGCAGACGACATGCGGCAGTTTGGCGTGCTGGCAATTGGGGCAACGACTCTGCGCCGGCTCGCTGAGCGTCCAGTTCGACGCGCGCCGGCTCCTGGTTTTCGACTTCGAGGTCTTCTTCTTCGGGACAGCCATCGGTCTTCCTACTCGTCGTGCCGACGATCACCGCCGGCCGTCGGACCCACCCCGCCCCGGTCGAGGTCGCACGAGCACGTCTCGACGTTGCGGTTGGCGCCGCAGCCGGGACACAATCCCCGGCAGCCCTCACCGCACAGCGGTGCGAGCGGCAGATCGAGGATACACGCGTCCTGAACGATCCTTGCCAGGTCGACCTCGTCCCTGCCGAGGGGGTAGGTCGTCTCGTCGTCGGCGTCCTCGACGCAGAGCTCGCACACCTCGGCCGACAGCTCCCCGGTCGCGGGCTCGAGGCAGCGCCGACAGGCGCCCTCCCAACCCGCGCGCACCGTGCCAGAGACGAGAATGCCGTCGTGGGCCGACTCGAGCACGAGCGCCACCTCGACCGGCGAGCCCTCGGGGACGCGTGAGCCGCTCACGGCGAGGTCATGCGCCGCGACGACCGTCTCGACCACGAGCCTCGCCCCGGGGGTACGACGCAGCGCGGCGACGGGCGCGACGAGCGAGCGGTCGGCCGGCCGCATCAGGCGACCGCCCCGGTCACTGCCGATCTTGGTCGAAGAAGGCGTCCTCGGCGGAGTCCATCTCGCCGATCTCGTCGGCTTCGTTGTCCCCCTCGTTGACGCTCAGGCGGTCGCGGCCGGCCTGCACGGTGCGGATCGTCCGGTCGAGCACGATCTCGAAGGCGGCAAGCTTGCGGTCCACGTAGTCGTCGGCTTCGTGGCGGATCCGGCGGCTCTCGGCCTCGGCGTCGGCGAGGATCCGCTCGGCGTTGTTGCGGGCCTGCCGCACGATCTCGGTGCGCTGGACCATGTGCGCCGCCTGGGCGCGCGCCTCGTCGAGGAGCTCGTCGGCCTCGCGCATCGCCCGGGCGCGGACCTCGTCACGCTCCTGGATCACGCGCCGGGCGCGCTGGAATTCCGTCGGCAGGGTCTCGCGGGCGGCGTTCAGGAGCTCGAGGACCTCCTCCCGGCCGATGATCGCCGAGGACGAGAGCGGCATCGACTTCGCCCGCTCGACGAGCCCCACGAGCTCCTCGAGAATCTCCGCCAGCTCGAGACGCCCCTCGGCGCCACTTCCGGGGCCACGTTCGCCGAGGCCGTTGTCAACCACCGAATCGCTCCTTCATGCGCACCGCAACCGGGTCGGGGACGAAGGCGCTGACGTCGCCGCCATAGCGGGCGACCTCGCGCACGAGTCGCGACGAGATGAACGAGTAAGCCGAGCCGGTCGGCAGCATCAAGGTCTCCACCCCGGCGAGTTGCTGGTTCATCTGCGCCATCTGCAGCTCGTTCTCGAAGTCCGTGACGGCGCGGAGCCCCTTCACGATCACGTCGGCACCGACACTGCGCGCGACGTCGACGACGAGCGTCGTCATCGAGACGATCTCAACGTTGTCGTACTTCGCCAGGCACTCCGCCACCATCTGCTGGCGCTCCTCGGCACTGAAGAGCGGCTCGCCCTTCTGCGGGTTGCACAGCACCGCCACGACGACGTCGTCGAACAGGCAGCGTGCACGCTCGACGACCTCGAGATGGCCGTTGTGGAACGGGTCGAACGAGCCCGGGAATAGCGCCCTCGTCATTCCGGCCCCGTCCTCCCGGCGGCCGTCGACGATGGGGAGGTCACGGCCACGGTCACGAGCGTACCGCCGTAACGGTAGACCCGGTGGAGGACGAACGGGCCTGCCAGCCCGACCTCGTGCGAGGACTCCAGGACCGCCGCGCGCGCGGGGAGCCGCTCGAGGAGCTCGCGCCAGCGATCGAACGCGTACGGTGGGTCGACGAGCGCGACGTCGAAGCGCTCCGCCGCCTGTGCGCACCACGCCAGCGCGTCGGCGCGCACGATACGGGTCCACACCGAGGCGAGCCCGGTCGTCTCGAGATTCCAGTTGATCGCCGCCACGGCACCGCGGTCGGACTCGACGAACGTAACCGACGTTGCGCCCCGCGAAAGCGCCTCGATGCCGAGCGCCCCCGACCCGGCGAAGAGATCGACGACCGCCGCCCCCTCGACGAGGCCGAGGTGCTCGAGCACGTCGAAGATCGCCTCCCTGACCCGGTCGGCGGTCGGGCGCACGCCGTCACCCCTGGGGGCGCGCAGCCGACGGCCGCGGGCGGTGCCTCCGATGACGCGCACGGACAACGGTAACCCTCCCCGGCGCGCCGTCCCCGCCGGGCCTAGCTGCGCAGCAGGTACTCCGCCTCGTCCTCGCCGACGAAGATCCGCAGCTCGTCGGCGAGGAGCGGGTTCCCCGCCAGGGTCGGGTCGGCGGCGACGACGTCGCCCGCCACCTCCCGGGCGAGGTCGACAAGATCCCGGTCGCGCCGCAGCGACGCCAGCTTCAGGTCGCTGCGCCCCTTCTGGCGGGCGCCGAGCACGGTCCCCTCGCCGCGCAGCTCGAGGTCGATCTCGGCGAGGTAGAAGCCGTCGTTCGACTCCCCGAGCGCCTCGAGGCGGCGGCGGGCCTCGGGCGTCACGTCGGTTGCGAGCAGGTAGCACCAGGCGGGGTCGGCCCCCCGCCCGACCCGACCGCGCAGCTGGTGGAGCTGGGCGATGCCGAAACGGTCGGCGTCCTCGACGACCATCACCGTCGCCGCGGGCACGTCGACGCCGACCTCGACGACGGTCGTCGCCACGAGCACGTCGAGATTCCCGGCCCGGAACGCCGCCATCACGTCCTCCTTGTCCTTCGGGCGGAGCTGGCCGTGCAACAGCCCCACCCGCAGCCCGCGCAGCTCGCCCGCCGCGAGCCGGGCGTGCTCGTCGACCGCCCCGCGGGGCGGTTGCCGCTCCGGCTCGAGGACCTCGGCCCCGAAAAGCCGGCCGTCGTCGAAGTCCGCCTCAACGTCATCGCCGGCCGTCGAAACGGTGAGGCCGTCGTCGTCGACGGCGTCGGACCCGGCGGCCACGAGCGGGCAGACGACGAAGGCCTGGTGCCCCGCCGCGACCTCGGCCCGGACCCGGCTCCACACCTCGGCCTCGGCGGCCTCGTCGGCGACCCAGCGGGTGGCCGCCGGCGTGCGCCCCGGCGGGAGCTCGTCGAGCACGCTGTAGTCGAGGTCGCCGTAGACGGTCATCGCCGCGGTGCGGGGGATCGGTGTGGCCGTCATCACCAACAGGTCCGGATCGTGGCCCTCGACCCCGGCGGCCGAGCCCTTCTCGCGCAGCGCGGCTCGCTGGTCGACCCCGAAGCGGTGCTGCTCGTCGATGACGACGGCGCCGAGCGAGGCAAACCCGACCTCCTCGGTGATGAGGGCGTGCGTCCCGATCAGGATGTCGACGGTTCCGCGCCGCAGTCGGTCGTGGAGGCGCGACCGCGCCGTCGGGGGCGTCCGGCTCGTGAGCAGCTCGACGGAAACCGGTCTTTCCCCGCCGAGACGGTCGGGATCGGAAACCCTGAGCCCCCGGAGCATCGCCCGGGCGGCGAGGTGGTGCTGCTCGGCGAGCACCTCGGTCGGGACCATGAAGGCCCCCTGGAAGCCGCCCTGGACGGCGAAGAGCAGCGTCGCCAGGGCGACGACGGTCTTGCCTGCACCGACGTCGCCCTGGAGCAGCCGGTGCATCGGCTCGGGCGAGGCGAGGTCACGGCGGATCTCGCCGATCACGCGGGACTGCGCCGCGGTGAGTTCGAAGGGGAGCGCGGCAAGGAAGCCGTCGACGAGCCGGACGCCGTGCCGGGCGTCGACGTCGTGGGCGATTCCCCGGGCGTCGGCCGCCGCCGCCCGCTTGCGCATGACTAGGGCGACCTGGATGCGGAACAGCTCGTCGAAGGCGAGCCGGCGCCTGGCGAGCTCGGTCTCCGCGATCGTCTCGGGCTCGTGGATGGCGCGGAACGCCTCGGTCCGGCTCATGAGGCGGGCCCCGGCGCGTCGTGTCCCCTCGAGGGGGTCGGCGAACTCCCCCGCGCGCTCCAGCGCCTCGCTGACGTACCTGGCGAGCTCGATCGAGGAGATGCCCGCCCGGCCGGACTGGGGGTAGATGGGCACGATCCGGCGCGTCTGGCGCGCCTCGCGCGAGCCGATGATCTCGACGACGGGGTTCGCCATCTGCAGTGCCGACCGGTAGACGTCGACCTTCCCGTAGAGCGCCACCTCGCGGCCCTCGGCGAGCTGTTTGGTGCGCCACGGCTGGTTGAAGAACGTGACCCGCAGCTCACCGGTCCCGTCGTCGACGACCACCTCGACGATGCTGCGCCGTCCCCGCAGGCGCCGCAGCGTCACCTGCTGCACGGTCGCCGAGACGACGCCCTCGTCGCCGGGGACGAGCTTGTGGATCGAGACGGCGTTGGTCCGGTCGGCGTAGCGGCGCGGGTAGTCGGTGAGCAGGTCGAGGACCGAATGGATCCCCATCGCGGCGAGCGCCGTCTGCTTGGCGTACCCGACCCACCGCAGTTCCGAAACGGGGAGCTTCTGGAGCTGCCCGAGCTTGCGGCCGGACGGCGTCGGGCTCACTCGATGGAAACGAGGTACGGGTAGAGGGGCTGGCCGCCGTGGTGCAGCTCGACCGTGATCTCGGGGTGCACGCCGCGCAGCCACTCCGTCACGGCACGCGTCTCGGCGGCGGTCGACCCCTCCCCCTGCACGAGGGTGACGATCTCGTGCCCCGGCTCGAGGAGCGCGGTCAGCAGCCCGATGGTGGCGTCGGCGAGACCCTTCCCGACCGACTCGATCCCCGAGGGCGAGAGTCCTATGAAGTCGCCGACCTCGACCTCGCCGGCGGCGCAGGTCGTGGCCCGCACGGCGCGGGTAACCTCGGCGGCGACGATCCGGTGGGTCGCCTCCTCCATCAACCGGGCGTTGTCCTCTCCCGACGAGGACGGGTCGTACTCGAGCAGCGCGGCGAAGCCCTCCTGCACCGCGCGGGTCGGCACGACGAAGACCCGCTTGGAGGTGAGCCCGGCGGCCTGCCGGGCGACCGGCACGATGTTGGAGTTGTTCGGCAGGACGATGACCTGCTCGGCCGGTGTCGACTCGATGACCTCGAGGATGTCAGCGGTCGAGGGGTTCATCGACTGGCCCCCGGCGACGAGGTGGCTGGCGCCGAGCGAGTAGAAGATCCGTTGGATCCCGTCGCCGCTTCCGACGGCGACGACGGCGGTGACCGGGACCTCGTCGCCCCGCGGCGGTGGCGACGGTTGCTGGGCCGCCTCGCGCACCCAGCGCTCCTCCTCCACCTGCTCGGCGAGGTCGGTGACCCGGATCTCGCGCGGCCGCCCGGCGTCGAGGGCAGCCTCGATCGCCGCGCCGACGTCGTCGGTGTGGATATGGCAGTTCCACAGGCCGTCGCCGCCGACGACGACGATCGAGTCGCCGACGCCGGCCCAGACGTCCCGGAACGCCGGGACGAGCTCGTCCGGGGCGGCGAGGAAGTACATCACCTCGTAGCGGGGCGACGGCCCCTCCCCCCGGGCGCCTGCTGACGCTCCCCGCGGCGCCGCGAGGGTCCCGCCGGCGACGAGCCGGGCGACCTCGGCAGGCAGCTCGAGCTCGTCCGGCATCGGGCGGGAGTCCGCCACGTTGAGCAGGGCGTCGTAGAGGAGGACGAGTCCGGCGCCGCCGGCGTCGACGACGCCAGCCTCGGCGAGCACCGCGAGCAGCTCCGGTGTCTCCCACAGCGCCTCGACGGCGGCGGTGCGGGCCGCGTCGAGCACGCCGACGAGATCGGCCCGCCCGTCGACGGCCGCCCGGGCCGCGTCGGCGGCACGGGCGGCGACCGTGAGGATCGTCCCCTCCGCAGGACGGAGCACGGCCTCGCGGGCCGAACGGCTCCCGGAGCCGAACGCCGCGGCCAGGTCCGCCCCGCCGGCACCGGCGAGCGGAGCGAAGGTCGTCGCGATCCCTCGCAGCACCTGACAGAGGATGACCCCGGAGTTGCCCCGCGCCCCCATCAGCGAGCCGTGGGCGATGGCAGCGCACACGCCGACCATCCCGGGTGGGGCGCCGGCTTCGCCGTCGGCGGAGCCGTGCTCGGCGATCTCGCGCGCCACGGCGTCCATCGTGAGGAGCATGTTCGTCCCCGTGTCGCCGTCGGGGACGGGGTAGACGTTCAGGCGGTTCAGCGTCGCCTGGTGCACCCCCAACGCGTCACGGAAGACGAGCATCGCCGAGACGATCTCGGCCGGCCCGAGCACGCCCGTCCCGACCGGCGTCGCGTCGGCGCTGCCTTCTGGCGCGGCGTGTCGGTTCATCGACAAGCGACGCGCGTCGGGGAGCCCGCGTGCGACCTCATTGGCGAGGATGGTAACCTCACCCGCTGGTCCCCGGGCTAGTTCGCGCCGTCACACGCGAGCGATAGCCCGGCTCCGATTCCGAAACCGAGTGCGAGGTGGTTCGTCGTCGTGGCTGCGGTCTGTGAGGTGTGCGGCAAGTCGCCGAGCTTCGGGATGAACGTCTCGCACTCGCACCGCCGGACCAAGCGCCGGTGGGATCCGAACATCCAGCGCGTGCGCGTTCTCGTCGACGGCACGCCTCGCCGGCTCCACGTCTGCACCTCGTGCATCCGCGCCGGGCGCATCGTGAAGGCGACCCGCCGCCGGCACGCCCCGCTCCCCTCGTAGCCGCGCCGCATTCCGCGGCCGTCGACCGCCGGCGGCACCCTCAGCCCATCCGGTGCTCGTATCCGGCCGAGGCGAGCGTCTCGCCGCGGAGGCGGAATGCCGCCCGGTCCGCTGTCGTCCTGCCGACCCGGAGCGGTGCCCGCAAACCCTCGCCGGCGAAGGCCTTCTCGAGGCGCGCCGCGTCCGGGACGGTGAAGACGAGCTCGTAGTCCTCCCCGCCGCCGAGGGCCTCGTCGCGCGTCGCCCCCGACGCGACGGGGAGGTCGTCGAGCTCGACGCCCACGCCGGAGGCCGCGGTGAGCCGCCAAAGGTCGATGCCGAGCCCGTCCGAGATGTCGATCATCGCCCGCGCCCCGGCGGCGGCGGCGGCCGCGCCCTCGGCGAGACGGGGAATCGGCCGCAGGAAGGCGGTGACGCAGGACGAACGGGCGGACGGGTCCGCGCGCAGCTCGCGCAGCCCCGCCGCCGCGCCCCCGAGCGGGCCGGTGACGTAGACCGCCTCTCCCGGACCCGCCCCGCTGCGCAAAACCGGGCCAGTGCCGGCGGCTTCGCCGAGGATGGCGACGGACAGGTTCAGCACGGCGGAGTCCGAGAGGTCGCCGCCGACGACGGGGCAGTCGAAACGCCGCGACGCCTCGAGCAGCCCTTCGTAGATCTCGGCGAGTTCTGCTAGTTCGGCGCCGGCGACGGCGACGACGGCCGCACGGGGCCGCCCGCCCATCGCCGCGATGTCGCTCAGATTCTGGACCAGGACCCGCCAGCCGACGTCGGCGAGGGTCCCGTGGCGCCGGTCGAAGTGGACGTTCTCGGCCGCGAGGTCGGTCGCGAAGAGCACGCGGGCCGGGACCGGCCCGAGCACGGCACAGTCGTCACCGATCCAGACCTCGTCGCCTGCCGGCGGGCCGACGAGGGACGAGAGGAGCTCGATTGCCTCGAGCTCGCGGGGCCGTCCCGCCGCCCGGCTCACGGACGCACCCGGGCACTGCCCCGCCGACACGGCGAAGGCGACCGGTCCGCCACCACGTAAGGCGGCTCCATCAGGCGATCTCCGCCCGCCCGGCAAGGTGCTGGCGGGACAGCTGGCGGCGCATCGCGCCCCCGAACGTGGCGTACGAGATGCAGGCGGCGGCGCACGCCAGCGCCACGACGACGTCGCCGAGCTTCAGCGGGAAGGGGACGACGACGGCGAGCACGGCGGCGAGGACCCAGGTCAGCTGGAGGCGCGTCTCCAACCGGCCGAACGCCCGTCCGAGCAGCGCCGGCGGGACGTTGCGCTGCACGATCGAGTCGAGGGCGGGCTTCGCGCTCGTCGGCCCGACGCCGACGACGAAGGTCAGCATCACCTGGGCCCACAGCCCCCCGACGATTGCCGTCGCCACCGAGCCGACGACGATCGAGGCGAGCGCCCCGATGATGATCTGGCGCTCCGTCAGATAGCGACGCAGCCGCGGCACGACGATCGAGCCGAGCAGCGACCCGGCCCCGCTCGCCACGAGGAGGACGCCGAACCACCACGTCGCGGCGTGCACGCGACGCAGCCCGAACGCCAGGAAGAACTCGACGAAACCGACCGTCGCCCGCGCGATCGACATCGCGGCGATGGCGGCGAGCACCTCCGGCGGGTACAGCGGCAAGCCGAGAAGGCTGCGGTGCTGGCGGACCTCGGCGTAGCGGGCCAGGGCGACGCGGGGATTCTCCTCGGGACCGCCCGACACGAGTTCCGGGGCCGGGGCCGCGACGGCGACACGGTGCGACGGCCGCGGCAGGCGCAGGGACACGGCAGTGCCGAAGGCGAACACAACGGTTCCGAGAAGGAGCGCCCATTGCGGGCCGATCTTCAGGAACCCGACGGCGAGCGGCGCCGTCGCGAACCCCGCAAGCGAGGCGAGCACGGCAAGCTTGGCGTTCGCGCTGGCAAGGTCGTCACCGACGGCGGCCATCTCCGGGACGAGGGCGGCGCGGGCGACGAGGTAGAGCTTTCCGAGGACGAGCACGCCGAAGGCCTCGGGGAACAAAAACAGTCCGTGGACATCGCGCGCCATCAGAAGGCACAGCACGGCCGAACCGATGTTCGCGATCGCGACGCTCGTGCGGCGAGCCTCCCGGCCGCGGTCAAGAAGCGGGCTGAGCGCCGGCCCGACGAGCGCGAAGGGCGCGATCGTGAGCAGCAGGTAGAGCAGCACCTTGCCCTCGGCGGCGCTGGCCGAGATCGAGAAGAAGAGCGAGCCCGCCAGCGACACCGCGACGCAGGTCGCGCCGGCCGCCTGGACCGTGTGGACGAGCGCGAGGCGACCGAAGGGCTGGGACTGGTCCAGGAGACCCCGGACGGCGGCCCGGATCTCCCTCCCGGCCCGGGCGATCGCCTTCGGCTCAGCCATGCCGGCCATGGTAGGGGCGGGTCCGGTTGCCGGGCGGGTCCCTAACTGGCGGGCTCGGCACCGTAGCGCTGGTAACCGGTCCGCTCGAGCTCCTCGGCGAGCTCGGGCCCACCTGAATCGACGATCCGCCCCTCGTAGAGGACGTGCACCCGGTCGGGATGCAGCTCGTCGAGCAGGCGGCTGTAGTGCGTGATCGCCAGCACGCCGAGGGGCTGCCGTCCCGGGGGAGGCCCCGCGGGCCCGGGGCGGGCGGCCCGCTCGATGCGGCGGGCGACGTCGCGGAGCGCGTCGACGTCGAGGCCCGAGTCGAGCTCGTCAAGGATGGCGATCACCGGCTCGAGCACGGCGAGCTGGAGCGTCTCGAGCCGCTTCTTCTCCCCTCCGGAGGCGTCGACGTTCAAGGACCGTGCGATGAACTCGTCCGCCAGCCCGATCTCGGTCGCCTCGGCCACGAGGCGGTCCCCGAGGGCGACGCGATCGGGTTCCGTCCCGCCGCGGCGGGCGGCGATCGCTTCGGCGAGAACCTCGAGGGCTCGGACGCCGGGCAGCTCAACGGGATACTGCGGGGCGAGGAACAGGCCCCGCGCGGCGCGCTCCCAGGTCGGAAGGGCGAGGAGATCGGTCCCGTCCAGCGTCACCGAACCACCGGTGACGGCGAAGTCCGGGTGGCCCA
Source organism: Acidimicrobiales bacterium (assembly GCA_050013835.1). Classification (GTDB taxonomy): domain Bacteria; phylum Actinomycetota; class Acidimicrobiia; order Acidimicrobiales; family Bog-793; genus Bog-793. Next base: position 82,025 of record JBEKEM010000011.1, read on the forward strand.
TGAGCGCATTGCCGAGCGTGCTCTTGCCCGCCCCGTTCGGGCCCATCACGGCGTGGACCTCGCCACTTCTCACCTCGAGGTCGATGCCGCGCAGGATCTCGGCCCCGCCGACGGCGACGGTGAGCCCGGTAACGGTGAGCGTGCTCAACGACACTCCCCGACTCTCACCTGCGCCGTCACGGCAGCACGACCGAGACATCGTCATTGTCGACGGCGACCTCGTACACGGCGACGGGTCGCGTCGCCGGCAGCGTTAGCGGCTCGCCGGTCACCAGCGAGAACAGGCTGCCGTGCTTCCAGCACTCGACCTCGGCGCGCTCGGCGTCGACCTCACCCTCGGCGAGCGAGTAGTCCTCATGGCTGCACGTGTCGGCGACGGCGTGGAACCCGTCAGCGCAGTGCACGAGGCAGATGGCGACGCCGTCGACGACGAACCGGCGCGCCGCCCCTGTCGCGACGTCCGCGGCGTCGCAGAGGTGGAGCACTCTGGGTTCGGGAGCGCTCATCGCGCGCCGTTCCCCGCCGCGGCGGCACGGTCCTCGCGGGACAGGCGCCCGGCGACGACACCCCGCAGGTACTGCGCGACACCGGGCTCTGGGGCCCGTCCCAGCAGGTCGTCGAAGAAGCCGAGCAGGATAAGCCTCTCGGCGACGTGGGGGGGCACGCCGCGAGACTCGACGTAGAAGCGCTGGGCACGGTCGATAGGACCGACGGCCGAGGCGTGGCTGCAGCGCACGTCGTTCTCTTCGATGTCGAGATTCGGCACGCTATCGGCGTGGGCACCGTCCGAAAGCACGAGATTGCGGTTCGTCTGGGCGGCGTTGGACTTGCGCGCCCCTTTGTGGATGCGGATGAGCCCGCTGTAAACCGAGCGCGCCGAGTCGTCGACCGCCCCCTTGAAGATCAGGTTCGATCTCGTGCGGGGGGCGGCGTGTTCCTGGAAGGTCCGCATGTCCTGGACCTGGGTCCCGTCACCGAGGTAGGCCGCGAGCAGCTCGCTCGACGCGGCCTCGCCCCCCAGGGTCGAGCGCGTGCACAGTCGCGCGTAGTCGCCACCCAAGGCGGCTGAGAAGGACCGCAGTGAGCCGTCGCGCTCGATCCGGCTCGCCACGTAGCCGAGCTGCCAAGCGGACCGGTCCAACTCCTGGATCGAGTGGTAGGCGAGGTGGGCGTCGGCCGCCAGCTCGAGCTCGGCGACCGGGCAGACGAGGGCGGCGCCGGTGTCGGAGACGAGCTGCTCGACGACGCTCGCGGTCGCCCCCTCACCGAGGGCGACGAAGGTCCGGGGGAAGACCGCCACCGGTCGGGCGTGGACGCCGAGCTGGTGGACGATGACGATCGGACCGGCGACGTGCACCCCCGGCGGCACGACGACGACGACGGCATCGGGCCCGAAGCCGGCCGCCATCAGCGTGAAGGCGTCCTCGGCAGCCGCGACGACGGACCCGAAACCCTCCGGCGCGCACGCCAGCCCGGCGGCGGCGGACACCGACAGTCCGGAGGCCCCGGCCCCTGGGTCGAGGAGAACCGAGACGACGAAGCCGTCGCGTGTGTGCACGAGGGCCGCCGGTTCTGCCAGTCCCGAGAGCAGACCTGCGGACGAGCGCCCCGGAACGGACTCGTTCGGGCCCGGTCCGACGGCGACGGGGTCGAACGCGGCAAGGTCGAGGGAGCCGATCCGCCCGTAACGCCAGTCCTCCTCGGCCTCGGTCGGCAGGACGGAAGCGGTGAAGCGTTGGGCGGCGTCAACCCGGTGGCGGCACAGCCAGTCGGGTCCTGGGATCGAACGGGCGAGTTCAGGGGTAAATCGGTGCTCGCTCAGCGCGGGTCGCCCTCGTCACCGGCCGACTTGGGACGACGGCCGATCCTGCGCAGCGCGCGTTTCATTGCCGATCCCTGCGAGCGGCGTTCGGCACGGTCCTCATTGTCCTCCACCTCGGCCAATTCTTTCGGGGCGACGGCGTCGACGATCTCCTCGGCCGAAGCGAGCAGCCCGCTGACATCCCCTGCGGACTCCTCGGGTTCGGACTCGACCGGCGGAACGACGAGCGACCCGTGTGTCCAGGTCACGTCGGCGAGCAGGTGCTCATAGGAGGCGCAGTCCTCGGGGCAGCGCCACGGGGCCTCGGGCGCGAGGTCGAGGAGGCAGAGGCGCGCGACTTCTCCCGAGGCGTAAGTCCTCGACTGGAAGTGCTTGCAATCCTCACGCATGGCCACGCGCGTTCGACCTTTCGCCCTCGCCACTCAAAGGATATTGACCCGATCGGCTCGGCGCCGACGGCGCGGTCAGCCGACAGCGCCCTCCATCTGCAGCTCGATCAACCGACTCCACTCGACGGCGTACTCCATGGGGAGCGTCCGGGTGATCGGCTCGATGAAGCCGTTGACGATCATTCCGGTCGCCTGACCCTCCGAGAGTCCGCGGCTCATCAGGTAGAAGAGCTGGTCGTCGCCTACTTTGGAGACCGTCGCCTCGTGGCCGATCTCGGCGTCGCGTTCGCCGACTTCCATGTAGGGCTTCGTCTCCGACACGCTGTCCTCGTCGAGGATGAGCGCGTCGCAGCGCACGAAGGACTTGGCGTGGGTCGCGCCGGGATCGACGTGCACCTTGCCCCGATACGTCGTCGAGCCGCCGTCTTTCGAAATCGACTTCGAGATGATCGTCGACGTCGTCTCGGGGGCGCAGTGGAACATCTTCGCCCCGGTGTCCTGGATCTGGCCCGAGCCGGCGTAGGCGACCGAGAGCACCTCCCCCGAGGCCTTCGGACCCATCAGGTACACCGAGGGGTACTTCATCGTGAGGCGCGATCCGATGTTGCCGTCGATCCACTCGACGTGCGCCTCGGCCTCGGCACGGGCCCGCTTCGTGACGAGGTTGTACACGTTCGAGGACCAGTTCTGGATGGTCGTGTAGGTGATCCGGCTGCCGGGCAAGGCGACGAGCTCGACGACGGCGGAGTGCAGCGAGTCGGTCGAGTACACAGGGGCGGAACACCCCTCGACGTAGTGCACCCGCGCCCCCTCGTCAGCGATGATGAGCGTCCGCTCGAACTGGCCCATGTTCTCGGCGTTGATGCGGAAATACGCCTGGAGAGGCATGTCGACCTCGACGCCCGGGGGGACGTAGATGAACGAGCCGCCCGACCACACCGCCGAGTTCAGCGCCGCGAACTTGTTGTCGTTCGGCGGGATGATCCGGCCGAAGTAGCGGCGAACGATCTCGGGGTACTCGCGCACGGCGGTGTCCATGTCGCAGAACAGCACGCCCAAACCGGCGAGGTCATCGCGGTTGCGGTGGTAGACGACCTCCGACTCATACTGGGCCGTCACCCCGGCGAGGTACTTGCGCTCCGCCTCGGGGATGCCGAGCTTCTCGTAGGTGTTCTTCACGGACTCGGGCAGCTGCTCCCAGGCGTCGACCTGGGTCTCGGTCGGTTTGATGTAGTAGTAGATGTCGTCGAAGTCCAGGTCGGGCATCTTGTCCGCGAACCAGGGCATCATCGGCTTGGCGAGGAAGCGCGAGTAGCTCTTCAAGCGGAACTCGAGCATCCACTCCGGTTCCTTCTTGAGGCGCGACATCTCGCGGATGATTTCCTCGTTGAGCCCTTTGCGCGGCTTGAACACGTAGTCCTCGACATCGCTCCATCCGAGCGTGTACTTGTCGAGGTTGAGATCCGTCATCGCCATCGGCCTTCGGGCTCCGTTCGCTCGGGACCCCGCCAACGCGGGCGGGGATTTCTCCTATCTGTATAGTAACAACTCTCCGGGCTCGCGCGACATGCCCGACCTGCCCTTCCTTCCTCAAATGACCGCCGCGACCCGACCGGTGTGCTTGGCTGGTTGGCGTCGGCCAGGAATCGCCCGCGACCTCGACCGGGCGGCGGGTCGGGATCGGAGGACGCCGTCATGTCGTTCAGCGAGACCTTCATCGCCGAAGCGACCCGGGTGCTCGGCGCAATCGACCCGGAACCCGTCGAACGCTGCGCAACGGGGATCGCCGAGGTGCGGGAACGGGGCGGCCGGTTGTTCATCCTGGGCGTCGGCGGCTCGGCGGGTCACGCCTCCCACGCCGTCAACGACTTCCGGAAGATCTGTGGCCTCGAGGCGTACACGCCGGTCGACAACGTCTCCGAGCTCACCGCCCGCGTCAACGACGACGGATGGGACACGTCGTTCTCGGAGTGGCTGAAGGGATCGCGGCTCACGGCCTCGGACGCGGTCCTCGTCTTCAGCGTCGGCGGGGGTGACGCCGAGCGCGGCATCTCGCCAAACCTCGTCGCCGCGCTCGACCTCGCACGCCAACGTGGAAGCGCAATATTCGGCGTCGTCGGCCGTGACGGTGGGTACACGGCCAAGGTCGCCAAGTCCTGTGTCGTGATCCCGCCGCTGTTCGCCGACCGCGTCACAGCGCACACGGAAGGATTGTGCGCGGTCATCTGGCACCTGCTGGTCAGTCACCCCGCGCTCGCCCGCGCGGCGACGAAGTGGGAATCGGTGGGCCATCACGTGTGATCGAGGACGGGACAGCAGGAGACGCGGTCGGAACCAGTCGGACCATCTTCGCAATGAGCCTGGATTCGTTCGGCCATCGGATAAGCGTCCCGCGGTTCCTGCGATGCCCGGTTGAACCACTGCCGCGTTGGCCAACGTTCGCCGCCACCTATGGCATTGCGTCAGATCCGGTAATCGGGGCACAGCGTCTCGCTCGACTGCAATGAGTCAGCGTCCAGTAGCGGTTCGTGTCCGAGAGCTGAGGTGCTCAATCCGACTGGCGACCGCGGCCGTGCGGGCCAGGCGGCGAGGGCCGACGGGACATCGCCGACCCGGCAACGAGGACGGCCGTCGAGTGAGAGGCAATCCGCAGCATCCTGCAGCGGGAGATTCTCGTTTGGCGCTGTTCTCCGTGCATCTCATGAAACCCACCGGCTGGCCGGGTGGTTCGTGTTCGGCGCGATGAGTCAAATCCGTTGACGGAGTAAGGCGCCGACCGAGTATCAGAAGCCTGATACTCGGTCGGCGCGGGCGCTTGCGAAACTAGGTCAACCGGCGGCGAGCACGACATAGGCGTTGCCGCTGTCGTATTCCTCCGTCCACGTTGCCGCGGTCAAGCTGCCTTCCTTGGCCCACGCGGTGTCACTCGCGTCCACCACCGCGATGAGGGGGCCATTCGTGGGGTCACTCGCCACGGCCACGGTATAGGGCTCGACCCGGCTGCCGTTGCACTCGTCGTACCAGGTCGGCGCGGTCAGGCTGCCTTCCTTGGCGTACACGGCGCCACCGGTCGTCAGCACGGCGAGGAGCGGACCATTCGTGGGATCACTCGCCACGGCCACCCACTCCGAGGCGGTGTTGTACTCGTCGTACCACGGTGCCGTCAGGCTGCCCCCCTTGGCGTACAGATAGCTGTGCGTGCTGTCGATCACGGCGATGAGGGGACCATTCGTGGGGTCACTCGCCACGGCGACCTGATCCACACCCGTGGATTCCTCCACCCACCCCGCGGTCAGGCTGCCTTCCTTGGCGTACACGATGTCACCGGACGTCAGCACGGCGATGAGGGGACCGTTCGTGGGGTCGCTCGCGACGGCCACTGCATCGGCGGTGCCGGTCCATTCCTCCACCCACGGTGCGGTCAGGCTGCCCTCCTTGGCCCACACGTTGCCATCGCCGTCCACCATCGCGATGAGCGGACCATTCGTCGCGTCACTCGCCACGGCCACTTGATCGGCGGTGCCGGTCCATTCCTCCACCCACGGCGCGGTCAGGCTGCCTTCCTTGGCGTACACGTTGCGGCTCGTTTCGTCCACCACCGCGACGAGGGGACCATTCGTGGGGTCACTCGCCACGTCCCCCCAAAAGGTCGCGCCATACAGCGGGTCCACCCACGGCGCGGTCAGGCTGCCCACCTTGGCGGCGAAGTCGCCAGGGTTAGCAATGGCGATGAGCGGCGGCGTCGAAGTGCCGCCACTCGTCGTCGCCTGGGCGCTCGCTAGGGGAAGCCACGCGCCACCGAGCAGGACCAACACGAAGACGTACAGCAAGCGCCGCACGGTCATTTCAGTCTCCTTCTCAGGGTATTTTGACCAAGGCCTTGCCAAGCGGCGCGATGAGCTTCCGCCCGATCCTCTGCCGTTCCGGGTCGGCCCAGGAATCGTTGAACTCGATGTGCCAGATGATCATCGCGGCGACCATCCACGATCTCGGTCGCCGAGGCGTTCGAGCACGTGGCCGATAGTACCGGATCGCCGCGCTCGAATTCCGAGGGGCCGGGATGCCATGAGTGGCAGCCATGGCGGTCTTCCACCGGGGAGTGGCCGGCTCGACCGCTCAGGGCTCGGGAAGACCTCTCTCTTCGGCACGGCGGAACGCCGAGTCGGCACCTTCATCGTCGCCCCGACGCCTGAGGAGTGCACCGAGGTTGAAAGCACCCGCCGCACTGCCGCGCTCGTCCGCCCGACGGTAGGCCGCCTCCGCACCTTCGTCCTCGCGACGATCCTCGAGATAGACGCCAACGTTGCAGGCTCCATCCGGGTCACCTCGCTCGTCCGCCCGATGGAATGCCGCCTCCGCACCTTCGTCGTCGCCCCGATCCTCGAGAAGCAGGCCGAGACTGGCGGCACCCGCCGCACTGCCCAGCTCGTCGGCCCGCCGGAAGGCCGCCTCGGCACCGTCCGAGTCACCCCGATGCGCGAGAACCACGCCGAGGTTGCAGGCACCCTGTGCGCTGCCCCGCTCGTCCGCCCGCCGGAGGGCCGCTTCGGCACCGTCCAGATCGCCCCGATCCGCGAGGAACTTGCCGAGACTGCAGGCGCCGTCTGGGTCGCCCCGCGCATCCGCCCGGCGGAAGGCCGCTTCGGCACCTGAGGAATCGCCCCGACGCACGAGGAGCAGACCGAGGTTGAAAGCACCCGCGGCACTGCCCCGCTCGTCCGCCCGACGGTAGGCCGCTTCGGCACCTTCACCGTCGCCCCGACCGGCGAGCAGCGCCCCGAGGATGAAAGCACCCTGTGCACTGCCCTGGTCGTCGTCTTCGCGGTGCGTGGCTTCAGCCATCTCGGCCGCGGCCGCCGCATCCTGCGAAGAGCCGACCCCCGGGCCAGATGCCGCCCTGTCCTCTGGTGAATCGCTGCTTCGTCCAGTCATCACCCGGGAAGCCTAGAAGCGCTCCGGACTCCCAGTTCACCCAAGCGGGACCTCGGCCGCCGGGCGGCGGGTGTCCCGGGTCGCCCGAACGGAGCGCACGTCCCGGACACGGGTTCTAGTCGTCGACCGCGCGCGGGTCGGGGCGCACCGACCGCGGGTTGACGAGACGTGGCCACGCGGACGAACGCTCGTCTCCCGTTCAGCGAGAGACGGGAGGCGTTGTCCCGCCGAGTAGCCGGAGACCACCGAACGTAGGATCGCCGCGGCGGCCAAGGAGCCGCGGTTGGACTTCTCCCACACGAGGGGTGACCGATGAAGGCGCGATCGCCCCCGTTTCAGCGGAGTGACCACCGGCGCCGGGCTGCCGGCGCCCCGTGGTCGGAGCCGACCGATTGGCTAACGAGATGAGATTGCGTCGAGGCGCTGCATCGACGGATCGTCCAGCGAGAAGCCGAAGATGTCGAAGTTCTCGGCGATGCGTTCGCGCCGTGCGGACTTCGGAATGGCGACGATGCCGTGCTGGACGTGCCAGCGGAGCACAACCTGTGCCGGGGTGACCCCGATCGCCGCTGCGATCTCGCCGATCACCGGATCGTCGAGCTTGCTTTCCTTGAGCGGGCTGTATCCCTCGAGGACGATGCGGCGGCTATCGAGCTCACGTTGGCGCGCGGGGTCGTGAAGGAACGGGCTCCAACGGACCTGATCGACCTCCGGGGCTTCTCCCGCAGCCGTCGTGAGGTCGTCGATCTCATCAGTGGTGTAGTTGCTCACGCCGATCGCTCTGGCGAGGCCCTCGTCACGCAGCGCGAGCATCTCCTTGTAGAGCGAACGCGAGGCGGCTTGCGGCGGGGGCCAGTGGATGAGCCAGAGGTCGACGTAGTCGACCCGGAGAAACGTGAGGCTCGCCTCGATCGCGCCTCTCGCATGCTGCTCATCGGGCGGCAACTTGGTCGTGATGAAGAGCTCCTCGCGAGGCAGCCCGCTGTCGATCAGGGCGAGTCCAACCTCGGATTCGTTCTTGTAGAGCGTGGCGGTGTCGATGTGGCGGTATCCCACCAGCAAGGCGTTGCGAACCGCCTCGCGGGCGCGTCCAGCCCGCAGCTGCCAGGTACCGAACCCGACGATCGGCATCTCGCCGCCCGAGCGCAACGTGACGGAGTCGGTGTTCGCGTCGATGGTCATCTGCGTCCCTCCCCGGTCGGCGCGGGAAGGAGGCTACCGGGACACCACGACGGACGAAGCTGCGCCGAACGACTGGCTCCAGGCTGCGCCGGACGCCGAGATGCCCGGCCGGGTCAGGTCCCGGACGCGCCTCGTGCCACCGCCTGGATGGCGGGCGTTGCCGGCAGCCCGGGGCGCGGCATCATGCCGCGGGGTTGCGGGGCGGAGAAAACGTGATGTCGTAGGGCTGGACGTTCTGGGCGGGAAGGTCGACCTTCACCCCGTTCAACTGCACGTTCACGTACTGCGGCGCGCCGAGGCGCACGGCGACCGACCCGCTCGCTTTGTACGTGGCCTTCTCTCCCGCCTGCAGGGTCGTCTGCCAGAGGTACCCGCCATTCACCCCCTGCTGCACGCCGAGCCAGCACGCGCCCGTGGCGGCAAACGAGAGGGTGTAGGTGGGACCTGCCGTCCGATAGGTGACGACGCTCGGCGAGACCGAGGTCGGCGAGACCGAGGTCGGCGCGACCCCCTGACCGGGTTTGTGGCCACCGGGGTGGTGGTGCTTCTTGCCCTCTGAATTCGACGGCGGTGGCTTCGTTGCGTGGCGGGCCGGCCCGCCCCCCGACGCCAGCTGCCAGCTCGCAACGCCGACCGCGGCGACGGCGACGGCCAGCGCGGCGGTTGACGTGGCCCGCCGGGCGGGATGGCCACCGCGGTAGCGGTGACGGGTTCGCCGGGATGAGCGCGCCTCGCCTTCGGCGTCCGGCTCGAGCGCCTCGTCGTCGTAGAGGGTCGCCCGCCCGCGCCGGCCCCGTAATCCGGACGACAAGTCGGCGGGCCCGCCCGCCGCGTCCCCGGGTCCCGGCTCCGCGAGGGCACCAGTCCCGGTGACGCCTTCGTCGATGAAGATCGGGAGCTTGACAGGCCTCGGACCAGACGGGGGGACGAGACGCACTCCCGAGCGGCGGGTCGGAACCAGCTCGTCACCCTCAGGGCGACGCGCGCTCGGCGGGGAACCGGTCGGCTGGACGTGGGCGCGCGCGACGTCTCCCGGTTTGGGGGCCCGCACGGGGGCGACGCCCTCCCAACGCCGGGAGACCGTACCGAGCACGTCGAGGGCGTGCTGGTGGGTCGTGACTGAGCGCCGCTCGGTCCGGGCGCGCGAGAACCGGGTCCAGGTCGCGATGCCCGCGACGAGGACGAGCACGCCGATAGCGATACCCGCGATCAAGACGGGACCCACCCGATGTCATCACACACGCGCACCATTCAAGCGCGCCGTCCCAGGAGGCGCAGGGCGCCTATCGAATGTTCACGTCCGCATCCCGGACCGCGGAAGCAGCGCCTCCGGGATCTGCGACTTGCGCGGATTCGCCCGGTCGCGGTCCGAGAGCACCGGATCGGCCGCGCCCCAGTCGGCCGCGATGTCTGGGTCGTCCCAGGCCACGCCGAGTTCGTCATGGGCGTTGTAGTACGAGTCGACGAGGTAGGTAAGCGTCATGTCCGTCAGCGAGGCGAAGCCGTGGGCGACCCCCGGGGGGATGAACACCCCGCGTTCGCCAGCACCGAGATCGATGAGTTCGAGCGCCCCCTCAGTCGGTGATCCGACCCGCAGGTCGTAGAGCACGACGCGCGCCCGGCCGCGGGTCGCGTACCAGTAGTCGGCCTGGTGCAGGTGGTAGTGGAGACCGACGACCGCACCCTCGGCCTTGTCCGACCGGTTGGCTTGCACCATCTCACGTCCGAGCGGGAACCAGGACCGGCGGTAGGTCTCGACGAACCGACCGCGCTCGTCGCCGTGGACGTCCGGCACGACGTGAATGACGTCACGGATGATCTTCGACTCACTGATCTCTGCCACGGACTTCCTTTCCCCGACCAGACCCACGACGCTACGCAAGACAGCCGGAACCCGCTCGCCGGCGGCCTAGGCGAGCGACAGGTCACCCGTGCTCTCGCGCACGAGGAACCCCTCGGCGACGAGCGCCTCGGCGACGCGGCGGGCGCGGGCGAGCTGCGACGGCCAGCCGGCGACCCGGGCGACGTCGGCGGCCGCGATCGGCCCGGCGCATGCGGCGCGCACGAGCCGGCCACGGCCCTGCCGGTCGGACCCCTCGAAGCGTGACCCGCGGGAGGTCACCTGTGCCGAGCCGACGGCGGGATCCGGGAGACTCCCGCCCCGGGCGCGCCAGACGCAGGCGCTGGCGGCGCCCACCGGGCAGGTGTCGCAGGCGGGCGCACGCGAGCGGCACACGAGGCTCCCGAAATCCATGAGGGCGAGATTCCACTCGCGGGACGATCCGGCCGGGACGAGTCCGTCCGCCAGGTCCTGGGCCTCGTGGCGACCGAGACGCCGACCGGCCGCGGCGCGGGCGAGCACCCGTGCGACGTTCGTATCGACGGCGGCGGCTTCGGCTCCGAAGGCGAACGCGAGCACGGCGCGCGCCGTGTACGGGCCCACACCCGGCAGGCCCTCAAGGTCGTGGAGCGTGTCCGGGACCCGTTCGCCGTGGCGGGCAACGATCGTCACGGCGACCTCGTGCAGGGCGAGGGCGCGACGGTTGTAGCCGAGGCCGGCCCAGGCCCGGACCACGTCCCCCACCGACGCAGCGGCGCACGACGCCGGCGTCGAGAAGCGCGCGACGAAATCCCGATAGGGCGCGGCGACCCGGACGGCCTGGGTCTGGGCGAGCATCATCTCGGCGACAAGCACCCGCCACGGGTCGCGCGTCCCCCGCCACGGGAGCCGGTCCCGATCGGCGCGCGCCCCCTCCCACCACGCAAGGACCGGACGAACGAGGCCGGGTGGGTCCCGGACCTCGACTGACGCGGCCCGAGGCGTGAGGGAGGAAAGGGTCAATCGCGGGGAGCGCGCGTGGAGAACGGCAGGACCCAGTCCTCCTGGGTCTCACCGTCGATCGCGAGCCGCCAGTTGTAGCGCGACGACGGCGCGATCGGCAGCGGGCCGAAGTTCAGCGCCAGGGCGACGTCGACCGGGCTGCCCTCGGGGACCGACTCGGGACGGGAGACCTCGAAGTCTCCCCGCACCTCGATCGGCTGCGGCCCGTCCGGCGTCTGGGCGACGATCGGTTGCCCGTCCTCGTCGACTAGGAACAGCTCCCAATGGTGGGTCCGGTCGACCTCGGTCCAGTCGACGTCGACCTTCATCGCCACCGCCGATGGCGTCGGATCCGGACCGATCAGGCTCCAGCCGCCTCCGAGGATGTAAAGCTTCCCGTCGGCCACCTGGGCGGCATCGCACAGGAGCAGGGTCACCCGCATCCCGCTCACCGTAGCGGCTCGCCCGGCACGTGTCCGGCGAGACGGAGGGCGAGGAGACGGTCCGTCAGCCGAGAACGGGCCGGGCGTGCCGGTAAGTTGGGTCGGGATGGGAGCTTCCCCGCTCGATGTCGACCCCTACCGCCAGTCGCTCGTCGAGGCGCTGGATCGCCTCCCGATCGAAGCCGGCTGGCGTTGCGCCGACGTGGGGGCCGGCTCGGGCGACGTGTCCCTCGCGCTCGCCGCCCTCGTCGGCGCCGGTGGTCGCGTCTACGCGATCGACCACTCGCCAGCCGCCCGCGACGAGCTCGTCGAGGCGGCCACCGGAGCCGGCGTGGCACAGGTCGTCGCCCTCGTCCAAGAAGCCGAGGAGCTCATCCTGCCTGAGCAGGTCGACCTCGCCTGGTGTCGGTTCCTGCTCCTGCACGTCGCTGACCCCCTCGCCATCTGGCAGAGGATGGCGGCGGCGACGCGGGCGGGCGGCTTCGTCGTTTCCCAGGAGCCGATCACGTCCGCAGGCCGCGTCGGCGGCGTGGCCCTGTCGATGCCCAGTGCCCGCCACCCCGACGTCGGTGCCGTGCTGCCCGGCTTCCCCGCGAGCTGCGGCTGCACCCTCGTATCGGCGTGGGCGGAGGCTCCCGCCGGGGCGGGACGGGGCCCTGTGGCCTCGTACCTCGGCGAGCTTTCCGGGGTCGACCCAGGCGACGACCCGGTCGTGCTCCCCGCGCTCGTGACCGTGATCGCCCAGAAGCCGGCGGGACGGTGACCCGGCCCGCGGTCTTCCTCGACCGCGACGGAGTGCTCACGGAGCTCGTGCTCGACCCCGCGTCGGACACCTTCGAGTCGCCCCTGCGACCCGAGGACGTCGCGCTCATCCCCGGGGCAGCCGAGGCCGCCCGGTCGATAGCGCGGGCGGGGTTCTTGTTGGTCGGCGTCACGAACCAGCCTGCGGCAGCGAAGCAAACGGTCTCCCTCGACGTCCTCGAAGCCGTGCAGGCGACCGTTGTCGCCCTCCTCGCCGACCGTGGCGTCGTCTTCGACGCCTGGCGGATCTGCCCGCACCATCCGGAAGGGACTGACCCCGTCCTCGGCGGCGACTGTGACTGCCGCAAGCCGGCCCCCGGGATGCTGATCTCGGCGGCTCGCGAGCTCGGCATCGACCTTGCCGACTCGTGGATGATCGGCGACACCGACGCCGACGTCACGGCCGGGAGGGCGGCCGGCTGCAGAACGATCCTCATCGAACTGGCGCCGAGCACTCACAAAAGATCGGCGCGCGTCACCCCGGACCGACGGGTGTGGGACCTCGCAGAAGCCGCGTCGGTCCTGCTCAGCGGGAAGAGCGACTGCTAGCATCGACCGTGGTGCTGGACAAGATCAGGACGCGGATCTTTGCCGACGGTGCCAATCTCCAGAGCATCCTCGAGCTCGCCGACGACCCCCGGATCTCGGGATTCACGACGAACCCGACCCTCATGCGCCAGGCGGGAGTGGCCGACTACGCCCGCTTCGCGGCCGAGCTCCTCAGTCACGTCAGGACCCACCCGGTCTCGTTCGAAGTGTTCGCCGACGAGCCGGTTGAGATCCGCCGCCAGGCGCGGCTCATCTCCTCGTGGGGCGCGAACGTCTACGTGAAGATCCCCGTGACGACCACGTCGGGCGAACCGATGACCGAAGTCGTGCGCGACCTCTCCCACGACGGGGTGAAGGTCAACGTCACGGCGATGTGCACGCTCGGCCAGGTCGAGACGATGACCGCCGCCGTGGCGGGCGGCGCGCCCTCCTACCTCTCGGTCTTCGCCGGGAGGATCGCCGACGCCGGCGTCGATCCCGTTCCCCTCGTGCGGCGCGCCGTCGAGATCATGGCGGCGGCGCCGGCGGCCGAATGTCTCTGGGCCTCGCCGCGCGAGGTGCTGAACCTCCTCCAGGCGGACAGCGCCGGCTGCCACATCATCACGATGACACCGGACCTGCTCCGCAAGCTCGACTGCGTGGGCAAGGACCTCTTGCAGTTCTCGCTCGAGACCGTCCAGATGTTCTTCCGGGACGCGGCCGCCGCCGGTTACTCGCTCTAGCCGTGTCCCGGCCCGGCGTCGCCCGCAGACCCCGTCACACGGACACGGCCCGAGCGGCGCGGTCCCGGTGAGCCAGCCCGCGGCAGTGGGGCGTGCCTGCATCACCGGCGGGGCCGGCTTCATCGGCAGCAGCCTCGCCGACCGGCTCGTCGCCGCCGGCGCCGAGGTCGTCGTCGTCGACGACTTCCGCACCGGCAGGACGGAGTTCCTGGAGTCGATCCGCGACCATCCCCGCTTCACCCTCGTCGAGGGCGACGTGCTCGACCCGGCCGTCCTCGAGCCGGCATTCGCCGGCTGCGACTGGGTCTTCCACCTGCAAGCGAACGCCGACGTCCGGCACGGGACGGAGCACCCGACGTTGGACCTCGAGCAGAACACGCTGGCGACGTCGCACGTCCTCCAGGCGATGCGCGCGACCGGCGTGCGGCGGATCCTTTTCTCCTCGACCGGCTCCGTCTACGGCGAGCCGGAGGTCTTCCCGACGCCGGAGGACGCGCCCTTCCCGCAGCAGACGTCCTTCTACGGGGCCTCGAAGCTCGCCTGCGAGGGACTTGTCGCGGCCTACGCGGCCGGCTTCGGGATGACCGGGGTCGTCTGTCGCTTCGTTTCGGTCCTCGGTGAGCGCTACACGCACGGCCACGTCGTCGACTTCTACCGGCAGCTGCGCCGCGACCCGACCCGTCTCACCGTCCTCGGCGACGGACGCCAGGAGAAGTCGTACCTCTACGTCCAGGACTGCGTCGACGCCATGCTCGCCTGCGTCGCAAGGCACGCCGGCGAGGGCGGCTGCTTCGTTTACAACCTCGGCACCGACGAGACGGTCCTCGTCGACGAGTCGGTCCGGATCATCACGTCCCATCTCGGCGTGAAACCCGAGATCGAGCACACCGGAGGGATCCGCGGCTGGATCGGCGACTCGCCGCTCATCCTCCTCGACACGCGCCGGATCCGGCACCTTGGCTGGTCCCCGCAGGTGACGATCGCCCAGGCGATCGGGCGCACCCTCGACTGGCTCGACGACAACGAGTACGCCTGGCGCGTCGGGGGTGCCGCCCCCCGGGCACGAAGGGGGTCCTTGCGATGAGCGTCGTCTACAGCAGGGCACCGTTGCGACTGCCCCTCGGGGGTGGCGGGACAGACCTCCCGTCGTACTACCGGGAGTTCGGCGGGTTCCTCGTCGCCGGGGCAATCGACAAGTACGTCCACATGTTCGTCCACGCCGCCTTCCAGAACCGGTACCGGATGAAGTACTCCGAGTCCGAGGAGGTCGACGAGATCTCCGAAATCCGCCACCCGATCCTGCGCGAGGCGCTGCTGCGCCACTGGCAGGGGAGCCCGCTGGAGATCGCCTCCGTCGCCGACGTCCCCGCCGGGACCGGGATGGGCTCCTCGGGGTCGTTCACGGTGTGCCTGCTGAAGGCGCTCGCCCACGCACGGCGTCGCTCGGTCACGCCGCACGCCCTCGCCGAGGCGGCGTGCCACATCGAGATCGACGTGCTCCACGAGCCCGTCGGCAAACAGGACCAGTACGTCGCGGCGCACGGTGGGATCTGCGCCTACACGTTCCGGCCGGACGACTACGTCGAGGTCGAGCCGCTCGACCTCGACCCGGAGACGCTGCGCCGCCTGCGGGAGCGCCTGCTGCTCTTCTACACCGGTGACGCCCGCTCGGCCTCGCTGATGCTCGCCGACCAGGACACGCGGTCACGCCGGGGCGACCCGGAAATGCTCGAGAACCTCCACCGGACCAAGAAGCTCGGCTACGAGAGCCGCGCGCTGCTCGAGAGAGGCGACCTCGACGGGTTCGCGAACCTGATGCACGAGCACTGGGAGAACAAGCGCAAGCGGTCGCCGGGCATCGCCAACGAGCGCATCGACCACCTCTACGACGTCGCCCGGGAAGCGGGCGCCATCGGCGGCAAGCTCGTCGGCGCCGGGGGCGGCGGGTTCCTGCTCGTGTACTCCTCGCACCCCGAGGACACGCGGCAGGCGCTTGCCGAGGAACACTCCCAGGAGCTGACGTTCGACTTCGACTGCAGCGGCGCCTACGCGACCGAGAACAACTGATGGCCGAGCCTGCCCTGCGGGTCGGGATCGTCGGCTGCGGGCTCATCGGGCACAAGCGCGCCGCCGCGCTGGGTCCCGCGACCCTCGTCGGCTGCCACGACGTTGCCCCGGCGGCGGCGCAGCAGCTCGCCGCCGAGTTCGGCGGCACGGTCTGTGCGACCCTCGACGAGCTGCTCTCGCTCCGTCCCGATGTCGTCATCGTCGCGGCCGTCCACGACCAGCTGGCCGGGATCGCCTGCCAGGCGCTCGGGGCCGGCACCCACGTGCTCGTGGAGAAACCGGCGGGGATCGGGGTCGCCGAGGTCGAGCGGATCGCCGCCGCGGCACGGTCGGCGGACCGCCTCGTGAAGGTGGGTTTCAACCACCGTTTCCACCCGGGGATCGCGCGGGCGATCGGCGAGGCCCGCTCCGGCCGCTACGGCGAGGTCCTCTACCTCCGGGCCCGCTACGGCCACGGCGGGCGGCTCGGCTACGAGCGGGAGTGGCGGGCCGACCCGCGCCGCTCGGGGGGCGGCGAGATCGTCGACCAGGGCATGCACCTGCTCGACCTCAGCTACTGGCTCCTCGGCGAGCTACCGCTGCACGCCGCCCTGCTCCGCACGCAGTTCTGGCGGGCGCCCGTCGACGACAACGCCGTGATGCTGCTGGGCGCCCCCGGCGGAGTCGGAGACCCCTCCCCGTTCGCCCTGTTCCACGTCAGCTGGACCGAGTGGAAGAACACCTTCTCGCTCGAGATCGCCTGCCGGGAGGCGAAGTTCGCCGTCGACGGCCTCGTGCGCAGCTACGGGCCCCAGCAACTGCGGATCTTCCGGATGCGCCCGGAGCTCGGGCCCCCCGAGGTCGAGGTCGAGCGCTACCCGGACGTTGACGTCTCCTGGAAACTCGAGTGGCGACACTTCACCGAGGCGATCAGGTCGGCCGACGGGCGCGAGCTCCTCGGCGACCTCGCCTCGGCGCGCTACGCCTGGTCCTGCGTCGAGGCCGCGCAGCGCGCCTAGGAGTTGCGCGCGCATACCGTGCGCGCCGCGGGGTCACCGGTCAGTATGGGGACCGTGACGGGCAGCCTCACCGGCCGGCGGATCGTCGTGACAGGTGCGAGCAAGGGGATCGGGCGCGGCACCGCCACCGTGCTCGCCGGTCTCGGTGCGCACCTCGCCCTCATCGCCCGCGACGCCTCGGCCCTCGACGAGCTCGTAGGCCAGCTCCCGGGTGGGCCGCACGAGGCGATCGCCTTCGACGTCGCCGACGAGCAGGCGTGGCAGCGGGCGCGCCCGAGGATCGCCCCCACCGGCCGCCTAGACGGGATCGTCGCCGCGGCGGCGCTCATCGGCCCGATCGGCCCGGTCGGGACATGGCTCGTCGACGACTTCCGGCGCACGATCGACGTCAACCTGACGGGGACGCTCCTCGCCGTGACGACGTGCCTCGACTGCCTGCGGCCAGGCGGATCGGTGGTCACGTTCTCCGGCGGGGGGGCAACGGCCCCCTTCCCGCGCTTCGACGGCTACGCGGCCTCGAAGGCCGCCGTGGTGCGGCTGACGGAGAACCTCGCCGTCGAGCTCGCCTCCGACGACATTCGGGTCAACGCCGTCGCTCCCGGCTTCATCGTCACGCCGATGCACGACGACATCCTCGCCGCGGGCGTCGAGGCGGTCGGCACCCAGTTCTTCGAACGGACGCGCAACGCCCACGAACGCGGCGCGGGGGACTCCCCCGCCGCCGTGCACGAGCTCGTCGCCTTCCTCTTGTCCGACGATTCCGCCGGGATCACGGGCCGGGTCATCAGCGCGCAGTGGGACCCCTGGCCGGAAGAGTCGTTTCGCCGGAGGTTGCGCGCCGACCCCGACCTCGCCACGCTGCGCCGAGTCGATGGCCAGTTCTTTGCGGCCGTGCCGAAGGAGCGGACGTGACACCGGGGCCGGGCGCACGCCGGATGCTGAGCGTCGTGATCCCCGCCTACAACGAGGAGGAGAACGTCCCCCGGGTGTACGAGCGGCTCGCCGCCACGCTGGAGCCGCTCGAGTACGACTGGGAGATCATCTTCTGCGTCGATCCATCGACCGACCGCACCGAGCAGGCCATCCTCGAGCTGCGTGAGCGGGACCCGCGCGTGCGCATGCTGCGCTTCTCGCGCCGCTTCGGCCAGCCGACGGCGACGATCGCCGGGCTCGAGGCTGCGTCCGGAGACGCCGTCGTCGTCATCGACTGCGACCTGCAGGACCCTCCCGAGCTCATCGCCGAGCTCGCCGCCAAGTGGCGGGAGGGCTACGACGTCGTGTACGCCCAGCGCCGCAGCCGGGCCGGCGAGACCGTCGTCAAGCGGATCGTGGCGGCGACCGGCTACCGGATGCTGCGGCACATCGCCGACGTCGAGATCCCGCCGAATACCGGTGACTTCCGGTTGATGAGCCGGCGGGTCATCGACGCCGTCGTGTCGCTGCACGAGAACCACGGGTTCCTGCGCGGCCTCGTCGGCTACGTGGGCTACCCGCAGACGAGCGTGCTCTACGACCGGCAGGGCCGCGTCGGGGGGCACGGCAAGTACAATCGCTTCACCGGCTCGGTGCTCATCGGGCTGAACGGCGTGATCGGCTTCTCGCGCTACCCCCTCGAGTTCATCTCGACGATCGGCATCGGGTTCGCGAGCTTTGCCTTCCTGCTCGGCACGACGTACTTCTCCTGCAAGCTGGCGGGGGTGCACTTCCCGGTCGGCAACCCGACGATCGTCGTGCTCCTCTGCCTGTTCGGCGGCCTCCAACTGCTCTCGCTGGGGATCATCGGCGAGTACGTCGGGAGGATCTACGACGAGGTGCGCCACCGTCCCCGCTACTTCATCGAGTCCCGCTACGGCTGGGACGACGCTGACCGCTGACGACGGGGTCGGCGGCGGGGGCGCCGCGGCACCGCCGACGGTCTGCATCCTCGCCGGCGGCCGGGGGACCCGCCTTGGCGGGGTGACGGCGGCGCGCCCCAAGGCGCTGATCGAGGTCGCCGGGCGGCCGTTCCTCGTCCACCAGCTCCGCTTGCTCGCCCGGTGCGGGGTACGGCGCGTCGTGTGCTGCGTCGGTTACCTGGGGGAGATGGTCGAGGAGGCGATCGGTCCCGCCTGCGAGGGCATCGAGATCGCCTACAGCCACGATTCGCCGGGGCTCGACGGGACGCTCGGGGCGATCCGCCGGGCGGCGCCACTGCTCGGCGGGCGCTTCCTCGTCCTCTACGGCGACACGTTCCTGCGCATCGACTACGCCGATGTCGCCGCCCGCTGGGAGTTGAGCGGCCTGCCGGCGATGATGACCGTGCTGCGGAACGACAACCGCTGGGACACCTCGAACGCGCTGCTCGAGGCCGGGCGGGTCACCCGCTACGACAAGTCGCTCCCGTCGCCGGAGATGGCCTGGGTCGACTACGGCCTCGGCGGGCTCACCGCCGGCGTGGTCGACCTTGCCGGCGAGAAGGCGACCGACCTCGCCGAGCTCTACGCCGCGCTCGCCCGGCGGTCGCTCCTTTTCGGCTACGAGGCGACGGAACGCTTCTACGAGATCGGTCGGGCCGAATCGCTCGCCGAGACCGACGAGTTCCTCCGCCGCTTCTGGGCGGAGCCCGGCTGACCAGATGGCGCCCTCAGCCTGCCGCCCGCCGCCGGCGCCACGGCGCGAGCAGGCGGGCGCGGGCGGACGCCACCGAGACCGACCAGCGGTAGGCGCGGGTCGCCCGGATGTCCGCCAGCTGCCCGTCCAGGGCGGCGATGGTCGCCTCCGCCCGTTCGAGGTCACCGAATAGCTCCTCGGCGCGGGCCCGGACCTGGGCAAGCTCCTCCCGGGCGTTCGACTCGGCGGCGGCGAGCCGCTCGAGCTCGAGCTCGGTCTTCTCGATGTAGAGGTCCCGCACGGCGAGGTCGCGCAGGACCGCCTGGTACTCGATCTCGCGCAGCGCGTCCGCCTCCGCGGCGGCGCGCGCCGCGAGCTCCTCCTCCGGGTCGGGCCCCTCGCCCCACTGCTGTCCGGCCACGGGGCTCACGGTACTCGACAGGCCGGATCGTCCCAGCTCACCGCCGTGATCCCCCGGGGGGGGCCGCGCCGGTGAGCTCCTCGGCGAGCGAGACCCAAACCCCTCCCGGCGACCGCTCCACCCAGCGGGCCGACTGGGCGACCACCCGCGCACGTTGGGCCCGCCAGGCGTCGTCATCACCGAGGAGCGCGGCGACAGCCCGCGCGAAGCGATCCGGATCGTCGACGACGACGACGGCGCCCCGGTCGTCGAGGGGGATCCCCTCGGCACCGACCGTCGTCGCCACGGTCGGTACGCCGAACTGCACCGCCTCGACGGTCTTCAGCTTCACCCCCGAGCCGTAACGGGTCGGGACCACGACGACGCGCACCGACGAGTAGAAGTCCGCGAGGCTCGGCACCTGCCCGAGGAACTCGACCGCCGGCGTGACGAGCCGCCGTACGTTGACCGGCGGGTTGGCCCCGGTGACCAGCAGGCGCGCCCCGGGCGTCCGCGCGCGCACGCCCGGCAGGATCCGGCGCGCGAACCACTCCAGGGCGTCGGCGTTCGGCGAATCGGGCCCGGCCGACCACCCCGCGACGAAGCCGATGTCCCGCCGTCGGGCGAGCTGGGCCGGAGTCGTGCTCGCCCCGGCGAGGAATGGCGGGTGCACGACGACGTTCCCGGGGTCCGGCGAGTTGTCCCGGAAGAAATCCGCCTCGTCCTCGGAGATGGCGACGACGAAGTCTGCTTCACCGGCGATCCCCCGCTCGATCGCTTCAAGGCGCGCCGCTTCACGCGCGACGCGGATCACCGTCGGCGCGTCAATGGCGAAGTCGGCCTGACGCGCCAGTCGGCGATGGAAGAGCGCCTCGGCGTCGTAGACGACCGGGACCTCCGGCACGAACCGGCGCAGCTTCCCGATCGAAGCGGCCCAGTTGTGCGGGCGCGAGACGACGACCGCCCCGTAGCGCCTCCCCTCGGCGCGCAGTAGCCTCCCGAGGTCCCCGCTGACGACGTCGACGCCGAGGGCGGCCACCCGGGCGGGATCGGCGCGTTCCCGGACGACGAGCGGCAACAGGTCGACCGCGAAGCGACCGCCCGACGTGAGCTCGCCCAGGACCTCGGCCATGCGACCCGACCCGGCGCCGACCGCCTGCTCGGGCACGGCGTCGTCGATGACGAGCAGGCGCCTCTTGCCGCCCCCCCGGCGCGGGGCACGGGGACCCGCCGACACACCTCCCCGGCCCGACCCCGGCGCCGGAGCCACCGCCGGCGGGCGGCCCTTCGAGTGGCGTGTCGCGAACAGCTCCGCGTTGAGGTCCATGACCACCGACTTGAAACGGTGATTGGTGCGGCCCGAGCGGTGGCGGCGCACCGTCGCCCGGGGCTCGAGACGGATCTGCCCGCCCGACTCGACGACCCGGGCACAGAAGTCGGCGACCGCGAACCCGAACGGGTAGAAGATCTCGGCGAGACCGCCGAGACTCTCCCAGACCGAACGCCGGACGAGGAAGGCGCACTCGGACACCTCGACAGGCGTAGCGCTCGACGCCGACGGCGCGGCCCCGGCGTCGGCGACGAGACAACCGGTGACGTCGGCCTCGGGGTGCGCCGCCGCCGATCCGACGAGTACGTCCAGCCAGTCGGGGGACGTCTCCACGTCGTCGTGGACGATGGCGACAAGATCGGCGGCCGCCCTGGCGACCCCGACGTTCGCCGCGCCGGCGAAGCCGAGATCCGAGCGGGAGGAGATGACGCTCGCCCCGCGCACGCCCCCGGCGACCGCCTCGGCGACGTCGGGCGCGACCTGGTTCAACACCAGCACGACCTCGTACCGCATCGCCGTGCGCTGCGAGCCGAGCCAGGCCAGGCTGTCGAGCAGGTGCGGCGAGGAACCCCAGGCGGCGACGACGACCGAAACGGCCGGGTGGGATGACCCGGCGAAGACGACCTCCCGCGGGCTCACGGACGCGTCGTCCGCACGTCCGGCGTCTCCCCGACCGGACGTCTCACCCGGTGGGCCGGCCCGCGACCGCAATCAGTCCGTGCACGATCACTCCCCCAGCCCGCCGAATGCGCCTCAGGATACCGACACGGGGGGCCCGTACAGGAGCGCGTCAGCCGATGATGCCGCCGCGGGTCATCGCCAGCACGTCGAGGGCCCGGTCCACCTCGTCCGCGCCGAGCAGCCCCATCTCAAGCACGACAGCGCGCAGGTCCTTGCTCTCGGCGAGCGCGCGCTTCACCACCTTGGCTGCGTTCTCGTAGCCGATGTACGGGTTGAGGGCCGCGGCGATCGAAGGCGAGGACAGGGCGTAGGCGCGACAGCGCTCGGCGTCCGCCGCGATCCCGGCGACGCACTTCGCAGCGAGGGCACGGCTCGCCGCGGCGACGAGGCGGATCGCCTCGAGCAGGTTCTTCCCCATGACCGGCAGCATGATGTTCAGCTCGAAGTTCCCCGCGGCGCCGCCGAAGGCGACCGTGGCGTCGTTGCCGATCACCTGGGCGACGACCTGGCACACCGCCTCGGGGACCACGGGGTTCACCTTGCCCGGCATGATCGAGGAACCCGGCTGGAGATCGGGGAGGTGGATCTCGCCGAGTCCGCAGCGCGGACCCGACGACATCCAGCGCAGGTCGTTGGCGATCTTGTAGAGCGACACGGCGATCGTCCGCACGACACCCGAGGCTTCGACAAGGCCGTCGCGCGCCCCCTGGGCCTCGAAGTGGTCCCGGGCCTCGGTGAGCCCGAGCGCGGTCGCGGCGCGCAGCCGCTCGATGACCTCGGCGGCGAAGCCGGGCCTGGCGTTGAGGCCCGTGCCGACGGCCGTTCCCCCGAGGGGGAGCTCGCCGATCCGGCCCAGGCTCGAGGCAAGCCGCTCGATCCCGTGTTCGACGGCGGAGGCGTACCCACCGAACTCCTGGCCCAGCGTCACCGGTGTCGCGTCCATGAGGTGGGTCCGGCCGGCCTTGACCAGCTCGGCGAACTCCTCCGCCTTACCGCGCAGCGCCGCGGCGAGCTGCCCGAGCGCGGGCACGAGATCGGCGTCGATCTCGCGGACGCAGGCGAGGTGGATCGCCGCCGGGAACGTGTCGTTCGAGGACTGCGAGGCGTTCACCTCGTCGTTCGGGCTCACGGCCCGTCCCAGCCGCTCGCCGGCCAGATTGGCGAGCACCTCGTTCATGTTCATGTTCGTTGACGTGCCCGACCCCGTCTGGAAGACGTCGACCGGGAACTGCTCGAGGTGCTGGCCCGCGGCGATCTCGTCGGCGGCGGAACTGATCGCCGCTCCCACCGCCTCGTCGATCGTCCCGAGCTCGGCGTTCACGGCGGCGCACGAACCCTTGATGATGGCGAGCGCCTCGATGATCGAACGCTCGACGCCCCGGCCGGAGATCGGGAAGTTCTCGACGGCGCGCTGCGTCTGCGCCCCCCAGCGGGCCCCGGATGGCACGCGCACCTCGCCCATCGAATCGTGCTCGACACGGAATCCGTCCGCCGCGGCAGGCTTGGCCTCGCCCATGTCGCCGTCCTTTCCGCCGGACGGGCGCCCGCCCGGAAGCTGTGGATAGGGCGAACTCACCGTAGCTGGACGCTGCCCGGGACGACGGATCACCAGATCAGAGGGGGTTTTCTTGCTTTGGACGGAGGGCCGCCGGTACGGTGGACCGCTAATGCGCAATCCGGCGAGGGCCCTGTCGCGGACGGCGTTCCAGTGAGGCTCCGCCCCGCTGGATGCCGTCGGGCGCGAACGGAACATAGTTGCTGGCAACTGCTCGCCGGTGCGGCCTTGCTGGTGACAGCCGGGGCGATGTTGCCCATCTTTGGCGGGCAGGCTGGTGCTTCGCAGCCCGTCTCGACGCTGCAGTCCAAGGCCGACTCCCTCGCCGCCAAGATCGCCACGATCCAGGTCAAGCTCCAGATCCTCAGCGAGGAGTACGACCAGGCGGCGACGCGGGAGGCGCAGCTCAATCGTGACGTCCACAAGGACCTGCGGTCGATCGCCGAGGCGCGTGACGCCGTCGCCGAGGACAAGGCCTCCCTCGAGCGCCAGGCGATTGACGCCTACGTGAACGGCGGTTCCACCTCGGGCGTCCTGTCGGTCCTCACCGGGAAGGAGAACGCCTTACCAGCCGAGCAGACGTATCTCCAAGCGGCCGCGGGGAACCTCTCGATCGCGGTCAGCTCGCTTCGCTTCTCTGAGCACGCCCTCGTCACGCGCACGACGCAGCTGCGCCACGACGAGGCCCAGTCGCACCTCGCGCTGAAAATCCTCGGCGCGGCGCGCTCCCACGCCAACGCGCTCGACACCCAGCTCACAGCGACGCTGAAGGGCGTGAACGGCTCGCTCGCCGCCGCCGTCGCCCAGGAGGAACAGCAGCAGGCGACCCGGGCGGCCGCTGAGGCGGCGGCGCGCCAGGCCGTCCAGCAGGCCCAGCAGCAGTCCGACGCCACGGTTTCGCAGGGCCCCGCAGACGCGACGCCGCCGGGAGGGGACGGCCCCGGACTCGCCGCCGTGCGCGCCGCCGAGTCGCAGATCGGCGTGCCCTACGTCTGGGGCGGCTCATCACCCGGCTACGGCTTCGACTGCTCCGGGCTCACGATGTGGGCCTGGGGCCAGGCGGGGGTCAGCCTCCCTCACAGCGCCGAGGACCAGTACCTCTCGGTCGAGCACATCTCGTTGTCGCAGCTGCAGCCCGGCGACCTGATCTTCTACGCCGCCGACGGCTACGTGTACCACGTCATCATGTACGTCGGAGACGGCAAGGCGATCCAGGCCGAGCAGACCGGAACGCTCATCCAGGTCGCCCCGGTCTGGCCCGGCGCCTTCGCCGCCGGGCGCCCCTGACCAAACGCCGGCCCGCAACAAGGCGGAAGGTGGGCTAACCCGTCCCGCGGCGCGAGCCCGCGGCCGCGTTCGCCAACGACGTCCTCTCCCTCCGGGCGTCGCATCGCCGTGCCGGTCGGCTCGATGCACCTTCATCGGGTGGCCGACGCCCACGGCACTGCGCGGCCCGGGGGATCCCGGCGGGATCGTCCTCGTCATCGACGGATCCGGCTGACCGGGCAGTCCACGGCCCTGGCGCGGTCCCCTCAGCCGGGCGGCGCCAGTCCGGCGGCCCGTGCCCGCTCGGCCAGCCGCAGCACCGGCACGAGCCAGGGGGCGCTGTTCGCCGGCGGGTTCGCGAGGACCTCGCCCGCCTCCTCCCAGCGCAGGGCGGCGACCTCGGTAGGGTCGGGAACCGGTTCGCCCACGACCGTTCCGACGAGGACGTGGTCGAACTCGTGCTCGACAAGCCCGGAGTCCGGGCACGACGCGCGGTAGGTGAGCGTGCCGACCTCGGTGAGACGGCAGCAAAGGCCGAGCTCCTCCGCCACACGCCGCTCGGCGGAGTCGACGATGTCCTCGCCGGGACGCGGGTGGCTGCAGCACGAGTTGGCCCAGGCGAGCGGGAAGTGGTACTTCGTGCCGGCGCGCTGCTGGAGGAGCACCGGCCCGTCAATCCGGTAAAGGACAACGGAAAAGGCGAGGTGGAGACGGCCGGGTGGCACGTGCGCCGTCAGCTTCGGTGCCGTGCCAGTCGGCTCCCCCGCCTCGGAGACGAGCACGACGACGTCGCCGTCGGCGACGGAGGCCTCGCGGTCCGTCCGCCCTTGCTCCACGTCATCGGCTCCTTGCGACCCTCCGGGACACGGTCCTGCCCCGCCGGGCGGCACCGCGCGCATGCTATGACGGACCTCGTAAGACTGTGGGGCGCGCCGGTCCCCGGAAGGGCTCGACGCAGGCGAGCAAGACGAGATCGGGGCGGTTAATGGAGTACCGGCGGCTCGGCAGGTCTGGATTGCGGGTGAGCGTGCTCTCGCTCGGCTCGTGGGTGACGTTCGGGCCGCAACTCGATGTCGGGCTCGCCGCTGCGTGCCTCGCCGCGGCCCGCGAGCGGGGTGTCAACTTCTTCGACAACGCCGAGCAATACGCCGGTGGCGAGTCGGAGCGGATCATGGGACGGGCGCTCGGCCAGCTCGGCTGGCCGCGCTACAGCTACGTCGTGTCGACGAAACTCTTCTGGGGCATCCACGACGAGGTGAACGTCCGGAACACGCTCAACCGCAAGTACCTGCTCCAGGCGATCGACGGCTCGCTCCAACGCCTCGGCCTTGACTTCGTCGACCTGCTTTTCTGCCACCGATCCGACCCGAACACGCCGATCGAGGAGACGGTATGGGCGATGCACGACATCGTCAGCTCTGGCAGGGCCACCTACTGGGGGACCTCGGAGTGGCCGGCAGACGCCTTGCGGGCCGCCTACGAAATCGCCGAGCGCCACCACCTGCACAAGCCGGTGGTGGAACAGCCGCGCTACAACCTGCTCGAGCGCGATCGCGTCGAGGCTGACTACGCGCTCCTCTACGAGGACTGGGGGCTCGGCCTCACGACCTTCAGCCCGCTGGCCATGGGCGTGCTCACCGGCAAGTACCTCGACGGCGTTCCCGCGGGCTCGCGGGCGACGGTTCCGGGATTCGACTGGCTGCGCGAGATCGTGACCGCTCCCGAGAGGAACGCCCGCGTCCCGGCGCTCCTCCAGCTGGCCGACGAGCTCGGCTGCACGCCCGCCCAGTTGGCGATCGCCTGGTGCACGAAGAACCCGCACGTCTCGACGGTGATCACCGGCGCGAGCCGCGTCAGCCAGATCGAGGAGAACCTGCGGGCGCTCGACGTGGTGCCACTGCTCACCCCCGACGTGACGGACCGGCTCGACGCCGCCTTCCCTTGAGCCCCCGGCGGGAAGCGAAGGGACGCGCCAATTCACACGGAGTTCATCTGGCTGACACTGCCGCGAAACGACTCCCTGACACTCTTGGGCACGTCAGACGCGGATAGGTCCCACGTCGGGGGTGAGCGCGTCGCGCGGGAGCCTCCGACGTGGGCCTGTGCCGACCAGGCCACCACCAAAGGGAGTGGTTCGTGAGCTACCAGGCTGAGTACATCTGGATCGACGGCGGCAAGCCGACCCCGATGATCCGTTGCAAGACGAAGATCGTCGCCGACGGGAAGGAGCCGCCGATCTGGGGCTTCGACGGTTCGAGCACGAACCAGGCGCCGGGCAACCTCTCGGACTGCGTCCTGCGACCCGTGCTCGTCACGCCCGACCCGCTCCGGGGCGGCAAGAACAAGCTCGTCCTCTGCGAGGTGCTGCTCACGGACTTCACGCCGCACCCGACAAACACGCGGGCGCCGTGCGCCGAGGTCGCCGGGCGCTTCGCCGACCAGGAGCCGATGTTCGGCATCGAGCAGGAGTACACCTTCTTCCAGGACGGCCGGCCGCTCGGCTGGCCCGAGGTCGGCTTCCCCGCGCCCCAGGGCCCCTACTACTGCAGCATCGGGGCCGCGAACATCGTCGGCCGGGACATCGTCGAGCGCCACACGGCCGCCTGTTTGGAAGCGGGACTGTCGATCGAGGGCACGAACGCCGAGGTGATGAAGGCACAGTGGGAGTTCCAGATTGGCATCCTGCCGCCGCCGGCCGTCGGCGACCAGCTCTGGCTGGGCCGCTGGCTGCTCGGCCGCATCGCCGAGGACTTCGGCGCCGACGTCAGCTACGCCGCCAAGCCGGTGGCGGGCGACTGGAACGGCGCCGGCGGGCACACGAACTTCTCGACCAAAGCGATGCGCGAGAGCTACAAGCCGATCCTCGCCGCCTGCGAGGCGCTGGCCAACCGTGTCGAGGAGCACATCGAGAACTACGGCGAAGGCATCAAAGACCGCCTCACCGGGGCGCATGAGACGGCGCACTGGAGCAAGTTCAAGTACGCCCCGTGGGACCGCGGCGCGTCGGTCCGGATCCCCTGGAACGTCGAGAAGGCACAGAAGGGCTGGATCGAGGACCGGCGGCCGAACGCCAACGCCGATCCGTACGTCGTGACCCGTCTCATCACCGAAACGGTCTGCGAGGCCGCCAAGCAGGCGTGAGCAGCCCGCCACGAGCGGCCAGGACCACCCCCGATCCTGGCCGGCTCGACGGTGACGTCGCGTCGCCCGGCCATCTGGCCCGGCGGCGCCGCTCGATAAGGTGACCGCCATGTCGACAGATGCCGCGGTGCTCTCGCGACCGCGCCCCCGTGTCCTCGTCGACCTGCTTCCCGACGTGCAGGCCCGCGACGTGGCCGTCGTCGTCGGGGCAGCCTGCTTCGTCGGCCTGCTGGCGCAGGTCTCGATCCCGCTGTCGTGGACCCCCGTGCCCATCACGGGCCAGACCCTCGGGGTGGTCCTCGCGGGCAGCGCCCTCGGCATGCGCCGCGCCGGGACGGCCCTCGCCCTCTATGCCGTCGCCGGGCTCGCCGGCGTTCCCTTGTTCGCCGGCCACGCCTCCGGTTGGCCGGGGGGCCTTTTCGGCTACGTCATCGGTTTCGTCGTCGCCGCCGCCGTCTGCGGCCGGCTCGCCGAACGGCGGGCGGACCGGAAAGTCGGGAGCGCCCTTCCGGCGATGTTGATCGGCAACGCGATCATCTTCGCGATCGGGGTCCCCTGGCTCGCCGTCTCGTACCATTTCACGGCCGCCGAGGCGGTCGCCAAGGGGCTGACGCCGTTCCTCGCCGGCGAGGGCATCAAGATCGCCCTGGCGGCGATGCTGCTCCCCGCCACCTGGCGGCTCGTCGGCACCGGCCGCGGGGGGATCTGACGCGGGCCCTCGGGATCGGCCGCCGCCGGGTACCTCGTCACGGCGGTTTTCCCGCCGGTTAGCTTGGCGAACCGTGAACCCGTCCGATGCCCTCCGTGAGGCCGCGCGTGCTCCGATGGCGAACGGCGAACCGCTTGTCGTCGCCCACGGGCTCGTGAAGCGCTTCGGCGAGTTCGTTGCCGTCGACGGTGTCGACTTCTCGATCGGGCGCGGCGAGTCGTACGGGTTCCTCGGCCCGAACGGGGCCGGGAAGACCTCGACGATGCGCATGATCGCCTGCATGTCGCCGGTCTCGGGCGGGACGCTGCGCGTCCTCGGACGCGACCCGGACCGTGACGGACCCGAGATCCGCCGCCGAATCGGCCTCGTTCCCCAGGAGGACACGCTTGATCTCGAGCTCACGGTCCTCGACAACCTCCTCATCTACGGGCGTTACTTCGACCTGCCTCGCCGCCTCATCCGGGAGCGGGCCGACGAGTTGCTCGAGTTCGTGCAACTCACCGAGCGGGCCCGCGACCGGGTCGAGTCGCTGTCGGGGGGCATGAAGCGCCGCCTCACCATCGCCCGTTCGCTCGTGTCCGACCCGGAGCTGCTGATCCTCGACGAGCCGACGACCGGCCTCGACCCCCAGGCTCGGCACCTGCTCTGGGACCGCCTCTACCGCCTGCGGCGCCGGGGCGTGACGCTCGTCATCACGACCCACTACATGGACGAGGCCGAGCAGCTTTGCGAGCGGCTCGTCGTCATGGACCGCGGCCGGTTCGCCGCCGAGGGAACACCCCGGGACCTCATCGCCGAGTACTCGACCCGTGAGGTCGTCGAGCTGCGGTTCGGCATCACCGAGCCGTCCCGCGTCGCCGGCCAGCTCGAAGGGCTCGCCCAGCGCTGCGAGGTCCTCCCCGACCGGGTCCTGCTCTACTCCGACGACGGGGACGCGACCCTCGTGGCCGTCCACCGGCGCGGCCTCACCCCGGAGAGCACCCTCGTGCGGCGCTCGAGCCTGGAGGACGTGTTCCTCCACCTGACCGGCCGCACGCTCGTGGAGTAGTCACGGTGGCCGGCACCGTGAAAGCGGCGGAGACGGCTCCGCACCCCAGCACGCCGCGCTGGCTGCGCTCCCTTGCCTACTGGGCCTACCAGTACAAGCGGACCTGGCGCGGCTCGATGACGACGAGCTTCCTCTACCCCGTGCTCTACCTCGCCGCTCTCGGGGTCGGCCTCGGCTCGCTCGTTGACCACCACGTCCACGCGGTGTCGGGGGTCAGCTACCTCGATTTCCTCGCGCCGGGCCTGCTGGCCGCGACGGCGATGCAGGTCGGCGCCAACGAGGCGATGTACCCGGTGATGGACGCCATCAAGTGGGGGCGAAGCTACCTCGCCATGCTTGCGACGCCCCTCACCGTGAAAGACGTGCTGCGGGGCCACCTCGGCTGGATCGCCTTCCGACTCGTGACGGTGTGCGCGATCTACCTCGCCATCATGGAGGCGTTCGGCACCCTGCGCTCGGGGCTCGCCGTCCTGGCGATCCCGGCCGGCGTGCTGACGGGCCTCGCCTTCGTGGCACCGATCATGGCCTTCGCCGGCGCCCAGGAGAACGACCGGGGGTTCTCCGCCCTCTACCGGTTCGGGCTGATTCCGCTCTTCCTGTTCTCGGGGACGTTCTTCCCGGTGACACAGCTCCCCCGCTGGCTCCAGTTCGTCGCCTGGCTGACCCCCCTCTACCACGGCGTCGCGCTGTGCCGCGGGCTCGTCCTCGGCGGGATCGGCCCGGGCGCGGCCGCCATCCACACCGCCTACCTGGTCGCCGTCGCCGCGATCGGCTACGTGCTCGCCGAACGAAGCTACCGAAAGAGGCTCGTCATATGAGTGCCGCCGCCACGGCACCGTTCCGGGTCGCGCCGCTCGGCGTGCTGGGGTCGCGCCGCGCCCTCCGCCTCATCGAGCGCAACATCTACGTCTACCGCCGGAGCTGGATCATCTTCGTCTCGGGGTTCTTCGAGCCGTTCTTCTACCTGCTCTCGATCGGCGTGGGGCTCAACAAGCTCGTCGGCGCCCTCCACATCGGGAACACGGTCGTCGCCTACTCGGCGTACGTGGCGCCAGGACTCCTCGCATCCTCGGCGATGAATGGGGCGCTTTTCGACGCGACCTTCAACATGTTCTTCCGCCTAAAGATCGCCAAGACCTACGACGCCGTCCTCTCCACGCCGCTCACGTCGGGCGACGTCGCGCTCGGAGAGCTGGGCTGGTCGCTCATCCGCGGCTCGACGTACTCCGGGGTGTTCATCCTCGTGATGGCGCTTTTCGGCTACGTCCTCTCGCCCTGGGCGGTGCTGTGCCTGCCTGCGGCGATGCTGATCGGGTTCGCCTTCGCCGGGGTGGGCCTGGCGGCAACCTCCTACATGCGCAGCTGGCAGGACTTCGACAAGGTGTCGCTCGCCATCATCCCGATGTTCCTTTTCTCGGCGACCTTCTACCCGCTCTCCGTCTACCCCGGTTGGCTGCAGCTCGTCGTGCGCGCGACGCCTCTCTACCAGGCGGTCGCGCTCGAGCGGGGGCTCGACGCCGGGGTGATGACGGCGTCGCTGGCCGGCCACTCCGCCTACCTCGCGGTCCTGGGCGTCGTCGGGCTGACGATCACTTCCCGACGACTCGCGCGCTTACTGCTCCCCTGAGCAGGGACGACAGCAGATTCGTTCCTGATACGACCGTAGCAATGCCCTCGTCGACTGCAGGGTTGAGTCCCCGAGCGGTCTGAGTCGGAGCGTCGCGCGGCCAACGAGGCCCGAGCTGGCAACGGACACCCGTTCGCGTCGGCCCCTGCACGGCGGGGCGAGCTGCCACCGGTCGTTGGGCCATAATCTAAGGCGCTCATCAAAGCACCGATCGTTGAGTACTCCTGCGTGCGCTCCCGGCTTGCTCGGCGACCGGCGAACCGCCGACTGTTCGTTTGTGAGGCTCCTGGCTCTCCCTGCGATTCCTGGCGGCTCGACTCGACAAGAAGTCCCCGCCCCTGAACCGACGTCCTGTATCACCGGGACTGGGCGTCATTGCCGGAGCTCGTTCCCGGTTCTATGGCGGTCCTGGAACGCACGGCCCAGCCGGCGGAGCCCGATGGCGTCTGTATCGTTTGACGGGTGACCTCACAGGAGCGCCTCTGGACGGACGATGCGGGGACTCGTGCTCTCCGCAATGGTTTCCCTGGTCGGGGCTCGGGGTCCAGAGACCAGCCCGCCTGGCAGGACTGCTTCTTTGGGAAAGGGGAGAGATGACACCGACGACTCGTCCGCATGGCGACACCGCTTCAGCCAACATCACCAAGCGAATTCAGGAGCTGGGGGATTGGAGAGGCGAGACTCTCGCTCATGTCCGTCAGCTCATCCACGATGCCGACCCCGACATCCAGGAGGAGTGGAAATGGGAGAAGCCAACATCCGCCGGAACCCCCGTCTGGTCCCATGACGGCGGGGTCTGCACAGGGGAGTCGTACAAGCAGGTCGTGAAGCTCACCTTCTATCGCGGAGCCTCCGTGAAAGACCCGAAGAAACTCTTCAATTCCAGCCTGGAAGGGAACGCGCGACGTGCAATCGACCTCCGCGAAGGGGAGAAGATCAACGAAGCTGCCTTCAAGCAACTCATCCGCGCCGCGGTGACGGCCAACTCGGTAACGCGCGCTCAACGGGCCGCCAGGAAGAAGTGAACGCGGCTCTTCCACGGGAACCGGGACGGAACGACACGACATCCGCCGGTCCACCGAGAACGAACCGACTGGCTCGCGACCCGAATGCGCCCGGTTGGTGACGGCCCGGAACGGTTGGTCCGCCGGCTGACCGAGGCGTACGGAACCCGCGTCGGGTCAACCACCTGGGCCCGTTCCAGTCCCATTCCGCTCCGATTCCGGGGCCCCCCGGCGGAGGCGGCGTCGGGTCCAGGGCTACTCCACAGTCAGCTTCAGCACGTAGGACTTGGTCGGGGCGCGGTCCTTGCCGGGGGGATAGTACTTGAGGGTGATCGTCGTCGACCCCTTGCCGACGGCGTGGAAGGTCACGCTCTCGATGTCGTTCCCGCCAACGAGGCCCTTGGAGGCCGTGGATCGTCGGTAGCTCGTCGAGACGTAGACGGCGACGGCCGGCTTCGGCGAACGGGTCACCTTCCAGGTGTAACCGCAGCTCGCGGAACACGCGACGAGCTCGACTCGGACGTCGTCTCCGACGACGGCGCTCGCCTTCGAGACGGGGGCGCGCACGATGACCGTCGCGCCCACCGGGCGCACGAGACCCGGTCCCCGTAGATCCGACTTCGCCGCCGCCGCGACGCCCATCGCCGTAAAGGCCGTCGCCGCGACCAGGACCGCCGCCAGGGCCGGTAACGCGACCGAATGCGGAATGGATCTCATCGCTCTCAGAGCCTTTCCGTCATCACTCGGCCCCGGCCCGGTGCTCGGGCTCACTGTCCGCACCATACGACGCGCCACCGCGCCCCGTACGTCAGCCGCCCACGGACAGCGCCCCGCCTCCGGCCGACAAGCAGCTGGTGGACGCCGTTCCCCTCGCTCCTCGCCGCCTTCGGCAGGAACTCGCCGCCGGCCGCGAGCACGGTCTCAGCCGACGCACGCTCTGCAGGGGGCTCACCTGACCTCACCTCGCGCGCCCGGGACCAAGGAACGTCATTCCGACGAGATCGAGGCGTTGCCGTACATGCGGGGCACGATCGTGCAGGACCTTCAGGGCGAGGCCCAGCGCCGCCAACCCGGTGGGCACGTTGATCCAGAAGATCCACCGCCACGAGGCGTACGTGATGATGAACCCTCCGAGCAGGATCCCGTGAATCGCGCCGGCGTTCCAGCCGATCGAGTTGTAGCCGAAGGCCTTCCCGCTCTCGTCTCGGGGATAGGCGTCGGCCAGGAGGGCGCAGCTGTTGGCGGTGAGGAACGCCCCGCCGACGACCTCCACGATACGGAACACGATGATCGTTGTCTCGCTGGTCGCCGTGGCGCACAGGGCCGATCCGAGGATGAAGATGAGGAAGCCGAGCTCGTACATGCGCGTCCGCCCGAATATGTCGCCGAGCCGGCCGACCTGCGTCGCGAGGATCGTGACGACGAGGATGTAGGCGACGATCACCCAGACGACGGCCGAGAGCGCGATGTGCAGCGAGCGTTCCATCGCCGGAAGCGCGAGGACGACGATCGTCGTGTCGACGGCGGCCATCAGCACACCGACGACGACGAGCTCGCGGTGGCGGTCACGCCCCACGGGAACCGCGGGCCCGGAACCGGCGATCGTCCGAACGCCCTCGGGCCGTCTCAAGTCGTCGATCCCGTGCCCGGAGCCGCCCCTCCGAGGTCCTCGACACCTCCGGCCGCGCCCCGGCAGGCCTTGGGAGCGCCACATCCCTTGACCAGGGAATGAGTTCACACGCCCGGGCGGCGCGGGGCCCTCCGGGCACCATGGCGCGAAGCCTGCGGCGACCCTCTCGAGTTAGACGGACGCTCAACCCCGGGAGCGTGAGGGGTCTAGGCGGAGGTGGGCTGGGGTCGCCCGCCTCGGCGGAACTCGGCGATGGCCTCGGGTGGGACCGGGTGGGCGAAGAGGAAGCCCTGGGCCGTGTCGCACTCGAGCGAGGCGAGCTCGTCGAGCTGCTCGCTCGTCGCGATCCCCTCGCCGACGACCGTCATC
>JBEKEM010000012.1:0-94887 GCA_050013835.1 Acidimicrobiales bacterium
CCGCCGCTGCACTGACCGCAAGAGCGCCCATCGTCTCGCCCAGCTCGCCCTGGCGATCACCTTCCTCATCACCGCCAAGCTCATCGACTGGCGAGATCGGTGGTCACCTATCCGCTGAGGCTCTAAGTCGACACCGTCCTAGTGGGCGAGGTCCCGGGTGAGGACGGCGAGGCACTCCGCCGCCGGCAACGGCTTCGCGAAGAGGAATCCCTGGATGCAGGAGCAGCCGGCGCGCTTCAGCCAGGCGAGCTGGCCGGCCGTTTCCACGCCTTCGGCGATGACGGTCGATTCGAGGGCGCGTCCCATCTCGAGGATCGCCGTGGTGAGCCGTTGCACCTCCTCGTCGTTCTCGAGGCCGCTCACGAAGCTGCGGTCGATCTTCAAGATGTCGATCCCGAAGCGCCGAATGCGTCCGAGCGAGGAGTAACCGGTCCCGAAGTCGTCGATCGCCACCCTGACGCCGAGCTTGTGGAGGGGGTCGAGCGACTCGTGGACGAGTTCGAGGTTCTCCATGAAAGTCGTCTCGGTGATCTCGAGGGTGACGAGCCTGGGGTTGATGCCGGAGGAGTCGAGGGCCCTGCGCATCATCTCGAGGAACGACCCCGCCTGGATCTGGCGTGGCGAGACGTTGATGGCGATTTCCCACGGCGCGTCAGGCCGCTCCTTGTTCCACGCGCTCACCTGGCGGAAGGCCTCGCCGGTCACCCACTCGCCGATGGGCACGATGAGCCCGGTCTCCTCGGCGATCGGGATGAACTCGTCGGGGCACACCAGCCCGCGGGTCGGGTCCATCCAGCGGATCAGCGCCTCGACGCCGATGAACCGGTCGTGGGTCACGTCGAGGATCGGCTGGTAGTAGAGGACGAACTCACTCTCCGCTAGGGCCCGGCGCAGACCGGCCTCGGCGTTGGCGCGGGCGAGCACCGAGCCGCGCAGCGACTCGTCGAACAGGACCGCGCAGTCGCCGCCGCTCGCCTTGGCCTCGACGACCGCCAGCTCGGCGTCGCGCATGAGGCGTTCGGGCGACTCGTCGCGGCTGCCGAGGGCGATCCCGATGCTGACGGCGACGACCACCTCCTCGCCGTCGAGGACGACCGGACGCTCGAGCGCTGACTGGACATTGTCGGCGAAGCTCGTCATCTCCGCCGGGTGGGCGACGGCCCCGCGCACGACGACGAACGTGTCGCTTTCCAGCCGGCCGACGGTGTCGGTGTGAAGGCTGCTCTCGACGAGGCGCTGCCCGAGCTCGACGAGTAGCTGATCGCCGAGGGCGCGGCCGAACGTCTCGTTCATGGCGTCGAAGCGGTCGACGTCGAGGACCATCACGCCGACGAAGCGGTGGCGGGCACGGGCCCACTGGATCTCCTGCCCGATCCGGTCGGCGACGAGCGCCCGGCCCGGGAGCGAGGTCAGCGAGTCGTGGAGCTCTTCGAAACTGAGCTGTTCCTCCATCCGTCGGAGCTCGGACTCGTCGAGGAACTGGCCGAGGATGCCGACGACCTTCCCCGAATCGTCGTGGATCGTCGAGATGAAGACCCGGCCGTGCACGAGGTGGCCGTCGGCGTGGATGTAGCTCCTCTCCTGCGTCCAGGTCTCAGCCGCCCCGGCGAGGATGTCGGCGAAGACTTGCTTCTGTCGTTCCACGTCCCCGGGTTGCATGTGCTCTGAGAGCCTGGCACCGACCAGTTCCTCGCGGGAAAGGCCGAACACCTCGAGGAATGCGTCGTTGATGATCTGCACCCGGCCCTCGAGGTCGAGCGTCGCCGCCGGGATGTGGCTCTGCTCGAACAGCTGCAGCCGGTAACGGGCCTCGAGTTCGCGTTCCCGCTCGGCGCGCTGCTGCTCCGATATGTCGAGAACCTGTTGAATCACGCCGATGATCGATCCGGAGTCGTCGCGCAGCGGCTCGTAGAACAGGCGTGTGGGTATGGGGTGGCCGTCCGCGTGCAGGAAACTCACTCGGATCTCGCTGAACTTCGCGGTCCCGGCCAATAGTTCGGTCAGAAGACTCCCAACCGGCGTGGCGTCCTCGGGGGTGACCATCGATGCGGAGGGCATTCCGACCAGCTCCTCACGCGATCGCCCGAGGAGTCGGCAGATCGCGTCGTTGACCATTAGCACCCGGCCACCCTGGTCGGTAACCACGGCGGAGATCGGGCTCTGGTCCAAAAGGAGTTCGCGGAAGCGGGCTTCGGCCTCGCGTTCTGCCTCGACCCGCTTCTGCTCCGTGAGGTCGAGGACCTGGCCGATGACGCCGACGAACGATCCCGCTTCGTTGCGCATCGCACTGGTGAACACCTGGCAGGGGACGAAGTGGCCGCCGCCGTGGCGGAAGCGCAGTTCGAGTTTGTTGCTGTTTCGTCCGCCGCGGAGGTACTCGGCCATCCCGCGCGTTTGGGACTCGCGATCGTCGGGGTGGATGTGCTCTGCGATCGGGGTGCCGACTAGTTCCTCGCGCGTGCGACCGAAGAGACGACAGGTCGCTTCGTTGACCGACGAGAGGCGACCCTGCGGGTCGACGGCGGCGGACGGGATGAAGCTCTGGTCGAAGAGGAGCGCGCGGAAGCGGGCTTCAGCCTCGCGTTGTGCCTCGACCCGCTTCTGCTCCGTGAGGTCGAGGGCCTGGCCGATGATGCCGACGAGCGCGCCCGTGTCGTCGCGTACCGCGGAGGTGACGAGCCGGCAGGGAACGTAGTGACCGTCGGAGTGGCGGATATGTACCTCGGCGTCGTCGGTGTCCTGAGTTCCGTCGCGGTACCTGGTCATTCCCTGGGTGAGCCTGTCGAGATCGTCGGGGTGGACATCGTCGAGAAACGTCGATCCGATCGCATCAACAGTCGAACGGCCGAAGAGGCGCCTGGTCGCTTCATTAATCAGTACCAGATTGCCCCGCGGGTCGATGATGACTCCGGGGATGGGACTCTGCTCGAGCAGGAGCTCCCGAAGGCGCGCCTGCTCCTCCCGTTCAGCTGCGATCCTCTTCTGTTCGGAGAGGTCGATTATCTGACCGATGACGCCGACGACCACCCCGAAGTCGTCGCGCAACACGGAGACGTACATCCGCGTGGGCACGCGCCGGCCATCAGCATGGATGAAGCCGATCTCGGCCTCACCCCGGTCCAGGGTGCCGCTTATGTAGTCGGCGAGGCTCTGCGTCACGCTCCCATGGTCATCCGGGCCAATGTGGTCGACGAAGGCGGATCCGAGCAGCTGCTTGCGGGAGTAGCCGGAGAGACGAACGAGCGCGTCGTTGACAGCAATGACCATGCCCTGTGTATCGATGGCCCCCGCGGCGACGGCGCTCTGTTCGAAGAGCACGTGCGCGAAACGAGTCGCGTGGCGGCGTTCCTCCTGAGCCCGCTTTTCCTCCGTGAGGTCGACCCCCTGCGCGAACAATGAGATGACCGCACCCGACTCGTCACGAATCGCCGCGATGATCAGGCGCACCGGGATGATGTGCCCGTCGGCGTGGAGGAAGCGCACCTCGCGCTCGGCCTCCTGCCGAGTACCGGCGAATATCTCAGCCGCAATCGCATTGTCGGGCGCGGCATCCTCTGGGTCGATTATGTCTGCGAAGGCCCTTAGTTTGAGCAACTTCCGGCGCGAGTACCCGAACAATTGGGTACAGGCATCGTTCACCCACAGTGGGTGACGGTCAGGGGCGAGGATCGCCGTCGCGATGGGGCTTTTCATGAAAGCCTCCCGCAGGAGCCCTTGCATGCTCTTCTCCTGCGCTTCGGCGCGCTTCTGCTCGGTGAGGTCGATCGCCTGCGAGAGGAGCGCGACGATCGTGCCGGACTCGTCGCGAATTGCCCCGGTGAAGGCACGCACCGGCACGACGCGTCCATCGGCGCGCACATAACGTTTTTCGCGGTCGTAGGTCGTCCGGGAGCCCGCGAGCAGCTCGCGGAAGAGCTCTTCCTCCTGGGCGACATCGTCGGCGTGCGTTATGTCCAGGAAGCTCTGCAGTCTGGTCATCTCGTCGCGGGAATACCCGACGAGCCGGGTGTAGGCGCTGTTGACCCAGAGGGGACGACGCTCGATCGAGACGACCGCCGTCGGGATCGAGCTCTGATCGAACACCCGTCTCCAGTGGGAGAACGTCTTTCCCCCTGCAGGTGTTCGGAACTGCCCGGGCGATGTCGCCTGGAGGAGCTGGCTCATCGTCTCCGTGACGGGGTTCTGCGAGCCCGCGTCGCGCGGTCTGCTTCGACCGGTCGCCCCGTTGTGGTTCGACTCCGCCGCAGCAGGAGCCTGGGCCACGGCCGTGAACCCGATGACGAGGCCCCTGCCGCGGATCGGCGTCAGCGAGAAGGGCGCCTCGACCAGCTTCCCTGACTTGTCGAGTTGTAGGCAGGTGCAGTTGTCGACCTGGTTGCCAGTGAGGATGCGCGCGAGCTCCCGGCGGAACCGGGAATCGTTTTCCGGGGCGACGAGCATCGAGACACGGCTGCCCGCGGCCTCGAAGTCGGGGTAGCCGAACAGGCGCTCAGCGGCTCCATTCCAGGTCACGAGGACGGCCCGGGTGGAATGCCGGTGCGAATCCCCGTCGGGGCCGTCGAAGACCGCCGAGAAGCGGGCTGCCTCGCTGCTGGATGTGGAGTTGCCGGATGTCCTGTGAATGGCGAGCGACGCGCCGACGAAGTGCCCGGCGACGTCGTGCACCGGGGATATCGTCAGCGTGCTCTTGAATCGGTTCCCGTTCTTCGTGCATACGAAAGCGACGACGCGTTCTGCACTCCCTCCAGCTCGGAGACGCGCGAAACCCGCCTGCAACCTCGACGAGCCGGCGGAATCGAAGAGGAGCGAGGCATGACGGCCGCGGGTTTCTGTGGCTGGGTAGCCGAGAAGCGCCTCGGCGGCGGCGTTCCAGCTCCCGAGGCAGAACTTCGAGTTCAGAAGGACGAATGGCTCGTCCCACGATCTGGCGACCGTTCCGAACCTTGCGAACAAGGTTTCAGCCATGGACCCACCCCAGCTGAACATCCGCTTCATCCCGGCGCCGCGGGAGAATTGTTCTGGCGGTCAGCGGAAACCCGATCGGAACTCCCAAATCTAGCACGGAACGTGACAGAATCTGTGCCTTCTCACTTGGAAAGTGCATGTCGGATTCGTGAAGCACCGAGCGAAAGCGCGGGCCGTGCGCAATCGCCCCCCTCGGTAGTAGATCGAATTTCTCCCGGGTCGAGGGACTCCACATCGCGCTCGTCGTGACAGGGGCGAGGATGGAGAGGGCGTCGTCGGATGAACCGGCGATCGCGACAACCTTCTCGAACAGGGTTGCGGCCATTCTCGTCCGCCCTGCCCAATTTCGGGCTGTGTATC
The DNA here is from genome assembly GCA_050013835.1 of Acidimicrobiales bacterium. Taxonomy (GTDB): domain Bacteria; phylum Actinomycetota; class Acidimicrobiia; order Acidimicrobiales; family Bog-793; genus Bog-793. The sequence goes on from JBEKEM010000012.1 coordinate 5,326, forward strand.
TCGCCAACCAATGACCGTGTCATCGATGATCGGCAAATGGCATTCTTCTGGTGAAGCGACCGTAACACACGACTCAACGGCAGGGCGGTATTTCCCGAGTGTCGCGGCTCATCGTCCCGCATCAGGGTTGTTTCGCGCAAGCCGGCACACACTGCGACTACTGGGTCGTCGCGCGCGCACCGCCGACCGTCAGACGGAAAGTAGGTGTCTCAGCGAACAGCGCCCCGACTCCGCGGCTCGATAGGGCAATATCGATGCAGCGCGCTGTGTCGAATTGGGCGTCGAAGGTAACGATTTCAAAGTGGGCCGGAAACCGCGGCGCGGCGTCGGATCCATCGAGCCGGGTGTCGGTTGTGGCGTCACGGCGGGGGGTCACGCCGGATGGTTGGACAGGTCCGAGGTGATTCCGGCGCGACTCCTTCGACACCGGGGGCAAGCGGCTCGCGACGACAGGGACGCTGGACAGCCCTCGACGCGGTCTCTCGATAGTGGTTACCGTCGGTGCCCGTGGGCGCGGGACTAAGGACAGGCGGGGCGCAATCGCGCACGTTGACGCCCCTTTTGGCGATGGTCCTGACGTCGTCGCTTGTCGCCGCCACCGGCTCGCTCGCGAGTGTTCCTCGGGCCGCGGCCTCGTCCGGCACCGGAGACCGTTCCCGGATCACCGCGCTGGAGCGGCGGATCGCCGCGGACGGAGCCTCTGCCAAGCGTGTCGTCACGCGCTATGACGACGCCGCGGCGAAGGAGGCCATGATCGAGCGGCGCCTGGCGATCACTGGACGCGAGCTCAGGCACGGTCTGGCAGCGAAGGAGTCGATCGGCCGTGAGCTGAGTCAGATCGCGGTGGAGGCCTACGTGGACGCCGACAACGGCGGGGGCGCGGCGACCGTACTGGATGTGCCGGGCGATGAGTCGGAGGCCGCCGGGGTGTACACGGACGTCGCCACGAGCCAGCTCGTCACCGCCGTCTCGACCTACGAGGCCGACGAGCGCTACGTCGAGCAGCAGCAGTTCGCGCTCCGGAGCGAACAGGCCGCGATCAAAAGGGTTCTCTCCCAGCTGCTCCCGGACCGGAACGCGGCCGAAGCCGCGGTGGCGAAGGACGAGGCGCTCCTGCGGAGCCTCCGGGGCGACCTCCGGCGTGCCCTCGCTGCTGACATCGCGAGCGATGCCTCGGCTGATGCCGCTTCCGAGACTGCACTCGCCAAACAGTCGGTCGTCGTGTCCGACCCAGGGTCAGCACCTGCCCCGACGCCCGGGGCCTCGCAGTCATCTGGTCCTTCCGTCTACGAGAACCCCCTGCGCGCCGTCGGCTCGCTCTACCCCGAGCGGATCGACCAGGGTGTCGACTACGCCGGCTACGGCCCGATCTACGCGATGGGCGATGGGACGATACTCAGCACAGCGAACGCCGGCTGGCCCGGGGGGACGTACATCACCTATCGGCTCAGTGACGGAAGCGCGGCGGGCCTCGTCGTCTACGCCGCCGAGGACATCGAGCCGCTCGTGCAGGTGGGCGAGACGGTGACACCCGAGACGGTCCTCGGCACCATCTACGTGGGACCCGACGGGATCGAGACCGGCTGGGCGGACAACGGCACCGGCGACACGATGGCGAGGGACGCCGGCGAGTTCTACGGCTGGAACTCGACGGCGTTCGGGGCGAACTACTCGCAACTCCTCGTCTCCCTCGGCGCCCCCGGGGGAGTTCCCCAGAACGAGCCCCCCACCGGCGTCCTCCCGCCTGACTGGCCGACGTGGTGACTAACGCGGGCACGGGCGCTGCTCGGGGCCTGCTCGCAGGGAGGTCCCCGCGTCGGCTGCGGTAGGGTGAGCCCTGGTCGGCCGCCATTCCTGACCAGGGAAAACGGTCGTGCGAGCGATGACGGGCTGTGGCGCAGTTTGGTTAGCGCGCTTGACTGGGGGTCAAGAGGTCCCGGGTTCAAATCCCGGCAGCCCGACAGAAATGGCTCAGTAGTGGCCCTGAGGTTCAGGGTGATGGCGAGCGGTAGGCGTCTGAGAGAACCTCGTGAGAACCAAGCGGTTCTCACGGAGGATCGAATGCCGGCAAATCCGGAAGGCGTCTACCCCGACGGCAGGGGTCGCTGGTACTTCCAAGTCACCATCGGCCGCGGCCCGCTCACAGGTGAACGCTGATCGTCTTCCAATAGCTGCATTCTCCTTCGGTCATGCAGCCTGAGGTCAACAGATGGGGGTGTCAGCCTCCGTCAGGGGGTCGCACCGTTGGCGGTCGTCAGCTTGCCGAAGTAGGCACCGGTTGTCTTGCCTAGGTCGAGGACCCTGCGTAGGTCGCGGCTCTCCGCAGCTCAGTCGAGATCGTCAGTGAACGATCTGGGCTAAGTCTTAGCCCTTTCCGCCTCAACGAGAGCAAACGACTGGGGCGGCAGCAGTAAGGTCAGCAGTGAACCACGAGGCTCCAGTTCGCTATCTTCGAGCGACACCCCCTCGACATCGGGGAGCCTGCGAGCCTCAGTACTCTTTTCGCTAGTGACCGTGCGCACGCGCGCCTCTCCGCTCAACTCCGCGCCTCGAAGAACAATCTCGACCAGCTCAGCACTCTCGCGAGCGCGGTTGACGAGGGTCACCGCCAATCGTCCACGATCCTCCGTAACGGTTGCAGCGGCGTCGATGACTTTGAACGGAGCCAGGTCACTGATTCGATGAGGCCAACGGCCGGCACCTTCAAGACCGGCACCTTCAAGAAGTTTGGCATCAATATTGGGTCCGTAAACATGTGCATCGACGGCCAGATCGAGTGCACCCTGGGCATGTAGAGCAAACGGATAATAGATTGGCTGAGCTGCCGCCACTCGGGAGTTCGTCACGATCGGCGCAATAGCATTCACAAGTTGCGCCCAATTCGCCATGCGCACCCAGTCGCAGTTCCGAACGAAGATGTTGAGGTACGTGCCAACGGCGAGCGCATCACTGAAGTCGTACCGCTCCTCCAGCGAACCGTCGTCAGTCCGGTACCACACGTTCCACTCGTCGTAGGCGATACGGGGAGGAGAGGCGATCCTCTTGACGTACGCCGTGCGCTCAATCAGAGCTTTCGCTGCCGCGATCGCGCGCTCAGCCTGGTGCGGCTGTAGGACATTCGTCCAATAGTCCGCCGAACCGGTGTACAGGTGCACAGAGTGCATGTCCACAAGTGACGCAAGTCCCTCGATCACGACCCGATCCCAGTCGTTCCAACCATTCATTCCGCAACTCACCAAGCGAATGTCTGGGTCCACCATTCGGAGTGCACGCGCCCAGCGAGTTGCTTCACGCACGTACTCTTCGGCGCTGACAGCTCCAACCTGCCACTCCCCGTACATTTCATTGCCTAGACCCCACCACCGAACACCGTGCGGGGAGGCACTCGCGTTCTCCACGCGCTTGTCTGACCAATATGTCGAATCGGCACCGTTGCAGTACTCGACCCACGCCATCGCTTCCGCGAGTGATCCATTGCCCATGTTCAGGCATATGTACGGTTCGGCCGTGAGGCGCCGACAATAAGCAACGAACTCGTCTGTCCCAAAATGATTGGACTCGACGCCTCCCCAGGCTATGTTTCTCCGCCTCGGTCGCAGAGCCATTGGACCAATGCCGTCGGTCCAATGGTACGTGCTTGCAAAGTTCCCGCCGGGCCAGCGGAGAACTGAAATCCGCAACTCCTGTAACAGACCAAGTACATCCTGTCGCACAATCTCCTCATCAGCCGGACTTGTGTCTTCCGCGTACAGGCCTCCATAAATGCAGCGACCAAGGTGCTCTACGAAACCCCCAAAAACCGCCCGATTGAGGCGACCGATGGGCCTTTCCAAGTCAATCGCGATTCGGGTCATCAGTTCTGTCCGGTCATTGCGTACCTACTTTCACCGACGTGGCCAGCAACAGCTCGGCGAGCCGCCACATATGCCGCTATGGCTTCTATCGCGTGACCTGTCTGAAACCGGCTTGCCGCTTGACGACGAGTTCTCGATCCCTGTAACAGTCTTTCAAAAGGAGATAACGAGCCAGCCGACCCAATGCTCGGGATGCGGAAAGGGGCTGGTGCCACGATTAACTTCAGCATGACTGGCTCGGGGCAGTAAGGGTCAACAATTCCCCCCAGGTCATTGACCGGCCGGCAGCACGACGGGAAGTTGTGCCCGTCCCTGAGAAAAGCGGGGATCGTTTCTGGGGGCGTCGGGGCAACAATGACCTCACCACTCGGCATTGGATCACCGGTCCAAGCATCGGCCCAGTCGGCGCCCGAGGGGCGCTAGACCCAGCGCTCCCTGGCGCCATTTTCCAGCACCGGCGCCACGAGAAGGTCTCGATCGAACATGAACTCGTCGTCGATGGCCCAGGAGCCCTGGTTGTCGCCGACCTCAAGGAGAAGCCGGCCCCCCGAAGTGCCGTCGCCTCCACGTCCCCTTGGCCGCCCGCGGGCAAGGCACATCCGGCAGTGGCAGGGCTCACCCCTCGTCGTTGGACCATCGCCAGTCCGTCGGTGCAGCGACGAGAGTGGCCGGGCACGACGCCATCTTGCATAGAGAGCGTCCCCTCCGCCTTAGTCGACCGACAAGGTTTTCAGGGTTCCCCCACTGCGCAGGTAGACAGGGATGCGTTCCAAGGGCGCCAATGCCGTCGTCCAACCCTTCCCCTCGACGGGCTCTCCGGTCGACGGGTCCAGCCAGGAGGCGCCGTGCGGCAGGTAAACCTCCCGCTCTCTCGCGCCATAAGAAGTGACCGGCGCCACCAGGACGTCAGGCCCGAACATGTACTCGTCTTTGACCTGCCAGGCTTCCGGCTCATCCGGGAACTCCAGGAACAGTGCTCGCATCGGGGGTAGCCCTGTCGTGCTTGCCGCCGCCATCACGTCCATTACGTACGGGCGCAGCATCTCGCGTAAGGCCAGCTGGGCTCGGATAATGCCGTACGCCTCCTCGCCGAAGGACCAAACCTCATTTTGCCCTCCTGTCTGCGGCGGACCCGTCTGCGGGTTCGGTTCACGTACGCCGTGGAGCCGGAAGAGCGGACAGAACACCGCGAACTGGAACCACCGCACTACCAGCTCCCGGAAGTGGGCCGAGCTCGGGTCCCCGCCCTTGAACCCGCCAATGTCAGTCGTCCACCACGGGATCCCAGAGATCCCGATGTTGAGGCCGGCGGGGACCTGCTTGGCGAGTGCGTCGAAGGTCGAGTCGATGTCACCAGACCAAACCGCGGCCCCGTACCTCTGGCTGCCGGCCCACGCGGACCGGCAAAGGGTCAGGATCTCTTTTTCCCCGCTCGCCCAGAGCCCTTCTGCGAAACCGCGAGCGTGCTCTCGCGGGTAGACGTTACGTACTTCGGCCCCTGGGCCGATATGGAACCAGTCGCTCTCGGGGTCCTCCGGGAGCATCTCGGGTTCGCAGGCATCGAGCCAAAACGCGCGGATCCCGTGCCGGCCGTACCCCTGTCTGACCTTGTCCCACACGTAGCTGCGCGCTTCGGGGTTGGTCGAGTCGTAGTACCGCACGAAGACCTGGCTATTGCTGCCCTTGTCCCAGAACGGCATGTTCAGCGGCAGGGAGCCTACGTTGCCGACCAGCAGCCCGCGACGGTCCATTTCGCCATAATTTTCACTATCGGGATTTACGCTCGGCCAGACCGAGACCATGAGCTCGACGCCAAGCGCCTTCAGTTCGTCCACCATGGCTTGCGGGTCGGGCCACTCGGCCGGGTCGAACTTCCACTCGCCCTGGCGGGTCCAATGGAAGAAGTCGACGACGATAACTGACAGGGGCAAACCACGCCTCTTGTGCTCCCGGGCCACCGCTAGCAGCTCTTCCTGAGTCCGGTATCGCAGCTTGGACTGCCAAAACCCCGACGCCCACTCGGGGAGCATCGGCGGCAGGCCCGTCGCTTTCGAGTACTGGCTGACGACCTCGGCCGGCGTGGGCGCCGCGGTGACCCAATAATCGATCTGCCTTGCTGCGTCAGCGACCCACTTAGTGCCACTGGCGCCTAGCTCCACGCGGCCAATACCAGGCATGTTCCACAGGAAGCCATAGCCGCGGTTTGAGAGGGCGAAAGGTACACAAACCTCCGTATTCCGTTGCACCAATTCGACGACCGCCCCCTTTTGGTCAAGCAGCCCGTGCTGGTGCTGTCCGAGCCCGTAAAAACGCTCATCTGGGAAGGAGCGGAACGACACCTCACAACCATGAAGGTCGCCGCGTCCAGGCCGGTACCGCCGCTGGGGGGGCGCACTGAAGTGGGGGACGCTCTCGGAGAACAGCTCCTCTCCGTCCGGGCGGAGGAACCGGACCAGGGGGGGGAAGTGCAAGAAGCCCCCGTCATCGTTGTCGCGCACCTCGACTACGAGATTCCCATTGCGCAAGAGCGCTTCGCCGTCGGATACCTCGATCTTGACGTTGCTGGGCCCTGGCTCCTCAAGTGCATCCCCGGGCGTTTCCTCTATGAATGAGTGCAGGCTCGACCGGATGCGCGCACTGTTCTCACCCCAGGCACGGACTTCCAGTAGTTCCTGCCCGTCATGAACGGAGAAACCAGACCTGCTGCCAACAAATGTCGTCACGTGGGCCCTCCTTTCAAAGTTGGCTTGGGTCCTCAGCCCTTGAGCGCACCGGCCCGGAGGCCGCCCATCACGTAACGCTGCCCGAAACTCAAAATGAGGCCTGACGGGATGGCGGCTAGGACCACTGTGGCCAGGACGCCGCCCCAGTTGACGGTGTTGTTAGTGAAGAAGCTGAGGATGCCCTTGGTCAGCGGGGTCACATTGCCTCCCGCAGTGAGGGTGTAGGCGTAGAGGAAATCGCCCCAGGCAAAGAGGAAGACGAAAAGACCGGCAGTTACGATCCCCGGTACCGCTAGCGGTGCGATCACAGAGCGGAAGGTGCGCCATTCCGAAGCGCCGTCGACATAAGCGGCGTCCGTCAGCTGGTCAGGGATCGAGCCCATGTAGGCGCGCAGCACAAGAGTGGCAAATGGCATCCCGTTGGTGGAGTCGGCCAGGATGAGGCCCGGGATGCTGTTGAGGAGATGAAGATGGAAGAAAAGCTTATAGAAGGCCAGGGTAAGCGATATCCCGGGCACCATCTGGGTAACCAGCAGCACAATGATCGCGACCGACACAACGGCACGGCTCTTTAGGTAGCCTAATTTTGTGAGGCCGTAAGCCGCCGGCAGTGCGATCCCGACGGAAAGAACGACGGCTCCTAAGGCGATAAGCAAGCTTGTGATTATGCTGCCGCTCTCCTGGTCGAAAGCCATTCTATAGTTGCTTAAGACAAAGTGGCTCGGCACGAGGGACTGCGAGAGAGCCTGGAACGAGCTCGACGGCGCGAGCGAACTCTCAATGGTGAAATAGATCGGGAGCAACATGAGCCCGGTGATCACCAGCCCCCCGATAGGGAGCACAAAGCGACGGGCGTGCCGCTGCCAGAATCGGACCATTCTGCGGCGCCTTTTCATGCTGCCGCCGCCACGTCACGCCGCGTGGCACGTATATAGAAGAAGGCAACGATCATGCAAAAGACGAACAGCATGTTCGCTACGGCCGCGCCTTGGCCGGTCTGGAAGTTTTGGAACGCGAGCGTATAGGCCCAAGTTGACATGAGCTGAGAGCCGTTGTCCGGGCCCCCATTGGTCAGCACTATGACCAGGTCAAAGGTCTTTACCGTATAAATGATCCCCAGCATGATGACTATGAGTGAAACCGGGCGAAGGAGCGGGGCCGTAATGTAGCGGAACCGCTGCCAGGCGCCGGCACCGTCGAGTGACGACGCTTCCCGCAATTCGTTAGGGATGTCCTGGAGCCCTGAGTACAGCAGCACTGCGTTGAAGGGGATCCCGATCCAAATGTTGACAAAGGTGATGACGAACATCGCCTTGAACGACGAGTCGAACCAAAATATGGGGGAGCTGATCAGGTGGAGCGATTGCAATGTCTCGTCGATGATGCCACCCTGGCCGGCGAACATGATCGCAAAGATCGTCCCGCTGGCGATCGGTGGGAACAGCCACGGGATAATTATCAAGCTGCGGAGGAACCCGGAGAGGAAGAAGCGCCGGCTGAAGTACGACGCGATGCCGAGGCCGATAGTGAACTGGAAAAATAGCGATGCCACCAGGAAGATCGCGGTGTTGAGCAGAGCTTCACGGGTGACGGGGTCGTTTATCTCGACGCTGTAATTATGGAACCCGATAAAGGGCCCGCTCTGGGCAATGAACCCAATCCTTTCGACGCTCATCGTGAAGCCGTAGATGAGGGGGTAGGCAAAGAAAAGGATCACATATGTGAGAGCCGGGACGACGAAAGCGAGCAGCGCCGCCTGGCGCTGATGCAAGCGCACCCAGTGCCACAGCCCGGCCCGGCGGGCCGGGCGCCCCGAGGTGTCGTGGCCATAGTCGGCTGGACGGGCCAAGGTGGGCGCTTCGTTGACACCCACCTTGGCCCGCACCGACCAAGTTGCCCGTCGCTCAGGAGGAGTTAGCTCTTCGCGCGGCAACTTCCTGTTCACGTCTCATTAGCCTCAGAGTTTTCAATTGCCTTCGAGGATGGAGTTGACGTTTGCTTGGGCAGTCTTGAACGCGCCTGCTGGCGTCTGCTTGCCGATTAGGGCCGACACGATGCCGTTGCCGACCGCTGTCTCGACCCTGGGGTAAAGGACACCGAGCGTGCTCGTACGCACGAAGCCATGCGTCAGCTCGGCAAGCAAGGGCTTGTACAGCGGGCTAGCGGTCTTCTGCCAGATCGGTATAGCTGCCTTGACGGTCGGGATGTCACCGGAGGCCGTCGCGAGGCTGGCGTCAACCGAGGGCTGGGCCATGTAATTGAGCAGCTCGTACGCAGCCTTCTCGATGGTGGGTGTGCTCTTGGGGATAGTCCAGACCTCGCCGCCGACCGGGCCGACTACGTACTGGCCGGGGGTGTTGACCGGTATCTCGACGACACCGTAGCTGAGGCCCTTGACCGTGTTGAGGACCGGGAAGAACCAAGGCCCGTTGATCATCATGGCGGCCTTGCCAGCAGCGAACTCGGCCTCTGGCGGTCCCTGGTTCCAGTTGGTGAAGTCCTTGTCGATGGCCCCTTCCTTGGTGAGGTCAGTCCACAAAGTGAGCGCCTGAACCGACTGCGGGGTCGTGAGGTGGGTCAGGCTCCCCCCGTTGCTCAGGAGGAAGGGGATGAACGTCCACACGTTGCAGCCCGCGCAGGTTTCGCCCGAAAAGGCGATGCCAGAGTGCTGAGCGTTGGTCAACGCCTTCGCATCTGTCAGGAGCTGCGCCCACGTAGTCGGCGGCTTGAGGTTTGCGGCCGCGAACATCGTCTTGTTGTAGAACAAGGCGATCGAGTTGGTGTAAAGCGGGTAGCCGTAAACGGTGCCGTCGAACTTCGCCTCCGCCTGTTGTGCGGCGCCAAGCGTCGGGATGGCGGTCCGGCCGAGAGTGCTGAGCGGCGTGAGCTCGCCGTACGAAGCGAGAGTCGGGACGGTCGGGTTGTCGAGCATCAAGATGTCGGGAAGATCCCCGGCGGCGGCCTCGTCGGCGACGGCCGTCAGATACGAGTTCCCGCTATTGACGATGTCCTCCCTCTTGATCGTGATCCCAGGGTGGGTCTTCTCGAAGTTGCTAAAGACGGTGTTCAGGGCAGTGTAGATAGCCCCGTTGCTGGCGACGCTCGTGTAGTAGCTGGTCTCGGTGAGGACAATCTTGCTGCTCTTGGCGGACGCCTGCGCCGTGGAGATGGAGAGGAAGCCGACAGCTGAGATGGCAGCGAGGAGCGCTACCAGGAGCCTTCCCCTAGCGATCCCGTGGGCAGAACTACGTTCTTGTATCACCTCATCCTCCTTTATTGTGCTGGTCTATTGATTGCGTTCTGATGGTTGACGGGACAGGTGAATCGTCTAAACAGGTAGCTGCGGGTCGATCGCAAGTGGAGTTGAAAGGTTTCTTGGCCGGCCCGAGTGTTGCGCCTTCGACGAAAACAGCGGGCAACAAAGTCCCGGGCCCGTTGTTCGCGAGAAGCTCGATCGCTATACGCCCTATTTCCAGCGAGGGGAAGTTGACGAAGGTGAGGGGTGGTACGAGGTGCCTCACAGCCTCTCCCCAGGCGACACCGACAATGGAGAAGTCGTCAGGTATGGACTTGCCCCTTTGCTGGAGGACCCGTATGAGCAAGTCGGCCACGGCTTCGGTTTGGACAATGAGGCCGGTGACTTTCGGTTCCTCCGCCAGTAAGGTGTCAAGTGCCTTTTCGGTGCCCTCCATCGTTGGCTCGACAGGCAAACCGTGGAACCCGAGGCCCTCCGCCTCGAGGGTGCTGGCGACGCCGTGCCAGAACCGGCGGGCATAGCCGAGCTTCTTTTCGAAGGTCCCTGGCGGGGAGGCAAGCAGGGCAATGTGTTCGTGGCCGGCACCGATGAGGCGCTCGACGCAAGCCCGTCCGGCCGCCTCAAAATCTAGGTCGACAAAGGGGATGTTGACCGGCTCCAAAGGCATGCCAATAGCGACGGACGGGACCGCTAATCGCTGGACGACCGCCAGGCGCTCGTCGCCGGCCCGGACCTCCATGAGCACGACGCCGTCGACCATCTTGCCCCGCACCACCGAGTTGACGTCCGACCCTCCGTCGCTTGTTACAAGCACGACGTTCCAACCGTGCTGGCGGGCCGCTTGGACGACGCCGTAGACAAAGGGCATCAACACTGGCTCGGAGGACCAGTCATAGAAGGGCACGACTAGCGCGATCATGTCTGTTTTTCCTGCCCGGAGGGACCGAGCGCCCGCGTGGGGCTTGTAGTCGAGTTCCTCGATGGCGCGCCTCACCCGCAGCTGGGTGCCTTGTGATATCGCACGATTGCCACTGAGAACGTAAGAGACTGTGGCTGGGGAAACGCCGGCGTGCTTCGCTACCTCGGCGATGGTCGTGCTCGGCACCCGGCCTTTTTCGTTTCGCTTTGTGTTGAATCGATTCACCGCAGGTCCACAGTCTCCAAACGTCGCTATTGAATGGATTCACTTGGACTTTTACACCCACGTGCGAAGGATGTCAAGCCGTCCAGGAAGGTTCCGGGTTCAGAAACGCGCTTGAGCCTGCAGGGTCCAACAACCCGCTCCCACCCGTCCATCGCCGCGCGTGAGCAGCTTCCCTCGGCGCGTTCAACCGGGCGGGGAACGCGCAGGATCGGGTTGTTGGACCCTTCAGGTCCGCCCGGCAAGTAGCAAGTAGATAGCCTCATTGTTGGACAAGCGAAGTCAGCAGCCTTGGCGGAGGTGGCGGTGTGGGGGCTGCTTCACGCGGGGACGTCGACGTCGACGCGAGCATCCGGGCCGGTCCGACGTCTGCTCTCCTGAAGATCCTGACGTGCTCCTCACCGGCGGAGGTCGGAGTGGCGTGCCCGTGAGAACCGCCGCGAGAACCAAGCTCTCGCGGAAGCCGGTAGAGGTGGGTCGATCAGGGACATCGGCGACTGGAGGAATCCCGGTTAGAAGGCCGAATCGGTCGATAGTGGTGTTGGCCGGTCTCTGTGGACAACTAGCCAGCGCTCACCGGGGGTCAAGAGGTCCCGGGTTCAAGTCCCGGCAGCCCGACTGGTTGGCCTTGACCCCATCCAGGGGACCAACAAACGGGGTCAGGTCAACGACTTCGGCATGGCTTCCAACCTTCCACGGGTGTCCCTCCCCACAGAAGATCTCGAACGCGCTTGTACTAGACCCTGTATCGTCGCGACGGCATGCCCCGCGCCAGCTAGAAGGAGGGGCGAGATGAGCGTCGCTCTTCACGCGCGCAGGGAGCACCCGCACGCGACACCCCGGAGGAGCCGGCACCGCTTGCGGCTGGTCGGAGAGTTGGCCGCGGCGTTGGCGATCCTGACCCCCTTGCAAGCCGTCGGAGTGGTCACGTCGTTTACCCGACCGGCGGGCGACCTTCGAGCCGCCCTAGCCACGTCGAACCAGCTCACCCAGATCGCGTACACGCTCGTTCGAGACTCCAAGGGTGGCCACGCCAACCCCGGAGCAGAAGCCGACCTTCTCTTCGGTGCGAACGGCGAGGTGTTCTTGTACTTCGCAGATCCCAAGGAAGCTCTCGCCGAAGATGGGACCTACTCGTACTCGGGGGGCCGTCTCAGCCTGCACATCTCGACTCCGGACTTCAAGATCAACGGCGACTTCGCGCTGGATCTCTCGGCCAGCCAGGCAACGATGCCGTTCCTGGTGTTCTCCTCCGGACACGGTACGTCGCTGTGGAACCGCAAGGTCCTGAACCTCGGCGACGGGATCCAGGCGATCTACAACGCGGCCATGAACGCGAGCACCCTGTCGCTGACACCAGCCGAGGGCGCCCAGCGCGCCTTGGCCTTCGCTCAGGCCTGGCTCACCGTACCGCTTATCGGCGACCCCAAGGCCGCGGGCGGTCGGCTCCGGCCTGGGGGGAAAGCGCCCGAGGGAAAGTGCACCGAAGAAGGCGACAACTGCATCACCGCTGTACGGAGCCTGGGTGACGACATCCTCATTTCCTACAGCGACGCGGATCCAACCCTGGTGACGCTCTACAGCTCAGTTCCCGCGCGGGCTAAGACGACACTGGTGCCGAGCGAGATCGCGAGCGACCCGCGGGTCTACCTCAACCCGGAGGTGCACCCGGATTCACAGTTCGACCCGGTCGACCGCTCGGCGGCAGTAATCGTGCCCGAGCCATCTCTGGAGACGCCCGGCTCGATCGCCGACATGGAGAGCACAATCCACAGCCGGCACGACACGGTGACGCAGCTGAGCGGCGCCGACGCGACCGTCGAGAACATCGCCATCCAGCTCAAGAAAGCGCCGGGCATACTCCTCTTCTCCACGCACGGCAACGAGGGCGGCATGCTCCTCACCGCCAGCAAGGTGAAGTTCGCCCCTGGCGAGAGCGAAGCGGTAGTGCAAGCCAAGTTCGCGAGCCAGCTCAAAAGCGAAGGGTTCGTTTCGCTGGCCAATTGGAAACTGAACGGCCAGAAGGCGTACTCGTTGGCCGAGGCCAGCTGCGGTTTCAACCTGTTCGAGCTCTCGACGGTCTGTGAGACGGGTGTCATGATAACGCCCGCCTTCTGGAACTGGCTGGCGACCAAGTATCACGTCGACTGGTCCCACAGCCTTGTCTTCATAAGTGCCTGCGAAACCGACGCCACCCCCGACCTCCGTAACCAGATCAAGGCCGCCAGCTACTGGGCGTTCACGCAGGACGTGTGGCCACCGTACGCAACCGCGGTGGAGGAGTACTTGCTCGCAACGCTCGCTCGGTCCACACGCTCGCCTGAGGAGGCGTACTACAACATCGTACGCATCGAGAACACGCACCAGATGATCTACAAAGAAGATCGGCTCTTCATTGGCGTTATCGGTAACGAGGGCAGCGCCGCCAGCCACTCCATCCTCAACGCTTGGGGGTGGAACGGCTCGAATTGGGTCGACTACTACGACTCAGGATGGATGAGCAGTTCCGTGGACCAGGGCGAGATCTGGTGGATGCTCTTCGCGGGAAGGTGGGACACCAACGCCGACGCAGGTGCGACCGCGCTCCAGACCTGTTTCGACAAGTACTGGTCCCAGGGTGAACCAGGTGGTCTGGCGAACGAGTTCTGCAACTCGGCCAACGCCGGAATCTCGCATACCAAGGCCCGGCTAGGAAGAGACGTTGCTTACGCCATCTACTTGTTGATCGGGAAGAAGCCCGCCGGTTTTCCCGGGGGCTCCATTCCGCCGCGCTGGACCATGGACGACTGACGGCGCGCCGGTTCCCGCCGCGTGAACCTCGCGCGACCGCCGGCACCTCTTTGGCTCGCCGTCTTGCGCAAGTTGCGCCTGGGGAAGGCGCGGTGGCGCGATGGCCGGCGGTCGAGAGCGGAGTCGATGAGGGCCTGGGCTTTGTCGGGGGTGCACACGAACCCGAGCCTGGGCTTCGCGGCCCGATGTCGCCGGCGGTCGTCATGCTGTCTCTCACATACGTCTCTGGCGGGGCGCTTTAGCTCGGCGAGGACCACACCGACCAGTCCGGCGGACGCCAGCCACGTCGATACGTGCGGTGTCCACGTCCCGCGCCTGACGTCACTGGCACCGCCGGGGGAGGGGTGTGCCAGCGCCGTGACTGTTACCCCGTCAGATCGTCCTCGTCGACGGGCCAGACCATCGTCGGATCGACGCCGCGGGCGACAAGGTTGTACGCCATCCACGCGCCGGTGAACGAGACGCCTGGATCGCGACTGACGCTAAGTCAAGAGGAGGTGGCCCATGTCCGCCAACTACACGCCAACTACGGGCACTAGTTGGCCGTCCGATATCGCTTGGTGCCGCTCGGGCGTAAATGGCCTCGGAGCTGGTGCGTTGCAATACAAGGCGTCACACTATGGCTGGGCGAACATGACTGGGGGTCAAGAGGTCCCGGGTTCAAATCCCGGCAGCCCGACTAGGCGCGTTGCGCTCGCGACCTGACAGCGTTCCTGGCGGGGAAAGACCGTCGCTCTCCCACGGCCATGACGCGCTGGCCAGCCGGCCCCACGCTTTCCAGCGCGACCTGAACCATCTCGCACGCCGCCTCCAGCGTCTGTTCCGGCATGTAGACCACATCTTGGGGGAGGTACGGTCCCGTCGGTCGGCGCCGCTGGCGTCGCACAGCATCAACGGGTCCGCTGCTGTCCGATATCGATCCCGACGGCGCACGGCGCAGAGGGCTGGATCGAGAACAACGGCGCGGGACGGCCGGCACGGCGCACACCGAGTTCGTTCCCGACGGTGCCGGTCTCCTCGACGATTCCCGCGGAGATGAGGTCGGCCGTCAGGGCAGTTACGGTGGCTCGAGACAGGCTCGTACAGCGCTCGAACTACGTTCGGCTGGCGACGCGGTTCTCGTGCGGCGACCGCAGGATCCGCGTCCGGCCCTCGCTGCGCAAGCTCGACGGACTCCGGTGGGTTCCGGCGACGTCGATGGGGACTGTCCGCCGAGCAGATCGCTGCCCTCGCGGCCAGGCGTCTGGCTGGTCCGAGGTGATCATCAGTGCCAGAGTACCGACAGCTGCTGGGTCCTATATTGGGCGAAAATTGGGCTCTTTCAGGGCCGTAGTCGATTGACTTGTGCCGAAGACGACGGTACAGTCGCCTTCCAGCCGGCGAATGGGGCGGCTCAGGACGGATGCTTGGTGCTGAGCCGGTCTTCTCCTGTAGGTAAACCACGGAACCGAAAGCGCGCGCCAAGCAGGGCTCCCTGGGCGAACTGGAGTCGTTGACGGCGCCAAGAGTGGCGCTCGCGAGGAGGTGAAGAGGCTGCAGGAGCCCACTGATCTCTCTCTCGGCCCGGAGGACACCTCCTCCGCGGTGGTTGAGGTTCCAGAGCAGCGCGCCTCCTGGTGGCGCCGCGCCTTAGCCCAGGGCGGATTAAGACTCCTTGCCGTTCCTTGGATCGGCGTCCTCGTCGGCATCGTCGTTCTGGGGGCGGTGTTCAATTCCTCAGCGCCGTGTCGCTGTTTCCTATCACGTGGCAACCTCCTCACGACGGCTCAGGAGTTCTCGTATGTCGGCATCGCCGCCCTTGGGGGGGCGATGGTGATCATGACCAAGGGCATCGACCTCTCCGTGGGGTCGAACATGAGCTTGTCGGGTCTCTTGGCAGCGGCAGTGATGGCCCATGGGCACGGCACGGCGCTCGGTCTCCTCGCCGGCCTCGGCGTGGGGATCGGGGTGGGCGCAGTCAACGGCTTTCTCGTGACCGTGGTGGGAATGCAGCCCTTCATAGCGACCCTGGGCATGCTGAGCGTGGTCGGCGGCTATGCGGTGGCCTACAGCCAGGGGTTCACGCTCTACCCGCCTCAGTCCTTCGACAAGTTTGGGCAAGGGTCGGTCCTTGGTATCCCCAACCCCGTGGTGGTCATGATCGGGCTCGCCGTCGTGCTCACGCTGTTCCTCCGCTACACGCCGTTGGGCCGTAATATCTACGCTGTGGGTGGCAACGAGGACGCCGCCCGCCTGCTCGGTATCAAGGTGAAGCGAGTCAAGTTCTTCACCTACGCCCTAGCGGGTCTTCTTGGCTCCGTTGGTGGCGTGCTCTTGATGTCGTTCCTGGGTTCGGCCAACCCAAGCCAAGGCGTCGGCGACGAGCTCAACGTGATCGCCGGCGCCGTGATCGGAGGGGTCAGCCTGTTCGGCGGCCAGGGCACCCTCATCGGGACGGTGCTGGGAGTTACCCTGGTCGGGGAGATCTCGGATGGGCTCACCCTGGCTCAAGTGCCGGGCTATTGGACCGAGCTGGTGGTCGGGTGCGTGATCCTGACTGCCATCGGGGTCGACCAGCTGCGACGACGCCTACGGCGCAGCTAGATTGGGGTGTCAGATGGGCGCATAGACCTGGCCACACAAAGGACATGGCCAGCGGGTGTGTCAGTTGACAAGACCGGGACCAAGGACAAACGGAACACAAGAGAACAGACTGAAGAAGGGAGGAAGAGATGAGCGAGACACCTGGGTCGGGTGCTGCCAAGACCACGAAACTTACTTCACGGAGGGACTTCCTAAAGCTTGCGGGAGCCTCCGCTGGCGCCCTGGCGGCGTCCTCATTGTGGACACCGAAGGCGTTCGCGGCAGTTCCCACCAGGAAGTACAAGATCGCGATCGTCCCCAAGGGCCTGGACAACCCCGTGTTCGCGCTGGCCAAGCTCGGGCTCGAACAGCGGGCTAGCGAGCTCGGCGACGTGGAACCGATCTTCACCGCGGGGACCACGACCAACACGGAGCTCGACATCAACGTGCTTGAAGGGCTGGTGACGTCCAAGGTGGACGCGATCGGGATCAGCTGCAACGACCCGGTGGCCTACATCCCAGTGATAAACAAGGCCATATCCAATGGCATCTGTGTGATGTGCTGGGACTCGGACGCCCCCAAGAGCAACCGCGTCTGCTTCTACGGCGTAAACAGTTACACGGTAGGACAGAACATGGGCCGCGAGATGACCAAGTTGCTCCATGGGCACGGCAACGTCGTGATTGTCAGTGGAGACCCGTCCGCCCTCAACTTGAACCTGCGCATCGCGGGCGTGAAGTCGAGGCTAGGGAAGGGCATCACAGTCCTCAACACGGCGTACACGATGGACGACACCCCGACGGCGATTGCCGACACCGAGGACGTCATCCGTAGCTACGGCTCGACCCTCAACGGGATAATCATGGTCGGCGGCTGGGCCCTGTTCTCCAGTGTCGGGGCAACTCCGCTGCTCGACCACTACAAGGGCAAGATCAAGGTCGAGTCCTTCGACCCGTTGGCATCGGTGGTCACGTATCTGAAAGACGGCATTGTCCAGTCGGTGTGGACCCAGGACTACTGGGGCTGGGGGTACGAGTCGACCACGATCCTTTACTCCCTGCTAAAGGGCGGGGGTTGGCACGAGACGATCCCGCAGCCGTCGCACAACGTGCTGCCGTCGGACTGGAAAGTCTGGCAGGCGCGTTGGGCCGCGACGACCGGGTCCTACGGGGCAGCGGCCAAGGTCTGGGGTGAACCCGCCTTCACGGCTCCCGGCCCCGCGGGTTCTTCGGGACCGATCAGGACGTGGAAGTCATAACAACCGCATCGTCAGTGGGCGATGGCGACGGGCAAGCGCCCGTCGCCATCGCTTCACCTGTGCTCGAGGCGAGACGTATCTCGAAAGCGTTCGGCCACGTCCAGGCGCTGAGCGAGGTCGACCTCGACCTACTCCCGGGGGAAGTGCTGGGGCTGGTCGGTGACAACGGCGCCGGGAAGTCGACATTGATCAAGATCCTCTCCGGAGTGCTGCAGCCTGATTCCGGCGAGATTGTTGTCAACGGCCAGCGCGCCCACTTGCACAGCCCGGTGGCAGCCCGGTCCCTCGGTATTGAAACCGTCTACCAGGAACTGGCCGTGGTGCCCATGCTGGACGTGGCTGAAAACCTCTTCCTCGGTCGCGAGGTGCGGCTGGGAGGCCGCTTCGGCCATCTGCTCCCGATCATCAACCGTCGAGCCATGCAGCGCCAAGCGCGTGAGCAGTTCAACTCGTTGAACATTGGCATGGGGTCATTGCACCAGCGTGTCGAGACCCTCTCAGGGGGCCAGCGCCAGGGGGTGGCAGTCAGCCGGGCGGTGCTTTTCGGGCGGAGCATCGTCATCCTGGACGAACCGACGGCGGCGCTCGGGGTCCGCGAGTCGAAAGCCGTCCTCGGGCTGATCCAGACGATCAATCAGCGCGGCATGAGCATCATCCTGATCAGTCACAACATGCCTCAGGTTTTCGAGCTGACGACCCGCATCCTTGTCCTCAGGGCGGGACGGCGCGCAGGGGTGGTGCGTACCGCCGAGACCGACATGGAACAGGTGGTGCGATTGATGACGGGCGCCGAGATCCAGCAAGCCTCTTGACGCGCCCAGACGCCCGGCAGATCCACTTAGCGTGCCTTTCTCCAGCGGCAGCAAGTCAGGGCAGATGTCCGTCAAATCAGCGGCAGCTCAGGGTGGAGCGCGTCGGCATTGCCGTCAGGTCTCTTGAAGAAGCACCACCCGAACATTAAAGATGCGGGGTTCTCAAACAGCACATCCACCCAGGCGACCTCACCGATGGATTCGACGCCTGGAGCGGCAAGCTCGTCCCGGCCAACAGTCAGACCGTCGACTGCGAAAGCGTTGAGGGGACGTTCGCCTCTTCGCCGAGGCGATTTCAGCTACGGAAGATCGCCGCGAAGGTCGGCGGTCGCGTCCGCCCGGGACTCAACGCTTCGCACCGATTTCCTTCTACTGAGTGCAACGCCTTCTCGCTCTTCTTGTAGCCACCGCGGCGCGTGCTTCCTTGCCCAAGCTTCAGGTACCCATCCCCTCACGATCGACCGGAGCGCGTCGCGATGGGTGAGGGCGAAACCGATGTGGCCGATCACGACGATGAAGATGGCGAACGCCAGCACCTCGTGGACGAAAGTTGCTCCTTCACGCCAGTTGACGGGGAACACGTTGAACCACTTGAGGATCAATCCGGTCCCGAGCATGACGACGATTGCACCGGCGACAAATATCGCGTTGAGCTTCTGTGCCGGGTTGAACTTGTCGGTGATCTGGGGGGCGTTCCTGCCGAGGTGCCAAAGCCAGCGGACCTCGTCCTCGGTCCAGCGACTGATACGCCGCATATCGCGCCGCATCCTCGCTCCCCAAGGTCCCAGCACGGACACGACGAGCGGAACCGGCAACGCCACTCCCGCCCAGAGATGAATCTCGGCGATCAGAAGGTGACGTCCGACAAGGCGCTCGACCAATGAGAAGTACAGAGGCAGGGCGGTGAGCATGAGGATGCCGAACAGCACGGCATTGGCCCAGTGGGCGACCCGTTGTACGAGATCAAAGCGGGTGATCCTGAGGGGCGTCAGTGCTTTGCCGGAAGGCTGACTTCGATCTGGGTTCGCGGGCACGCGGTTCTTTCAGCCAGACGCCGTGTCACTCGGGCCAGTAGAGCCGTCGAGCCAGCCGTTGACCGGGTAGCCGCTCTGCTCCCAGAAACCGGGCTCGACCTTGTCCACAACCCGGATAGCCGAGAGCCACTTGAGCGACTTGTAGCCGAACATCGGAGCCACGTAGAGCCTGACGGGGCCGCCGTGCTCGGTCGTGATCGGACCTCCGAGCATGCGGTAGGCGACGATGACGTCAGGGAGACGAGCCTGGTCGAGCGTCAGGCTTTCGGTGTCGGAGCCGTCATAGGAAGAGAACGACAAGGCGACGGCCTCCGGCTTCACTCGGGCGGCGTCGAGCACGTCGCTCAGCTTCACACCCTCCCAGTGCACGTCTGGTACCTGCCATCCCGTCACGCACTGGAACATCTTTACGAGCTTGGTACTGGGCATGGCCTCGAGGTCGGCGATGGTGAGCGTGAGCGGTCGCTCTACGAGCCCCGTGACCTCGAGCCGGTAGCGATCCGGTGTGATGCGGGGAAACGTGTTTGTGACGCTGTAGATCTGGAAGTTGTCACCTCCTGGGAGCAGGCGACCCAGGCCGGACCCAAGCATCTTGCCCAGCCTTCTTTGCACCGTGGCACCAGCGACGATTCCCACCGCGCCAAGACCGATCATGCCGAGGAATACCCGCCTTCCCACGCGCACGGGTCGCTCAAGCTGGTTTTGAGAACTTTCTGTCATGGCATGGGTCGCTCCGCGTTGAAGAGGGACTGCAGAGCGGCCTCGATGTCGGCAGTGGTTTCGTCGAGTTGAGGCTGAAGGCGCAGCGGGGCTTCTGTCGTCGACAAAAGGGCTCCTCACGAATAGAGTGGACTGCGCGGTCCATTCTATGCTCCGCGAATCGACTAGCAAGTCCAAATTCTGTGAGGACTCAGCAAACGTGACTGTTCACAGAGGTGACGAGCAGGGTCCAGCGACACGGAAGGGTCGCGAGACCCGTCAGCGGATCGTTGACGCCGCCGCGGACCTCATTTATGAGCGCGGGGTCGCGGCCGCGAGCCTCGACGACGTCGGCCGGGCAACGGGAACCAGCAAGTCGCAGCTGTACCACTACTTCTCTGGCAAGAACGCCCTTGTCGGCGCGGTGATAGACCGCCAGCGCGACAGGATCCTGGCCTTCCAGCGGCCAGTACTCGAGGCCCTGGCGACCTGGGAGGACATCACCAGCTGGCGCGACATGATCGTAGTGCTGCAACGAGAGCTCGGCTGTCGGGGGGGTTGCCCGCTCGGGTCGCTGGCCAACGAGCTCGCCGAGCTGGACGACACCGCTCGCGTCCAGCTGGCCGACGCCATCGGCAGCTGGGAGCAACTTCTTGCTGATGGGTTGGCGACGATGGCCCAGCGGGGAGAACTGCGATCAGATGCGGACCCGGCGAAACTGGCCCTCGGCGTGATGGCCAGCCTGCAAGGCGGGCTCCTGCTCGCCAAGACAACACGCAGCACCTACCCGCTTGAAGTCGCCCTTGACGCCGCCATCACGTACCTACGAACCTTCGCCTTTCCTAAACCCAACACGCCGAGCCGCGTCTGAAGGCAATCGGACACACGGCCTGACGCTCAGGGGCAGTCGATCGCCCGGCGCAATAATGTGCGAATGGCAAATCCAAGCTTCTCAGAGTCGGCGCCTCGGCGCTCGGATGCGCGCCGAGGGATACAGCACGCTGGAGGAGCTCGAAGCCCACTACACGGGTGGTGATCAGCCGATGAGCCCGCTGAACTACGTCTGGTACCAGTACCGGTGGCAGCGACTCGCGGCAAAGATGTTCGACGCCGACGGTGAGGACGGACTGGTCCGCTTTTGGGATTGCTTTCACGCAACCGATCGCCTCAGTTCCGGCGAGGTCACGGCGGCGCCCCTGGCCCAGCTGCTAAGAACCGAGGTGAGTGAGACCCTCGGCCGAGCAGTACAGACTTGGCGATAGAGCCTGAAACGCCTGTACCGAGGATGTCGACACGACGATGCGGATGAACCGCTTCAATTCAGCTTGCTACGGTGCAGATCGGTTCATCCGCGTTGGCCCCGCCGGAGACGACGCCCACTCGATGGCCGAGCCGAACGACGACTTGGGAACGCCGGCTTATCCATGCACGCTCTGCCCTGTCCATGCCGCCCTCTGCTTCATCGATGCTAAGTGGAAGCTCTTTGCAAAGCTCTTCCAACTCCGCGACGCCTGGGTCACCTGGGGCCAGAAGCTTGCCGAGATGATCGCTGCCGATGGACCGCTGAGCAAGGTCGACGTGATGAACGTCGCTGATCGGCTTGCCACGGCTCTGTCCTGAAGGGTCCAATAATCTGATCCTGCTTGTGCCGGGCTTGTGTGAACGGGTTCGAGGGAAGCTGCTCACGCGTGGCGATGGAAGCCTTGTCTGCAGGTGGTGTCGGGGACGCGGTCGTCGAGTTCGACGAGCCGAGCGTTGAGCGCGGGAAGCGCGTCTTTCATGTTCTCGTGGTTAGCGTCGGCGATCACGCGCCGGACACTACGAGGATTCAGCGCGACCCAATGACCAAAACACAGCAACCATGCCTGTGCGCGACTGACGCCGGATCAAGAGGAGGGGAGCTCGCTCCGCCAACTACACGCCAACTACAGGTACTGCCGCCCGTCCTGTATTGCCTGGTATCGCCTAGGCGTAAATGGCCCTAGAGCAGTTGGGATTCTGCACGAGGCGGCAGACTACGAGTGTGCGAACTTGACTGGGGGTCGAGAGGTCCCGGGTTCAAATCCCGGCAGCCCGACTAGTATGAGCAGCGCAAACGGCGTTCGGCGGGCATAGTCATGTTCATCGGGCGGTTGCCTCGCCAAGCGAGCGCCGGTGACGAGCTCACCCGAGAATGCGTGTATCACCCTGGATCCGGGCGGTCCTCTCCTCGGATCCGCCAGGCCACGTGTCCGTCGTCCTGCGCGCCAGGCGACCGACTCGACCAGGGCGTCACTCGCCCGGCGTTTGCGGACGTTGGAAGGTCAAGCGACGTCGGGGACTAACAGTGGGCGTTCTCCAAACGCTGCGCCTTGACATAAGTCGTCGAACCATCGGACAGCGTTCGCACTTCGAGTTGATGCAGGGGCTGCCCGCCCAAGGTCCAGCGGTCGTAGTAGATCGTCACACGATCACTAGGCGCCGGAGTCACACCTCCGCGGTAGGAGACCCATCGAATCGGAGCATCGATTTCCCAGTTCGCTTGGGTCAAAAGCATCCGGTTATCAGCCTGAGAACAAAACACGCCCTGGCCATGCAGGGCAGCACCTCCCCCTGCTAGTCCTCCAATGTTGGGATTGCCTGGGGGAAACGTTATCTCTACACGAGCGATGTGATCTCCGACAAATGTCAGGAGTTCGTAGGGCTGTCCGGTCATGCCGTAGCCAACCTGGGCGAGAATCGCTGGCAGCCTGCGAGGCGAGAAGTAGTAGACGGCGAGGATTGCGACAGGCGAAGTAAGAGGAAGCCGAGCCGATTCGAACGTTGTCGAGACGCCGCCCTGCCGCCGTGTTGCGCGGATTATCCATCCTCCGTGAACACCGGCACTGCAGACTGCTTCGATGACAAGATTGCGCGTTCGGACTGTGTCGCCAAATTTGGGATTGGCGATCTTGAGAGGCTCTCCAAAGATCTTGCTGCAAGAATTCCATTTGACGGTAGGTCGTGAGGCGGGGACCGTCCCCTGCGCCGTGGTCGAAATGTCGGCGACACCGACTCCTACCGCGCACAGGACGACAGTGGCCAAGTAGGCGAACGCTTTCACTGGTTGCGAGATTAGACGAGCCAGCCTGTGGCGCGCACTCGGTTGAGGAGTTGTACAAAGAACTGGAGACTGCAACAGCGGCTCTTACACGCGATAAAATTGAAATGCGTCCGACCATTTGTTCGCAATCGCACCCCGGTGCCTCCCGGGTCTCCCGGAGCTGAGCCTGGACGGAGGAGGCAATATGTCCCGACCAGGTCCTTTTCGCTTGGCCATCGCGATTGTTTCGCTTGTCGCTGGGCTATCAGGTCTTGCGACGATTGAGGTTGCTCAACCTGCGGCTGCATCTCCTTCCACTAGTGCCGCAGGAATGTGGTCATCCGGCACATTGATTGACTCCTCGCCGGGGGGGAATACCGATGCGATCTCATGCCCGAGCGTGGGCTTCTGCGCAGCCGTCGATGCGAAAGGAAACGTCCTTACCTACGACGGAAGTGCGTGGTCGAAGCCCAAGTCCATCGACCCGGACGGAGGCGGACTCGTCTCAATCTCCTGTCCGTCAAGGAGATTCTGCGCAGCCGTCGATGCGAAAAGAAACGTCGCCACCTACGACGGAAGCGCGTGGTCGAAGCCCAAGTCCATCGACCCGGACGGAGGCGGACTCGTCTCAATCTCCTGTCCGTCTAGGAGATTCTGCGCCGCGGTCGACTCGCACGGCAATGCGCTGACCTATGACGGTCGTTTGTGGAGTTCCGACAGCATTCTCAAGAACGGGAGCGGCCCGTTCTCAGTCTCCTGTGCGTCGTCGGCCTTTTGCGCTGCCGTGAATTACGACAGCATCTCCATTTACAACGGAAGCTCGTGGTCATCACCAAATACCATCGCCAGGGGCCTGATCTCCCTTCAGTCGGTTTCCTGCCCAATGCCAAACGTCTGCATTGCGGTCGACTTCAACGGGAACGTACTTACCTACCGTGGCGGATCCTGGTCGAGTCCGAGTCTCATCGACTCGAACGGGGGCGCGCCCGATTCGGTGTCCTGTCCGTCGGCAAGCTTCTGTGCTGCCGTGGACGATTCCGGATACGTCCTCACCTACGCCAGCGGCTCCTGGTCACGACCGAGCAAGATCGATTCGAACTTCGGAGGGCTGACCTCCATCTCTTGCGCATCGGCAAGCTTCTGCGCCGCAGTGGACGATTCCGGTTACATCCTCACCTACAACGGGATTTCCTGGTCCAAGCCGATAAGCATCCACCCCGACAGCGGTGGTCTCGATTCGGTTTCCTGTCCCTCGGCGAGCTTCTGCGCTGCCGCGGACGATTCCGGTTACGTCCTCACCTACAACGGGATTACCTGGTCGAAGCCGAAGCTCGTCGACCCGCACGGGGCGAACCTGGCGCTGTCAATCTCGTGCGCGACGAAGTCCTTTTGCGTCGCAGTGGATGACGGCGGGTATGCACTTACCTACAACGGGCAATCCTGGTCGAAGCCGGAGTTAATCGACCCAGCTCCGAAGTCTGGCGCCGCCTCGCTGGCCTCAGTTGCGTGCCCGGAATCGGGTCACTGCGTCGCGGTGGACGGTCAGGGCAGGTACCTGACGCTCAGCGACGGCTCTTGGTCGAAGCCCAAGGCCTTCGACCCGGCTGGCGCCGACCTCACAATCTCCTGTCCGTCAACGGCATTTTGCGCGGCGGTCGATTGGTTCGGAAATGCGCTGACCTACGACGGCCGCTCGTGGAGCTCCGAAAGCATCGACCCGATACGTAATCCGAATTCCGTATCCCCGTTGTACCCCGAATTGTCCATTTCCTGCCCGACATCGGGCTTCTGCGTGGCAGGCGATGACCTGGGCGAGTACTTCATTTACCGCATGCACTCGTGGTCGAAGCCGAAGTCCATCCTAGGAGAGGTAGCGTTTTCTATCTCCTGTCTGACAACGACCTTCTGCGCGGCAGCAGACTACGACAACGCCCTAACCTACGACGGAAGTTCTTGGTCGACCCCGAAGAAGGTCGACCCGAACAGTGGTGGGCTCACTTCCATCTCCTGCGCGACATCACGCCGCTGTGTCGCGGTGGACGCTTACAGAGCGTTCATCTACTCGGCGCCAACGCCAGGTACTGCCTGAAATCACCTCGACCGGAGCGGTCGAGCGTGCGTTCCTGGCGACAAGTGCGGCCATGTACATGATGTGGCGAGCCAAGGGCGCCCGCGATACCAGGGTGAACGCAACGCAAGAAGGTGTCCGACAGTTCAGTTTGGCCGATTCCCGTCTGAAGATCTTGCTTGATCGAGGATTCGTTGGTCCCATCCCCTTCCACTTCCCTGCCAATGCGGACCAAACGTCGATCACACGAAGGTGTCGTTCATGAGAAGTTGCGCGCGCCACTCGCGCTCGGCACGCGGTCAGTACAGACGTGCAGGGAAACAAGCACCTGCTCAGAGCTGCTCCGTGGACGCTGATGGACGCCCGTTCACACGTTCGAGTTCTCCGGGGGTCAAGACGTTCCGGTTTCAAATCCCGGCAGCCGACCAAAGTCTCGCCGAAGGCGGGGCGGCCACCTTGAGGAACTAACGCTCCTCGACCGGCAGGAGTTCCAAATCGGGTGGTGTCCTCTTGGCGTGGTAGAAGCCGAAAAGGACGAGGAGGAGCATCACGGCCGCAAGGGCAAACGATGCGATCCCGGCCCAGAAGGCGATCGTCCCGAAGGTGCCGAACGCATAGGCCTCAAGGAGCAGACCCTCCAAGGTCGAGGCCTTGAAGGCGATCGTGACGTCCGTCGCGAGCTTCGCGTTGTTCGGGTGGGTCATGGAGGCTGCGCTGACCTTCGCGTAGACACCGCCATAGGGCAAGCCGCTTATGTCGGAAGCGATCTTCTGGGCGTACGCATTCGCCTGTGGGCCGGTGAGGACCTGCTGCCCGGCGTACTGGAGGAGGTAGGGCCGCTGTGCCGGCGTAATCTCGGATTTTGGCGGGAAGAAGATTTCCTGGCGAGCCAGCTGGTTGTGCACGCTCGAGGAACTGAAGTTGTAGCCCCACATCAGCAGCGCGCCCGCCACGACGAGCATGACGACGATTACGACGCCGCCCGCGCTGACAAGAATGTCGAAGGTCTTGCGTCGCATTTTCCACCTCACGGTCTCGTCGGACTCGCCGACGAGGCTCAAGATCCAGTTGTCGATCCTCCTGGGTTACGGTGAGCCTAACGACCCGAGGCCGTTCACCAACCGGTCGGGCTGACAGCGGAGCTAACGCCGGCAGGAAGACCAGACGGCACGTCGACGTTGCCCGACCCCAATCTCTGGTTCGCTGGCAGGGCTCCTCAATCGCGGGCGGGTTCGCCGCGTGCTTCGTTGGGCTGGTCGCGCCGCCAGTAGGCCTTAGACGCGATGGCGTCCCGGTCCACTCCGACCCTCACGAAAAGGTCGACGGCAGAAAGGACGAGACGTCGCTCGCCGAGGGCGTAGGCGGCGACTCCGCGCGGCAGGGCGGATTCGCGGATCGCCTCCGGGAGCCGTGTTTCCTCGACCCAGCGGATCCGGGTGTCCGCCGTGCCGAGCGGGACCGGGCGCGATTCGGGTCCGTGCGGGGAGACGAGGAAAGCCGTCGCTGTGGCCCCGGGCGGCAGAGCCTCGATCATGGCGAATGTCGCCGGAATGGCGGAGTCGTCCGTGACGAAGATGTGCGACTCGGAGTCGGGACGGACGGTGATCACACCCCGAGGTCCGATGGCCTCGAGCCGACTGCCGACGTCGGTATCGGCGGCCCAGCAGGCGGCGACGCCGCCACCGTCGTGGATCTCGAACTCGAGATCCGCGGTGCCGGCATCTGGGTCGGCGCGGCGGATCGTGTAGCGCCGGCGCAGCGTGCGGCCACCTTGGGGAAAGTCGAGCATCAGGTCCTGGCCTGCCGTGAAGTTGAAACCAAGGAGATCGGTCGACGCCACCGTGAGGGATCGCACGTGTGGCGCGATGTCCTCAACCTGTGCGACTTCCAGCCTGAGGAGATACGAGTCACCATAACGACCGCCGAAGAGGCTGGCGGGCACCGGACGGTGCGTCGGCGTGAGTCCTCTGACAGACACCGGCGCCCGCAAAGGCTCCCGAGTCATGGAAGCCTCCAGGTGGACGCTTCCATCGTGTTGAGGAGGGTCAGGATCCTGCTATCACGCGACGCCGGCGGGGCCGGAACGAGGTTCACCTCCACCCCCCAGAACAACGGCGACGAGGACGTCGGGCCCTGCTGCTCAAGACCGCGCTCGTTTCGGTCTCGCGCCCTGGTCCGTCTCGCACCCCTCCAACGGTAACGGCGTGCTTCCCGAGGCCGCGTCGATGAACTCCTTGGAACCCGACGCGTCTAGCCTCGACTGAGTGGAGAAGCGCCGACTGGGAAAGACCGGGTGGGACGCGAGCGTCATCGGCTTCGGTGCATGGGCCATCGGGGCGGACTGGGGGGACGTCGACGACGACACGTCGCGCGCGGCACTGCGGGCGGCGGCCGCCTCCGGCGTGAACTTCTTCGACACGGCCGATGTCTACGGGGACGGACGGAGCGAGCGTCTGGTCGCCGAGGTGCGCCGGGAGCTCGCCGAGCCGGTGTTCGTCGCCACGAAGGTCGGGCGTCGCGCCCCCGAGCAGCGCGTCGAGCACTACCGCCCGGAGAACCTCATCTCATGGGTCGACCGGAGTCGGGAGAACCTGGGGATGGAAGTGCTCGATCTCGTCCAGCTGCACTGTCCCCCGACGGACCTCTTCTACCACCCCGAGGTGTTCGCGGCGCTCGACGACCTCGTTGCGGGCGGCGCGATCGTGCACTACGGCGTCAGCGTTGAGAGGGTGGAGGAGGGTCTGAAGGCGCTCGACTACCCCGGTGTCGCGACGATCCAGATCATCTACAACATCTTCCGCCAGCGCCCGGCCGCGAGGTTCCTTTCGGCCGCCCGGGACGCCGGTGTCGGGGTGATCGTGCGGGTACCGCTCGCCTCCGGTCTGCTCACGGGCAAGATGACGCGGGACACGCAGTTCGCGTCGGACGACCACCGGAACTACAACCGCCGTGGCAAGGCGTTCGACGTCGGCGAGACGTTCTCCGGGGTCGACCTCGCGACCGGCCTCGCCGCCGTCGACGAGCTGCGCGACCTGGTGCCTCCCGGCCAGACGATGGCCGCGTTCGCCTTGCGCTTCTGCCTGTCGGATCCTGGCGTGTCGACGGTGATCCCGGGGGCGAGGAATCCCGACCAGGCGCGCCAGAACGCCTTCGCCGGCGAGCTCGGGCCGCTCGACGGGCCGACGCTGGAGCAGCTCGCCGTGCTCTACCGGGAGCTCATCGCGCCGGACGTCCACTACCGCTGGTGAGCCCATCGGCGGCCTCTCGGGCGCGTGCTCGGCAACGGGTTGACGAGGGCGGACGCCGGCGAACCGAGCGAGGGGTTGAGGATGGCACTCCGTTCCGGCAACCGGCACGCAGGAGGGAGCGGGTGAATCCGGCGCGAAGCGTCATGCGAGGGATCGTTCCCGCTGCACTGGCTCTGGGCGCGATGGCCGTGACGGTCGCGCCGACCCGGCCGGCCGGCGCATCCGGGCAGGGCGCGGCGAGCGGCAGCGTGGGTGGATCCACGCCGGTCGCCATCGCGAGTGCCCGCGGGGGGCGCGGTCTGTGGGTGCTCTCGGCGGACGGATCGGTGAGCGCGATCGCCGGGCAGCACGCGACGGGGGGCGCGACCGGCTGGGCCTCGTCCTCGCCCACGGTGAGCATCGCCGCAGCGGCAAGGGGCTACTGGCTGCTCGCGGCGGACGGCCGCGTCCTCGGCTTCGGAGGTGCCCAGCCGGGGAGTTCAGCTTTCGCCCACGAGGCGACGCAGCCGGCAATCCAGATCGTGGTGGATCCGGCCGGCTCCGGCTACTGGGTCGTTACCCGCTTAGGCGCGGTCTTCTCGTACGGGTCGGCGAAGAACCACGGCTCGCTGCGGGCCATTTCCCTGGGTGATCCCGTCGTCGGCATGGCCGCGACGCGGGATGCTCGGGGCTATTGGGTGGCCACCGCCGACGGGAGCGTCACGCCCTTCGGCGACGCGAGGCACTTCGCCCAGGTCCACGGCGGATCGTCGGACGGTCGGCTCGTCGCTATCGAGGCGAGCCCCGTCGGTTGGGGCTACTGGCTGCTGTTCGCGGACGGCCGTGTCGTCTCGGTCGGGCAAGCACCCCGGATGCACTCCTCGCCGGGCCTTGGGCGACCGCCGGCGATCGCCTTCGCTCCGACCCGCACGGGGGAGGGCCTGTGGATCCTGCTCGCCTCGGGCGCGGTCGTCGCGTTGGGTGACGCGCTGCGGAACACGACAGTCGTGCCGGACGGGAGCGGCTACTCCCTGGCCGGTCGGGTCATCACGCTCGACCCGGGGCACAACGGCCGAAACTACGAGGACCTCAGCTACATCAACCACCTGGTCAACGCCGGGGGGTTCCTGAAGGCCTGCAACACGACGGGCACGGAGACCGACAGTGGATTCCCCGAGGCCCAGTTCAACTTCGACGTGGCGGTCGACCTGGCGGCGGACCTGCGCCGTCAGGGCGCCTGGGTGGTGATGACGCGCCCATCGAACGACGGTGTGGGCCCGTGCATCAACCAGCGCGCCGCCATCGCGAACCACGCCGCGTCCGACGTCGCCCTGTCGATCCATGCCGACGGGGCACCTGCGTGGGGCCACGGGTTCTCGGTCGACGTTCCCGAGCTCGACCCCGGCTACAACAACGGGATCATCGCGAGCTCCCTCGCCTTCGGGAGGGACGTCGTCGCCGCCGTCGCCGGCTCCGGGGTGATGCCCATCTCGGACTACACCGGCACGGACGGGATCGTCCCCCGGGACGACCTCGGAGGGCTCAACCTGTCGCACGTGCCCGTCGCCCTCATCGAGTGCGGCAACATGCGCAACGCCGGGGATGCCGCGCTGCAGGATTCACCGACATTCCGCGCCCGGCTGGCGGCGACGCTCGACAAGGCGATCACCGCCTTCGTCGTGCATCCGTAGCCGCGGTTGAGTCTCTGCGGACCCAAGGGCGCGCGAACCCGGCCGAAGGCGTCGTATCCGGACCCGGGGGAGCCTCGCCGCCCGGGGGTCCAGGACCTGACCACGCGGGATAGGTGAGCGGCGCCGCTCCTGGCAGCTCGGGCCTGAAAAGGACGCGTCTCGTTCGTCGCCTTCGTTGCAGTGAGGACGTCGTCGGCGCCGCCGAAGGGTGGGTTGGGGCACTGCTGGCGGTTGTCGTGGCCACACTGAGTGGTGAAGAGCGCTCGAAGATTAGTGAGACGCATCACGAATAGTGGTGCGCTCGCCACCGAAGGCGGCGCCGAGCACCGATCGACCGCGGAAGGTGGTTGTCGTCCGGTGCATTCTGACCAGCCCGGGTGGGCCGTTTACGTCACCTGGAATAACCCTGTCCGTGTCTGTGTTGGTAACAACCCTGGGTGGACGATACCTGTGTGAGGACGCCCGCACCACGGGGCAAGCACGGAGAGTGGCCACACGTAGAGTGGTCATCTGCCGAGTTTGCGTCAGAGACAGTTCGGCGAAGCGGCGCGCCGTCCCACAACCGGATCCGCCGGATCGGTGTAGGTGGCGGCGTCGCGGCGGCCGTCGCGATAGCGGTCAGCCAGGTCGTCGGCATCGGGGGGAGTGCGGCCCTGCCGGGTGTCACCGCCTCGGCGCATCAGCGCATGATTCTGCGCCGCGCTGCCGGCTCAGGTCGTGGGGCGGTGGTGCGCCCGGTGACCACCGATCGACTGGTTCTCCACCTCGCGTCGACGACGACCGCAGCGAGGCGTCCCCGGGTCATGGAGACCGTGGCGAGTTCGTTGACGGCGGCGACGACGCTTCCCCCGACGACGACTCCTCCCGTACCGTCGACGGTGCCGCCCAGCACGGTGCCCCCGACGACGACGGTGCCGCCCAGCACGGTGCCCCCGACGACGACGGTGCCGTCGAAGCCGGTACATGTCTCGAATCCGGCCCATGCGATGGATTCGACGTCGCCCGCGCCTTCGGTCACGTTGCCGCCGATCCCCGGTCTTTCGTCGATGAACTGGGCCGGCTACGTGCTGACCGGTGGCAGCTACCGGGAGGTCGGTGCCGAATGGACGGTGCCGACGCTCGACTGCAGCGCGTCCCCGGACGGCAGCACCGCCGACTGGGTGGGGATCGACGGGTGGGTCCACCCGGCGGCCCTCTTTCAGGCGGGAACTGCGTCGACGTGCTCCGGCGGCTCCCAGACGAACACCGTCGTCTGGAGTGACTCCGCGCAGGGCTTCGCCGGGCAGGAGCAGTTCGACGTCAACGCGGGCGACGTGATCGAGGCCCGGGTCGCCCGGACCGCCGCGGGCACCTGGGCCGCGACGGTGACCGACGAGACCACCGGCCAGAGTGCCCACGCCTCGGAACCGGTCGCCTACCCCGCGGCCTCCGCCGAGTGGATCGCCGAGGACCCAGGGCTCCCGGGCAGCTCGTCGCTCGCCCCGCTCGCCGACTTCGGGAGCGTTGCGTTCACCGGGCTCAGCGTGAGTCCCGCGGGGCTTCCCTCCTACGCCGACGCGATCGAGATGCTGCGCCCAGACGGTTCGACCGCGGCGTTGCCGGGGCCGGTCCAGGGGACGCCTCCCGCGGCGTCGTTCACTATCACGTACGGCTCGCGAGGCTGAACGGACCGGTTCGCTCCGGACCGGGCGGGGATCGCCCGAAACGACTTCAGGGACTCGCCTTCGGTGAACTTGGGGTGTTGTACAACAACGGGCCGCCGACCAGTGAACGGGTCGGAGTGGCCGAGCAAATGTGGTATGCGGCACTCCTCCGAGCGCGCGAATTCTCCCGTGAGTCGCTCCTCCCTTTTGACAATTAACAGACGTCGCAAGAGGTGCATTAGCCACTTAAACCTCGGAAGGTGACCCATCGAACACACCTGTTGCGTCGCGCACATGGGCCAGCTAACGTTCGGTCCCCCTGCTGAAATGGCAGGCAGCTGAATACGAACGATGTCGTTCGTGGCAGCGGCGAGGGCGCGATGATCCCCGGTCCGTGCTTGGTCACCTGAGCCGGGGGGAGCGAATGGTGAAACCGTCCTTGCTCGGTTAGGAACCGCCCGCAATTCGAGGCGGTCGAGAAAAGGATGGGGGATGGGCCGGGGACGCAGCCATGCCGGGGACTCGGGCGTCGAGGTTGTACGCTCCGGCGCCCACATCATCGTCGGCCGCGGCGTGCCGCACTCTCTTGGCCGGCCAAGCGCCGCTGTCAGGGTAGACAGATGCCGCGTCCCGCCGACCATCACTGCAGGTGTGTCGGCTGACGCTCGGAATCCAGCGGGGGTCGTGGGGTGCTGGAAGGTGGGGGCGCGGGCGGCTTCGACAAGGCGCTTCTTCATCGATTCTTAGGTGGCTTCGTCGCGCCCTCGGGTCGACGGGAAGGTGTTGCGGTTCTGCCAGGCGGGGCGTCCGTTCCCATTTCGTCTGGACCGCACCAAAGCAGTTCTCGCAGGTGGGACGTGTTGTCCCGCTGGTCTGGACCGCGCCGGCAGGGCACTCGTCCCGCGGGGGCGAAGGGGAGCGATCTCTGAGTTCGACTCCCTAGTTGTCGCGCCCAACCGCGTGGGCGGCAGGAGCTGGATGACGTGAAACTTCGCTCGGTAGCGCTCGTGGGAGTGATGAGCCTGGCCGTCCTGGGCCTGATCGGGGCTGGTGCTCACGCCGTCTTCACCACATCCACCACCAGCAGCCAGACGATCACGGCAGGCACCTGGAGCACCACCACCACCACCACTACTACTATCCCCACCCCAACCACCACCACCACTACCACCACCACCACTACTACCCCCACCCCAACCACCACCACCACCACCACCACCACAACCGCCGGCACCTACACCGTCACCTTTGACGCCAACGGCGGCAGCGGGACGATGGCCGACGAGACCTACACCAGCGGCGTGCCCCAAGCCCTCACGCCCAACGCCTTCACCTACACCGGCCACACCTTCGCTGGCTGGGCCACCACGCTCACCGGCGCAATCGCCTACACCAACGGCGAGAGCATCACCATCTCCGCCAGCGTGACCCTCTACGCCCAGTGGAAGGCCAGCGCCGGCCCAACACTCGGACCTCCCGTCGTCGTCATTGTCCAACGGGCCCCCTATGGCGCCGCGGTAACGACCACGGGGTCAGCCGCCTTCACTGACACGCTGGCAACGAACGGCAGCGGTGTCACCTTCAAGGTCACCTCGCCCAATGCCCACCTCGCAGTCAGCTCCTCGGGCACGGTCACGACGACGGGCCCGCTCGCCGTCGGCACCTACTCAATCTCGGGCACCGACGTCGACACCGCCGGCGGCAGCGGCTACTGGGGCTTCACCCTCTCGGTCACGGCCGCCTCCACGGTGATCATCGGACCTCCGCAGATCATCAGGGTGGCACCGCAGGTAGCCCTTGTCGCCTACACGCCGTGGACCCTCTTTGCCCACCAGGCGGTGCGCTTGCGGGTCCACCTCTACGGCAGTCACGGCACGGTCTCGGGAATCGTGAAGCTGGAGTACCGGGGCCAGACGCTCTGTGCGCCCAAGCTCACCCGCGGCGTCGGGCACTGCACGGTGAGTTCAGCAACGATCGGGCTTGGCCGGCACTATCTCCTCGTCAACTACGCCGGCTCCGGCTTCTACGAGCCGTTGAAGAGCCGGGTCAACGTCTACGTGCACGACACGGTGGTGTTCCCATGAACCGCCGGACGTGGCGCGGGGCTCTGTTCACGGTCGGCGGGGCCATCGTGTCCCTCGGGATCACCACGGCGACCTGCGCGGCAACGATGCCCCTCGGCACGGGGTCCGTCGGGGCTGGTGGGCAGGCGACCGACGCCACCACGAGCCTCCCAGTCCGCATCACGGACGTGGAGGCGATCCACGCCGCTGACTCGCCGAAATTTCTTTCCGGCACATCGAAGGCCGTCCCCCCGAGTGCCAGGTCCTCGACAATCGTCCAGGCCGCCCCCTTCGCCGCTTCGGTGAAGGTGGGGACGCCCTTTAGCGGCCAGCTCAACGTCACGGGAAACAGCGGCGCGGTGACCTTCACGACCACCGCCTCCAGCCCCGACCTCTCCGTCTCCCCGAAGGGTGCGATCACGGCGCCCGCCACGGACCCCGTCGGCACGTACTCCGTCTCGGGCACCGATTCCCACGGCGCCAACAGCGGCCACTGGGGCTTCACCCTCTCGGTCATCGCCACCCCCGCGGTGCGGGTTGTCCGACCCCCCACCGTTGTCTCCACGGTGGTGCCGGGGGTGGACGTCGTCGCCGTCGGGCCGTGGACCCTCGCGATCAACCAGCACGTGCATTTCCGGATCCATCTCTTCGGCGGGCGCGGCACGGTCTCAGGAGCGGTGAAGCTCGCATTCCATGGCAAGACGCTCTGTGCGCCCAAGCTCACCCACGGTGTCGCGCACTGCACGGTGAGCTCGGCGAAGATCGGGCGCGGGCGGCACTGGCTCGTCGTTGCGTACGCGGGATCCGGTTTCTACAAGGCACAAACGTTCCGAAGGAACGTCTATGTCCACTGAGGCGGAGGTCAGAGCCCAGGCGACCCGCTCCTACGCCAACGTCACGACATCCTCGACGGTCAGCTTCACCTACAAAGCAAGAGCACGTCTCATGCGCCCGGTGATGCAGATGGCTAGCGCACGACGACGTCGACGTTTCGATCTTGATCAACAAGGTGTTGCGGTTCTGCCCGGCGGGGCGCTTGTTCCCGCCCCGTCTGGATCGCACCAACAGGGCACTCCTCCATGGGAGCTCCCTGGCAGCAAACAGGAACCCCCATGGGTTTCTGGACAAGGGCGACGTGATGATCCACAGGCCGTATCTGGTCGCCTGGCCTGGGGGGAGCGACTGGCGAACCCGACGCCTCAGTCAATAGTCCATCTATTGAAGAGAGGCAGAACGATATGAGATTCCGCTTTATTGCACTTATTGGAGTGCTGAGCCTCGTGGGCCTGGGCCTGGTCGGGGCTGGCGCTAGTGGCCAGTTCACGTCAACTGCCGGCAGCACGCAGGCCATCAACGCCGGGACACTTGCCATTTCGGCAACGTCGACTGACGGAGGAAGCTGTGCCGCGTACGACGGGAGCGGGAACTGCGAATCCTGGACCCTGCCTGACGTGTCAGGCGTCGGTTCGACATTCAACTCCGGTGTCTTCACAGTGACCTACACGAACACTGGCTCCTTGCCTGGGTGGTACTACAACCAGGGGCTGTCGCTGACTACCAGCGCTCCTAGTGCATTTGCCAGTGATGCGTTTGTATGCATCTATCAGACGGGTCTCGATGGCCACTACACCGGAGTTGCTTACGACGGTTCTATCGCTGGCGCGCCGGGGTCTGGGTGGTTCAACACTGGTCCGGGCGGATTTCCTACGGAGGCTGAAGGCAACGGCTTTGGTGCTGGTGCTATTCCGTGGTACGTGATTCAGCCGGGACAGGCTGACTCATTCAGCTTCCAGTTCTACGCGGGAGGCGCTGGCACTGGTGCGTGCACCAACGTGGCCCCAGCATTGACTAACGCTGATGAGGGTGGCGGAGCCACTCTCACGATGGCCAATACCTTCCAGGACACTCCGGTTGGTTAGTCCTCGTACAACTTTGCAGACACGCCGGACGTGTAGTTGGTAGTGGTGGGGGATCGCCACGGTCCCCCCACCAGGGAAGCGCCTTGACGGCGGTGCGGTCCTCGTGGCCGCCCGCCGCCGCTTCTCGATAAGTGACAGCAGGACCATGTGGTGGGGGGATCGTCAAGATCCCCCCGCCACTATTTCTATCTGGACGCCAAGCTGGCACATGTACCTGTGTGCCTCATCAGAACCTGAGTCTCGGGCTAGGCGTTGGCTCTCTGTGGCAATGCGACCGTGCGATGATGTGGCGAACGTCTGGATGATGTCACCGATGCTCGCGTCGGCCTTCGCGAGTGCAAGGTTCCATTGGCGATTACGTGTGCGACAGCACACCGCCGTCGCAGGGGGGATCATGACAACAGACGACACTCCTCCGGTGGCCGAGGACGGCACGCCGCCCCCTGTGGCCGAGGCGGACACTTCGCCGGTGGCCGAGGACGGTACGCCTCCGGTCGTCGAAGTCGAGACCCCTCCTGTCTCTGAGGTCGGCACGCCTGGGGTCCCTGAGGTCGGCACGCCTCCCGTCGTCGAGGACGGCGCTCCCGTTTTTGAGGGCGACACGTCTCCGGTCGTCGAGGACGAGACCCCTGCGGCCGCTGAGGACGGCCTACGGGTCGATCAGGAAGCCATGCCGATCACTGCGGGTAGCACTTCCCCAGTCACAGGCGAGATCTTCTTGGGCGCCGAGGAGGGCACTCCGAGAACCTCGGCACCCCCACGTTCCAAGTTCGCAACCTGGGCCAGGCGGCTTCGCATGGTCGTCGCCTACGTGCTCCTGCTGGCGGTGCTTGGCGCAGCGGGAGTCGCCGCCTTCGCACTGGTCCAAGGCACCTGGGAGGTGTCACCGATCCTCTCGGGCAGCATGCGACCCGGACTCGCGGTCGGCGGAGTGGTCATCAGCCAACGTGTCCCCGTGGACAGCCTGCACGTGCGGGACGTGATCGTGTTCGCCGACCCGTACAAGCCCTCCGAGCAGGTCGTGCACCGCATCGTCCGCATCACCAAGGGCCCCGGCGGAAAGCTCCAGTTCAAGACCCAGGGCGATGCGAACACGGTCCGGGACCCGTGGACCATGTCGGTACCTGGGGGCTACGTATACCGAGCCCGCTGGACGGTCCCGCTCCTTGGCTATGTAGCCAACGCCTATCAGAACCACCGTCGCTACTTCCTGATCGGGGCTGGCATCGTCCTAATACTGATCGCTGTCAGCATGGTTCTCGGCACACGCCCGGGCCGCCGTCGCCGACAGGCTCGGCGAGCCACTCCGGCTCAACTGGAGGAGCTTGCGGTGACGGACCTTGATGGAACTCCGTGAGTGACTTCCTCGTCGTTTATCTCGACTCCACCGACGAACAGCTCTTGGAGTACCTCGACGAGGACGACGAGCTGAGGCTTGATGCCGCCCAGCGGCTCAGATGATCCACGAGAGTCCTACTCGGGTGCCGCCGGATTCTCAGGAGAAGACGGGCCCCGCCGCGGCGAGGGCGAGGACGAGTTGGCCGGCCACGCACGTGTTCCACAAGGCCAGGCCTCGCCGTTGGCGTCGAGATCGGCGTGGAGCGACGTCGCCGCGGTCACGTCGGCGCCCGGGTCGCCGACGGCGACCCACGCCGTGGCAGCGAAGGGCCAGTAGCCGATCTCAGCGCTGGCGACGGTCGCATTGGTGAGGAACGGTGCCGAGTCCGTCGGCACGTCCCAGTTCGGCTGGTCGGCGGCGAAGTTCGCAAGGATCGTCGCGGCGTGGGTGCTCGTCGCCGCGCCCCAGGCGACCGCCCACATCTGCTCGAAGGCGTCGGGGTAGAGGACCGTCCAGTCCGTCTTCGTGTCGGTGCTCGTGTCGGCACCGGCCCGCGCCCAGTCGTAGGACTCGGTCGCGGTGTTCCACAGTCCCTGGATGCCGCCAAAGGAACTGCTCGCGTCGCTGGTCGCCTCGGACTCGAGGGCGCCGTTGCCGGCCACACGGGCGAGGTCCTCGGCCGCGACCAGCCCGCCGTACACCTCGGCGTTATCCATCAGGTACTTGACGTGCCACGTCGGGGTCGCCCAGGTGAGCCCGTCGGACTCCTGGGTGGATTCAATCGCCTTCATGGCGAGCCGGATCGCCGGGACCAGGTTGGCGAGTTTGGTCGGGTTGGGGGACGTCGAGTAGGTGTCCCACGCCGCGGCGAGGAACGTCCCGGCGTAGGCATCGGTCGAGTCGAAGGACCCGGTCGAGGTCTCGACACCGTTCTGGTAGGAGTAGTCGGTGACGTAGCCCGTCGACGGATCCATGTGCGTCGCGTACCAGGAGAGCCAGTTTCAGGCGTCGTTGGCGTAGGTCGTGTCGCCGGTGGCCACCGTCGCCTCAGCAAGGCCGATGGCCCCGTAGTTCGACATGTAGGGCTCGATCGCCGCCGACGTCCCGTTGAACGGGTAGTTCGCGATCGCGCCGTCCGGCGGTTGCGCCGAGGCGATCCAGTCGGCATCGGCCGTGAGCGAGGCGAGCGTGGCGCCGGTCGGCGGGTCGCTCGCCGGCGCGACCGACGGGCCAGGCGACCCGGCCGAGCGGGGGAGCGTGGTCGAGGTCGCGGGCGTCGAGGTCGTCGTCACGCGTGTGGTCGTGGACGTCGAGACCGCCGGCCCTGTCGGCGTGGTGGTCGTCGTCACACGCTTCTTGTGCGACGCGATTCCGGCGGCCGGGGAGCTGTCGAGTGTCGCGGGTCGCGCCAGCATCTGGTGCGCCGGGGTCATCTTGTGGACGAAACGCACGGCGGAGCGCAGGCTCACCGGGGTGACGGGGACGGACGATGCCGCCTCGGTTCCTGTGACGCTCGCGACCTAGCTCGCCGTGATCGCCGAGACGACGAAGATGACACTGCCGGTGGCGAGCCGGCGGGCCCGCCGGGGCGACCGTGTCCGTTCGTCGGGCTGACTCGGTGACGCGGTCTCGCCAGATGAGCACTCTAGGTGGTGCCACTCTGCGTGTCGACCAGAGGACGGGCGCTTCCTCATGGAAGCATCGTCCACCCAGGGTGCTACGGGCACAGACATGTATAAGGCCTTTTCAGATGCCTGGCTGGCGCAGTCTGACCTAGTCAAGGGATGTGACCGGCAACCACGGAGTGTGGTCAATGACATGAGGTGATCATGAAGAGCGGTGATGAAACCACGCGGAGTGGTAGCCGAACTGGGACGACGGTCGCCTTTGCGAACACGGACAGTGTTCGCCGGCTAGCCGTCGAGGCGGGGAGCGTGACGCTGAGAGGCCGGCGACTGCCGGGGGCCGGGCCGGCGACGCTCCCTGGGTCGTCAGTAGATGTACGGCAGGGTCGTCGTGGTCGTGGAGCTAGTCGTGGTCGGCGGGACGTAGGCGTAGGCGTAGGTCGGGGCCGTCGTGCCGAGCTGCTGCCAGAGGTCGCCCTCCGTGACCGTCACGAGCGTGCCGTAGGTGTCAAGGGGGTAGACGGTCTCGGCGTTTGCGTAGGGCAGCTCGACGCAGCCGTCGCTTTGGGGATAGCCGTACCCGGCTCGCAGGAAGCCGTGGACGGCGTCGGACTCGTAGAAGTACGAGACCCACGGGACGCCCTTGTCGTCGTACTTCGTGCCGTCAGGGTTCGTGCCCTTCATCGTGACCGAGAGGAAGCGCAGGTAGACGGGCCAGGTCCCCAGCGGCGTCGCCGCGCGATACCCGCCGGTGTTCACCGGCGTCTGGAACACGACACGGCCGGCACGCCAGACGTAGAGCGTCTCGGGCAGCGTCTCGGTCACCAGCAGGTAGGTGTACGGCCTCGGCGTCACGTCCCGGGCCGCGACGGCCTTCACAAGCGCGGCCCAGTCCGAGGGGCCCGCGACACCGTCGACGTAGAGGCCGTGATCGGCTTCGAAAGCCATGAGGGCACCCTGCGTGACGACGTTCCACGCCCCCGGGACCCACAGCGCCGCGAGCTGGGCCGGCGTGCCCGGGTAGCGCCACTCGAACTGTCCGGACTCGGGCTCGACGGGGACCGAATCCGGATTCGTCGGCTCGGCGGTGAGCGCCGACTCCCCACCGGTCGACCAACCGGTCGTCGTCACCGGGGCGGGATAGGTGGTCGACACGGGGTCCGCGCCGGCCGGCCCGGGGAGGGAAAAGACGACGGGGAGGTAGCCGAGCTCGGCGAGGAGCTGCTGGAGCCGCAGCACCGGCACGCCTTCGACGGTGAACGTTGTCGCGACCGACGAAAGCAGCGACGCGCCCGAGCGCGCACAGATCCCGCTTTCTCCGCCGGGAACGTCGACGGTGACCGGTGACAACGGTACGAAGTTGCCGGCCGGTTGGAAGACAAGCGTGGTGGGATCCGGTCGCGACCAGGTGCCGGCGATGGGCGGGGTGAGGGTCGGCATCGGTATGCGGCGCGCGAGCGGGAGGGAGAACTGGAGCCTGACGGCGGCGTCGAAGGCGACGTTGCTCGTGCCCTCGCGGGGGGACACGCGGAGGAGGTGGAGTCCGCCGTGCCGGAGGTGGACGCCCGCCGGGTTCGTGTTCTGCGAGCCGCCCTGTGAGGAGGACGCTCTGGAGTCGTTGTCAACCGAGGTGGCGGCGAATCCCTCCACCGCCCCGACGACGACGATGAGGACGAGCGCCGCCCAGAAGAGCACACGGCGCCTTCGCGGCGCGGTCTTCTTTCCTTGCTCGGTCTCGGCCTGCACCACGGTCCTCCCCGCCGGATTCTACGGGCGGCGCGGCGGGCCGGGCGCGCTGCGGCCGGTTCCAGCGCCAGACCCGGGCCGCCCCAGCTAGCTGGCCGTGGGGCCCCCGTGCGGCTGCCCAGGACTGTGGATCCAGGCCCATGCCTCCGCCAGCTTGAGGATCGTGTCGCTCGTCGCTCCCTGCTCGATCTGGTGGAGCAGCCGGTCGCCGATCGCCGTCGGGAGCTCGTCGTCCGTCGCCATCGCTTTCGTCCCTTCCCATTTCGCGCCCGCGCGTGCCGTCGCGAGACTAGGTGAAGGCCGCGGCCAGCGGCCGGCGCCGCCGCTTGGCGATTGGCGACAGCGAGGTATCTAGACTGGGGCTCGATGCGCAATCCGAGTGCTCGATTCAGTCGCTATCTCCAAGCCTGGTGGGACGAGCAGCTGGAGGGGGAGAGGTACCCGTGTGAGTGGCGGCGCGGGCGAGACTCGGGCGCCATCGCACACGAGTTCCGCCGCGACACCCAGTTCGCTGTCGCCCAGGCGGCGTTCCTCCTGCGGCGCCCCGATGAGCGAGGCGCGCGCGAGGTGATCGAGAAGCTCGAGCCGGTGCCGGACGACCAGGACGCCGCCCTGCTGGTCGAGGCGGTCGTGAGCGCCGGATCCACCGCCCAGCGGGTGCGCGCGACGACGGTCCTCGGTGCTGTGCTCACCATCATGGCCCTCGTCGTGCGCAACATCCTCCGCGGTCGCTAGGCACGAGGTTCGCGGGCACCACCCGGCGGCCGCGTCGCCGTTGGCGCGCCGCCTCCGTCCCTAGACTGCGGTGGTGGCCCCGACCTTCGAGCAGTCGACGGACGCGCCCGCCCGCGACGACGAGGCGCTGCTCGCCCGGATCTGGACGGTGCCGAACGCCATCACGATCTCGCGTCTCGCGGTGCTCGGGGCCTTCCTCGCCGCGCTCTTCCCGCTGCACCAGCGCGTCGCCGCCTTCTTGCTGCTCGGTGTGGCGGGTGCGACCGACTTCCTCGACGGCTACATTGCACGCCATCACGGCCAGGTCACGACGCTCGGCAAGATCATCGATCCCGCCGTCGACCGGATCGTGCTCCTTGCCGCGATCATCTCGATCGTCGTCTTCGGCGCGGTGCCGGTCTGGCTCGCCGCCGTCGTGGTGGGGCGCGAGGTCCTCGTCTCGGGCACGGTCCTTGTCCTCGCGTCGCTCGGCGCCGCGCGCATCGATGTCAACTGGTTCGGCAAGGCGGGCACGTTCGGCCTGATGTGCGCCTTCCCGCTGTTCGTCCTCGCCCATGGTCCCGGCGGATGGACCCGAGCCGTGGAGATCGCCGCCTGGGCGATCGTCGCCCCGGCGTTGGCCCTCTCCTTCTACGCGGCGATCTGCTACGTGCCCGAGGCGCGCAGGGCGCTTGCCGCGGGACACCGCGGCGCGGCCGGGTCGCCGACGTGACGGGCCGGCGCGAGGGCCGCGTTCCATGAGGGTGGTCGCGGCGTGAGAGCGGTCATCATGGCGGGCGGCGAGGGCACGCGCCTGCGGCCCCTCACGACGAGCCAGCCCAAGCCGATGC
This sequence comes from Acidimicrobiales bacterium, assembly GCA_050013835.1. Taxonomy (GTDB): domain Bacteria; phylum Actinomycetota; class Acidimicrobiia; order Acidimicrobiales; family Bog-793; genus Bog-793. The sequence goes on from JBEKEM010000012.1 coordinate 47,403, forward strand.
TGCCGATGGCCAACCAGCCGATGGCCGCGCACATCATCTCGTTGCTGAAAGATCACGGCTTCGACGAGATCATCATCACGGTCGCGTTCCTCGCCAACACGATCCGCACCTACTTCGGGGACGGTTCGGAATTCGGGGTCCGGATCGACTACGCGACCGAGGAGACACCGCTCGGGACGGCGGGATCGGTGCTGAACGCCCGGGAGCAGCTCGATGAGCGGTTCCTCGTGATCTCGGGTGACGTGCTCACCGACATCGATCTCGGTGAGCTCGTGCGCTTCCACGACGAGGCCGGGGCCGTCGCCACGCTCGCCCTGAAGGCGATGGAGAACCCGCTCGATTTCGGCATCGTCATCACGGATGACCAGGGCAGGATCGAGCGGTTCCTGGAGAAGCCGACCTGGGGCCAGGTGTTCACGGACCGGATCAACACCGGCATCTACGTGCTCGACCCGGTCGTGCTCGACCACATCCCGTCGGGCCGCCCGGTCGACTTCTCGGCGGAGGTCTTCCCCGAACTGCTCGAGGCTGGGCGCCCCCTCTACGGGTTCACGACGGAGCGCTACTGGGAGGACGTCGGGACCCTCGACGCCTACCTGAAGGCGCACGAGGACATCCTCGACGGCAAGGTCTCCGTCCGTGTCGACGCCTTCCCGCTGCGCGAAGGGGTCTGGGTCGGCGAAGGAGCCGTGATCGACCCGTCGGCGACGATCGAGGCGCCCGCGCTGATCGGTGACAACTGCCGCGTCGGGCCGGGCGTGAGGATCGGCGCCTACTCCGTGCTCGGCGCGAACGTCCGCGTCGGCGAGCATGCCGACATCGAACGCAGCGTCGTGCACGACAACTCCTACATCGGTCCGGGGTCGGCGATGCGCAGTTCCGTCGTCGGGCGCTCGTGCGAACTCCGCCGCGGGGTGAACATCGGCGAGGGGGCGGTCCTCGGCGACCACTGCCGGATCGGCCAATACGCCGTGATCACGGCGGGTGTCAAGGTCTACCCGCACAAGCTCGTGGAATCGAACGCCACGGTGACGAGATCGATCATCTGGGAGGCGCGCGGCACGCGAGCGCTGTTCGGTCGCCGGGGCATCTCCGGCCTGGCCAACGTCGACCTCTCGCCCGAGCTCGTCACGCGGGTCGCGATGGCTTTCGCCGCGACGATGCCCCGCGACTCCGTGGTGACGACGTCCCGGGACTCCTCGCGCTCGGCGAGGATGTTGAAGCGCGCCGCGATGGTCGGGCTCAACGCGGCGGGGTTGCACGTCGAGGACCTTGAGGCCGCCACGCTGCCGCTGACGCGGTTCCACATCCGCTCCGGCCCGAACCAGGGCGGCATCGCCGTCGGGCTCGACCGCGACGACCCGCAGCTCGTCGTGATCCGCTTCCTCGACGCCGAAGGCGTCGACGTCGACGAGGCGACCCAGAAGAGGATCGAGCGGTTGTTCCACCGCGAGGACCTCCGGCGCGTGCTCGGCGAAGAGATAGGCGACATCGACTTCCCGGCCCGCGTCGGGGAGCTGTACACGGCGGCGCTCACATCGAGCATCGAGCTCGAGCCGCTGCGCGAGGCGCACTTGAAGCTCGTGTTGGACTACGCCCATGGCACGGCGAGCCTCATCATGCCGAACGTGCTGGCCAAGCTCGGCGCCGACGTGCTCGTCGTCAACCCCCTCGTGTCGACGGTCGGCATGCTCGGCTTCGACCGGCTCGAGAGTGCGGCACGGCTGTCCGAGCTCGTGCGGTCGTCGGGCGCGCAGCTCGGCGCGGTGATCGCCTCGGACGGCGAGCAACTGACCCTCGTCGACGACACCGGGCTGGTGCTCGGCGACGGCGACGCGCTGCTCGCGGTGAGCCGACTCGTCGCCGAGGCGACCCCGGGGGCGCGGGTCGCTGTGCCCGTGAGCGCCACCTGGCGCCTGAACGAGGTGCTCGCCGAGCTTGGCGCCGAGGTCGTGTGGACCCAGATCGGCACGGCGAACCTGATGGAGGTGGCGCTCGCGAGCGGGGCGACGCTCGCGGCGAGCACCGAGGGCGGCTTCGCCTTCCCGCAGTTCCTACCGGCCTACGACGCCGTCGCGACCCTCGTCCGCGTGCTGGCGATGCTGGCGAAAAGCGGTCAGCGGCTCTCGCAGCTGCGCGCCGGGGTGCCGCCCGTCTGCGTCGCCCACGAAACGGTGCTGACGCCGCTCGACCAGAAGGGCGCCGTGATGCGCGCTTTCCTCGAGCGTGCCCGTACCGGCGAGATCGTGCTCATCGACGGGGTGAAGGTCATTGACGCGTCGGGCTGGACGCTCGTCGTGCCCGACACGGAGGAGCCGTTCACGCACATCTTCGCCGAGGCCGACGACGAAGCTGCCTCGCTTGCCCGGGTCGGGGCCGCGGCCGACGAGATCCGCCATTTCCTGGCCGAGAACTGAGCCGGCGGGCTCGCTACGATGACCCTTCGTGAACGTGCCTGAGGAACTCCGCTACACGCCCGGACACGAGTGGGTACGAGCCGGGGAAGGCGAGGTCCGTGTGGGCATCACCGACTTCGCGCAGGACGCCCTCGGCGACGTCGTCTACGTCTCACTCCCGACGGTCGGCGACACGGTGGCCAGGGGCGACACCGTCGGCGAGATCGAGTCGACGAAGTCCGTCTCCGAGGTCTACGCGCCGGTTTCGGGCGAGATCGTCGCGGTGAACGGCGACCTCGCCGACGCGCCCCAGCACCTCAATGAGGACCCGTACGGCGACGGGTGGTTCTGCGCGATCGCCCCGTCGGCGCCCGAGGAACTCGAGTCCCTGCTCAGCGCCGAGAAGTACCGGGAGCTGACGACGACGTGAGGCGTTCCGGGCCGGTTTTTCCCTACGGCGAAGTGTCGCGCGAGCGGCTACCGTGACTGGGGTGTTCTGTCACAACTGCGGACACCGCAACCCGCCGGGTGTGAACTTCTGTTCGTCCTGCGGGGTCGCCCTCGCCCCGAACACGGACACGACAGTCTCGTTCGTGCCCGAGGAACCGTCCGGGGAACTGGGGGAGGAGGAGCTCGGTGTCGAAGTCGGTGAACTCGCCGCTGGAACAGGCGTGCTCGTCGTGAAGCGCGGCCCGGAAAGCGGCGCGAAGTTCGTGCTCGACAACGAACTCACACGGGTAGGGCGCCATCCCGAAAGCGAGATCTTCCTCGACGACATTACGGTGTCACGTCGCCACGCCGAGTTCCTGCGCTCGGCGGAGGGCTACGTCGTGCGCGACGTCGGTTCGCTGAACGGCACCTACGTGAACCGCGAGCGGATCGACGAGGTACCGCTCTCGAGTGGCGACGAGGTCCAGATCGGCAAGTTCAAGCTCGTCTTCCTCGCGGCGCGACCGTCGTGAGCAGTCGCGCGGGCGAGGGTGCCCCCGAGCGCAGCTTCCTGTCGATCCGCGAGGTCCTCGACCTACTGGTCGAGGAGTTCCCCGACATCACGATCTCCAAGATCCGCTTCCTCGAGAGCCGCGGGCTCATCCACCCGGAGCGCACGGCGTCGGGATACCGCAAGTTCTACGAGTCTGACGTCGAGCGGCTGCGCTGGATCCTGCGCCAACAGCGCGAGCACTTCCTGCCGTTGAAGGTGATCAAGGGGCGACTCGAACAGGCAGGCGGCACCGCGAACGGGCCCATCGCGCCGTCCCTCTTCGACGGCGACTTCGCCGACCCGCCTGAGACCCTCGGCGAGCTCGTCGGCGCCGTGGCACTGGCGCCGCACGCCGCCGACGCCTCGTCGTCCGGGGGGAACCCGGACTCGGGCGGGTACGACGAGCTCTTCCAGCCCCCCGGGGACGACGACGTCCCGACACGCCCCCTCGACGGCGGCCTCGCCGACGCCTCGGCGGGCCCGCCCGAGGGGGAGAGCGACGCGCCTCCGGGCAAGGACAGGGCCGAAACCGCCCCGCCGCCGCGCCGGCGGGTGGCGCGGGCCGAACGCGGCGGGACGGGCCCGGCCGCCAAGGACAAGGCGACCAAGTCGACGACCCGGCGCACGGGCGGACGCCCACCGCGGGGCGGTGATCCAGGACCTTCGGGGAAGGTGACGGGGTACAGCGCCGCCGAGCTGGCCCGGGCCGCCGGGGTCGAGATCCGCGTCGTCACCGAGCTCGACGAGTACGGGCTGATCAGCCAGGTCGAGGTGGCCGGGGCGCACGCCTACCCGGTAGACACCCTCGAGGTCGTGCGCGTCGCCGCCTTGTTCGGCAAGTTCGGCGTCGAGCCGCGGCACCTGCGCACGTTCAAGCACGCCGCCGAGCGCGAGGCGGGGCTGTACTCGCAGGTCGTCACGCCGCTGCTCTACCAGCGCAACCCCGAGGCCCGCGCTCGCGCCCTCGCCGAGCTGAAGCGGCTCGTCGAGCTGGGCGCCTCGCTCCACGAGGCCTTCGTGAAGGCGGCGCTCGGCGACCTCGGCCGGGGATGACGGACCGGCCGGCGGGGGCGCTGTCGGCCGGGGAGATCGCCGCCATCGTCACCCGGCTCGCCGGTGAGATCGACGATGACCACCCCGACGGCGTGGCGATCGTCGGGCTCCTGAAAGGCGGCGTCTTCCTCGTCGCCGACCTCGTCCGGGCGCTCACCGTCTGGTGCACAATCGACTTCTTGGCGCTCTCGTCGTACGCCGCCGGCGAGCGCCGGGTGCGGATCCTCAAGGATCTCGACCAGGACGTGACGGGCAGGGACGTCGTCGTCGCCGCCGACGTCGTCGACACGGGGCTCTCGATCCGCTACGTCGTCGACCTGCTCGAGCGACGGGGGGCGCGTCGCGTCGACGTCTGCACGCTGCTCGACCGGCCCGGGCGGCGGATCCTCCCCGTGCCGATCCGCTACTGCGGCACGACGGTCACCGAGGACTTCCTGGTCGGCTACGGCCTCGACCTCGGCGACCGCTACCGCAACCTGCCGTCGATCCGCGTCGTTGACCCAGATGCGGTCGCCGCCGACCGCGCAGGCTTCGAGATGGCCGTATTCGGGCAGGAAGGCGCTGTTTCGGGCGCCGACCACCGGGAGTAAGTTCGAGTCATGCTGGAGGTGCGCCTTACGGCGGTCCGGGTCGACCTGCAGTCGAACACGCCCGTCGTGCTCCTCCAGGAGCTCGACGGCGAGCGGTCGCTGCCGATCTTCATCGGCGCTCCCGAGGCGACGGCGATCGCCTTCGCCCTCCAGGGGGTCGACGTGCCCCGGCCGATGACCCACGACCTCATGAAGGACCTGATCGAGGTGCTCGGTGCCAGCGTGGACCGCGTCGTCGTGAGCGAGGTGCGGGACTCCACGTACTTCGCTGAGATCCACCTCGCCGTCGCCGGGCGGTCGCTCGAGTTGTCCTCGCGGCCCTCGGACGCGATCGCACTGGCCGCGCGCACCCACTCGCCGCTCTACGTCGAGGACGAGCTGATGGAGGCGGCGGGGGTCGTCCTTGAGGACGACGACGAGGAGGACGACGCGCCGGAGGAGATCGTCGGGGAGTTCCGCGAGTTCCTCGAACGGGTGCGCCCGGAGGACTTCACGGCCTGAGCCGGCGGACCGGCGGGGGATCTGGTGGTTGACTCGCCCCCGGGCCCGGCCGTAACCTCATGACAGCAGCGTAGTTACGCGCCTGTCATCGCGACGGTCCGCCGCCCCGGACGCGTTTCTGCCAGGAGGAAGGCGTGATGACGACGTCCGACGGGGGTTTCCGGGGCCCGCAGGTCTGCAAGCTCGTCGGGATCACGTACCGCCAGCTCGACTACTGGGCGCGCACGGGACTCCTGCGGCCGTCGCTCGCCGACGCCCACGGCTCGGGTTCGCAGCGGCTCTACTCCTACAGCGACGTCGTCGAGCTGAAGGTGATCAAACAGCTGCTCGACGCCGGCGTCAACCTCGGCCAGGCGCGCCGCGCCATCGCCTGCCTACGCCAGTCGGGCGGCGACCTCGCCGCGGCGAACCTTGTGCTCGGCGCCGAGGGCACCGTGCTCGCCCGCTCGGGCGAGGAGATCGTCGATCTGCTGCGCGGTGGCCAGGGAGTCTTCAACATCGTGCCGCTCGCCGCCGTCGTCGGCGAGGTGGACGCCGCGATCCTCGTCCTCGACCGCGCGGGCGCCGCCGCCGGTGCCGAACCGCTCCCTGAGGCGCAGGGAAACCGGGCGGGTAGCTAGAACGCCCAGGAGAAGGCCATCCGCCCGGACCGAGTTGAGCGAACCGTGAGGTTCGCGCATTCCTCGGAGCGGTTCCTTGCCGAGCTGCTCGACTTCTACGGCGTCGCCTGGGAGTACGAGCCGGTCGAGTTCGTGCTCTCCTGGGACGAGGGCGGCCGGCCGACCTCGGGCTTCCGGCCCGACTTCTACCTGCCGGACTACGACCTGTTCCTCGAGCTCACGACGCTGCGCCAGGGACTGGTGACGCGCAAGAACGCCAAGTTGCGGCGGCTGTGCGAGCTCTACCCGGACCTCAACATCCGGATGCTCTACCGGCGCGACTGCGCCAACCTCGCCCTGAAGGCTCCGCCGAACGGGCGCGGGGACCCGGACGCGAAGGGCACGTTCCCGTCCACCATGGCCGGCTAGCCGGTGATGCGATGAGCCTCCGACAGAGTCCGTTGCGGTCCGAGCACGAGGCGCTCGGCGCCAAGCTCGTCGAGTTCGGCGGCTGGGAGATGCCGCTGTCGTACCCCGCCGGGACGATCGCCGAGCACCTCGCCTGCCGGCGGGCCGCCGTCGTGTTCGACGTGAGCCACCTCGGCACCGTGCGCCTGGAGGGCAGCGGCGCCCACGACCTTTTGCAGGAGACCTTCACCAACGACCTCGGCAAGATCGGGCCGGGCCGGGCGCAGTACACACACCTGCTCGACGAGGGGGGCTCCGTCGTCGACGACTGCATCATCTGGTGGCTTGACGAGGAGACCTTCGACGTCATGCCGAACGCCTCGAACACGGCCTCGGTGCGCGACGCCATCGGCGGCGTGGACACGACGGCGTCGCGGGCGATCCTCGCCGTTCAGGGCCCCGCGGCCCGCGAGGTCGTCGCCAAGGTCGCGCCGGCTGCCGCCGCGGTCCCGCACTTCGGGGTGGCATCCTTCGAGTACGCCGGCGCCAGGTGCGTCGCCGCCGGAACGGGCTACACCGGCGAGGACGGCGTCGAGTGCGCCGTGCCGGCCGCCGCCGCCGGCGAGTTCTTTCGGGCCGTCATCGCCGCCGGGGCCGCGCCGGCGGGGCTGGGGGCGCGGGACACCCTCCGGCTGGAGGCCGGGCTGCCTCTCCACGGCCACGAGCTCGGCCCGGGGATCACGCCCTTTCAGGCGGGGCTCGGCTGGGTCGTCGCCCTCGGCAAGCCGGCCTTCCGCGGCAAGGCCGCCCTCGAGGCCGAGCAGGCGGCGGGTCTCAGACGCCGGCTGCGGGGGCTCGTCGCGAGCTCGCGCCAGGTGCCGCGCGCGTGTGACCGCTGCTTCGTCGCCGGCGCCGAGGTCGGCGTGGTGACGAGCGGCAACTTCTCGCCGGTTCTCGAACGGGGTATCGCCCTCGCCTTCCTGCCGCCGGATCTGGCCGACGGAGCCGAGGTCGAGGTGGACGTGCGGGGGAGCGCGGTGCCGACCTCGGTCGTGAAGCCACCGTTCCGGCGACTCGCCGGCCCAGCGCCGCACTAGGGAGGGCCATGGGGAGCTTCGTCCCCCACACCGACGCCGACATCGCGGCGATGCTCGAGTTCCTGGGACTCGACGACCTCGACGAGCTTTACGCCGTCGTGCCCTCGGCGATCAGGCTGGCCGGCCTCGACCTGCCGGAGGGCGTGAGCGAGGCCGATCTCGTCGCCGAGCTCGGGGTGGTCGGCGGGCGAAACGCCGCCGGTGTGGGCGCCGTCTGCTTCGCCGGGGGCGGCGCCTACGACCACGAGGTCCCCGCCGTCGTGCGGGCCCTCGCCGGCCGCTCGGAGTTCGTCACCGCCTACACCCCCTACCAGCCCGAGGTCGCCCAGGGTGTGCTGCAGGCGCTCTTCGAGTACCAGACGATGGTCGCCCGCCTGACGGGCCTGCCGATCGCCAACGCCTCCCTCTACGACGGCTCCGCTGCCCTCGTCGAGGCGACCAACCTCGCCGTGGCGGCGACCGGCTCGCCGAGGGTCTACTGCTCGCAGGGCGTCAACCCGCGCTGGGTCGCGGTGCTGCGGACCTTCGCCCACGGGAGCGGCCACGCCGTCGAGACGGTGGCGCTGTCGGGCGGCATGACGGCCTGGGACGCTGTCCCCGCGGAGCGCGCCGGGGCGGTCGTCGTCGCCTACCCCAACTACCTCGGCATCCTCGAGGACCTGGGCGCGGCCCGTGCTGCCGCGGACCGCGTGGGCGCCCACCTCGTCGTCTGCCAGGACCCGATCGCGGCGGGGCTGCTGCGCAGCCCGGGGGAGTCCGGAGCGGACGTCGTCGTCGGCGAGGGCCAGGCGCTCGGCAGCCCGCTCGGCTTCGGGGGGCCGTATCTCGGGCTCTTCGCCTGCCGAGCCGAGCATGTTCGCCGGCTCCCCGGCCGGCTTGTCGGCGAAACGGTCGACGTCGAGGGACGGCGCGCCTACGTGACGACGCTGCGCGCGCGCGAGCAGGACATCCGCCGGGAGAAAGCCTCCTCCAACGTCTGTACCAACCAGACCCTCGTCGCCGTGACGGCGGCGATCCAGCTGGGCTGGCTGGGCACAGCCGGCCTGCGGGAGGTCGCGCGGCGCTGCGCGGCGGGGACGCGCTACTGCCGGGAGCGACTGTGCGCGATCGGCGGCGTGGAACCGGTGGCCGACGCCCCCGTCCTGCGCGAGTTCGCGGTGCGGGCACCGCTCGCTCCCGAGCTCGTCGTCGAGCGCCTCCTGGACGAGGGCTTCCTCGCCGGGATCCCCCTGCGGGAAGGCTTCGAGGGGACGAGCGCCGAGGGCGGCCTCCTCGTTGCCGTGACCGAGCGGCGCACCAGGGCCGAGATCGATGGCTTCGCCACCGCCTTCGCCGGGGTGCTGCGATGACCGGCGACGAGCCGCGTCGCGCGCCCGGCGGGCGGGCGGCGTCGGCGCCGCTTATGGGGCGGGGGACCGAGCCGACGATCTTCGAGCTCTCGGCGCCAGCGCGCCGGGCGTGGTCGCTGCGCACGACGGGTCTCCCCGCGTGGTCGGCCGAGGAGCTCGTGCCCGCCGGGCACCTGCGCGCCGCGCCGGTCGAGCTGCCGGAAGTCTCCGAACGCGATCTCGTCGGGCACTTCACCCGGCTCTCGCACCGCCAGTACAGCGTGGACCTGGGTGCCTACCCGCTCGGCTCGTGCACGATGAAGTACAACCCGAAGGTCTGCGACGAGGCGGCGTCGCTCGCCTCATTCCGCGACATCCACCCCGCGACCCCGCCGAGCGCCTCCCAGGGCTGGCTGCAGGTGCTCGTCGAGCTCGAGGAGGCGCTCTGCGCGATCACCGGGATGGAGGCGGCGACGCTGCAGCCCGCTGCCGGGGCGGCGGGGGAGCTGACCGGGCTGCTGCTGATGCGTGCCTATTACGAGCGCCGGGGCGAGGCGCGCACCCGGGTCGTCATCCCCGAGTCGGCCCACGGGACGAACCCGGCCTCGGTGACGCTCGGCGGCTACACGCCCGTCACGGTCGCGGCCGACGCCCGCGGGCTCGTCGACCGGACGGCCCTGGCGTCCGTGCTCGGTCCGGACGTGGCGGGGATCATGCTCACGAACCCGAACACGTTCGGGCTGTTCGAGGAGGAGATCGTCGAGATCGCCGGGATGGTGCACGCGGTCGGCGGGCTCCTCTACTACGACGGGGCCAACCTCAACCCGATCCTCGGCGTCGTCCGCCCCGGGGACATGGGCTTCGACATCGTCCATCTCAACTTGCACAAGACCTTCGCCACGCCCCACGGTGGCGGAGGGCCCGGGTCGGGCCCGGTCGCCGTCGGCCCGCGCCTCGCCGACCTCCTCCCCGGACCGCGTCCCGTGCGGGTCGGCGAGGGGTTCGGGTTCGCCGTCCCCGAACACTCCATCGGCCGGGTCCACTCCTTCCACGGCAACGCCCTCGTCCTGTTGCGGGCGTGGTGCTACATCCGGCTGAACGGGCGGGACGGGCTGCGGCGCGTCGCGGCGGCCTCGGTCCTCAACGCCAATTGGCTGCGCGAGCGGCTGCGCGGCGCCTACGACTTCCCCTACGACCGGCCCGTCATGCACGAGTGCGTCGTCTCGGCGGCTTCGCTGAGGCGCGAGACCGGCGTGCGGGCCCTCGACGTCGCCAAGCGCCTCCTCGAAGAGGGCTTCCACGCCCCGACCGTGTACTTCCCGCTCGTCGTCGAGGAGGCGTTGATGATCGAGCCGACCGAGACCGAGAGCCCGGAAACCGTCGCCGCCCTCGCCGAGGCGCTCCGCGCGATCGCCGACGAGGCCCGCCGGCAGACCGCCGGCGGGGAGCAGCCGGCCCACGAGGCGCCGCGGTCGACGCCGGTCGGGCGGCTCGACGAGGCGAGGGCGGCGCGCCGGCTCGTCACGACGTTCGACGCCCGCGAGGAGACGGCCGACTGAGGCGGTCGCGGATCGCCAGGTTCGCGCCATCGGCAGAAGCAGCGTGGAGACGTCGACGTGACGCGTCCGCCGTTCCGCGGGCCACGGGCGCGGGTTCCAGCGGGAAACGGTCCGTTTAGCGGTCGCCTCACCCCGACTCCCCCTTACGCCGGGGGCGGGGAGCTCAGGCCGGCGGGGATTCGGTGGGGGGCGTCACCCGGCCGTGCAGGGTGTCGAGGCGGCGGTGGTACTCCTCGGCGTCGATCTCGCCGGAGGCGAGGCGCCGGGCGAGGACCAGCTCCGGCGGGTCGATCGCGGCTTCGCCGTGCCCGGACCTCCCGGGGTGGGCGTGCGAGCGGAAGAGCACGACGACCACGAGGGCCATGAAGAGCACGAAGAAGATGACGACGAGGACGATGAAGAGGAGGGCGAGGATGTGCGCCCGGTGGGCGTTGACGACGAGCACCGCCTCCAACGGGAGCATGACGCGCCCTCCTTGGCCTCGCCCCGACTATATGTCCGGCGCCCCCGCGGGCCGTGGGACGGTCCGGCGGTGCGGGTTAGGAGACCGGCCGGTTCAGACGTCCGGGGTGATCCGGCGGGCGAGGTAGTCGACCGCCGGCGGGTAACGGTGAACGTCGTGGCGGTGGGACCCGTCGTGGAGCTCGAAGGCGACGTCGTCGACGCCGGCGCGGCCGAGTTCGGCGACGAGGATCCCGGCTGCGACGTCGAGGAAGTAGTCGTCGTGCCGGCCGGCGTCGATCCAGATGCCGCGCAACCCCCGCAGGGCCGCGGCGTGGCCCGCCACCATCCGCACGGGGTCGAGGGCGAGCCAGCGGGCCCAGACCTGGGCGACGAGTTCGCCGGTTCCGGGGTCGAAGGGCAGCGACACCGATCCGTCGGGTTCGGCCGAGTAGCAGGCCGCGAGTGCCCAGATCAGGATGAGCGAGAAGTCGCCGGGCCCCGAGAGCCCCCGCGTCGCGAAATCCGCGAAGAAGCGGTCGTAGGAGCCGTCGTAGTGGTCGCGCAGCGCCCGGTGGGCCCGCGCCAGGTCCGGCAGGAGCGAGAGCTCAAAGCAGCAGTCGCCGGCCAAGGAGCCGAAGGCGGAGAAGAGGTCCGGTCGGGCCATCGCCGTGACGATCGCCCCGTAACCGCCGCTCGAGTGCCCCACGACGGCCCGGTGCGCGCCGCGAGGAATCGTGCGGTACTCGGCGTCGACGAAGCCGACGACGTCCTCGCACAGGTACGTGCGGTACTGGCCCGTCCCGGGCGAGTCGAGGAACTGGCTCCCGCCGAACCGGGTCCACCCGTCGACGTAGACGACGAGGCAGGGGGGCGTCCCGGCGGCGAAGGCGGCGTCGATGAGCTCGGGAGCGGTGAGGTCGAAGGGCCCGCGCTGGCTCCAGCGGGTGACGAAGGAGGCGAAGCCCTGCAGGACGTAGACGACGGGGTAGCGGCGGGCGGACCCGTCGTAGCCGGGGGGCAGGTAGACGAGGAGCGGTCGCGTCGCCGGGTCGCCGAGCGGGTTGCCCCCGAGGGCCGGCGACGTGAGCTCGCGCACTTCGATGCGGCCGGCGAGCTCCTGGGTCCACGGTCGCATGCCGGCCGCCTCAGCTGCGCGCCTGGGGCGCCGCGTCGCGCCCTGAAAAGGCGGGATGCGCGTCGAGCTGGCGCCCGAGGTGCGACGGCCACCAGTTCCAGCGGCCGAGCAGCGCCACGGTCGCCGGGACGAGCAGGACGCGCACGACGAAGGTGTCGAGCAGGATCCCGATCGCCAGCCCGAATCCCATCACCTCGACCTGGTTGCCCCCGGGCCCGCTTCCCCCGACGATGGCGAGCACGGCGAAGCTGCCGGCGAGCACGAGCCCGGCGGAAGTGATCGTCGGTCCCGTTCGCCCGACTGCGTAGGTGACGGCAGCGCGGATCGGGCGCCGGCGCGCCTCCTCGCGGATGCGCGTCATGACGAGGATGTTGTAGTCCTCGCCCAGGGCCAGCAGGAAGATGAACATGAGGAACGGGAGCACGAAGGTGATCCCGGAGTTGCCGGCGATGTCGATGAAGACGAGCACCGAGACGCCGAGGGCCGCGAGGTACGACAGCCCGACGCTCAGGATGAGGTACAGGGGCGCGACCAGGCTGCGCAGCACGAGGGCGAGGAGGAGCCCGATGGCGAGGATGGCGATCGGGATGATGTGGACCAGGTCGTGGTTCGAGGTGTTCTCCACGTCGTAGAGGGCGGGCGCGTCACCGGCGACGCCGCTGCGTTCGGCGTGGGCCGATGTCGCGGCGGCGGCGACGATCCGGCGCAGCCGAGGCACGGAGTTGATCGCCGCGTTGGCGTCGGGATTGCCCACTTTCAGGCTGGTCTGGTACATGATCGTCCTGCCGTCGGCGGAGACGAACGCGGCGGTCGCGTGGTAGATCTCGTAGGCGGCGAGGGGGACGACGTGCTTGTACTGCGCCGGCTCGGTCGAGGGGAGGAGCGCCGGGTTGCCGAGGAGCCCGTGGAGTTTCGAGTAGTCGACCGGCGGGATCGGGTAGCCCGTGGGGTTGAGTGGCCCGTCGAGGGTCCGGAAGGCGCCGGACTGCCCGAGCGCCGTCGCGCCGGTCGCGACCTGCTGGGTGATGCCGGCCTCCCAGATCGGTGAGGCGAATCGCATGATGATGTCGGTCGGGTTCGTCGCCGCCTGGGGGAAGTTCTTGATGAGCGCGGCGTTGCCCGCCGCGGCGTTGCTCCCCGCCGGCGCGTTCGTCGCCCCGCCGAAGCCGCCCGACCTGTAGGAGAGCGCCGCCGAGGCGAGGCAGGCGAAGATCAGGAACCCGAGGGCGAGCGTCCTGCCCGGGTGGCGCAGCAGCTGCCGGGCGACCCCGGTCCACCATCCCTCGCGCTCGGTCCCCGGGGCGATCGGCGACGGCCAGAAGGCGGCGCGCCCGAAGATCGCCAGCAGCGCGGGCAGCAGCGTGAGACCGGTCAGCAGCATGACCCCGATCCCGACGGCGAGCGGCACGCCGAGGTCCCGGTAGATGCCGAACGAGGCGAGCAGGAGGCTCAGGAGGGCGAACATCACCGTCCCCCCGGACGCCGTGATCGACTCGCCGATGCGGGACAGTGCGTGGGCGACGGCGTCGTCCTTCTCCCTTCCGCCGCGCAGCTCCTCCCGGACCCGGAAGACGAGGAACAGGCCGTAGTCGGTGCCGGCGCCGAGCATCAGCACGATGAGGAGGAGCTCGGTGAACTCCGAGATCTGCAGGCCGTGGGAGCCGAGCCCGCCGATGAAGCGGTTGGCGACGACGAGCGCGATCGCCGACGGGATGAGCGTGACGAGGGGGGCGAGGACCGAGCGGAAGACGAAAAACAGCAGGATGATGATGAAAAGGACCGAGAAGTCTTGGACGCGGTTGCCGGTCGTCGCCGACTTCGCCTGGTTGGCGACGTTGGTCGCGACGGCCCCGGCGACGTACATGCCGAGCCCGGCAGGCGGGTGCGCGGCCGTGAAGGTCGTCTCGAGGTTATCGATGAGCGTCGTCTCGTCGGCGATGTCGCTCGTGCTCACATGGGCGCTGATGAGCAGCTCGGCGGCGTGGCGGTTCGGTGAGGTGCCGATGAATCGCACCATTCGGACGAGCGGGACGCTCCTGAGATCGGTGACCTCGCGGGCGAGGGCGGCGAGGTCAGACTTGCCGAGCGGGGCCGCCTTCCGCGCCCCCAGGACGACGACGATGCTGTTCGCCGAGGTGTTGCCGAGGAGCGGCTCGGCGAGGTTGAACGCCTGGATCGTCGGCGAGTTCGACGGCAGGAAGTGGCTGTTGTCGTTGTTGATCTCGCTGCCGAGCGTCGGCAACGAGATCGTCGCGACGACGACGATGGCCAGCCAGCCGAGGACGATGTACCAGCGGAAACGCACGGTGGCGCGACCGAGGGCGCCGAAGAAGCGATCCATGGCCGAAATCCTGCCAGGCCGAGGGGCCTAATGCGATGACGGTGCCCCGTGGGTCGAGTGGCGCAGCGAGAGTTCCGGGAGGAACCAGCTGAGTCCGAAGGCGATCGCCGCGACCGGCACCGCGACGAGGAAGACGATGTCGAGCGAGTGGGCGTAGGCGGCCACGAACGCCTGGTGGACCGGCGCCGGCAGCGTCTGGAGGATCTTTGGCGTGAGGCTGGCGAGGCTCAGCCCGCGCGGCAGGGCCACGCCGCCGAGGGCGGAGGTGAGGTTGCCGGCGATGATGTTGGCGAGGATGGCGCCGAAGATCGCCGTGCCGAACGCCGCGCCGATCGTCCGGAAGAAGGTGATGCCGGACGTCGCGACGCCGAGCTCCTCGTGGGGCACGGCGTTCTGTGCCGCCAGCAGGAGCACTTGGATGAGGCATCCGAGCCCGGCGCCCAGCACGACCATGTACCCCGACATGACGAGCGCGCTCGTGTGAGCGTGGAGGAACGAGAGCAGGAAAAGTCCAATTGTCGTGAGGGCCGACCCGATGATCGGGAAATGGCGGTAGCGGCCCGTGCGGGTGATGAGCTGTCCCGAGCCGATCGACGTGGCGATGAGACCGCCCATCAGCGGGAGCAGCGACAGGCCCGACGCCGTCGGGGTCGCGCCGCGCACGTACTGGAGGAAGAGCGGCAGGAACACCGTCGCGCCGAACATGGCGAAGCCGACGATGAAGCTCATCGCCGAGACGACGGCGAAGGTGCGGTTGGCGAAGAGGTGGAGCGGCAGCACCGGCTCGCGTGCCCGGCGGTCGACGAGCGCCCAGGCGGCGGCGAGGGCGGCGCCGAGGACGCCGAGGACGATGATCGGCGACGAGCGCCAGGGATAGGTCGTCCCGCCGAGGCTGGTGAGCATGACGAGGCACGTCGTCGCCAGGGCGATGAGCAGCGTGCCGAGGTAGTCGATGACGTGGCGGACACGGGTGAGCGCGCCCGGGACGAACACGGCGATCACCGCGAGGGCGACGGCGCCGATGGGCAGGTTGATGTAGAAGATCCAGCGCCAGGAGAGGTCATCGACGAAGACGCCGCCGAGCAAGGGGCCGATGATGCTCGCCGCCCCGAAGACCGCGCCGAACAGTCCCTGGTAACGACCGCGCTCGCGGGGGGGGACGACGTCACCGATGATCGCCTGCGTGCCGACGAAGAGACCCCCGCCGCCGAGTCCCTGGAGGGCCCGGAAGGCGATGAGCTCGTCCATGTTGGCGCTGATCCCCGACAGCACCGATCCGAGGAGGAAGATGACGATCGCGGCCTCAAAGAAGCCCTTCCGGCCGTACTGGTCGCCGAGCTTGCCCCACAACGGCGTCGAGGCGGTGGAGGCGAGCAGGTAGGACGTGACCACCCAGGACAGGTGGGTCTCCCCGTGGAGGTCGGCGACGATCGTCGGCAGGGCGGTCGAGACGATCGTCTGGTCGAGCGCCGCGAGCAGCAGCCCGAGCAGCAGCGCGCCGATGATGAAGCGGCGGCGTTCGGCCGAGAACTCGGGGACGCGCGCGACGGCCTGCCCGTTCGCCGCACCGGCACCATCAGCGGGGTTTATCTCGGTTCCGGTCGCCAGATCGGGCGGTGACGAGCGCGTCGCGACCCGGGTGGGCACTGACATGGGTCGAGGCTACCGGGGCGCCCCGGCGGGCCAGCGCGCCGTTTGCGGCGTGATCGTCGACGGGCGGACCTCCCCGCCCGGGGCCCGGAAGCTACCGTGCTGGGGACGCGGCCCACTTCGCCGGAGAGAACGAAGCAGGAGGCACGATGACCCACGCCCACGAGACCCTCGAGGAGCTGCGTGAGCCGAGCCGGGAGCTGCGCCGGCTGATCCCGGACGTGTATGCAGGATTCGCCGGCCTCGACCGCGCCGCGATGGCCGAGGGCGCGCTGAGTGTCAAGTGCAAGGAGCTCATCGCGCTGGCGATCGGGGCGACCCGCGAGTGCGATGCCTGCCTCGCCTCGCACGGCCGGGGGGCGGCGCGGGCCGGGGCCAGCGAGGAGGAGGTCGCCGAGGCGATGGGCGTGGTGATCCTCATGAACGGCGGTCCCGGAACCGTATGGGGACCGCGGGCGCTCGAGGCATTCCGCGAGTTCTCAGCCGGCGACGCCTGAGGAGTTGCCGGACCGACCCGCGGCCAACGTGGTGGGCGTGGCCCGCTTGCGGGCTTCGATCTCCCGGCAGTGTCGCTTCCGCCCGGGCTCGGCGCTCGCCCCGGCGCTCGCGGTCACCTGTCTCGCCACAATGATGCCGAGGATCACCAGTCGGCGGTTCCTCGCGGTGGCCGGCGCCGTCGCCGCCATCGTCGTCGGCAACTTCCTCCGCATCTGCTCATCGATTGTCGTCGGCCTGTACGCTGGCAAGTCAAGCCTCGTTCTGTTTCACGACTGGGTCGGGAGCATGATCGGGTTCGCGTTCACGCTCGGAGGATTCGTCTTGATGCTCTGGATACTGATTCCGGCGCGTGGTCCGGCACCGGTCCCGAGCGTCGTGACCGGAGGCGCCGACTGATGGTCGTCCCGGCGTCACTGCACCTGCCGACGGTGAACTGGAAGATTCCCGGCACCCGGACCGAGCTCGATTTCAAGGATTTGGTCGCCATCGGCATCGGCCTGGTCGTCTTCGTCCTCCTCATCGTGATCCTCACGTTGGTGAGACGGTCCCGTCGGGGCTCCGCGAAGACCCTCAAGGCGATGTTGTCGAGCCCCGAGGCCTCGGAGCGCATCGCCGGGATCGACCTGGCCTCGACCGAGGAGCTCGGCAGGCACGTGCGCGCCCTTCGCCGCCTTTCGGGCGTGGAGAAGGATCCGCGGGTGCTGAAGGAGCTCGCCGAGGTGGTGGCGCGGCACCAGTGGGAGCCGTCCGACGACGCCGATGTTGTCGAATTGCGCATCTGGGCGCACCGCCATTACTCCGAACGCGCCGGGGTGTCGGAACGCAAGGTGCACGCGCCGAGCGGTCCCAGCGAGCCGTCGAGCGGTCCCAGCGAGCCGGTAAGCGCTCCCAGCGAGCCGCCGGAGGAGACGCGGCAGATTGAACCGGTGCTCGCGCTCCCGGTGTCACCACCGCCGCCGAGCGTCGTGCTCTCGCCGATCCCGGGTGTGACGGAGCCGTTCGACGAGCCTGCGTCGCCGTTGGTGCCGGCGCCGACCGCCGGGATCCCGCTGAGCTCGGTCGACACGGTCGCCAGCTTCGCCGAGCCAGAGGCCGCGGGGGCATACACGGTGCTTGCCCGCTGGAGCCGGCCCGAGGCGGGCGAGGCGGTACCCCAGGCGGAGGGAGAGGCCGTTCCCCCCGAGGAGGAGGCCTCCGAGATCGCCTCCGTGGAGGAACCGGTCGTTCCCGATGAGGAACCGGTCGTTGCCGTGGAGGAACCGATCGTTCCCGACGAGGTGCCCGTGGTCGCGCCAGTCGTCGGGACGCCGGCACCTTTCACTGCGGACCTGCCGGCAATCCTCGTCACCGGGGCGGGAGGTGCCGCGGCGGTGACCGTAATCCGCACGCTCGTGGCGGCGGGGCACCGCGTCGTCGCCGTCGACATGGATCCGATGGCCGTCGGGCTGCGCCTGGCGCACGCTGCGGAGGTCGTCCCGGGCCCCGATGACCCGCAGTTCCCGGACCTCGTCAGCAAGCTGGCGGTCCACCAGGGGGTGAAGGGGGTCATCTCGACCGTGGCGGAGGAGATACTGAGCTTGGCGGGCAACCGCGAGCTGTTCGACGCGGGCCAGATCGCGACGTGGTTCCCCGACCGTGGCGTCGTCCAGGCGTGCATCGACAAGTGGCTGTTCCAGCTGGCGGCGAAGACCGCCGGCCTGCCGGTTCCACCGACGAACCTCGGGTCCTCCGCAGGCGTTCCCGGACCGTGGATCGTGAAGCCGCGTTTCGGGCGGGGCTCCCGGGACATCTTGTTGGCCGACACGCCGGGAGATCTCGAGTGGGCGCTCGGCCACGTCCCGGCGCCGCTCGTGCAGACGCGGCTCGCCGGCCAGGAGTTCACGGTCGACGCTCTCGTCGCCCGGGACGGCTCCTTCGCCGGCGGCGTGCCGCGCTGGCGTCTCGCGACGCGCGGCGGGATCACGACGAGAGGCGAGACGTTCACGAACGACGGCCTGCTGCGTCTCGTCGAGAACCTGCTGCGGGCCCTCGCCTTGCGGGGCGCGGCGAACGTCCAGGGATTCTGCTCGCGCAACGGCAACGTCATGTTCACCGAGGTGAACCCGAGGTTCTCGGGCGGCCTGGCGCTGTCACTCGCGGCGGGAGCGGATCTCGTCGGCCAGTTCGTGAACGGCCTGTTCGAACTGCCGATCGAGCTGTCGAGGCTCCGCTACCGGTCCGGCGTGAAGATGCTTCGCTACTTCGACGAAGTCTTCGAGGGTTGAGCACCGTCCTCGTTCCGCTGGGGACGCGTCCCGAGATCATCAAGCTCGCCCCCGTCGTCGACGAGCTGACGGCCCGGGGCTTCTCGGTGCGATTGATCGCGACCGGCCGGCACGGCGACGCCACGATGAGCTCCGACTTCTTCGCCGAGCTCGACCTGCACCCGGACGAAACCTGGGTGCTGCCGGCCGACCCACCGGCGCGCGTCGGGGCGGTTCTCGAGGGGGCCGAGCGCGAGCTGGCGACGAACCGGCCCGACCTCGTCCTCGTCCTCGGGGACACCAACACAGTGCCGCTCTTCTGCCTCGCCGCCCGCCGAAACCGGGTCCCCGTGGCGCATCTCGAGGCAGGTCTGCGCTCGTTCAACGCGACCTCGATGGAGGAGGTGAACCGCCGGGTCGCCGCGGCGTGCACCTCGCTCCACCTCGCGCCGACCGCTCTCGCCGCACAGTTCCTCGCCGAGGAGGGCGTCGACCAGGCCCACGTGCGCGTGGTCGGCAACCCGGTGATCGACGTGCTGCGCCAACTGGGGGTCGCGCGTGTCGACCTGGGCGAACGCGCGGGGGCGGTTGTCACCGCGCACCGTGCGATGAACGTCGACGACCCGGAACGGCTGCGGAGCCTGGTGGAGATCGTCCACCGGCTCGTCGACGAGGTCGGCGACAGGTTCTCAATGTGGCCAGTTCCTGGGCGTGGGGGTCCGCGTCGGAGAACCGATGTGCACGATCTCCGACTGGCGGCTTGAGCCGTAGGCCGGGACCTAACCGGCGATCAGGGACACCCCGGCACAGGGTGGCCGTGGTTGTTATGGGACGCAGCGCGTCGCCGCGTGCCGTTCACTAATGTCCCGGTCATACACCCTGAGAAGGAGAGTGCGATGACTATGCGGCGCTTCCTTTACGTCTTTACTCTCGTCTTGCTCGGTAGCGCGTGGCTTCCCCTAGCGAGCGCCCAGGCGACGACGAGTGGCGGCACTTCGACGCCGCCGCTCATCGCTATTGGTAACGGTGGCGAAATCGCCGCCAAGGTGGGCAGCCTGACCGCGCAATGGGTGGACCCGGTGTACGGCACGAATGAATTTGGGGCCGTCGCGAGTGATCCCACGAATGGTCCCCTCATCGCTGTGAACGACGGCTCTGGGAACGTGTGGGCCAAGGAAGGCAGCCTCACTGCGGGGTGGGTGGAGGAATTCGCGGGCGCGCCCCCCGACACCTGGGCCGAGGCCGTCGCGAGTGATCCCACGAATGGTCCCCTCATCGCCGTGATCGACACCCATGGGAACGTGTGGGTCAAGGAAGGCAGCCTGACCGCGCCGTGGGTGGAGGAATTCACGGGTGTCGATCAGGTCGCCGTGGCGAGTGACCCCACGAACGGTCCTCTCATCGCGGTCGTGACGACCGGTGGCGTCGTATACGCCAAGGAAGGCAGCCTGAGCGCGCCGTGGTACGACGAGTACAACGGCGCCACTCAAGTCGCCGTCGCGAGTGACCCCACGAACGGTGCCCTCATCGCCGTGGTGGACAGCACGCACGGCTACGTGTACGCCAAGGAGGGCCTGCTGGCACCGACGTGGTACGACGAATACAACGCCGCAACGGAGGAAGTGGCCGTGGCGAGTGACGCCACGAATGGTCCCCTCATCGCCGTGCTGACGACCGGTGGCGTCTTGTACGCCAAGGAAGGCCTGCTGGCACCGACGTGGTACGACGAGTACAACGGCACCGCGGTCGAGACCTATGTCCTGGCCGTGGCGAGTGACCCCACGAATGGTCCCCTCATCGCGGTGGTGGACGGAAGTTCTACCGCGTGGGCCAAGGAAGGCAGTCTGACCGCTCCTTGGGTCGAGGAGTACGACGGTGGCAGCGTCTGGGGTGTGCTCGTCGCCGGTTGACCTAGCCACGCAAGTGCCTGCGCCAGCCGAGTATCCATTCTCCTGATACTCGGCTGGCGTTCGGCTTCTCAGGCGAACTGGTTCATGGAGCCGAAAACCAGTCATCCGATCGGTCTTCGTGAGGCGCACTGAGGATGACGCTCAATTACTCCTTGTCGTCGCCACCTGCCGCGGGTCGCCTCTCGCTTGACCATCATCTCCGTCACGGGAGCGCGACATCCCGTCGGCCTCGGCCGCCTTCTGGCAGGCTGACAATCGACAGCGGAGATTGGTCGCGTCGGCTCTGCGAGCGCGCCACCATGCCGCAGTGCTCAGTCGGAGAATCGTGATGTCGGCTCCCAGTTTGGCTAGCGGGTGCGCGCTCTGTATCACAGCACCCTGCAAACTGCGTGGGGGCTCCCTTCGGTGTGCGGCCTGTGGCGAGCGGCAGCCAGGTCCTCGTGGTCCGGGCGGCCATGTGTTCGCTCCCTTTGACGACCGGCGTCTCGCCGAGGGACGTGGGTAGACGCCGGCGATCCGGGCGGGGGCTGGGACAGCGCCCAGTAGTGCGGGCTTTCGTCGCTGACGTGCCGGGCGAGATTCTGGCGGCGTCGCCGGTGATCTAAGAGACAACCCTCCTCCCCCTCCACTGCGGGGTCGGCGCTGTGACGTTCCCCGTGCACCCGCGGACCCGCCGCCGCCTCGAGGAGGCGGGCCTCGTCGGCGATCTCGACGGCGAGGGGAGCGCGCTGCTCGAGCCCGTCGGCTACCGGGCGATGAGCGAGCTCGTCGCCCGCTCCCGCGTCGTCGTCACGGACTCGGGCGGCCTACAGGAGGAGGCGTCCTACTTCGGGGTGCCGGTCGTCGTCCTGCGACGGTCGACCCCGCGCTGGGAGGGCGTGCGGGCGGGAACCTCGCGCCTTGTCAGGATGGACCTAGTGCGAGCCCTCGCCGCGGTGCGCGAGCTTCTGTCCCCGGCAGCGCAGCAGCTGCCCGCGACGCCGCCCTGCCCGTACGGCGACGGGCACACGGCCGAGAAGGTGGCGGCCCTGCTCAGCGAGGAGTCGACCTGGGAGCTGCTGCGTCTCGACGAGCCCGACTTCGTCGGGCGCGAGCCGCCTGCGTGAGCGGGGGAGCGTGATGGCGGCGGAGACCGGGCTCCCGGTCGAGGCCGTTTTGTTCGACCTCGACGACACGCTCTACGAGCAGGCCGAGTGGCTCGAGGGGGCCTGGCGCGCGGTCGCTCGCGCCGGTGCCGCGACGGTCGACGAGACGGCGTTTCTCGCCGGCCTGCGACGCGTCGCCGCCGAGGGATCGGACCGGGGCCGGATCATCGACCGCGCCCTCGCGGCCCTCGGCCGGCCGGACGTCCCGGTCGCGCCGCTCGTCGAGGCGTTCCGCCGCTTCCGCCAGGGCCGGCTCACGCCCTACCCGGGGGTGGAGCGGTACCTCGCCAATCTCGGCGCCGCGGTGCCGCTCGCCCTCGTCACCGACGGCGACCCGCCGCTCCAGGCAGCCAAGCTCGCGGCGCTCGGCCTGGCGGGCAGGTTCGCGGTCGTCGTGTACTGCGACGAACTCGGCGGGCGAAGCGCGCGCAAGCCGGCCATGGCTCCGTTCCTCGCCGCGCTCGAGGCGTTGGGCGTCACCGCCTCCCGCGCCGTCTACGTCGGCGACCGTCCGGACAAGGACGTGGCGGGCGCGACGGCGGCGGGGATGCGCGCGGTCCGGGTGCTGACGGGGGAGTACCGCGACGCGGCGAACGAGCCGGCACCGTGGCTGACGCTCGCCTCGGTGTCGGAGCTGGCCGCGGCGCTGGGGCCACTTCTCAGGGGCGATCGACGCCGGGCCACCGATTCCCCGCGCGACGGCGGTGGTTTGCCCGAATAGTGCCAGCACGTTGTGTTCAATGTGGCACAAATGAACGGTCCGCATGACATGAATGGACTAGATTCACACTCAGCGAATATGTTGCCACTGAGCGTGAGAAGTCGCAGTGAGCGGCGTGGGGGAGTTGTGCTAGAGAGTGAACAGATTTAAGCTCATGATCGTGAGCGAACAAGAGAATTCTCTGATCGAGCAGTTGCGGTCCTTCGGCGTCTCTATTGAGGATCTCGAGGCGCTGACCGCGGAGGCGAACACGCCGGTCGAGCACGTTGTCGAGAGCGAGTCGCCCGCGGAGTCGACCGCCGGGGCGCCGGTGATTACCGACGCCCAGCGCGCCTTCCAGCCGCTCACCAGGGAGACGGCGGCCGCGCCGGCGTCCGAGGACGTCTCACTGAAGGCGGAGACCGCCGGACTCCGCCATCAGGCGGCCCTTTTCGAGGCCAATCAGACGCGGGACCGGATCGTCGCCGAGGCGAAGGACGCCGCAGCCGAGATCCGTGCCAACGCCGTGCGACTCGTCTCGCTGAAGCTCCAGGCCGCCGAAGAGGAGATCATGACGATGCGGACCAAGGCGACCGAGGAGGTCGCCGAGCTCCGCAAGGAGACGGCACGGGCGCTCGCGGCGCGCCTCCAAGAGGCGGGGAGCGAGGCGCTCGCTCTGCGGGAGGCCGCCCGCATCGAGACGCAGAACTTCTGGGAGTCCGCCAACCGGGAGTTCTCCGACGCCCGGGCGCGGATCAGCCAGCTGCACGAGCACATGGTGCAGCTGCTCGCCAGCGTGAACGACGCTGTGGCATCGGTCGAGGAGGCGGCGAGCTCCATCGTCGCGCTCTGCGAGAGTCATCTCGAGGGCGCCCCCCGCCACGAGGGTTCCGAGTAGGCAGTCCGTCTGGGCCGCGGATTCCCGTCGGCCGTGTCCCGAGGACGGGCTCGCCGCGACCGTGGACCACAACGGGACCGACCACGGGGCGAAAGGACGCTGTCACGCCGAGAGCCCGCCGGGAGGGACGTCCGCCATGGAACCGATGAGTGACGTCGCAGCCGGGGACCGCGTCCGTGCGGAGGACCGGGCGCACGTCTTCCGGTCGTGGTCCGCCCAGCGTCTCGTCACGCCGCTGCCGATCGCCGCGGCGGCGGGGTCCCACGTTTGAGACTACGAGGGCAGGCGCTACCTCGACTTCGCCTCGCAGCTCGTCTTCACGAACATCGGCCACCAGCACCCGGTGGTCGTCGCCGCCATCCAGGCCCAGGCCGCCCGGCTCTGCACGGTCGGTCCGCAGTTCGCGACCGACGTCCGCGCCAGCGCAGCGCGACTCGTCGCGGAGATCGCGCCGGGTGACCTTAACCGCGTCTTTTTCACGAACGGCGGTGCCGAGGCGATCGAGAACGCCGTGCGGCTCGCCCGCCTGCACACGGGGCGCATCAAGGTGCTCGCCGCCTATCGCTCGTACCACGGGTCGACGACGACCGCAATCAACCTGACCGGCGACCCGCGCCGCTGGGAGAACGACTACGGGAGCGCCGGCGTCGTGCACTTCTTCGGGCCCTTTCTCTACCGGTCACCGTTCGGCGCGACGAGCGAGGCCGAGGAGTGCGCCCGCGCCCTCAGGCATCTCGACCAGGTCGTCACCTTCGAAGGGCCCCGGAACATCGCGGCGATCGTCCTCGAGACCGTCCCCGGCACGGCCGGGATCCTCGTGCTGCCCCCCGGTTACCTCGCCGGAGTGCGGGAGATATGCGATCGGCACGGGATCCTCCCTGTCGCTGACGAGGTGATGTGCGGGTTCGGCCGGACGGGCCGGTGGCTCGCCCTGGACCACTGGGGGGTGACGCCGGACCTCATCACGTTCGCGAAGGGAGTGACCTCCGGCTATGTCCCCCTCGGCGGCGTGATCATCTCGGAGCGGATCGCGGCGACCTTCGACGAACGCGTTTACCCGGGTGGACTCACCTACTCCGGGCACGCCCTCGCCTGCGCAGCCGCCGTGGCCGCGATCGGCGTGATGCGCGAGGAGGGGATAGTCGAGCACGCGGCGATGATTGGCGAGACGGTGCTCGGGCCGGGCTTATGGGAGCTCGCCGAGCGGCACCCATCGGTCGGCGAAGTGCGCGGGCTCGGCGTCTTCTGGGCACTCGAGCTCGTAAAGGACCGTGCGACGAAAGAGCCCGTCGCCCCCTACGGCGGCATGTCTCCGGTGATGGAGGAATTCGCCGCGGCTTGTGTCGAAGGTGGGTTACTGCCACTCACAGTCGACAACCGCGTCCACGTCGTACCGCCCTGTACCGTGACCGAGGATGAGGTCGCCGAGGGCCTCTCGATCCTTGACGCTGCGTTGCAAACGGCGGACGCACACTGCGAAGGCCGCTGAGGGATCTCAAGCGATCGGCGACGGCCATGCCCGGCGTGGGGGTTCGGCTCGGAAAGGGACTTGAACCCCTACGCCCTTGCGGGTACCAGCCCCTCAAGTGGATCGGTGTGGTCTGCACAGTGGGACGAGGTCCGTTACATGCACCTGACTAGGGAGTTCGATCTTCCGGATCCGAATGGCGGCGCTCAATCCACTGGACACGACGAGGTTCGTGTCCAACGTCGTGTCCACCCTGAGGCACCGGCCTCGGAGGCTGGTGCCTTCTGCACGGCTTTTAGCTTTGAACCCCGAATGTCTTGACTGCCAGTCACTGAATCAGGGCTTTCTCCCCGTCTCGGCCGAGAATCGATCGCTTAGGCTCGCGAACCATGACCTATGTTGGTCATTTGTGCTGATCAATCCGTGTCGAAGATCAAGGCTCTATTCACAGCCGCAATTACTCTTGTTTCGTGACCTCATCCCGACCCTCGGGTCGTCGCGGCCGATCGGCCCAGACTCATCTCCCGCGCCCAGGTAGACGAGCCGTTCCGCCCTCAGAACCTCCATCCGACAGGGACGGTGCACGAATCGAACAGGCCAAGTCAGGCACCCTTTTGACGGGTGCCGATGGTTCGCGAGAAGAACTCGTGCGTCTGTGCATGCACAACCTGCTCGACAATTCCAGTGAGCGCGTCTACTTCAAAGATCTCGACAGTCGTTTCCTGCTTTTTAGCCGCGGGTACATGCTCGACGACGCCCCGGGGTGGTCCGAGTCGGATCTCCTCGGCAAGACGGACCTCGATATCTTCAGCGAGCCCCATGCCATTGCCGCTTTCGAGGACGAGCAGCGCATCATCCGAACCGGCGAACCGATCCTCGGAAAGATCGAGCGAGAAACCTTCCGCGGCCGTCCGGACGCGTGGGTGCAGTCCACCAAGGTGGCCCTGCGAGACGACAACGGAGCCATCATCGGCACCTTTGGCATCTCGCGGGACGTAACCGCCCAGGTCAAGGCGGAGCAGGCCCTCACCTACCAGTCGCTCCACGATGCGGTGACGGGCCTCGTCAACCGCGTCGCGCTGCAGGACCGGCTCTCCCAGGCCCTCGCGCTGCTCGAGCGCCAGCCCGGGCAGATCGTGCTGCTGTTCATCGACCTCGACGACTTCAAGACGATCAACGACTCGTTCGGCCACGAGACCGGCGACAAGGTGCTCGTCGAGGTGGCGCGGCGCCTGACGAGCGTGGCGCGGCGCGCCGACACCGTCGCCCGCCTCGGTGGCGACGAGTTCGTGGTCCTCTGCACTCTGCGCGACACCGACGACCCTCGCCTGCTCGCCGAGCGGGTCGTGAGATCGATCGGCCAGCCCATCACGAAGCACGGTCTCGACCTCACGGTGACCGCCAGCGTCGGGGTCGTCGTCACCAGTGATCCGACCACCGGGCCCGGCGAACTCCTGAAGGACGCTGATATCGCCATGTACCGGGCCAAGGACGCGGGAAAGAACTGCTTCCGGGCCTTCACTCCTTCGCGCCGCGCCCAAGTAGCCACCAATCACCTGCTCGAGAACGAACTCCGACACGCCCTCGACGCCTCAGAGCTGTTCCTCCTGTACCAGCCGCTGTTCACCATTAAGAACGGCTCCCTGTGCGGCGTGGAAGCACTGGTCCGCTGGCGCCACCCGACGCGGGGGATCGTGTCCCCGGTGGAGTTCATCCCTCTCGCCGAGAAACTCGAGCTCATCGGGAGGATCGACGACTTCGTGCTCGACGAAGCCTGTCGCCAACTCGCCACCTGGCTGGGAGAAGGCGGCTGGCGAGACGACTTCACCATGGCGGTGAACATCTCGGGCCTGGAGCTCGACGATCCGGCCTTCGCCGATCACGTCGTCAAGGTGGTCGCCGAGTATGGCCTCGACCCGTCACGGCTGTGCCTGGAGATCACCGAGACCAGCTTGATAGCCGACGACAGCGACGTCGAGGCGATGCTCCCCGCGCTGTCGGCCCTCGGTGTTCGCCTCGCCCTCGACGACTTCGGCACCGGGTACTCGACCCTCCAGCGCCTTCAGCACCTCCAGGTCGACATCTTGAAGATCGACCGCAGTTTCGTCGAGCACATCGGACGCAGCGCCCGCGATCGCCAGATCGTCGCCGCCGTCATCGCGATGGCCCACGCGCTGGAGATGACGGCGGTGGCCGAGGGCATTGAGACCAACGAACAGCTGGACGAACTGGCCTCGCTCGGCTGTGACGTGGCCCAGGGCTTTCTCTTCGCCCATCCGCTTCCGGCGAAGACCGTCGCCGAGCTCCGGCGTGGCCGATCAGTTCACCGCGGACGTCAGTCGAGGCGGCTCAAGGTAGCTGTCGCCTGAACTAGCCATCGCGTCGGCGCTTCGGGTCCGCTACTACCTCGATCCGTTCAGGTTATGAGCCCCGTCCGAGCCGTCCATGGGCTCCAACCAGGTGGCCACGAATCTTCGGATTAGGCTATTTAGCTGGTTATTTGTTGATGCAAGCCTCCAGGCTGGAACTTCGGTCGGACAGCCTGAGTCGTGAAAGTAGGGACAAAGTAGGGATGCGCGTCGCCGCTCCTGTGCTACGGAACAGGACCCACTCCCCCAAGCCCCTCAGCCAGGGCTTCATAAGGCCGTTCTACCGGCGCCTTCGCTGTCCACCGTCATGAGTGCCATCACAGCGGGCACGATCCGCCCCGCGTCGTAGTTGGCGGGCTCAGCGACAAGTTCTTAATGTGGCCACTTCCTGGGCGTGGGGGGTCCGCGTCGGAGAACCGTTGTCCACGAACTCCGACTGACGGCTTGAGCCGAGGCCGGGACCTAACCGGCGATCAGGGATACCCGGAGACACCCTGGCCGAGGTTCCTCGGAGCGCTTGGCTCCGTTAGACGAAGGCGCCCACTGGACCGAGCGAACTACCTCACGGCCCCGATCACGCCTCCTCCGATGGCGGCAATCAGGATTCCGGTCAGGGCGATCCGCGCTGCTCGGGAGCCCGGCTCAGGCATCTTGAAAACCCAGATCCCAATGCTGGCATTGACGAGGAGGCTTAACTGGGCGATGGTGAAGCCCACTCCAGTGCCCACTCGGGAGACCAAGCCAAGCAGAGCGAGATTGCCGACGCCGAATAGAAGCCCAGCCGCCAACTCCAAGGTTGTCACCCTGAGACTCAATCGGAATGGTTTGCCGGCAGGTAGCGCGAAAACGAGCCCGCCAGCGAAGATACCCAGCGCGAGGGGAAAGTTAGCGACCTGCGTCGGCACCTTCGCCCACTGAGCTGGCACGAAATAGCTGCCCCACAGCAATCCTGCCGCAACGGCCCAGAGCAGGCCGCGTCGATATGTGTTGCCGGCCTTTGCAGGCGACGCCGGCGGTCCTGCCAACGTGACGACAGACGGGGAGGCGCCAGCAGCATCTTGCGAACGCACGATGAGCAGCACCCCGACAAGGATGAACACGAGCGCCAGCGCCACCACTGTGAAGCGGGTGGAGCTGAAGCTCTTCAATTCGCCAAAGAGTAGGGCGCCCCACACGAACGCGGTGATGATGTTCAGTGGCGTCCAGGACCCAGCGGCACGGGCCAGTCCGATCGCTTCGGTGGCGCGAAAGGCGGAATAGTTTCCGGCCGTCCACACCAGGCCCCCGGCCAAAGGCAGCCAGAACTCGCGCCAGCCGGAAGAGAGATGACCTCCGCTGGAGACGAGCGCAATCGTGGCGAAAGCGAAGTTGCCAACGGTCACGTACAAAGTCCGCAAGCATTGGGGCACGCCGCGTGCGGCCTGAGCCATCGGTATCCAGGTGCCCCACGCCACCACCGTGATGAGTGCAAGGAGCGCGGTCATGTGCGTCTCGTTGTGCGTTCGGTCAGCTTCGGGCTTCGAAGCCAGACAGTAGATCCGCGCTAGAGCCCGCGATGATCCATCCAATACCCGGTGTTTCGTCCCTCGTGGGCTCCAGGCTACATTTCGCCGTCCGATCGGTTGACGGCTTTACAACGCGCGTCAACGATCTCTGGCCTCTGAAGAGCGAGGTGTCGCCTCAGGGCCGCTCCGCGGCATAACCCGGCGGTAGGGGACACCCAGTAGGGTTAGCGCTTCTTTGCAGGGGCGGTCCTGGCCGCCAGCAGGAGCCACTCGATCATGAACTCGTCATCGGCGGTGTCTGCCTCCGAGAACGTGATGTAGCTCTTGCTCTCAGGCCCTTCGGGCGAATGGCGCATCCGCGTCGCTCCCGGACGAGCGAGGGCCCGTTCCTGGTCGGCAGGGAGCAGCTTCACGCCGAGTCCACCGGGCGAGATCGAAACGAACGTTCGCCCGTCGGCGTAGCCGATGAATCCACCCATCATGGGACGGCTCACCACCTCGAAGGGGAGCTCTTCGGCGAGCTGCTCCAAGCGGCCTCTGAGGACCTTCGGGTCGTGGACGGTCACAATGACTCCCCCTTCGGTTCAGGTCAGGATGAAAGCGAAGCCACCTGGTGCGACAATCGGTACATGTCGATCCCGCTCGAAGGACTCCGTACCGTCATCTATCCGGCCCCCGATCTCGATGCGGCCAAGCAATGGTGGACCGAAATGCTCGGTTTCGACCCGTACTTTGACCAACCGTTCTACGTGGGGTTCAACGTTGCCGGCTATGAGCTGGCCCTGATGCCCGACGCCGACCCAGCGGACGGTGCCCTCATCTACTGGGGAGTTCCAGATGTGGCCCAGGCAGTAGCCACGGCCAAGGCGTCTGGTGCCACCGAGCACTCCCCGGTGGCTGACGTGGGCGATGGCATCGTCACGGCGACAGTTCGGACCCCGAATGGCGGCATCCTTGGCCTGATCCACAACCCGAATTTCAGCCTCGGCTGAGCTACTCGGGAGGCTGTGACCCCTGCCCCACTCGTGCCGATGAAGGGCACTCGCGAGGCGTCAGGTGCGTCACCTGAAACACAGCACCCGCAAGCTGGATGATGCTCGGCCCGGTGTCCAGTCCTCTGCTGAAAGAGGCCAGTCAAGGCCGGCCGTAAGCCGCCCGTAGGGGCAGCCTTGACGGGTGGGTCAACGTCGCGGAGACCCTGGTGGAGAAGCCCGCGGAGCGGGCTTCTCGGGGCGGCCTTCCATTCGGCGCGTCGGTGACGAGTTCTTAATGCTCCCTCTACCTCGACCAAGTCTTGGCTGAGGATATGCGGTACGCGTGTCCTTCCCCTACGACCGCGACAGTATTGCCCAGCAGAATACGAGGAGGGCTGCAGGTGGCAGATAGGCGGTGGCTAGAGCAAGTTCCGGTCATCGTCGGTGAATTTATGGACTGCAGCCGGGCGAAAGCGACATGCGAAGCGAGACCTAGCTAAGCCACTACCCGCTGGGCGCTTCGACGGTGACGAGGTCTACGATCGCAACGGCGCGTACCTCGCGGAGTTGATGGGAGGGCGACTGATCACGTGTCGGGCGATGAAGAGTTGGCGTCGAGCTGTCGAAGAGTCTTCTCAGCGTCGGCCGAGAGGAGCAGCCATGAGAAAGATCACACTGATCAGTGCGGCGGTACTCTTCGCCGTGCTGAGCTGGACAGCACCCACTTTCGGAGCCGAATCGACGATCGCTCGCTATAAGGCAGAGATCGGGACGGTAGTTCACGGGCTGAAGTGGCACAACGTCAAGGACAAGCAGCAGGCCGACGACGGGAATCTGACATTCCTCGTCTCGTCCCATATCGTCGGCGTGCGGGTGAAGCGCCCCTACCAGTGGTCGGGCTGGGCCCCGATCACTTCCAAGTTTGTCTACGCGATCGTTGCGGGTAGTGGTGGAAGTAAGGAAGGCGCGAATCTCAGAAACGCCATCGCCTCTTGGATCGCCGTGATAGGCGATAAGTCACCAACCGTCGGGACGTACAAGGGGACGGTTGGAAATTGGATCTGGTCTGTCGAATTCACCGAGGCGAGCGAAGGCACCTTGTCCATATTGCTCTCCCCATGACGACGTTCACGCAACAGGAAGCGGGAGCGGACCGGTGAACCGACATCTGTTTCGCCTCTGAAGGCGCGGCAGCAGCTCGCCCTAGCGATTACCGGTGAGAGATGTAGAGATCCACCAGGACGAATCGAAAGTGGTCCGCAGAGCCACTAGAGCTCGAGGGCGCGGGTGCGTGCCCTGCAACGCAGCACCCGCAAACTGGATCGTAGGTCGGGTGAGCAGAGGTGCGCCACGTGGGTCAGCCCCCGAACTAGGAGTAGGGCGCCACCCGCGGTCTGGGGACGGAGCCCGAACTGACGTAAACGCGGGGTCCTTGTGGGTGAGCGACGTGAGGGGCGGAGACGGAATCCGCTCGCACCCTCAAACCCCCAGGAGCGTATCTGTCGCAGTACCCAGTCATATGCTTCCTGGTTAGTTTCGAGGGAGGGAGGGCCGTGAGAAGAGTTCAGAATGTCGCAGGCGTGTCTGTTGGATGCGCGGCGATCTTGGCCGGACTGTGCGTGTGGGCCCCTGCCTCATTCGCCGGGGTGCCACAGACGGCCTCGTTGCCGATCCCACCTGGAAAGTACTCCGGGACTGTCCGGATGATGGGCGTAAACCATTGTGCCGTCGCTCCCCGTTGCCCGGTGACTCTCAGCGGAACCTGGTTGGTTACGGTCGACTCAGCCGACCACGTCCGTGGTTCCGAGACGATGGCCGACGTAATCGCCTTCGTCCCCGGGACCGGATGCTCTATTTCGCCTAGCTCGTGGACCCTGAGGTTCAACGCGGTCCTGGGACTGGTCTCGGCCGAATACCACGATGCGGGCGCGCCGGGTTTCGTTCGCGGCTCCACGGTGGTCCTCTACGTGAACGCCGCGTACAACGATTGGACGGGTTGGAAGGGTTCGCCAGCCAACTACACCCGTAGCTGCGGATCCATCGGGGGCAGCTCGTGGCCCACTTCGTTGCAGTACAGCTGGAATGGTGCGGACACCGGATGGACCTTCGGCTACACGGCAAAGCTGCCAATCGGACTGTTCGAAAACCGAGGTCACCCGTATACGGTCGCGATCAAGGGTGGCAGCCCCTACCACCTCGACACCTTCGACCAGACGTACACGCTCACCTCGGGCCCGACCTCCTGAACGCCGAGACGAGACGGTGCTCGCCCGGGCGTGCGTACGCCCTTTGACGCAGCTGCCGCAACCCGTGCCCAGGGCTGAGCGACGGGCTGTCTGCGCAAGAAAGGACCCTTGAAAGCGGCACGAGTCCACGTGTCGGTAACGGTGAGTCAAGGAGCTCGCGTAAGTCCGCCTGCAGCTCCAATCGGCGTTCAACGAAACCACAACTCATCGGGGAACAGTCTTCGATCCCGACATCGTCGATGCGTTCGCGCGCGTCCTGCAATTCCTGGACTCACGTTCAGCCTCTGAGAAGGCCAAGTGAAGAGTCGTTCCGACGCGTCTGCGTGTGATTACCTGTAGACGCTGCGGCGGAGAGCTTCGGGGTCTGGGGACGGAGTCCCCGGAGGTGCACCGACGGGCTGCCCTCGTGAGTGGTCAAGAGGCGCGGCAGCTCTGACGAGCCGGCCCACCGTCTGCGTGGGTGCCGGGGTATCGTCTCAGGGAAAACGAGCGCGGCAGGGGAGACGCGTTGCGCGCCACCAAGACGGTCACGGCCAGGATCACAGAAAGAGAGGCCGGACAGGTCGATCGCGCGAATTCGTCGGGGCGTACGCCGGTCGTCTTCATCCACGGGCTCTGGGCGCTGCCGAACAACTGGGAGCGTTGGGTGGGACCCTTCGAGGATGCTGGCTACGTCGTGCTGACGCCGGGATGGCCGGATGACCCGGAGACCGTTCGCGCGGCCAGGGAGCAACCGGAGGCCTTCGCGCGGAAGACCATCGGGGATCTCGCTGATCACTTCACTGAGATCACTGGCCGCCTCGAGCGAAGGCCCGCTCTTGTCGGCCATTCGTTCGGGGGCATGCTGACCCAGATCCTCGCCGGTCGGGGACTGGCCTCGGTGTCGGTCGCGATCAGCCCCGCGCCGTTCCGCGGGGTGGTGCCGATGCCGTTTTCGCTGGTGCGTTCCGTGCTGCCGGTGCTGCGCAATCCGGTCAATCGCCGTCGGGCGGTTTCGCTTTCCTACAGGCAGTTCCGCTATTCGGTGTCGAATACGACCGACGAGCTGGAGGCCCGAGAGCTATGGGAGGCGTACGAGGTGCCGGCGGGAGGTAGAGCGCTGTTTCAGGCAGCCTTCGCCAACCTCAACCCGTGGACCGAGGCGAAGGTCAACACTAGGAATC
The DNA here is from genome assembly GCA_050013835.1 of Acidimicrobiales bacterium. Taxonomy (GTDB): domain Bacteria; phylum Actinomycetota; class Acidimicrobiia; order Acidimicrobiales; family Bog-793; genus Bog-793. The sequence goes on from JBEKEM010000012.1 coordinate 80,605, forward strand.
CCGCGCGGGGGCCGCTGCTGCTGGTTTCAGGTGGGAAGGACCGCTTCATCCCGCCGGCCATCACGAAGGCGTCCTACAAGCGCGAGCGACGAAACGACGTCGTGACGGAGTTCGTCGAGATCCCGGGTCGCGGGCACTCGCTGACCATCGACAGCGGCTGGCGGGAGGTCGCCGAGGTGGCGCTCGGCTTCATCAGACGCTTCGCTCCGCCGTCGGCCGACGAGGGCGCGCCGTAGCGCGCGAGGTCGAGCCTTCCGGTGGCCCGCGTAAGTGCGCGGCGGTCTGGCGAGCACGAGCGGGGAGCCGCAGTCGCGGCGGCCGTGGGGGAGGGGAGGCGCGGGCCGGGTGTGAGCGGGCTTGCGCCTAGTGGTCCATCACACGGACGACGTCGAGGTTGTAAAAGCGCGGTGGGCCGCCGAGCAGGGCCGTCAGGCGCTTGGAGAACTCCGCAATGGCTGGATGGCTGGACTGCTTCATTGCTTCGTCGTAGGAGTCGAACTCGATGATGGCGACGTAGTGGTCGGGGCGGTCCCGGTCGGCGGTGAAGAGCCCCCGGGAGGACACGAAAATGTCCGCGTTCTCCGCTTCCGTCTTCTCCATGAGCGTCCGGACCTCGTCGATGTGCGAGGTCTCGATTTCCATGATCTGCACGAATCCAGGCATGTCATTCCCCCTTCGATCGTCCGGGCGGCGGACGATTGCGAATGGAGAGGACGATAACGGCGTCGCGGTCCTCGCCCGGTCGTTCGCGGGGGGTCCCTCGCCGGACCAGACCCTGGGACCGCGGCCGCGACTAGCCCGGTGAGGTCGCGAGCGTCCCGGTGAGTTTGCTGGACCGCATCGGGCGGATGGGGGTGTGGGCGATCACCTTGTAGGTCGTGAAGAGGAGGCCGTAGTGGGTGGGGACGGCTTTGCCGAGCTCGACCACGACCCGGTACGAGTAGAACTTGCCGGCGACGCACGACGGGGTGCAGTCGTTCTCGACCAGCGTTCCCCGACCGACGGCGCGGCGCGTCGTCCAGATCGACCAGGACAACTTGTCCACGTACGAGTTGAAGTCGGCGCAGGCGAGGACGATCTCCGTCGGCTGCGCCCGTGGTCCGCCGACGCACGGCATGATGCCGGGGACGCCAGGGCCGGGGGTCGAGCCGCCACCGAGCGGTTTGCTCGGGTACTGCGGGGCTCGACCTTCAGGTGCACACAGATCATGCGAATTGGTATGACAAGCCACGTCGGCCAGCCTCGCGGCACCGGTCAGTGGCCCGAGGTCGGAGCCGATCTCGACGATGGCGAAGCGCCGGGCGTCGGGGGCCGTGATCCTGACGATCATGACGGCGGAACCGACGGAGGCCGTCAGACCGCATTCGACGTCGCTATCGGCCTGGAGCCGCGCCCCGCGGGGCCCGCAGTTCACAGCGGCGAGGTTGACCTTCGCGGCGCCAGGCGCCTGTCCCGTGTCGAGCATCGCCGCGAGACGCGCGTCGAGGCGCAGCAGGCCGCCGGCCGGATTGGCGAAGCTGTGCGAAGAGAGGGGAGGGGGCTTGGCTGTGCCCGACGTCGTCAGGACCAGGGCCGCCGCCGTCGCGCCGGCGGCGACGACGATTGTTACTGCGAACCACCACTTGCGTTCCCGCATCTGCATCGCTGTCCGTTCACCGCGCGGCTGAGAGTCCGGTCACTCCGCCCCGCCGCTCGGGGGGAGGATCGGGCCAGCGTACGCGGGTCAAGCTGCGGACAGGTCGCGACCGGCGAAGTCCCGATCGTGAGCCTGTAGACATCCGGTATGGACGTCACGGTCGAGAAAGTCGCCGACGAGGCCGGCGCACTGGCCTGGCACACGATCGCGGCCCTTGCTGTCCCGCTCGACCATCCGGGGCTCCGCGCCGACCCGGTGGAGGAGATCGTGGCGCTGTTGCCCGACGGGCCGCCCTCCCAAAAGAAGTGCTTCTACCTCGGCCGTGCTTCCGGCGAGGCTGTCGTGGTCGGGTCAATCGAGCTCCCGATGGTCGACAACCTGCACTTCTCGAGTGCCGCGATCATCGTCACGCCCCGGCTGCGCCGCCGCGGGTACGGGCGCCAGATGTTTGAGTACCTGCGCGAGCAGGCTCGTCTCGCCGGTCGTTCCGTGCTGGTCGTTCGGACGGGCGCGCCGCTCGGCGGGACGTCGGCGGGGGAGTCCTTTGCCCGGGCGCTCGGCGCCCGCCCGGCCCTCGAGGAGATCCGCCGGGAGCTGAAACTAGCCACAATCAATCGGGAGGCATTGAAACTACTCGAACGACAGGCCTTGGAGCATTCGGAGGGCTACGAGCTCGTCCAGTGGATCGACCATGCACCGGAGGGGCTGCTGGTCGACGCGGCGCGTCTTGCGAGCGTCTTCGTAACCGAGGCACCGATGGGTGAGCTGAGCCTCGAGGCCGAGCGGTGGGACCCCGCCCGGATCCGGGAATGGGAACAGGAGACGGTGGCCCAGGGTCGGATGAGGGTGTCCACGGGCGCCCTGCACATCGACACCGGCCGTCTCGTCGCCGCAACGAACATCGCGGTGGCGCGGTCTCGACCCGCGATCGCGTACCAGTGGGGCACGCTCGTCGATCCAGACCATCGTGGCCATCGACTGGGCCTCCTCGCAAAGATCGCCAATCTCAGACGGCTCCGGCGCGAGCTGGCGGGCGTGGAGGTCGTGGAGACCTGGAACGCGCTGGACAACACGCACATGGTCGCGATCAACGAGGCGATGGGCTTTTTTGCGGTGGAGCGGTTCGTGGAGTGGCAGCTGGAGATCTGAGCGCCCGGCAGCTGGTGACTGGTGTTTGCGGTAGATCGCCGATAAGGTCCGTTATGTAAGGTTACGCGTTATCTCGTCTCGGGACTGCGGCAACGTGGGGCGGCACTGCCCTATTCGCCACACCGAGAAGGTGGCTCCCGGACTGAGGCCGGGTTATGGATCTAGCCGGAGATCACCTGGACGAGGCCGCCCGTCTTGGCGCTTAGCTCGACGAGTGTGTTGGCGTAATAGTTCGCTACCCAGACGTGCGTGCCGTCGGAAGCGACGGCATCGGGCTGGTAGAACTTGTAGCTCGGGCCGGAGATGACCTGGGCGAGGCGGCCGGTCTTGGCGCTTAGCTCAGTGACCGAGCTGAGCACAGTGACCGAGCTGGAGCCGTTGGTGATCCAGACATGCGCGCCGTCCGAAGCGACGGCATCGGGTTGGTTGAACTTGTAGCTCGGGCCGGAGATCACCTGGACGAGGCCGCCCGTCTTGGCGCTGAGCTCAGTCACCGAGTTGGAGCGGTTAGTGATCCAGACGTGCGCGCCGTCCGTAGCGATGGCACCAGGAGCGTTGAACTTGTAGCTCGGGCCGGAGATCACCTGGACGAGGCCGCCCGTCTTGGCGTTGAGCTCAGTGACCGAGAGGCCGCCGTCGTTCGCCACCCAGACGTGGGTGCCGTCGGAAGCGACGGCATCGGGTTGGTTGAACTTGTAGCTCGGGCCGGAGATGACCTGGACGAGGCCGCCCGTCTTGGCGCTTAGCTCAGTGAGAGAGGTGCCGCCGTGTCCGGATCCGACGCCGGCCGGGGAGTCGTTCGCCACCCAGACGTGGGTGCGATCCGAGGCGATGGCACTGGGAGCGGCGAACCCGTAGCTCGGGCCGGAGATGACCTGGACGAGGCCGCCGGTCTTGGCGCTGAGCTCGGTGACCGAGTTGGAGTAGTTCGCCACCCAGACATGGGTACCGTCCGAGGCGATGGCACTGGGCTGGTAGAACTTGTAGCTCGGAGCGGAGATCATCTGGACGAGGCCGCCCGTCTTGGCGCTGAGCTCGGTGACTGAGGGGCCGCCGTCGTTCGCCACCCAGACGTGCGTGCCGTCCGAAGCGACGGCACGAGGATAATGGAAAAGCATTTCGGCGAGGTGGACGCGGCCGAGCGATGGCCGAGCAGCGACTGCGGGCCCGGACGAGGTGACAAGGACAGTGCCGGCGAGCAGTGCCCCGACGCCGGCGACAAGAAGTACTCGACGCAAGATTCGCATTTTCATGACGCCTCTATATCATGAACGCGTCGGATGAGGCGTCGAGAACGTCGAAGACTCAGCAGCCAAAGTCCAAAGCTCCTGGCGTCTCCGCGAATACCGATTGCTGCGAAAGGTGTTGCACGCGAGATCATCGTGCTCGCGGACGAGTCGCGCGTGATCTCCTGAGTAGTCCTTGGAGCGACAGATTTCCCCTGCGGGGAAGCGGCTGGGCCAGGTGAGGGCCGGTATCTCGTTGTCGCATGACGGCGTTACCTCTCCCCCGCTGTCGAGCCCGCAGGCACGGTCAAGGGCGGCCGTGAGGCCGATGGAGTGAACCGTTGACGGTGGCGAGGAGCGGACCGACCCTGGGTCGCGGAACGCCCCGTGGGCGTTCGTGGGCGCTTCGGCGTCGATGCAATGGGCGGTATCACCCGTGATACGCGTAACTATCCCGCAACGGCCGGGTGGCTTTGCAGCGGCTCTGCCCATTGCACCATTAGTCGACCGACTGCACCAAAATTCAGTGCCAAGATTCCTAGCGACGGCCACAACCATCTCCGGCGTCGTCGTCGGACTGATCTACGTCACGGTTATCGCTTCCTGGTAACTGTGAGCCGCGATTCGGCGCTGGCCGTTTCCGTTCGCCGAATTGCTTTGGGTCGCCATCGGCTGTGGGGTTCCCCCGCTTGCTGTCTGGGGACTGTTCGCGTTCCCGTCCCGACTACTTGCGTACCGACGGTTTCGTCGCTTCGGAGAACCGAAGCGGGCGGGTCCGTTCGGCACCTAGCCCGTGGTGGTGCGGTGCAGCGGAGTCGCTGCTCACCCGTGGGACGCGTTCGGAATCAGATCAGAGGGAGCGCGCTCGACCGAGACAGACCCAAGGCGGACGATTGCTGGACTACCAGGCCGGGAAGGCGGCCCGAACGTTGAGGGTTCTGTTCGTGGCGCGGCCGAGAACCACGGTGCACGTGAGCGGGAATCCGCGTTCAAGGGCTTCGTTGAGTCGAGGGTACCGGCGCGATGGGACGAAGCCGAGCCGTTGGCGGTCGAGTAGGAGCACCCAGTAACCAGCGTCCAGTGTGAGAAGCGCGGTGTGTGAGACGTGGCTGTGCCCGGCGGTGGGTGGGAGCGACTGGTCGAGGCTCTGGGATTGACGGAATCCAACGTCGACAGGAACTTCGTCGATGGGCGGAAGGAACGGTTCGTCTGCGGAGCGGACTTCGGGCTGCGTGTGGAGCAGGACGTGGCCTTCTTGATCGGCATCGAGCTCGGCGCGGCAGGTTGCCGGGAGGCCACGTCGGTGGAGTGCGTCAATGACTCCGCGGAATGTGTAGGCAGCGTTGTACTGGATCCTGGCGACCTGTGAGCCGGCGACGAAGACGTTGACTTCCCCGGCGTTCTGGCCCTTTGTTTCGATTCTCAGCTCGGCGGTGACGAGTGGCCCGTATTCGTGGAGGAGGCGGCGTGTTTCGCGACAGAAAGGGGTTCCGTCCGCCGGGTACGTGCCGAGGGACTCGCGAAGGGTCGGCCAGGTGAGCCAGGTGGCGGCAGGCGGCGGCGGCGAGTAAACGTTCCGTCGCAATATCGGCATGGCACGACGCTAACGGGAGGAGCGGATGAATCGTGTCAAGGACGGGGAAGGCGGCTGATCGAGAGGTGATTGACGTACCACTCCCCCGCGCGTCGACGAGCCGTCGCTTGTCCGGCGTTTCCGATCGGTGGCCTTGGGGCGGCGAGTTGCTCAGCTGGTTACTGAGACGGCAGGACTCGATTGACGGTCGCGCCTTTCGCGGGGGCTGCGTCGGAGTTCGGCGACAGCCTCGGGCGGGAGCGGGCGGGCCAGGAGGAAGCCCTGGCCCACGTCACAGTTGAGCAAGGCGAGCTCATCCAGCTGTTCGTCGGTTTCGATCCCCTCGGCGACGGTTGACATGCCGAGCGCATGGGCCATCGCGGTGACTGCGGCGACGATCTCCCGGTTGCGGGTGCTCCGGCCGATCGGCTCGACGAAGCTGCGATCGATCTTCAGGACGTCGACCCGAAGCCGCTGCAAGTGCGCGAGCGTTGAGTATCCAGTGCCGAAATCGTCGAGGGCGAGGCGCACTCCGAAGGCCGAGAGACGCGCAAGAGCATCTTCGACGTCGCCGGCCTCGCCGAGGAGGGCGGTCTCGGTGATCTCGAGACACAGCCGTGACGGGTCGAGGCCGTGGCTCGCGAGCACGTTGGCGACACGCGTCGCCAGGTCGGGATCGTTGAGTTCACGACCGGAGACGTTCACTGCCATCGTGAAGTCGTCCGGCCAGCCTCCTTCGGCGAGCCAGACGACGAGCTGGCGGCAGGCCTCCTCGAGAACGAAGCTGTCGATCTGGGCGATCAGTCCGCGTTCCTCGGCGAGGGGGATGAACTCGACGGGTCCGACGATCCCCCGCGTCGGGTGGTTCCAGCGCACGAGGGCCTCGACGCCCCTCAGCGAGCTGTCTTCGACCGAGAACAGCGGTTGGTACAGCAGGAAGAGCTCTGAAGCGTCCAGCGCCCGCCGGAGCTCGGTCTCCAGCGTGTGGTTCGCCACGACCCTGGCGCGCTGTGAAGGGGTGAACATCTGGAAGCGGTTCTTGCCTGCTTCCTTCGCCTCGTACATCGCCGCATCGGCCTGCTGCAGGAGTTCTCCAGGGTCGATGAGCGGATTGTGCGTGAGGACGATCCCGACGCTTGCCGTCGTCGAGAGCTCGAGACCATCCTGGACGAAGGGCTGGGCGAGCGTCCGGACTACGCGGTCACCGAGGAGGCGCGGGTCGTCGTCGTCCCGCAGCCCGGTGCAGAGCATGACGAACTCGTCCCCGCCCAATCGGGCGACGGTGTCGGCCCGGCGCGTCACGTTGGAGAGGCGTCGTGCCACTTCGATGAGCACCTTGTCACCGATGTCGTGCCCGAAGGAGTCGTTGATCGTCTTGAAGTTGTCGAGGTCGATGAACAAGAGCGCGATCCGGCCCGGCTGGCGTTCGAGGAGCGCTAGGGCCTGGGAAAGCCGGTCAGTGAGCGCAACACGGTTGGCCAGTCCTGTCACGGCGTCGTGGAGCGACTGGAAGGTAAGAGCCTGTTCGGCCGCGATCTGGGCGGTCACGTCCCGCGAGATGCCGAAAGTGCCGATGATCTGCCCGTCCTCGTTGCGCAGCGGGGACTTGGTCGTCGAGACCCAGGCATCGGGGCGGTCCGCGAAGGTCTCGCGCTCGACCTTGCCGACGACCGACTCGCCGGAACGGATGATCCGTTGCTCGTCCTCGAAGGCCGCGACCGCGTGCGGTTCGCTGAAGATATCGAAGTCCGTCCGGCCGAGGATCTCCTCCGCGCTGCTGCCCGATACCTCGTCGTCGATGAATCCCCGGCTGATGAGGAGGAATCGGCTCTCGAGGTCCTTGAAGTAGATGTGCTCTTGATGGCTGTCGAGCAGATTGTCCATACAGAGGCTCTTGAGATGCGATAGCGAGTGCCGCCCATCCGGGTCGCCATGACTTGACGTGGAGGTTTCGGTCATCACGGTCTCCTTCCGGAGGGGAAGGTGCTCGAATGGGGGGCGTGCCGCCAGTTTCGATGAGCAACGACGAGTGGGCATGGCCTGGTCGCGTGGGCCTTTGCTGCAAGTAGCACCATGCGTGCATGGTACGGATCGTGATCACCGACATGTGGGCTTTAGGCGCAGGTTGCTCAGCAGATATGGACAATATGTGTCACGTCTCGTAGGGCAGTAAGACCATTCGGGGCTCTGCGAGGTGCCGACATCATGGCCGAAGCTGGTGAAGGGGATTCCCCTGGTGATCGCGCGCTGTTCTGGTCGTTGCGCGCTGCGGTGTCAGATCTGCCGCTTCGTTCTCAGGGTTGCTGGCGCCGTCGGGGTCGGCCGAGACCTGGCGCGGACTTCCCGGCTAAGGCAGCGGCGGCCCGCGGTCGGATGCGCGGCCGCAGATCCGGAGTCGTCGGGCATCGGATCTAAGGACGGACGGCTTCTCGCGACTCGCTATCTGATCGGAGGCGTGATGCCCCGGGTGTTGAAGCCAGAGCGCCCTGTGGCCACGAAAGATGAGCTCTCCCTGTTCCAAGGATCGCCGACAAGGTCAGCCACGGCACGGTATGTGCGGGCGCCCAGACACAAGGAACATGAATCCGCCGAGCGCTCCCTGGGCCGGACCGGGTACGCGTCCGGGTACTGGCGATCCAGTTCGGCCCGTTGCCGCGGCTGGTCGCCCGCTGGCCGGTAGCCGGGAGTCGGGTGTCGCCAGCCCGTCCGCGGGGACGGGGCCCTGACGGTTCGCCCTGCGGCCGGAGCGGTCGACCAGCGGTGCGGCGACTCCACCGCTGCCCGCCGCGGGGCGCTTGGGTCCCCGCGTCGATTTCGTCAAGGGCCGTCGGCGCGCTGGGCGATCCCACCGAGGAGTGAGGCGACCTGTTCCGGGCGGGACCACATCGGCCAGTGGCCCGTCGGCAGGTCGACGTAGGTGACGTTGCGCAGCTCGGCCAGGCCGGCGATCCACGCATAGCCTTTTGCGACCGCGGCCTTGATCTCGTCGGATGTCATCGAGGTGCACACGACGGTGCTCGGCACATCGAGGCGTGCCTCGTTGGTCAGCGGGTGGGAATCGCGCAGGGCCGCGCCCGGCTCGGGCACGGCCCGGCGCCGGAAAGTGTCGAGCTGCGCCTCGCTGAGTCCCGCGAGGCTGCTGCCGTCCTGCTCGAGCGCGTCCCACGAGGGAAGCGGGAGTTCGATCGCGGCGAAATCGGGGTCGAGCGGGCCCTTCCCCGGGCCGGAGTCGACGTAGACCATCGCGGCGATCCGTTCGGGGATGCGGTCCGTGACCGCGTAGCCAGGCACGCCAGCACCGCTGTGCACGGCGAGCAGCACCGGCCGGCCCGCCGTCCTGACCGCTTCGCGGATCGCCTCGACGTGGTCGGCGAGCGTGATCGACGAGCGGTCGGTGTCAACCGACTCAAGACCGGGCAGCGTCAGCGCCGTGACGTCGTGCCCATCGGCGCGCAGCGCGGCGGCGACTCCGTCCCACGCCCACCCGCCGAGCCAGAATCCTGGAACCAGGATGATCGGAGTGGTGTTCATCTTCCGAACCTACCGGCGACCCGGCGGCAGCACCGCGCTACTCCCCTGCCGCCGTGACACGGTGGTGGCGGGGCGAACGGCGTGAAAGGTCACGGGCGCGCCGGGCCCCCGAGGCGGACGGTACCGTGCTCGCTTGCCGAGGCGAGGAGGATTGGTCGCTCCCCGACCGGGGCGATCGTCTGGAGAACAGCATCCGAGGGCTCCGGCTCCATCTTCTCGTGGCGGGCGTCGACACGAGCCATGACCGTCCGCCTCCCGCGGGTTCCAGGGCCGCGCGGCCGGAACCGTACCGTCGTGGCGGATCAACAACTCGGTGGGTGGGTGTCAGCTGACCGAACGCGGGGTCAACGGTTCTCACCCGCGTCGGTGCGCTGCGAGGCGCGCGTCCGCATGCTGGCGGAGCGAGCCTTGGTCGAGGCGTGGGCGGGCACGGGCTGCCGGTCCACGCTGCCGGCTGAGCGCCGGCTCACCACGGTCGATGACCTCGCGGTCGCCTCCGCATCAGGTCGGCGTGGCGTACCCGGGGCCTTCTGACCGCCTCAGGCGTCGGTCATGCGCCCGTGCAGGTAGTCGTCGTAGGCGCCGAGATCCAGCAGGCCGTGCCCGGAGTAGGAGAACAGGATCACCTTCTCCTTGCCTGCCTCCTTGGCGGCCAGCGCCTCGTCGATCACCGCCCGGATGGCGTGGGCGGTCTCGGGGGCGGGGATCGTGCCCTGCGTGCGGGCGAACTGGACCGCGGCGTCGAACACCGTGAGTTGCGGGTACGCCACGGCGCGCATGCGGCCGTTTTTCACGAGGTTGCTGATGATCGGTGCGTCGCCGTGGTAGCGGAGCCCGCCGGCGTGGATCGAGGACGGCATGAAGTCGTGCCCGAGGGTGTACATGGCGAGCAGCGGCGTCATCCCGGCGGTGTCGCCGAAGTCGTACTCGAAGGGCCCCTTGGTGAGGGTGGGGCACGCCGTGGGTTCGACGGCGAGCAGTTCCACACCCTTGTCGGGGACGAAGGGCGACGAGATCCCCCCGAAATTCGACCCGCCGCCGCAGCAGCCGATGACGATGTCCGGCCGCTCCTCCCCCGCCAGGTTCAGCTGCTCCTTGGCCTCGAGGCCGATCACCGTCTGGTGGAGCAGCACGTGGTTCAGCACCGAGCCGAGCGAGTAATGGGAGTGGCCGGTCGTCACGACGTCGCGCACGGCGTCACTGATCGCGGCGCCGAGCGAGCCCGGGCTCGCGGGGTCGTCGACCGGCGAGGGCTCGACGCTGGCTCCCCAGGTCTCCATCATCACCCTTCGGTACGGCTTCTGCTCGTACGAAGCGCGCACCATGTAGACCTTGCACTCGAGGCCGAAGAGGGCGCAGGCGTAGGCGAGCGCGCTCCCCCACTGGCCCGCGCCGGTCTCCGTCGCCAGTCGGGTGGTGCCCTCGGTCCTGTTGTAGAAGGCCTGCGGCACGGCGGTGTTCGGCTTGTGCGATCCCGCAGGCGAGACCGACTCGTCCTTGTAGTAGATGCGCGCCGGGGTCCCGAGTGCTCGCTCGAGGCGGTCGGCGCGCACGAGGGGCGTGGGCCGCCAGGCCCGCAGCACGTCGAGGACCTCACCCGGGATGTCGACCCAGGGGTCGGTGGTGACCTCCTGGCCGATGAGCGCCATCGGGAAGAGGGGCGCGAGGTCGTCGGGGCCGATCGGTTGACGGGTCGCCGGGTGCAGCGCCGGCTGAAGCGGCTCGGGAAGGTGGGGTGTGACGTTGAACCACGCCGTGGGGATTCGATCTTCGGGGAGGATCCAGCGCATCGTCGCACTCCTTCTGGTCGTTCCGCTCGGTGGCGATCGTCGCCTCGCCTTCTCCACGCTCCCGGGGGCCGGAGGCGTGGTGGCAAGGGAGTTGCTTGACTGGGACTGTACTGGGTGACCCCCCGTTCGCGTCTGCGGGCACAGGCACCGCGGTCGGGTGCACCTCGAGCGGCCGCGGTGCCGGAAGCAGAGGCGGACTGGGCGACGGCCGTAGTATCGCGTCCGGTGGAAGGGGAGACCGTGGGGGAAGGCGGGCAACCCTGCCCAGTCTGCGGTGCGGACACGGAATGGGCGGGTGCTTGCCATGGGCGCTTCGTCGGCCGCGCCTTCCAGCTGCGACGGTGTCCGGATTGCCGGTTCGTCTTCGTCGCCGACCCGTGGCTCGACTACGAGCGCATCTACGACGCCGCCTACTACGCGGGTCGCGGTGTGGACACCCGAATGAATATCGCGGGCGAGTCCCGTGATCCGGCGCGGTCGATCCGTCGGTGTGAGTGGCTGGGAGTCGAGCAGTGTGTCGGTTCGCTCGTCAACCTCACGCCCGAATCCACCTGGCTCGACTACGGATGCGGGGCCGGTGGTTTGGTGGCGTTCCTCCGCGCGCGCGGGTACTCAGGCGCGCGTGGCTTCGAGCCGAGCTCCGCCGCACACGAGCTCATCGCGCCGAGCGTCGACCCGCTCACCGTCGACCAGCTCGCCGAGCTGTGTGGTCACTTCGACGTCGTGTCGGCGATCGACGTGATCGAGCACGTGCCCGACCCGGTGACCGAGCTGACGCGGATGTGTTCGCTGCTGCGCCCGGGAGGCTTGCTGTTCATCACGACCGGCAACGCGAGACCGCACCGCGACCATCTCGCGCGCTGGCGCTACCTGAAGCCCGAGGTCCACATCTCCCTCTTCGAGCCCGCGACCCTCGCCCTCGCGCTGGAGCGAGCGGGCCTCCGTCCGGAGTTCCCCGGCTACGGTCCCGGCTGGACAGGGATCATCCGCTACCGGATCCTCAAGGAACTCGGGCGCCGCCGGACGAGCCCGGTCGACCGGCTCGTCCCGTGGTCGCTGCTCTGCCGCCTCGTCGACCGGCGGGTGGGGCTCAGCGCCCAGCCGGTGGGTTGGAACGCGGCCGCACCTGGGGCGTGACGGCGCCAGGCGCCGGAGGCGCACCCCCGGCGCCGGGGGCGGTCGGCGCCGGTTCCCGCCGGCTCTCGGGCCTAGTCGGCCAGGCAGCGCGCCGCGTCGGACGCCGGGATCCCGATCGCGTCGGCCACGTCGTCGAGGGGCACGCCCCGGGCGACCAGTCGCCTCGCCAGGACGCGCGCCCGGATGGCGACCGCCCTGCCGTTGTCAGACCACCGCCGGAGCTCCTCGAGCTCGCGCAGCTGCTCCCTAGGCAGCGCGGAGCTGCGCTCTTCTAGGAGTGCCACCGCTGACCCCCATTTCCACAGCCAACCCCTTCCGGGGACTCGATACTAGGTCGGAGCAGCCAGTTCGTGTAGGGTCCGGGCCGGCGGGGGGATGTCTGCCGCCACCGCTCGTCGCGGGCGTGGGCGGGCCCGGTGGGACGCCTAGGGCTGCCTGCACTGCGGGGACGACGAGCTGATCGTCGTCTCCCCGGTCGCGGCGGACTTGGCGCTCGTCCAGGACGAGCTGTAAGCGGAAACCACCTCGTACCAGTAGTTCCTCCCCGTCGTCAGCGTTCCGGTCGTCCAGGAGAGCCCGGTCTGGCCCGTGGCGACGGACGAGTATGTGCCCGGGGTCCCCGTCGTCGATGTCGCCTGGTAGACGGTGTAGCTCGAGACGTGGGTGTTCGGGGCCGTCCAGGAGACGCTGATTGTCTTGCCCCCACTCGAGACGCAGGCGGCCGCGACGCCGGAGGGGGGAGAGGCGGCGATCGACGCCGCCTCTCCCCCACTGCCGGCGCGCAGGGCGACGGACCAGGCCGTGCCGACCCCTTCGGCAGGTTGGACCTGGCCGAGGAGACCGAGGCTCAACGCGACGGTGAGGACAACCCATCGGGCGGAGACTCTGCGCGCCATCGGATCCGCAACCCTTCAACTCATCGGCAATCTGCCTGCCGGCGTCCTATGAGGTCCAGGAATCCGACGCCGGGCTCGTGGTCGGGGTCGCCGCGCCACCGGACGCCGTGACGCCCGTAAGCGACGGCATGGAGAAGAACGTCGCTTCGCAGGCGGCCGGGGCGGCCGCGAGCATGCTCGCGTCGTTGGTCATCGTCACGGTCAACGTCCCGTTGGCGGCGACGGTGAGTGCGCTGGTGAGCGCGTGCGAGCTCCCGCTCGTGCCCGTGGCGAAGTTCCATGCCACGTCGCTCGTCGTGCTCGAGCAGCCGCTCTGGGCCGAGGTGAGCGCGCTGGTCGTGTAGCCGGCGGCGTAGGTCGTGTTCGTCGGCAGCTGCACGGCGGTGAGCGTCACCGGGTAGGGGTTCGGGTTGGTGATTGTCATCACGACGTCGCCCGTCCCGCCCGGGTACAGCAGGTTCGACGGCGAGGGCGTCGCGACGGCGGCGATGGTCAGGTTCGTGACGTTCGCCGACTGGCTGAGGGCGTTCGAGCCCGAACCGAGACCGACGACCCAGCTCGTCGCGGCATACGCCCCGCCCCCGGCCAGCAACGCACCGATCGCGGCGGAGACGACGATCGAGCGACGGGACCAGAACTTGGCCCGTTTGTGCAGTTTCTGCGGTCTCTCTCTCAGGGTAAAAGACACTTCTAGAACCTCCGTTCAGTGCGACCTGCCAGGTCGCCGGGTACTGCGGCACCTTCAATTCACTTCTGTTTCATTTACAACAGCAGGAACAGTCGACACAGTTGCCAATCCCGAATCAGCTGCCCCATCTGCCACTCCTTACGGCGCCGGTGGTGGAGTTGTTGAGTGCTGGGCGGGAGAATTCGGCGTGGGAAGTGCATGTCACTATCCGTGATTAGGCCGCCACGTTCGGTGGAATTGGGTCTATGGGGTGGGCCACGGAATCGTGAAATGGCCGTGGCGCCGAGGGCCCACGGCCGGCGCGGAGTCGCACCGAGGGGAGGGGTCCCCCCGCCCGGGGGTTCAGCCCGGGGAGGGGCTCCCGACGGGCCGGGGGCCGGTCGGTCGCGCCCCGGACGCGGCAAGGCCCCGGCCCTTAAGGGGCCGGGGCCTTGCCGTTGGCGGTGTCAGGCCGTCGTTGGACGACGGCGGTTTATACGGAACAACAGGAGGGAGCCGAGGGCGAGGGTGCCGAGGGCGGTCCCGAGCGTGACCCGCCTGGCGGCGCGCTCATGAGGCGCTCTGACCCTGGCCGACCAGCACAGCGCCGTTCGTGCCCTCGCGAACGCGTTGACCACCGCGAGAGCGGGCCGCCACTGCGCCGACGAGCACGCTGGC
>JBEKEM010000013.1:0-54792 GCA_050013835.1 Acidimicrobiales bacterium
AGATGAACGCCATCGCGGGCATCGACAAGAACAACCGTCTGATCAAGGGCCAAGTGTTCCTTTGGAGGGCCGGCCAGTCTTGGGAAGACCTCTGGGATGTCGATGGGGTCATCAAGCCCTGACGAAGACGATGGCGGCTGACCAGCCGCTTGCTGGCATTGCGCCGGCAATCAAGGGGATGGCGGTGCTGAGCTTGTGGCTCGGCGACGTGTCGCCGCGCATCGAGGTGTGCACGACGGAAAGGGGGATACCCGCCGTCAGCCCAGCGGGTGCAGCTGCAGATATAGTCGCTTGGTGGCTCGTCCCACGGGTACCGCAACCATCGAAGAGCTCTCCGAACGGGCCTTGACCGCAGCGACGCCGAAAGACCGTGCCAGCTGCCTGCGCGATATCCAAGCGGCGCTCGATAAGGCTTCTGACGCCGTTGACCGGGGCCGGTTGCTCATATGCCGGGCTCGGATGCGTCACAACCAGTACCGGTACCGTCAGGAGCTCGAAGATACCGTGGCGGCCATGGCCCTGTTCGAAGAGGTCGACGAAGCGGGCCTCGCTCTCGACGCGACCAGTCGAGCCGCCGCGATGGCTTCCCGACTGGGCGAGTTGTCCCTGGCCGCTGAACTGGCCACCAAGACTTTGCTGAAGGTGCGCTATGTCGACGACGACCGTCTGAGCGCAGAGGTCGCCAATCGCCTGGGCGCACTGTGTTGCTCGCTACTCGACTACGACCGCGGTGTCGCCCAGTTCGAGCTGGCGCTAGCTGCCGCGGAGCGTGCTGAAGACGGTTACCTCGTGTGCCTCGAGCTCTACAACATCGCCAATGCCCTGCTCATGGCCGTACGCGCCGAGCGCACCTCGAATCCCTCGGCCCCGCTTCGCCCCGAGGACCGCGCCCGGCTCGAGCGGGCCCGGCTCGTGTTGGAGCGACTGATGGTAGAGGTGACCTCAGAGCGGCAACTCTCTCTCAGCGCGCAGCTCCTGAGAGCCGAGCTGCTCGCGGACACGGGCCATCCGCGGGGAGCGTTGGCGGTACTAGAGGACATCGCCAACGCCGCCGGTGACGCGGGGATCGCCAACGACGCCCAGAGAGCCGCGTATGCCGTTGTCGAGTCGCACAGCCATCGCTCTCTCGGACAGAGCGGGGACGCCGTCGCCGCAGCCGAACGGGCGGTCGAGCTGGCTCAGGCAAGTGGGGACGACTACGAACTGATGCTGACCCTGGAAGAGCGGTTGGCCGCCAAACAGTTGGCGGGCGATCTGGCAGGTGTCGCCGCGGACGCCCTAGAGGTGAAGCGGCTCATGTGGGTCGTTCACCAACGCCAAATAGCCTCGCTCGTGGATCAGATCTGGGTGCGAGCCGCCTTGGAGAAGGAACACGGCGAGTCCGAAGAGCGGGCTGCTGCCGCTGTCCGCTTGACCGAGGAGGATGCCCTCACCCGCATAGGCAACAGGCGCCGGCTAGAGCACTTCCTGGCCGGGACAGAGCACAAGCCCGAAATGCTCTCGTTGGTCATGGCCGACATCGACCATTTCAAGTTGGTCAACGACACCTTCGGCCATGAGCTGGGCGACGAGGTTCTGCGCTCGGTAGGCGAGATGCTCGCCACGCAAGTCCGACCCGGCCAGGTCGTCGCGCGCTACGGCGGAGACGAGTTCGTTTTCGCCATGCACGGAGCGGAGCCGGCTGCAGTGACCAAGTTCGCCGAGCGTGTCCGCCTGAGGGTGGAATCGCACGCGTGGGACGAGCTTGGAATCCCCCGAGGAGTGACCATCAGCCTCGGCGTGGGCTCGGGCCCAGCGGCCGAATGGCGTTCGGTCCTGGTCGCAGCGGATCGGGCGTTATACCTGGCCAAACGTCGTGGTCGCAACCGCGTCGAAGTCGGGCCGTTACCGCAGACGCTCCAAGGTCATACCAGCGGAGAGGGAGGGATTTGAACCCTCGGACCCAGTTTCCCAGGTCAACTCATTAGCAGTGAGTCCGATTCGGCCGCTCTCGCACCTCTCCCGACGTGTCTCGCTCGGGCCGGCGCGTCGACCACGAGGACGGGATCAAGGCTAGTCAAGTTGGGGCCCTCCAGCCTGCAGCTGGGCGGCTGTTCCGCAGCTCGAACGGGTATCGTCGGCAGCCTCGGGCTGAAAGAGGCGTCCCTAATGGACGCGGGGGAGATCCGTTGTCGAGGTCGGCTGGGATGTCCGGCGGAGTCGTCCGACCTACCGGGTCGATTGGTGGCGCGCTCACGCGTAAGACGATTCGCCGGTCGATCGGAGCCGTCATCGGCCTGGCGGTGCTTCCCGCGGTGGCGTTGGTCACGCCGGTTTCGGGCGTGTCCGAGGCTTCGGGCAGGACGTTGTCGCCGGTGGGGTCGTTCATCGCCGTCGGTGGTGTGCCGGGCCGACCGTTCGGGGCGCGCCGCATCGGCTCGCTCGCTGACGCGCAGGTGATCTCGCTCGGAGTCGCGCTTCGGCCGCGTGATCCGGGGGCGCTGCGCGCCCTCGCCGAGGCCGTCTCGACGCCTCACTCGCCGCAGTACCACCGCTATCTCACGCCCAAGTCGTTCGCGGCCGAATTCGGCCCCTCGCCGGCGGCCACGGCGGCGGTCGAGAAGGCGCTGCGGGGAGCACGGCTGCGCGTCGGGACCGCGTCAGCGAACGGCCTCATCGTCCCGGTGTCGGGGACTGTCGGTGAGATCGACGCCGCCTTCCACACGCACCTCGTCGCCTACCGGCTCGCGGGTGGGGAGCGAGGCTGGGCGCCCGCCCAGTCGCCCCGGCTTCCGCGGAACGTGGCGCATGCGGTCTCGGCTGTGCTCGGACTCGACAACCTTGTCGTGGCCCATTCGATGATGGAGCGCCCGCGCGTCGGGCGACCAGGCGCCTGGGCGGGCACGGGTGAGCCTCGCGCGAACGGGCGCGCGCAGACGAGCCCCGAGGCTTGCGCGACGGCGGCCGAGAGCGCGCAAGACGAGAAAGGGTGGACCGAGGACGAGCTAGCGAAGGCCTACGGGCTGACGGGGCTCTACGCCGCGGGTGACCTGGGCGCTGGCCAGACGATCGGCGTGCTTGAGCTCGAGCCGTTCGACCGCTCGGACATCGCCACCTTCGACCGGTGCTTCTTCGGCCCTGGTCACTCGACAGTGATCCGCACGATCCGGATCGGCGGGTTCGACCTGCACGGGCCGGGGACCGGCGAGGCGGTTCTCGACCTCGAGACGCTCGCCGCGCTCGCGCCCGAGGCCCGTCTCGACGTCTACGACGCCCCGAACACGTCGTTCGGACCGATCGACGGTTACAACGCCATGGTGAGCGCCGACCAGGCGAACATCCTCTCGACGAGCTGGGGCGAGTGCGAGACATCGCTCCAGATCTCGGCGCCCGGTACCCAGCAGGTCGAAAACTCCATCTTCGAAGAGGCGGCGGCCCAGGGACAGACTGTGTTCGCGTCTTCCGGCGACACCGGATCGGACGATTGCGCGGGTACCCAGTTCACATCCAGCAAGCCCGAGCCGCCCCACCTATCGGTCGACGACCCCGCGTCGCAGCCGTACGTCGTCGGGGTCGGGGGGACCTCTCTCCGTTCCGATGCTCCACCGCTCGGTCCCAACGACGAGGTCGTCTGGAACGACGGCTCCTCGGGCGGTGGGACCGGTGGGGGGGAGTCGAACACCTGGGCGAGCCCCGTCTGGCAGGCGCAGTCGGGCGTCCCGGGCACCGCCGGCGCCGTGAAGAGACTCGTCCCCGACGTGAGCTCGGCTGCCGACGAGGACCGGGGGGTCACTTTCTACAGCGCCAGCTTCCAGCCGTCCTCCTCGTTTCCGTCGTCGACCAGCGGCTGGACGACTATCGGCGGGACGTCGGTCGCCACGCCGACCTGGGCGGCGATCATCGCTGACATCGCGTCGTCGAACGGTGCCTGTGCGACGCTCTCCACGACGCCCGGAGGCCACGACCTCGGCTTCGTCGCGCCCGAGCTCTACGCCGTCGCCGCTTCGGACTACGCGACGTCGTTCCACAACATCACGATCGGCGACAATGACGTGTTCGGTCTGGGTCTCGGTTACTCGGCCGGCCCGGGGTTCAACCTCGCGTCGGGTCTCGGTTCGCCGATCGTCACGGACCCGAACGGCGGCGGTGGGCTGGCAAGCGGTCTGTGCGCGATCGCGACCTCGAGCGCCGGTCCCGTTCCTGCACCGGTCGTTTCCGGGATCACCCCCGATTCTGGCCCGACATCGGGGGGCAACGTCGTCACGCTGACCGGTAGCGGCTTCGCGACGCCCGGAACCACGGTCCATGTCGAGTTCGGCACGTCGGAAGCGCGCGTCGACACCGTCACGGACACGTCGCTTGCTGTCACGGCGCCCCTGCCGACGATCCCCTCGGGTGGGACGACGGCCAGCGCCGCCGGCGCGGTCGAGGTTTCGGTCACGGTGACGAGCGCCGCGGGCGAGGCGACGAGCCGGGGGACGCTCGCCTCCCTCTACGATTACGTCGCCGAGAACGGCTCGAACGCGTCCGGGCCGAGCGTTGCGGCGATCGGACCCCCAGCCGGGAACGTACACGGCGGTCGTTCGGTGACGATCTGGGGGAGCGGCTTTGCCGCCGCCGGTGTGCCTTCGGTCTCCTTCGGGGGGTTGGCGTCGCCACGCGTCGCCCTCGTGCACGACTACGAGCTGAGGGCCCGCGTGCCCGCCGAATCGGCGGCCACCGCTTGCGCGCGCGGCCCCCGCTTCGAACCGACGACCGTCTGCCAGGTCGAGGTCGTCGTGCGAACCTCGCGAGGCGTCAGCGCGACGAGACGGATCCTTCCCACCCAGTCCGGGCGAGTGGTCTTCGACCCGCAGGGCGTGATCAGGCCCGTCGCGGGGACGGAGGAGATCCCGGCGGCGACGGAGTACGACTACGTCCCGACCCCGCAGGTCACGGTGGTCGCCGTCGGCAGGTCGGCCACGCAGCCGGTTCGCATCTTCGGCTCGGGCTTCTCCGTCCTCACGTTCGACTGGGTGAACCTCGGTCCGGCCTCGTCGGTCAGCAGCGAACAGACGGAGGTTGACTACGTCTCCCCGACATCGATCGTCGTCACGCCGACGTCCGTGCAAGCGACGGGCGCCACCGCCGCTCCATTCAGTGGCGGTGTGAGCGTCCAGACCGCCGGTGGGTTGAGCGATGCTGCCGCCCTGCCGGGAACGGGGGCGCTCATCGTGCGCCAGCTTTCGGTTCTCGGCGGCGCGACGGCGGGCGGGACGGTACTGCGGATTACCGGCACAGGGCTCGCCGCGGTCAGATCCGTCGTCTTCGTCGGTGAGCTGTCGCCGGGCCTCGCCACCGCGACCGGCCCGGCGGTGACCGACGTTACTGACGGCGCACTGACGGTCAGGACTCCAGCGCACACCGCGGGACCCGTCGACGTGCTGCCGTGTTCGGCGACGGCGTGCGGCCTCGCCCGGAGCGGCGTCGACACCTTCGTCTTCGTCCCGCCGTCGACGCGGCCGCTCGTGGCACTTTCCCCCGCGGTGGGCCCCGCCGCCGGCGGGACCGAAGTGACGCTGTTCGGCCGGAACGTGGCCGACGCCTCGGCGGCAGTATTCGGCCCAGCCATCTCGGGTCCGACGGCACGGGCGCCGGGGTACCCGCCGGGCGACCCCTACATCGCGGAGGTGCACTCGCCGCCCGGTCGCGCCGGGACCCGCGTCGCCGTCACGACGGTCGTGCCGGGCCGGGCCGCCAGCCCGCCCCCGGGAGCGTGGTTCCGCTACCGGCCGAGCCCACCAAGCGCGCCGCGGTCGGTGGCCGTCTCACGCGTGGGCACCGCGGTGGTTCTCCGCTGGCAGACCCCGGCAAGCGATGGGGGATCGCGGATCACGTCGTACCGCGTCGTCTCGACCTTTGGCGAGGCCGCGCGCGGCTGGCGGTTCGGACCCCGGACCCGGGCGGTACGGCTCACCGGGTTCGTCCCCCGGCGGTCTTACCGGTTCGTGGTCACGGCGTGGAACGCGCCGCACGGCCGGGGTCTGCCCGGCGTGGTGACCGCCGCCCCCGAGGCGGGCTGAAGCAGGGCCGGGGACCGGGGGTGGGGCGCGCCCCCGGAGCGGGCCGTCTCCCGACGCGTCCCAGCGTGCGGTCCCCGACGGGCGGGCAGACTGGTGAGGTGCCTCGACTCGGCCGCCGGGCCAGGTGGTGGGAGCCGCCCGCGGGGGCGGCGGTACACTGCCGTCGCTTTGCCCCGCGCCGCCGAGGAGGAGGGCTCGGCCCCAGGCGGTTTGGTTGGCCAGAAATGGGGAGGAATCGATGTCGGACGAGATCTGCTCAGAAATCGTGACGGTTGTCGGTCACAACGGGGACCCGATCGAGGCGTACTTCACCCGCCCCGTCGGCAGCGGGTCTGTCCCGGGGGTCGTCGTCGTCCATCACATGCCGGGCTGGGACGAGTGGACGCGCGCCGTCACGTTCCGACTCGCCGCCCACGGTTTCGCCGCGGTCGCCCCGCACCTCTACTCCCGCCTCGGTCCGGGACGGTGGGACGACCTTGCCGCGGCAGCGATGGCCCAGGGAGGTGTCCCCGACGCGCAGGTCGTCGGCGACATCGAGGGAGCCGCCGCCTTCCTGCGTTCGCAACCCGATTCGAGCGGCAAGGTCGGCGTGATCGGCTTCTGCTCCGGTGGGCGGCACGCCTATCTCGCCGCTTGCTCGAGCAGCGCGCTCGACGCCGCCGTCGACTGCTGGGGCGGGCACGTCGTGATGCGTCCCGAGGATCTGAGCCCGGCGCAGCCGGTGGCGCCGTTTGACCTGACCCGGGACATGCACTGTCCGATCCTCGGCATCTTCGGAAACGACGACCAGTACCCGACCCCGGCGGAGGTCGACCAAATCGAGGCCGAGCTCCGCAGGTACGGCAAGGACTACGAGTTCCACCGCTACGACGGGGCCGGTCACGGGTTCTTCGCGACCGAGCGCTCGTCGTATCGGCCCGAGCAGGCGGTCGACGGGTGGCAGAAGGTCTACGCCTTCTACGGCAGCCGGCTCGGTAGCCCCGGGGAGGCCTGACGGCGGGACCGCGGGGCGTGCCGCGTCGCCGGGACGGCAGTCGC
This sequence comes from Acidimicrobiales bacterium, assembly GCA_050013835.1. Lineage (GTDB taxonomy): Bacteria > Actinomycetota > Acidimicrobiia > Acidimicrobiales > Bog-793 > Bog-793. Next base: position 7,080 of record JBEKEM010000013.1, read on the forward strand.
GGGCCAGGAACGGGCCGGCTCAGTGGCGGACGACGACGACCGGGCAGCTGGCGTGGCACACGACGTGCTCGCTAACCGATCCGACGAGCAGCCCGGTGACGGCCCCGTGGCCGCGGCAGCCGACGACGAGCAGGCTCGCTTCATGTGACATCTCGATGAGCGTCGCCGAGGCGTGGCCCTCGACGACGAGGCACTCGATCGGGACTCTCGGATTCTTTCCCAGCGCCTCGGCGACGGCCGCGTCCTGCACGGCGCGGGCGTCCGCCTCGGGATCGAAGTCCTCCGGGTAGGGCGGTGTCCAGCCGACGGTGGCGGGGAACGCCCAGGTCGTCACCACGCGGAGCGTCGCCCTCGTGATTTCGGCCTGACGGGCGGCCCAGCGCAGGGCGTTCACCGACGAGGGAGTCCCGTCGACCCCGACGATCACGACGTCGTGCGCCGCCATCTCCGGTTCCACGTCACTAGCTATACACCCCTTGCCGCCGCGACCCAAGGCTCGCTGCCCGGCGGCTTCTATCGTCTCTACCCGGACGGCGCATCGAAGGAGTGGGGGCGCATGGAAGCAGTGATCACGACCGACGAGTTGAGCAAGCGCTTCGGCCGAACGGTCGCCCTCGACCGGCTGACCCTCGAGGTCGGAAGGGGCGAGGTCTTCGGATTCCTCGGGCCGAACGGCGCCGGCAAGACGACGACGGTGCGCCTCCTGCTCGGCCTGTTGAAGCCGTCCTCGGGGGGCGCCCGCGTCCTCGGTCTCGACGCCTGGGGGGATCCGACCCGGCTCCATGCCCGCCTTGCCTACGTGCCGGGTGAGTTCGCCGTCTGGCCGCAACTCACCGGTGGCGAGATGCTCGAACTGCTCGGTTCGCTCCACGGGTCCGTCGACCTCGCCTACCGGGACGAGCTGTGCGAACGATTCGATTTCGACCCGACAAAGAGGGGGCGCTCGTACTCGAAGGGCAACCGTCAGAAGATCGCCCTGATCGCGGCGCTGATGACCCGGGCGGAGCTGTTCGTGTTCGACGAGCCGACCGCCGGCCTCGACCCGCTGATGGAGGCGACGTTCCGCGCCTGTGTCGGCGAGGCCCGGCATCGGGGACAGACGGTCTTCCTCTCATCGCACATTCTCGCCGAAGTCGAGGCGCTCTGCGACCGGATCGGGATCCTGCGCCACGGCCGCCTCGTCGACTTGGGCTCGCTCGACGAGCTTCGCCACCTCGAGACCCACACGGTCGAGATCCGCTTCGCAGGCGACCTGCCCGATCTCTCGACGGTGCCGGGCGCGTCGCACGTCGCCTGGACGGGCCGATCGGTGCGCCTCGAAGTGCTCGGAAGTACGGCGCCACTCCTTCAGGCGATAGCGCCCTATGACGCGGTCTCGATCGAGAGCCGGGAACCGACGCTAGAAGAGGTGTTCCTCTCGCACTACGGGCCGGACGGGACGTGAGCGACGCGGCGCGTGCCTGGATGCGGGCGGTGCAGCTCACGTTGCGCGTCCAGTGGCGCCAGGCGGCGACGTGGACCGCCGTATTCGCGATCGCTGGCGTGGCGGGAGCCGAGGGGTACAAGGCGGCATATCCGACGGCTGCCTCGCGCCTCTCGTTCGTCCGCAGCGTCCAAGGCAACTACGGCCTCCAGGCGCTTTACGGCGTCGCCCGCCGGATCGGCACGGTCGGCGGCTTCACGACCTGGCGCACGACCTGGATGCTCGGCCTGCTCGCCGGGGCGTGGGGGTTGCTGGCGAGCACGGGGGTCCTGCGGGGGGAGGAGGAAGCCGGGCGGCGCGAGCTCGTGCTGTCGGGCCTGCTGACCTCGCGGCGGGCGATGGCCGCCGACCTGGCGGCGCTCGCCGTGCTGCTGCTCGGTAGTTCCGCCCTCTACGGTGCGTCGCTTGCCGCCGTCGGGCTTCCGGTGGGCGGCGCCTTCCTCCTCGCCGGGGGCACGCTCGCCGTCGGCGCGTTCTTTGCCGGCGTCGGCTCCGTGACCGCGCAGGCCTTCCCCGACCGGCGCCATGCGATGGGATCGGCCGGTGCCCTGCTCGGTGCGTCGTTCCTCGTCCGCGTGCTCGCCGACGGGACCCGCACGCTCGGCTGGCTCCGGTGGGCGACCCCGCTCGGCTGGCTCGAGAACCTGCGGGCGTTCGCGGGGACGGACGCCGCCGCCGGGGTCCCCCTCCTCGCGGGGGCGATCGTCCTCGTCGCTGTGGCCGCGCGTCTCGCCGCCGTACGGGACCTCGGGCGCGGGCTCCTTCCCGAATGCGACCGGAGCCGGGTCCGCTCGCATGAGTTGGGAGGCATGGCCGGGTTCACGGTGCTCACGGCGCGTGGGGCTGTCGTCGGGTGGTCGGCGGGGATCGGCCTGTACAGCTTCGTCGTCGGGCTGCTCACCAAGGACCTGACGGACCTTCTTCGCCAGCAGGTGGCCCTGCGATCGATGCTCGGGCGTCTGGGGGTCGCGAGCCTCGTCCGGCCGCAGGACCTCCTGGGCTTGATGTTCGCCTTCGTCGTGCTGCCGGTCGCCCTCTTTGCTGTGACGCAGGTGGGGGCGGTCCGTGACGAGGAGTCGAGCGGGCGGCTCGACGCGATCCTCGCCCGCTCCGTCGGGCGCGTCCGCTGGATGCTCACCCGCCTTGCCGCCTCCATCTTGGGCGTGGTGATCGTGGCCGTCGTCTCTGGGGTGCTGGCGTGGGCCGGCGCCAGCGTTCACGACAGCGGTGTGCCGCTCCTTTCGATGCTGACGGCCGGGTTCAACTGCGTGCCGGCGGCGGTCCTGTTCCTCGGCGTCGCCGCCGCCGCCTTCGGGATCGTCCCGCGCGCGACCGCCCCGGTCGGTGTCGGCGTCGTGGTCGCCTCCTATCTCGTCGAGCTCGTCGGGGCGCTCACGAAGGCTCCCGGCTGGGTGCTCGACCTTTCGGCGTTTCACCACGTCGCACCCTCGCCGGCAGCCCAGGTCGGCGTCGAGGCGGCCGTGGCGATGACGGTGGTCGGGCTCGTCGGAGTCGCCGCCGGCGCGGCGGCGCTGCGCCGGCGTGACGTCATCGGGGCCTGAGAGGATCTCTTCGCTCCGTCGACGCGGCGCGCGGCGACGGTTCGTTTTGCGGCGCCGCCGCCCAGCCAGCAGCAGAGGAGGAAGGTCCAGATCGGCGGCCGAAACCGACGAATTCCGGTAACTTGACGACTGTCCCCGACACTACGATGGCTTCGTCGGGCCAATCCCGGCGGTCGGTCGTCCGGCCCTCTTGGGCGGACGCGCACCGGGCCGCGGTGGCGGCAGGGTGCCGGAGGTCCAGCGGGCGAGGAGGAACATGTCAAACGTTGACGCGAGCATCGACATCGGGATCCCTGCTGACAAGCGCGAGGAGATCGTGCGTGGCCTCTCGGCGGTCCTCGGCGACACCTACACCCTGTACCTGAAGACGCACAACTACCACTGGAACGTCACGGGTCCAATGTTCCAGACCCTCCATCTCATGTTCGAGACCGAGTACATCGAGCTCGCGCTCGCCGTCGACGAGATCGCCGAGCGCATCCGCGCCCTCGGCGCGCCGGCACCCGCGACGTTCCGGGAGTTCGCCCAGCTCTCCTCGATCGCCGAGGACACCGACTCGCCGGACGCGACGGAAATGATCCGGCGGCTCGTCGCCGGCCAGGAAGCCGTGGTCCGCACCGCTCGCGCCGCCTTTGCCGTCGCCGACGAGGCCAACGACCAGCCGTCGGCCGATCTGCTTACCCGGCGGATGCAGATCCACGAGAAGACCGCCTGGATGCTGAGGAGCCTGCTGAAGTAGCGCGGTCGGAGCCCGGCCGCGGCGTCGTGCGACGGGTCGGCGTCGCACCGGACCCGGTCCGGTGCGGGGTCAGGGTCTCGGCTTGATCGACAGCGGGGGAACCGTCGTCGTCGGCAGGGTCACCGGGCCGGGGCTGCCGGGGCGCGGGGCGCTGGTCCTAGAGGTGGTCGGGACGGCGCCCTTGACGACGTGCAGCAGGACCTCGAGCGTGCCCTTGCTCGCCGTGGTGACGAAGCCGTCGACGCTCGGGTTCTGGATGTGCCAGTCGGCGAAGACGACCGTGCCGTCGGCGAGCACGTAGATCGAGGAGCCCTTCGTCTTGGCGCTGATCCGCAGCGCGAGCAGGTGAGTGACGCCGTGCATCGTGAGTTCGCCCCGGGCCATCGTCGTGACGACCCGGCCCGGCGCGGGGACGTGCCCGAAGTCGACCGGCGAGGAGAGCACGAACGTGGCGTCCGGCCAGCGGGCGACGTCCATGATTCTCCCGTCGAACGAGGCGTTGCGCTCGCTCTGGTCGCTGACCACGGTTTCGAGGGGCGCGCTGAAGCGTGCCTCCCGCAGGACGGTCCCGGCGATCACGAGAGATCCCGAGACGTCCGACGAGCGTCCGACCGCCGTCGCGCTCTGGCCCAGCAGCACCTCCCGGACTCGGTAGCCGGCCTTCGATCCGGAGGTGACGTTCCAGGTCCCCGTGAGCGAGGTCTCGTGCGGCAGGGAAGGATTCGTCCCCTTGGACCTCGGCAGTGCGAGCTTCGGCTCCGGGGGTCCCTCGATGAAATGGATGTAGATGAAGGGTCCGGCGACGGCGAGCCCGACGACGAGGATCAGGCCGGCCGCCAGCCAGCGAACCCAGCGGTGCCGCGCCATCACGGACGCGACCCATCGCGTTCTTGCGCCTTGCCGGGCTGACGGTTCGTCACGGGGGCGAGCCTACGGGGGGCTTTATTGCGTGGTATGACGCCAAGGGATGCGGCGCGCGGGCCGGTCCGGATCGGACCGGGCCGATCGGGTCGTCGCCGCGGCGCGCGCCAAGGCGCTCGACGCCGCACCGGACGCGTGCACGGCCCGGGCTGTTCACGACCCTGGAGTGGGAGAATGCACGAGGGCCGTACGCTGCTTCCCCCGGCGGCTCCGTGGGCGCGCCGACGGTCCGGCGCCAAGAGAGGTCGGGTGCCCGATGCGTGAGGGCTGTCTCGTGGGGATCGATGTCGGGTCGACCCGAGTGAAGGCGCTCGTCGTGGACCTTGACGGACGGGAACTGTCCCACGGCCACGACGAGACCCCCTGGCGGATCACCTCCTCGGGAGCCGAGGCGGCACCGGAGGACATCTTCGAGGCGGCGCTGGCCGCGACGAGGTCGGCGCTCGGCGGCATGGGTGACCGGCGGGTTGTCGGCGTCGGCGTGACGGGGATGGCGGAGGCCCTCACCCTGCTCGACGGACGGGGCTGGGCGGTCGCGCCGGCGGTCGCCTGGTACGACGGGCGAGGGGAGCAGGAGCGCCAGGAGCTCGAGCGGCAGTTCGGCGCCGACCGGTTCACCGCTCTCACCGGGCTGCCGGTCTCGACGACGGCGTCGCTCGTCAAGCTGAGGTGGATCCTCCGCCATGTGCCCGGTGCGACCGCCGCACGGTGCGCGCTGAGCATTCCCGAGTACGTCGCCCACCGTCTCGGGGGGGTGCGCGCGGCCGAGTGGTCGCTCGCCTCCCGCACCGGGCTGTTCGACGTGGGCCGGGCCCGCTGGGCGGCCGAGCTTCTCGCCTGGGCGGAACTGCCCGAGGGCCTCTTCCCGGAGGCGCTTCCCGCCGGCAGCCTGCTCGGCACGGTCGTCGAGCCACCGGCCGGGCTGGTGCCGCTTGGCGGCGCGGCGATCGCGCTGGGGGGCCAGGACCACCAGTGCGCGGCGGTCGGCGCCGGGGTCATCTCCCCCCGGGAAGTGCTCAACTCCTGCGGCACCGCCGAGGCCTACGTGCGCAGCGTCGCCCCGCTCGGCCCGGCCGAACTCGTCGCGGCGGTGGCGACGGGCGTCGGCGTCGGCTGCCACGTCGTCCCCGGCTACCAGGCGATCCTCGCCGGCCGACCCTTCGGGCTCGTGCTCGGTCCGGTGTATGACCTTCTCGGCCGGGACGGCCCCCCGGGCACGCCGCTGGCGGGGGAGGCGGCCGGTGGCGCGCCCGCCCGGCGACCCGGCGCCGAGCTGTCGTTCAGCTTCGACGAGGCGACGGGCCGCTCCCGCTTCGCCGGTATCGGGCCGGGCGTCAGTGCCACGGAGGCGAAGCAGGTGGCGGCCGACGAGGTGCTGCGCCGCTCGTTCAACATGTACGCCGCGGTCGAGCGGCTCGGCGACCCCGTCGAGCGGGTGGTCATCACCGGAGGCTGGGCTCGGGTCGCGGGGCTCGACCGGAGGAAGGCGGCGAGGTTTCCCGGGGCGTGCTTCGCCGCGGTGCGGGAGCCTGGCGCCCGGGGAGCCGCCCTTTCGGCCGGCATCGCCGCGGGCCTCTTTTCCGGACCCGGAGCCTTCCCGGCCCCACCGCTCGACCCCCAGGCGGGTGCCTGACGGCGCCGGTCAGGCGTGGACGGCGGCGTACAACTCGGCGAGTAGGGCGGCGGTCTCGTCCGGCGGCCGTCCCCACACCTTGCGCCCGATCACGATCCCGCTCGCCCCGGCCCCGACGGCCCCTCGCACGAGCGACACCAGTTCGGCCCGCGCGGTCTCGCCGGCACCGCCGAGCAGCACGACGGGGACCCCCAACTCGGCGCACCAGGACCGCAGCACGTCGTCGTCCCCGGGATGGGCGACTTTCAGGATGTCCGCGCCGATCTCGGCCGCCACGCGGCAGCCGTGGGCCGCCACCTCGATCGCCGCCGTGCCCGTCGCCTCGAGCGCCACCGGCTCGACCATGACGGGGAGACCGAACCGGTCCGCCCGCTCCACCACACCGCCGACGAGCGCCGCCGTCGCCGCCCGCTCCGGGGACGGAACGTCCCAGGGCATCAGCAGCTTGACGCCGTCGACTCCGAGGGCGGCCGCCGTCTCGACACTCGCCGCCAGACGATGGCCGCCGCCACCGCTGTCGCGCCAGTGCACGTCCAGTGTCAGGATCCTCGCCGGGGCCGAGCGGCGTCCGAAGAGCTCGGCCGACCGGCGGCAGACACCCGGACCGAGGAGGAACCCGTCGCAGGGTTCCGCGGCGAGGCGCTGCAGGACGGCCATCGGGTCCTCCAGGCCGGGGACCCGACCGAGGATCGTGCCGTGGTCGAGCGGCACGATGACGCAGCGCCCGTCGTTGCCGAAGATGCGACGGAGGCGGGTCGCCTTTCCCGCCTGACGCGCCGAGGGTACCGAGGCGATCCCTGTCATCGCGGCGATTATCACACGCCGGGCTGGCCCGTCGTCCCCCGGGTCACGTCCGGGCAGCTCGGCCGGACCGGTGCCCTGGCACGATCCGGCTTCCGGGGTCGTGCCCCTCAGCTCGCGACGCCGTCGGCCTCGGCGAACTGGCTGTGGTAGAGGGAGTGGTAGAAGCCGCGGCGGGCGATGAGGTCGGCGTGGTTGCCCTGTTCCACGATGTGCCCGGCGTCCATGACGATGATCGTGTCGGCGTCGCGGATGGTGGAGAGCCGGTGGGCGATGACGAAGCTCGTCCTGCCGTGCCGCAGCCGCGTCATCGCTTGTTGGATGAGGACCTCGGTGCGGGTGTCGACGTTGCTCGTCGCCTCGTCGAGGATGAGGATCTCGGGACTGGCGAGGAACGCCCGCGCGATGGTGAGCAGCTGCTTCTGTCCCGAGGAGATGTTGGAGGCCTCGTCGTCGAGCATGGTGTCGTAGCCGTCGGGCAGGGTCCGGACGAAGTGGTCGACGTGGGCTGCCCTCGCCGCCTCGAGGATCTCCTCGTGGGCCGCACCCTCCTTGCCGTAGCCGATGTTGTCCCAGATCGTGCCGGCGAACAGCCAGGCGTCCTGCAGGACCATGCCGTAGGCGCGCCGGACCTCGACGCGGGACAGGTCGCGGTAGTCGGTGTCGTCGAGGAGGATGCGCCCCGAGTCGATCTCGTAGAAGCGGACGAGCAGGTTGACGATGGTGGTCTTGCCGGCCCCGGTCGGACCGACGATCGCCACGGTCTGACCGGGCGCGGCCTCGAGGGTGAAGTCCTCGACGAGGGGCTTGTCGGGCTCGTAGCGGAACGACACATGCTCGAGCCGGACCCTTCCCGTCGTGACGGGCCGGTGGTCCGTCAGGACGGCCGGCACGTGATCGGGGGCTTCCTCCGAGGCGTCGAGGAACTCGAAGACCCGCTCGGCTGAGGCGAGGCCTGACTGCAGGAGGTTCATCTGGCTCGCGATCTGGGTGATAGGCATCGTGAACTGGCGCGAGTACTGGAGGAACGCCTGAACGTCGCCGAGCGACATCGCCCCGGAGGTGACCCGGTAGCCGCCGAAGACGGCGATCACGACATAGTTGATGTTGGCGAGGAACTGCATTGCCGGCTGGATGATCCCCGAGAGAAACTGCGCGCGGAAGCTCGCGTCGAAGAGGCGCCGGTTCTGGTCTCCGAACTCGTCGACCGTCGCGGCGCGCCGACCGAAGAGCTGGACCAGTACGTGTCCGGTGTGGGTCTCCTCGACGAGCCCGTTGAGCGAACCGGTTCGGTTCCACTGCGCCGAGAACTGGACCTGGCTCCGGCGCGCGATGAAGAAGGTGACGAGAAGGGCGCAGGGGATGACGATCACCGACACGATCGCGAGTATCGGCGAGATCCAGAACATCATCCCCATCACGCCGCCGACGGTGAGCAACGAGGTCAGCAGCTGGCTCAGCCCCTGCTGGAGCGTCGTCGTGAGGTTGTCGATGTCGTTCGATACCCGGCTGAGGATGTCACCGTGCGGGTGGCTGTCGAAGTACTTCAGTGGAAGGCGCGCCAGCTTCTCCTCGACCTCGCGGCGGAGTCCGAACATGGTGCGCTGGGTGATGCCCGCCATCAGGTAACCCTGGCCGTAGCCGAAGAGGGCGGCGAACAGGTAGACGAGGGCCGCGAGTCCGAGGACGAGCCCGAGGTGGCCGAGGTCGACGCCACGGCCGGGGGTGAAGGTCATCCCGGAGAGCATGGCGGCGACCTGGCTCTCACCTCTGGCCCGCAGTGCCGCGATGGCCTGTGACTTGGTGATCCCGCGTGCAAGCTTCTTGCCCACGATGCCGTCGAAAAGGATGTTCGTGGCGCTGCCGAGAATCTTGGGGCCGGAGACGGCAAAGGCCACCGACATCACGCCGGCCGCGAGTGCGGCGCCGAGGCGGAACCGCTCGGGCCGCAGGCGGGCGAGGAGGCGCCGCAGTGTCGCCCCGAGGTCCTTGGTGTGTCCCCCGGGACCGGTCATCCCGGCCGCGCGCCGGCCGCCGGGCCGTCCCCCCATCATGCGGCGGCGTCCTCACCCAACTGGGACCGGACGATCTCCCGGTAGGGCTCGCAGCTCGAGAGCAGCTCGGCGTGCGTGCCCATCCCGACGGTCCGCCCGTCTTCGAGGACGATGATGTGGTCGGCGTGCATGATCGTGCTGACGCGCTGGGCCACGATCACGACGACGGCGTCGCGCGTCCCGCGCTTCAGCGCGGCCCGCAGCCGGGCGTCGGTTGTGGCGTCGAGCGCCGAGAAGCAGTCGTCGAACAGGTACAGCCTCGGCCGCTTCACGAGCGCCCGGGCGATCGAGAGCCGCTGGCGCTGCCCCCCGGAGACGTTCGTGCCGCCCTGGTCGATCGGGGCCGCGAGGTCCCCAGGCATCGAGGCGACGAAGTCACGCGCCTGGGCGGTCTCGAGGGCGCTCCACAGCTCGGCGTCGCTCGCCGCTGGTCGGCCGTAGCGCAGGTTGTCGGCGACCGTGCCGCTGAACAGGTATGCCATCTGGGGAACGAAACCGATCGAGCTCCAGAGTTGCTCCAGGTCCTGCTGGCGGACGTCGACGCCGTTGACGAGCACGACACCGCTCGTCGGGTCGAAGAAGCGGGGGATGAGGTTGAGCAGCGTCGTCTTGCCGCTCCCGGTGCCCCCGATGACGGCGTTCGTCTCACCGGGCCGGAGTGTGAACGAGAGGTCCGAGAGCACGGGACTCTCGCTGCCGGGATAGCCGAACGTCACGCCGCGGAACTCCACGAGGCCGTTCACCTGCGCCGGCAGGGCGGGATCCGGCGGGTCGGTCACCGAAGGTTCGGTGTCCAGCACCTCCTTGATACGTTCCGCACTGGCGACGGCACGCGGGGCGAGGATCGCCACCATCACGGCCATCATCACGGCCATCAGGATCTGCAGGTTGTAGGTGAGGAACGCCGTCAGGTTGCCGATCGGGATCGACCCTTCGCTCACCAGGCGCCCGCCGAACCACAGGACGGCGACGCTGGAGAGGTTCAGGATCGCCATCAGTGCCGGCACCGCGAGGGCGAACACCCGGTTCACCCTCAGAGCGGTCGAGGTGAGGTTGGAGTTCGCCTCGCCGAAGCGCTCGCGTTCGAAGGCGTTGCGGACGAAGGCTCGGATCACCCGGACCCCGGTGATCTGTTCCCGCAGGACCTGGTTGATCCGGTCGATCCGGACCTGCATGGTCCGGAACTGCGGCACGACGAGCCACATCACAGACCCGATGAACAGGGCCATCACGGGCACGGCGACCACCAGGAGCAGCGACAGCGAGCCGCCCTCCCGAACCGCCATGATCACGCCGCCGACGCTCATGATGGGGGCGATGACGAGGAACGTGAGTGCCGCCTGCACGAACACCTGGACCTGCTGGACGTCGTTGGTGTTGCGAGTGATGAGCGAGGGTGTCCCGAAATGGTTCATCTCCCGGGCCGAGAACCCCTGGACCCGGGTGAAGACGGCGCCGCGCAGATCGGCGCCGACGCCCATCGACACGCGTGACGCCCAGTACACAGCCACGATCGAGACGACGCCGAGCACGAGCGTGATGGCCAGCATGACGACGCCAGTCATCTCGATGTAGTGGATGTTCCCCTTCACGATGCCGTTGTTGATGATGTCGGCGTTCAGGTTCGGCAGGTAGAGGTTGCCGAGGGTCTGGACCACGAGCAGCCCGACGACGACGGCGACCTGCGCCGCGTACGGTCGCAGTTGGGTGCGCATCAGGCGGATCAGCACGGCGGCTCACCCCGACAGGAGGTCCCGGGCCGGCGACGCACCGCTGGGCGTCGTCGGAGGAGCCGGCCCGCGTCAGGCCCGAATCCGCCGGGCGTCCGGATCCTGCCGACGGTGCTCGGATTCCCCCCGGCCGCCGTCGCGGCCGCGGGAATCACCGCGGATCGGTCCGTTCGCTCAAGTCAACCCCAGGTGAAGGCGTCATCAACCGGTTTTGCGCAGCTACCGTATCCCGATCCCGTTGGGGATCGAGGCAGGCTCGCCGCCCGCCGCCGATCCGCAGGTCCGGGGGTCGTAGAGTCTCTCCCGGTGCCGAGATGATCCCCGACCGACTCACCCTCGCGGGATCCTCCGTCTCGATCCCGTTGCTCGGCGTCGGGACCTGGGCGTGGGGTGATCGTTCCACTTGGGGCATGGGCGGTTACGACGCCGGCTTCACGCGCGAGTCGATCCGGGAGGCGTGGGATGCCTCGATCGACGCCGGGGCCACGCTGTTCGACACCGCCGAGTTATACGGCAAGGGGGAGAGCGAGCGCATCATCGGCGACCTGCTCGCGCGCGACCGCGAGCGGGCGGCCTCCGCCGTCGTCGCGACGAAGTTCCTGCCCTATCCCTGGAAGCTGCGGGTCCGCGTCGAACTGCTGACGTCCCTGCGGGCTTCGCTTCGCCGGCTCGGCCTGGAGTCGGTCGACCTCTACCAGATCCACGGCCCCGTTAGCCTGCGCTCCAAGAAGGCTCTGGCCGAGGCCCTGGCCGCCGCCCACGGAATGGGTCTCGTGAAGGCCGTCGGCGTCTCGAACTACTCGGTGGCAGAGACCCTCTCCATGGCCACGGCCCTGGAAGAGGTCGGGATGCGGCTCGCGACCAACCAGATCGAGTTCTCGCTTCTGCGGCGCACCCCTGAGACGGGCGGTCTGCTGGAAACCTGCCGGGAGCTCGGAGTCGTGCCGATCGCCTACTCGCCGCTCGGCCAGGGCCGGCTCACCGGCAAGTACTCGGTTCCTAACCCGCCGCCCCGCCGGAGGAACTTCGGCAATTACCCGATGCGAATGGTCGACGGAGTGGTCGCCGAACTTCGGCGGGTCGGCGAACGGCACGAGGGGAAGACCCCCGGTCAGGTCGCCCTGAACTGGTTGATCGCGAAGGGCGCCGTGCCGATCCCCGGTGCCAAGAACCGGCGCCAGGCCGTGGAGAACGCCGGGGTGCTCGGCTGGAGGATCGACAGCGAGGACCTCGCCCGCCTGGACGCGGTCACGCTGCCGGGCCGGCATGGCATCAGCGTCCGGATCTGGCAGCACGGCTGATACCCGGGGGGACCGCCCGGGTGGCGCGGGACCTCGACACGGATCGACGCGCGCCCACCGGATGAAGCATTCTCCTGAGACGTGGGAGGGTCCGCGCCGGTCGGAACCCCCGGTGGCTACCTGCCGTAGGGTGGGGTGAACCGGTACTTGAAGCAGGCCCTCACCCAGGTGAACGGGTCGCCGATGACCCGGATCTTCTTGCCCTCGGAGAACGAGCGGGACTGGTACGAGATCGGGACCTCGACCGGCGCGTACCCCGCGCGGACCAGCTTGGCGAGGAGCTCCCAGTCGAAGTCGAACCGGTCGCACTCGAGTCGCATCCCGTTCACGCAGTCCCGCCGGAAGACCTTTGCCATCGTGAACGGGTCGCGCAGCCTCTGCTGGTAGACGACATTGAACAGCGCGCGGAAAATCCAGTTTCCGACGTTCATGAACCTGCTGGCCAGGCCCGCGGAGGCGAAGTGACGGACTCCCCAGGTGGCGCCGAGCGTTCGCGCCCGTACGCCGAGGACGAAACCGGTCTCGAACGATCGCAGGGGCGCTAACAGCGCGTCGTAGTCGTCGATCTCGTACTCCAGATCGGCGTCCTGGATCATCACGAGATCACCCTTCGCCGTCGCGAGCCCGGCCCGCACGGCGTGTCCTTTGCCACGGGCCCGTTCCTCGAGGACGAGCGAGACGCGCGGGTGGTCGGCAAAGCCGAGCGCCAGCTCCCGCGTCCCGTCGTTCGACTTGCTCTCGACGACGACGACGGCGATCTCGACGCCGGCGATCTCCTTGGCCAGAAGCTTCTCCATCACCTTTGGAAAGGTCTTCGCCTCGTCGTAGGCCGGCACGATCACCGACAGGCGGAGGTCCCGCGAGCGTGGTGGGGCGAGGTCGCCGCGTTGCGCTGTGACGAGACGCGACCCGTCGCCGAATCTGCGGTAGCTGGGCGCGACGAATCCTTCGCGGAAGACGAGCGATTGGAGGAGTTGGCCTCCTAGGAGCGTCCTTCCCGGTGGCCCCGCCCGGCTGGCGGCGCGGGGACCCCCTCGATCCCGACCCCGTCCGGCGTAGACCGCCCCGACGAGAAGGCCGCCGGGCGCGAGGCCCGAGTAGGCGGCTGCCAGAAGCTCGGACGGGTCGTCTGTGCTCTCCAACACCCCGTCCAACACCCACGCGGACGCAAGTTGTCCTGGCTCCGCAGGATCAGGGTCGACGAGATGGGTGACGGCGGAGGCCCCCGAGAGTGGTAGCGAGGCGACGCGGAGACCCTCTTCGGCGAGCCGGTCGGCGACCGCCGTTCCGGAGCCGAGCACCAGCACCGGCGCATCACCCGGTGAACCGGAATTCGCGAAGCCTTCCACGATGAAGCGCACGGCGGTATCGACGATCTCGCGTCGGATGCGGCGGCGACGGGCGCCGAACAGGGACCGAGGCACGCGCGTTCGTCGGGGCTTCGGAATCAAGTCGAGGATGCCAAGGAGGGGATGGGCCAATATACCTGGGACATCCCCGATGATGGCGCATCAGGGTGGTCTCTTGTCGCAGTCCGGTTGCGGGGACCGGTTCAACACCGGCTCGAGCCCCGTCACCACGGAGGGCTTCCCGGTCCGCCTGTCCTCAGCCGGTGGGAACTTCAACCGGATTTCGAGACACGCGCGCGTCAATGCCTCCGGTCGACCGCGGCGCATCAGCTCTTCCGGGCGAAGTTCGACGTCACGATCGTGGCTGCTTCTCCCGTTGGCGCGGACAGCCGGATGCGGTCCACGCCGGATTCCAGGGGGACGACGATCACCGTGGCGTTGCCACCGACGACCACGTGCCGCTCGGTGTTCTGGTAGCTGACGGTTACGTCCACGGTGCCGTTGGCGGGCAACTTCGGTCGCAGCACCATTCTTAGCTGCCACGAGCTGTCTGGCGCGACGACGGAAACGTGCAACGGCACCGCGATCACTCGGGCCCCGGTGAGGGTCGGCTGAAACGTCCCTCCTCCGCCGATGTAGTAGACGCGAACGAGGTCCGGATGACCGACGAGCTCGGTGATCGTCGTCGGGATGAAGCTCGTCAATCTCTCCAGCGTCCAGAACTCGCCCGCGTTGTTCTGGAGGAGCGCGTCGTAGTAGCCGGAGAAGGACACGGCGAACCCTATTAACGAGGCGTAGAGGATCGCCGCGGCGCCGATCACCCTCGTGACCGACCTTTGCCACCCGCGCCCGCGAGTGAGTGCGCACCAGACGAGCAGCGCTGGGACGAGGAGCAGCGTCACGTAGTCCACTTCGACTTCCTGAGTGACGCCCCAGATCGTGAACGCCACCAGCAGCAGGCTGAGCAGCCCGAGACCGGCCATCGCGTAGAGCGCCGTCCGGAACTCGCGGCTGGCGCGGTCGCGTTGCCCGACGAACGGGATCCCGGCGGCAAAGAGCAGGAACGGTGTCGTGACCAGGATGCCGGCGACCGACTCGACGATGTAGCCCGGCGGCAGGGTCACGGGCAGCAGCTGCGGGGACAGCGCGACGTACGGGAAGCTGAGCGAGAAGTAGATCGGGTTGATGAGGATGTACGTGAGCGAGGGGACCATGTAGGAGAAGTTGAAGAGGTGCAGGTTACGGATGTACGAGCCGCTGATGGCGTACGAGAGGCCGTACTGGAGCGGCGATCCGAAACGGACGTGGTTGTAGGCAAGGGCGAGGCACCCGAGCACTCCCATCGGTCCGAAGACGAGGGCGCCGTAGCGGATGACCGGATTGAGGTGGCGGTTGGCCCCATTCCGCATGATGACGGCGAAGGTGAGCAAGGCGGCGAGAAGCGCGACGGGAGTGAGCACCGGCCGCCCTCCGAAGGCGAGACCGAGGCACAGACTTCCGAGCCCGAGGCGCCAGGCGATCAGTCTCCGCCGCAGGCAGCCGCTGGCGAGGAGGTAGAGGGCCAGCATCATGAAGGCGTAGCCGGAGGAGATCTCCACCTCGTAGACAGCGGGCCGGCGAAGGATGAACGGGATCACGCTGCAGAAGGCGAGCGCGGTCACCGCGACCATGGTCTTCAGGTGTGACGTCCCGGGCAGGAATCGGTCGAGCAGGGTCAGGAAGAGCAGCACGGCAAAGAACAGGCCCACGCAGCTGAAGATCACTGCCGCGACGCTCTCCGGCATGTCCCCGACGCCGAGGACCCTCCAGGGCAAGAACAGCGTGAAGACCGGAGTGGTTCCCCATCCGATGTAGAAGTGGCCGTGCCACAGGATCAGGTCGTGGTACAGGCGCTGGTAGGGCGCGTTCAGGGTCGGGTCATAGGGATTCGAGAGAGCGACGAGCCCCTTGGGCGGTCGGTAGGGCATGTCGAGGTGACCGGCGAGGATGCTGTCGGTGAACTCGTTGTAGAAGTCGCGGACGTGGATGTTCCGACTCGAAACAGCGGTCCACCAGTAGAAGGGAAACACGAGGGCGTAGAAGAGCGCGAGAAGCGCCCGGCGCGGAGTGACCAACGAACGCGCGCGTGGAGCATGGGGAGCGATATGGAGACGACGACCTCCGGGCGCCGGCATCATGTCCATGATCGACTCCGGACTGCGCACATGCTCTCGACGGTCCATTTCGTCGTGTGAGGCGTTCGCCCGACGGCGACCACGCCTCGGCCCATGGCCGGACCGCAGGCGGACACGCCTATGCCCACCCGGCGCCGAACATCACAGCCGTTCATCCGTGTCGGGCAGCACACTATCCGTTGTCAGCCCCCGGATAGGTGACATGTCCGTTTTCCGGCGCGGCGATAGCCAACAGCCGCTGTGCGGCAAGGTCACCCTTCCAGGGGTCGATTGACTGACTCGGTGTCGCCGCGTGCTTCATGCGGACCCTGGGGGAGCCATGCCTGTGGTCGAGGTTTCTTCCGGGCACTGACGAACTGCGCCAAGCGGTCGCCGAGTTCGTCGTGCGGCTCGGACGCCGGATGCCCTTCGAGGCGTTCAACGATGTAGTGGTCGCGCAGAGGGCGTGACGGTCATCGAAGCTGTCTAACGAACCGGGGTCGCAACACGGGCAACCTGGCGGACGTCGCCCGACCGCTGCGTCGCGAGCGCCGCGCGTGGCGCGTGTCGGGAAAGCGCACCGAGGAGCTCGAGCGGCGCGCTCGGGTGCAGGCGCTGGTCGATGACGAGTACTACTCCGTTGCCCCGGACTGGGCGCGGCCGTCCTCGCTGGCGCTCAGCGTGCGGCGCAGGTTCAGCATCATTGCCGACCCAGCGAGCGCCAAGAGTCCGATGCTGATCGGCCACCAACCGCCGAGGTGGTCGCCGAAGTAGAGCGCCGCGATGGCGGGCGCGATCATGGCCGAGAGCCCCCACGTGAGACCGAGGGCAGAGTTGTAGCGGCCGCGCAGGTGCTCGGGCGCGATCTGGTTCACCAGCGCCGAGCTCGTGGGCGTGAGCATGGTCTCGCCGAGGGCGAAGATGACCATCCCGACGCAGAGCGAGATGATCGTGACGGCGGCGGGCAACTTGAGCGCCACGTCGAGCAGCACCCAGAAGATGAACCACGACACCCCGGTGATAGCCATCATGCGGGTCCGGCTGCGCCCCTCGATGCGGTTGAGCACCCAGAGTTGCGCCAGCACGATGGTCGATGTGTTGAAGAAGAAAATGACGCCGATCACGTGTACCGAGAGCTTCAGGTTGTTCACCACGAAGAGGCTGTAGCCAGCCTCCTGGGACCCGTAGCCGCCGATCAAGAGGACGAGCGAGGCGAGCACAATCTGGACCAGGCGCCGGTCGGAGAGGACGTGGCGCCACCCCTCGGCAAGCTTCACGGGGTCGTCGTGGTGGACCCTTACCGGCCCGCCGTGCGCGCGCAGGGTGAAGAAGAACAATCCGGCGAGAACCGTCACTCCGGCGTTCAAGAGGTAGAGCACGGTGAAGCTGAACGGGTGGTGCAGGTCGACGATCGACGCCGAGATCAGCCCGCCGAAGCCAATGCCCAAGTTCACGAGCATGAAGTTGAAGCCGAAGGCCCGTTGGCGGTGCCCTTCGGGGACCAGTCGGCTGAGCAGCGTGCTGCTGGGACCCCAGCCGGCCCCGCCGAAGACCGCTATCGCGAGGCCCGCTACGAGGGCCATCGACCGGGTGTGGGCGAAGGCCCAGAGCACGAGCGCGCCC
Source organism: Acidimicrobiales bacterium (assembly GCA_050013835.1). GTDB lineage: Bacteria > Actinomycetota > Acidimicrobiia > Acidimicrobiales > Bog-793 > Bog-793. The sequence goes on from JBEKEM010000013.1 coordinate 24,429, forward strand.
GCGCCGGTCGTGTAGCCGAAGAGCGCCACCGGCACCGGTCCGAAGCGGTCGATCGTGGTGCCCCAGAGTGGGCTCGTCGCGAGTCCCGCGAACGCACACAGCGCGAGCAAGAGCGTCGCGAAGCTGTCCGAGAAACCCCGCACGTTGTGCAGGTACACCACGAAGAGCGAGAGGGTGAGCCCGTTACCGATGCAGCCAAGAAACGTGCAAAGGAAGAAACGACGCAACGTCGCGTCGATCGTGGTTCGAAAGTCCACGGGAACGAGGGTGTCGATGAGCTGCACGAGACGAGGCTAGTAGGAGCGGTTCCCGTGATCGTCAAGACAAAGAGGATGGTTGTTGAGCCCAACGTAGAAGGCACCGGGTGGGGACCTGTCACGCCGACGTCGACGAGGACAGCTTGACTGCCGATCGGATGCTCGTCCGACGCCCGAGAGCGAGACCAGTGTCGGATGTGTCGGTCCAAGAAGCGCGTCAGCTGTCCAAAGGGCTCGAGGCGAGTCGTGGGGTGACCCACCCGCCATTTTCCCTGTTCCCCCAGACAGCGCCAATCTCTTGGGGCCCGATAATCAGCGCGATGCATCCGACCCGGTTGGAGCTGTCATGACTCAGTACGTCGTCGCGCCCACATACTGGTATCTCATCCGAGGATGAATGCCTCGGTTATCGGGTGGTTCCTTCCTACCGGGCCAGGGAGGCGTCGAGGATGATGTCCGGCACCCCGGCCAACGCCCTGCTCACCGGACAGCCCGCCTTGGCGGCCAGGGCCTTCTCCACGAAGGTGGGCTCGTCAATGCCCGGCACCCGTCCCACTGTGACCAGTTCGATCTTGGTGATCGTCGGGGAACCATCGACAATCCTCAGCGTGACCGTGGCGTCGGTGTGCACCGAGTCCGGTGGATGGCCCGCATTGGCGAGGAGGCCGGAAAGGGCCATCGAGAAGCAGGCCGCGTATGCCGCCGCGATCAGCTGCTCCGGGTTGGACCCGGGTCCGTCCTCGAAACGGGACTTGTAGGTGTAGCCGCCGCCGATGGTGTCACCCGCGCTGAACGTGCCAGTACCAGTGGGCACGTCGCCTTTCCACTCAGCGCTTCCCTTTGCCGGCATGAAGGCCTCCTTGCTGCGTTGTGGTCGATGTGTCGCTGAGGATCGTCCACTCTCAAGAGATGAACTGTCGACGACTCGCCCCCGGTGAAGAATCTACCGATTCCGCCGTATTCCAGTACCCGGATGTCATGAGCGAACAGCAGTTCGCCCCTTCTATCCTGGGGCACTTGGAGGTGGCTTGCCAGCCCGTAGGGCCGCTGGCCGAAGCGGCGGGATCACTGGGATCGGGTGCCGACGAGGTCCCGACCACAACGCCGGCGGAGCGTCGACAGCGCGGGCGATGGCGTAAGCGGCCGCCTCGTAGTTGACCCGCCAGCCCACGAAGTCGCGCCACGCGTCTTCGCTCGAGCGCTCGAGGGGAAAGTCCACTCTGGCCAAGCGGTCGATGGCGTCGACGAATTCCTCGAAGGTGAGGGCGATGCCGTCGTTTGGATCGGCCTCATCGGGGATGGCGAAGCCACGGGCCCGGGCGACGGCCGTCAGACAAGTGAAGCCGCCGCGCAGGCACAGCCGGGCCGATACTGCATCAGGAGCATCGGGCAATAGCGACAGATAGAGCGCGGCCGCATCGAGCACGGCCAGTTGTGCGGTCACCCAGGAGGAGAGCGCTCGTGGGGAACGGAAGTTGACGAGGGTCAGGTAGGTGGTGTGGCTCTCGGCGACGTCGGCCGACCAGCGTTCCCACTCCTCAAATAGCTCTGGCAGCTCTCCCACGGCCGAGACACCGGTGCCCAAGCCGTAGTGGGTGCGAGCCAGCAGTTCCGGTCCCCAAGAAGGCACCCCGGCTCGTGAGTCCAGCAGCGTCACGAGCGTTTCGCGCCGGTTGAAGGCGGCGTAGAGCGTGGGGAGGTAGCCGATCTGGAGGGCCACCGTGCCCAGACCGGAGAGGGCGGCGAGGGAGTCCAGTGCTGCCACAGGGCTGGAGCGAGGCGCCAGGTAACCCAGCGTGCACAGCGCGGACCCGGCCTGTTCCAAGGCGCCGGGCAGCCCCGCGGTGCCCATGAACGGCCACATCAGCAGCCCGAAGCCAACCTCAAGGGCCGCCAGCCACGCGAAGATCTGCAGGATGAGTTGAATCGGAGCCTGGGCCGCCAGAATCCGATCGCGCGGCTCGTAGGAGTCGAAGTGGTCGGCTACGAAATGGAATGTCGTATCGACGACGGTGGAAACGGTTCTGGGGAGCCGGCTGCGGATCCGTCGGGGGACAACGACCGTGCCGATCACGCTCCATCCGGTGGCGACGATCAGGAGCGCACCAACCACGGCCACGAGGTCACGGCCGACAACCATGACTCAGCCTCCCACGGATCGCCTGAGTGGTGACGACGACTTGGTGAGGCCCTGGTGCTCCTACGGGTTCGTCGATCACCGACAGCATCTCGGGTCTACCGAGATGTGCAGCTGCGACCATTGTGGCCGTACGCCGTTCAACCCGTGCCAGGTGTCTCGGTGCTACCTCAATTCTCCTCGGTAGGTGCCAGCGGTGAGGGGCAATCACCGTGTCGACCGAAGCATGGCCCCAGGATCCCCGTGAATAGGGCTCGACCGGAGGGGGGTGCTTGAGCGGGGGAACAGGGATCCCCCACAGCCGCTTCACCTGGGAGGCGCTAGTGAAGAGTGATTGGTTGCTCATTATCGCGTCGCGACTGCGGCGGCCGTGCACATCGCCGAGGTGCCAGAAGAAGTGGGCCAAGCGCTTGGTGGGGGCAAGCGTCCAGCAGTAAGCATCACGATCAGCGGGCATTCCGGGAATAGCAGAAGCCGATCATGCGCGGCCGCAACCCGATCGGACTCAGCAGCGCCAACCGGAGAGCTGCCGGTGTCCCAACCGGTGACGAGGTCGAGTTCGAGGTCGAGCTAGATGTCGAGCCCCGCGTGTTAGTTGAGCCAACGGACTTCACCGATGCCCTGGACGCGGATCCAGCCGCTCGCGGCGCGTATGACGACTGTCGTAATGCTGGATGCGGGAGAAAGTGCACCGTCGAGAGAGCGAAGAGGCCCGAGACACGCTCATGGCGGATCGATGCCGCATTGGTCAGCTGGCGAGATTTCGAGTCAACGACAGACTGAGCGCCCCGCTCCGAGACAAGAGCGACCAATGCACCAACCTTCTTAACGAAATAGTCTTCACCGCGTCTCGCCCACTGCCCCCGATCGCCGGGTAAGTGTGGCAGTGCGGCACCTCGGTGGCAATCTGCGGTTGCGTGCCACGGGCCTGTTGCGCCCCACAAGCAGTCAGGCCGAGCCGATGACCTCGCCGAACTGGATGGTGCCCAGAGTCACGCCGGGTGCCTCGGCACCTTCGGGAGGAGCGGCAGCGCGGGCCTGCTCCTTGGTCTCGAACACCTGGACCGAGACCCCGTGGGTGTCGTCGACGGCCACGAAGTAGGCGCTGAGAAAACCAGGGGCCCCCTTCATCATTGGTAGTACCTCCTCATCGAGGCCCCGCTTCGCCTCGGGCAGGTCGGTGATGTTGGCGTGGATCACGATGGCGTGCATGGCTGTTCTCCCTGTTCGGCTGGTGATTCATTACGTTGACTGCGGTTGAGCGTGACTCCTCCTGCGCGAATATCACTGAACCGTTCCATGCCACCGGGTATGTGCGGCAGTACGGCACTTTGTCAACAGGGCCAGCCCCCACTCATGAGCCCAGTCGCTGGCTATTCCTGGCATCCGCTTGAGAGTGGCGGCGAAGCGCAGACTGGATATTGTCGAATTTCGGCGAACGTGTTAACGCAGCGGGACAAACAGCCCCTCGATCAGTAATGGCCGCTAACTGAAGCTGACCTTGCCTGAACCACTGATGCTCCCGACAGATGCGACTGGGCTTGCGCTGTTGCTTTCGTTGCACTGACCCTTGTGCTTGCCAGTCGCAAAGCGCGGAAGGATCGCGTCGAAGCTTTCGGTTATTTCCACCGTGCCGGAAATGCCCTTGTACAAGCCACTGCCGTTAAACAACGTAACTGGCCCGGAGGCCGCGAACGAGAACGAGCAGGTCGTCGTGTCGTTCACGGTTGGAAGAGCCGAGTTCGCTTTCTTCTTGAGAGTCTTGGTATTGATCTCGAATCCACCGTGCTTAAGCACGATCTTGACGTAGTCGCCGTTCGAGTCGACCTTTCCATTCTGGTCGATGGTTGTCGCTGTGCCGTAGTCGCCGATCGCTCCGACGATCACGATTGGATCCGTCGCCCCGTTTTTCGGCGTAGCTGAAACGTAGATCGTGCCGCCCTTCGGGGTGCTCGATCCCCATGCGGATACGCCGCCGAACAGCCCGCTTCCAATGACCGCTACCCCAAGCACGATCGTGCCGGCACGTAGTCGACTCCTGCGCATATAGCTCCTCAATCGTCAGAAATTGTGTGGGCAACCTAGACATGGCTGGAATATTCAACAAGGACAGCATTCGGGATATTCCGCCTGCTATCGATCCGCTCATCGATCTAGCTGTTCTGCCGCACCGCTCAACTTCACACCGCTCCTGGCCGTCCCCCTTCCCTCTCTTGGCACTCGACTCCCAAGGTGGCTACGGCCGAAAGAAAGCTCCCGTTTCTTGCCCCACTCTTGATGCGCCAAAACGAACGAGACCGGGTGAGACACCCGTAGAGGTACCGCCCTCTGGGCGGGACTTCCTGCTGCCGAGCGCGTCTAGCGGGCCACGCGCTCGAGCGGGTTGGACGGGCCGCAAAGGTGCAAGTCTTTGACTCCGTTGGGTCACATGTGGGTCACGCCAACGCAGGTGCGCTCCGTGCTGACCGAGATAAGTAGCTGTTTACTTGGCCGTTGACCTGCGCCCCCGGCAGGACTCGAACCTGCGACACGCGGTTTAGGAATCGGGCCGAGAAGGTCCACCTAAGCGAGTCCAGTCCGTTGAACTGGCCCTTGTGGGAGTGGCCGTCCACTCAGTCCGTTCAGTGCACGCGAATGTCGCTCCGTAGATTCCCAAGAGATTCCCGACCGGTCCATCCAAGGTCAGCCTTCGATGCGGTCGCTCAGTGACCGCGGCTGCCTCCGATCGGCACTTATGTCACGCTTCTGTTGCTCAAGCGAATTGTTATGGGCTACCTGGCGCGATACCGATCTCTGCCGAATCGGGCGCGGCCGCTCGGCTGCCCACCGCGAGGGCGTTCGCCCATCTGTGCGCGTGACCGACCTGGCGTTTTGGTCCCGGTCAACCCGGAGAGGTGGGTCGGCGTTCGGGGTGACGTTCTGATTCACGACCGCCGAAGAACACTACCTCGAGGGCACCTCACGACCCTGGAGTTGACCCGTTCTCGAGGAGCGAGTTAGTTCCGAGAGGGCGTAACCGAGGAGAGGGAGGTGTACACGACGAGATTCGACAGGTAGTGGTGAGTCGAAGCGTCGAACACGCCGGTGCAGGTCACAAGCTGCAAGGTTGCTCGACCTGGTGACGCTTCGTAGATGCTTCGAGCGGGAAAGCTGCTCTTCGGATAGATGTCAATCGCGTCAACAACGAAATGCGCGACGACGCCGTCAGCCAACGTGACGTTGACCATCTCTCCCGGTCGAAGTGCTCCGAGGCGGAAGAACACCGCTGGCCCAGTGACCGAGTCCACGTGGCCGAGGATCACCGCCGCACCAAGCTGTCCGGGCGTCGGACCGAGGCGATACCAACCGGGCTCCTGCCATTCGCTCGGAACCTGCACCGCGCCGTCGGGATTCAGCCCGAGCGACGTGAGCGGAGCTGCCACGTCGATCGCCGGGATGTCGAGCACGACCGGCACCGACCGCGCCAAGCCAACTTCGAGGACGCTCCTCTTGTTTGCCACCGGCTCCCTCGCCCGCGACGGCGATGCCGCGGTCGACCGCCGGATCGACCCGAGATCGTGGGTTGGCGAAGGCGGATGCTCCTGGGCCGCGAGACCGAAGCCAAGCGAGATCGATCCGCCCGCGAAAAGCAGTAACGAAAGGGCGAACCACCGGCGCACGTTGTTTCGACCGTCCTTTAGGTTCGTGAGTCGATATCGGCGATGCGCCGGATCACCCCGCGGTGGGCACCCTCGTTTCGGTCCCGGGTCGTCTCGGTTTCGAACAGCGGGCGAATCGCCACATCACAACGCATCATTTCGGGACAACTGGCCCCTGTCAGAACCGCTCCGAGGTTCCTGAAGCGTCCGTGAGTGAAGTGCGCATGAGGCGCCGACGGCGTAACCCGACGATCGCCGCTCCTGCTCCGCCGAGGAGCGCAATCGCGCCGAACCACAGGAGATTCTCATCCTTCATACCTGAGGTGCCTCCGGCTCCAGTCGCGGGGAACCCCGACGGGACGACTTCGGTGGTCGTCGTTGTAGCCGGAACTGTTGTCGTGGTCGCTGCTGCTGTTGTCTTCTTAGCGAGAGATGCCGTCGTGGTCGCCTTGGCGGTCTTCGTGGTCGGCTTGGCCGTCGTCGTGGTCGGCTTGACCGTCGTCGTAGTCGGCTTGACCGTCGTCGTGGTCGGCTTGGCCGTCGTCGTGGTCGGCTTGGCCGTCGTCGTGGTCGGCTTGGCCGTCGTCGTGGTCGGCTTGACCGTCGTCGTGGTCGGCTTGGCCGTCGTCGTGGTCGGCTTGGCGGTCGTCGTGGTCGTGGGCGCGGACACGCTGCAGGTCGGGACGGTGATCGTGTTCGAGTCCAAGGTGACGGCCCCGTTTTGGGCGAGTTCACGTCCGGCGACTGTCGCACCAGTGTCGAGTGTGATCGACGTCAACGCGAGGGTGGTGCCGACGAAGCTCGTGTTCGTCCCGAGCGTTTCCGAGCTCCCAACGACCCAGAAGACGTTGCAGGCTTGGGCGCCGTTTTCGAGCAAGATATTGCTCGACGACGCGGTAATCACCGTCGATGCGGCATCGAAGATGAAGACAGTGGACGGGTCGCCCTGCCCGTTGAGCGTGAGCGTTCCGGTGAGCCCGAAGGTGCCTGCTGCGGAGTTATAGACCCCGCCACTTAGCACCGACCCGCCGAGCTCGGTCGCGATCGTGCTAACCGGCGTTCGCCCCGCTGCGTCGTTGTAGGCGGTCACGAGATCGTTCTGCGCGCCCTGCGTGACGGAGTTTCCTGCGTTGTCCGCACCGTTGAGCGTGACCGAACCGAAGCCGGTCTCAGCCGTGGTAGGGAACGTTCCCACATCACCAGTGATCGTCGTCGCTCCGGTGTTGGTGATCCCAGAGCCCGCGAGCACCGCGAAACTTGAGGCGGTACCGAGCCCAACCGTGGCCTGGGCGGCGCTAGCCGTGCTCACGAACGCGGTCGCTCCCAACACTGCGCCGAAAATCACCACGAATATGTTCCGCATTATCGATGTGCCGGCCCGAACTTGCAGTGCCTTCACCATGGGTCGCTCTTTTCCGAAGCCCGGTTTATGACGCCGCGTCGATAGCGCGTCGAGAAAACCCACAACAGCTTGGTCGCGTAGCCACACCGGACGGATGACTCAATTGAGTTGTGTGGCCACACAGGATGATTGGATTCCGCCGGCCTCGCGCGTTGTAGCCTCCCTCTTCGGACAACAACCGCTAGAGGCCCAGGGCGTGCGTTGGCACCTTCGTTGACTTCCCGGAGGAACACCTCGGCCGTAGCAAGCGATCCACCGGCATCCGGCGAGCCGGAACAGCTCTGGGTCGTAGACCGTATCGGGATTGGCCCTGTCCCACTCCGACCGTCAGTTACGGATACAGCCCGAATGTTCTGCGTTGAACACTCGGACTAAGTACGTCTCCATGCCGGAGGGCGCCTTGCCGCCAACGCGGGAACTGAGATCGTAATAGATGTCGGCCCGCTCGTGCCGGAAGGCGCCAGTGCTTGGGTTCCGTAGTTTCACCACGCAGGTGACCGGGCGCTCAGCGGTCAGTTGCACCGGGTAGCGCGCCAACTGACCTCCCGCACAACTGGGCTGACAGAGGTCGAAGATTAACGTGCCGGTCGCCGTGGCGTCCGCCAGCCTAGGTCGCTTCCACCGTAGGGCGGCGAGTTGATCGTGGTTGTCGAGATAGATCAACTTCGGGAAGTGCGGCCAAGCATAAAGAACGCCGAGCGTCATGCCCGTGAAAACGTACAGCTCCGGCGCCCTCGTAGAACGCGTCGTCGCGTTCGTACTACCCGTCAGGAACGGGAGGCCGAGTCCCACGACGAGCAGAGCGGACAGGCCGGCGATGCGGAGCTTGCCCATGTGCCACCTCCAGCTAGGACCAGAGGCCCCCAGCAGCCGAGATCATTGTCTGGCCGCAGGCCCGCGGGTACCAGGGTGCTAGGGGCCAACGGCTCTATCGCTGTCGAGGGGAGAGCTGAGGACGCGCTCATGGTTGACACTGACCCTCACTCCCGGAGCAACCTTGATCGTGAAGACCATGGGCTCGCCTCTCGTTGAACTCTAACCGTGAGGCAGAACGCGTCTCGGAGTGGACTTGGTCGACTCCGAGCCACGACACAAGTCCAGCTACTTAGTTCCCTTCGATCCGGTGTCGCTCCAGGTTGTTGTACGGTCCTGGCGATAGGCGTTCTCCGCCTCGGCGAACCGCTTCTGGCGAGCGACCAGATCACCCAGGAGGACCATCGCATAAGGAGCCCAGTTGAGGTGGCCAGAAGCGATCGCCTGGCGGTAGGCCTCCTCAGCCTCGGCGAGTCGCTCCTGGTCAGCGAACAGCTCACTCAAGGCGTCCATCGCAAAGGGAGCCCAGTCGGCGTCACCAGAGGCGATCGCCTGGCGGTAGGCCTCCTCAACCTCAGCGAACCGCTCCTGGCGAGCGAGCAGCCTACCCAAGTCGTCCATCGCCGCAGGAGCAAAATCGGCGTGACCAGAGGCGATTGCCTGGCGGTAGGCCTCCTCAGCCTCGGCGATCGAGCGGGCGCTGCGCTTCGGACGCACCTTGAAGAGCAGGTTACGAAAGTCGTCCATCTGACCGGACTCCAATCTTCGGTCCACTCCTTATGAGAGCTCCGGGTCGTGTCGATGCTCCGCCCGCCACGTGCGGGCGAACTCTGCCGGGGTTACGTACCCGACCGATATGTGTGGCCTGTAGTGGTTGTCTTCGAGGCACCAGTCGTCCTCGGCAACCATGGAGCAAGTCTTCCAACACTTTGGAGGTCAGTACTACCCCTGATCGCCGGTTAGGTGTGGCAGTGCGGCACCTCGAGGATGCGAGAGGCGCCCCCGGCAGGACTCGAACCTGCGACACGCGGTTTAGGAAACCGCTGCTCTGTCCCCTGAGCTACGGGGGCGTTGTCCCTAACGACAAGCCAGGTTCGCGATTCTTATCGCGCGCGGAGCCCGGCCGTTCGACTCCGGCCACGCCGGGGAACCGTCAACCGAGGTGGTCGAGAGCATCGAGCCTAGGGGCATCCCGCGGGACACCCCGAGCGCCGTCGCGATCCTGAGTGCAGAATGGCGGGACCGGCCGGAGCCCGGTCGAGGATAAGTTGACGCGTCAGTCGCGGCACGTTCGAAAGGTGAGCAAGGTGAAGGACTTCAAAGCGTTCCTTGTGCGGGGCAACGTCGTCGAGTTAGCCATCGCCGTCGTCGTCGGCGTCGCGTTCGGGGCGGTCGTCACCGCCTTCGTCCGAGACCTGATCACCCCGCTGATCGCGATCCCCGGCAAGACCAATTTCGCCACGCTCCATTTCTCCGTGAACGGGAGCACCTTCTTCTACGGCGACTTCTTCAACTACCTTGTCGCCTTCGTCGTCCTGGCCGCCGTGATCTTCTTTGCTGTGGTCAAGCCGCTGAATGCGCTGGCGGCACGCCGCCAGGCGGAGTCCGCGCCGACGAAGACCTGTGAGCACTGCGCGAGCACGATCCCGATCGCCGCGCACGTTTGCGCGTTCTGCACTCGCGACGTCACGGCCTAGGGACAACGGCGGGTCCGTCGGCTCACGGGGATTCGTCGGACAACCCGCGTCCTGACGCGGGCGGCCGGGCGCGTTCATCGCGCGGGTCCTCGCGCGGGTCATCGCGCGCTTGTCCGGTCGTGACTGGCGAGCCGGGGCAGCCAACGACCTTCGGTGTCATCGACCCCGCCGGTGCGATCGGCCGGTGGGGGATTGCTGGGGTGGACAAGGCCCGGCGGGACAGGCGGCGAGGCGCGGAGGGTGGTCCGAGTCGTTGCGCCCGGCTCAGATCGTGGCGCAGATGTTGCCGGCGCCGGGAACCTCGTAAGTGTCGTAGTTCTGCGCCCCGAGCGCGTGGCCTGCGGTTCCGGCAGCCGGGGTCACTTCGACGGCACCGTCCGCGCCGAGACTGATGCTGTAGTAGCTGGGGTTGTTCGGCCAGGCGCGGAGGATCCTCGACTCGCCGACGAGCTGGCTCGGCGACGTCGGCCAGCTCCCGTCGAGCGCGCGGTACGTCTGGACGGCCGCCTCGACGGACAGCGCATCGGCGTTGCACGCGGTGATGGCGCTTGGCGACGCGACGGGACTCAATGTGGTTGTCGCGGTCGAGCCGGTGCTCACGGAGACCGAGGTTGTCGATGCCGCGCTTGTCGAGGTCGTGCTTGCCGCCGGTGAGCGCGACCCACAGGCGGCGAGGAGCGGCGCGGCGGCAGCGAGCGAGACGAGCAGCAAGGCAATTGGGGATCGGCCGACGATGCGCATGACAGGGACTGTAGGGTGCCGTCTTCCCTGCGGGAGGCATGCGGGGGTGGCCGCCCGGTCGGTCGCGCCGGTCGCCGGCTCCCTGGCTAGTCGGCCTTGTCGGCGATGACGCAGTCCGCTGCGCAGGCGAGCGAGACGACTGCGTTGGCAGGGCCGATGACACGCGCGATCGAGTCGAGCAACGCGAGTCGTCGATCCTCCGGAAGCAAAGCCACTCCACTGTGGGTCCCGACGAGGTCCAGAAACTCGTTGCGGCGCAGGTCCCATTCCCAGGGGAACCGGTGCACGGCGACGGAGGCGAACCGGCCGGAACTTTCGATTGAGCGGGCGTGTTCTTCCGTCTCCGCGTCGTGGCGTTGCAGGGCAGCCCGACCTATCCCGCGCCCTTCGAGCTCCGGCGCGAAGGCCTCATAGGCGGCCTCGATGGCGCTATCGAGCGCAACGTCGGCCGGGTGCTCGTAGTTCCAGAACACAGCCAACCGGCCGAACCCGGTGAGGACGTCTGCCGCCTTTGCCGGACCGATGCCCGGGTCGACCCAGTGCCAGGCCTGCGCGCTCACGACGAGGTCGAAGGTCCTTCCGGCCGGGTCCCACGACTCGAACCGCGCGACCTCGACCGGTATGCCGCGGCGACGCGCCACCGCGGCCATCCGTTCGTCGATCTCAACCCCCAGAACGGCGCAGTGCCTCTCGGCGAACAGCAGAGCGGCCTTCCCCGTGCCACACCCGACGTCGAGGACCCGGCGACCCGCCTCGGGACAGACCGAGTCGACGAGCGCGCTCGGGTAGGTCGGGCGCGAACGGTCGTACTGCTCGGCGTACTCGCCGAAGGCCTCGGCCCGGCGACGGTTCTCATGGAGCACGGGTCCATTGTTACCGGCCCATCGTTTTCGTCGCGCGTCGACGCAGCACCCGACGTCTGCCACCCATGGAGGACACGCGCCAGCGCCGTCGGAGCGCGTCCAGCGTCTGTCGGGGGCGGCGTATCCTCGGACGGTGATGGCAGCGAGCGCGAAATTCCTGCAAACCGACTGTCACATCGCCGGGGGGTGGCGGCCCGCCGAAGGAGGTGCGCGCTTCGAAGTCGCAGATCCGGCGACGGGTTCGCTCCTCGAGACGGTCGCCGACGCCTCGCCCGGCGACGGGCTGGCGGCAGTCGCCGCGGCCAGCGCTGCCCTCGGGCCGTGGTCGCATGTGGCGCCGCGAGAGCGCGGGGAGGTCCTGCGGAGGGCATTCGAGTTGATGACGGCTGCCAGGGAGGAGCTGGCGCGTCTGGTGGTCGCCGAGAACGGCAAGGCACTCCCCGACGCCCGCGGGGAGGTGTCGTACGCGGCGGAGTTCTTCCGCTGGAACTCGGAAGAGGCGGTGCGCAACACCGGCGAGTTCGTCACCGCCCCGGCCGGCACGAACCGGATCCTGGTCCTCCGCCAGCCGATCGGTGTCGCCCTCCTCATCACGCCGTGGAACTTCCCCGCGGCGATGCTGACGCGCAAGATCGGCCCGGCGCTCGCCGCGGGGTGCACGGTCGTCGCCAAACCGGCACGGGAGACCCCGCTCACGGCCCTCGCGATCGCGGCGATCCTCCAGGATGCCGGTGCCCCCCCGGGCGTCGTGAACGTCGTGCCGAGCTCGAGACCCGGTCCGCTCATCGACGCCGTCATCGCCGACGGGCGCGTTCGCAAGCTCTCCTTCACCGGCTCGACGGAGGTCGGCCGCTTGCTGCTCGCCGCGGCGTCGGAGCGCGTTCTGAGCTGCTCGATGGAACTCGGCGGGAACGCGCCGTTCGTCGTCTTCGCCGATGCCGATATCGAGGCGGCCGTCGCCGGCGCGATGGTCGCCAAGATGCGCAACGGCGGCGAGGCCTGCACGGCGGCGAACCGCTTCTACGTCGAGGAACCCGTCGCGGCCGAGTTCTCCCGGCGCCTCGCCGGCGCGATGGGCGCCGTCCGGATGGGCAACGGCCTCGACGACGGCGTCAGCCTCGGCCCTCTCGTCAACGCCGAGGCGCGGGACAAGGTCGCCGGCCTCGTCGTCGGGGCGCTCGACTCGGGAGCGCGGGCGTTGACCGGAGGCGTGGTCCCCGCCGGCCCGGGGTACTTCTACCCGGCGACGGTGCTCGATTGCGTCACCCCCGGTTCGCCGATCCTGCGGGAGGAGATCTTCGGCCCGGTCGCGCCGATCGTCACGTTCGGGTCGGAGCACGAGGTCATCGAGCTGGCGAACGACTCGATACTCGGGCTCGTCTCCTACGTCTACACCGGGGATCTGGCGCGCGGCCTGAGGGTCGCCGAGGCACTGGAGACGGGAATGGTGGGGCTGAACCGCGGGCTCGTCTCCGATCCGGCGGCACCCTTCGGTGGCGTGAAGCAGTCCGGACTCGGCCGGGAGGGCGGCCACGAGGGGATGAACGAGTATCTCGAGACGAAATACGTCGCCTGTTCGTGGTGACGCGGCGTCGGCACGGCCTCCGTGAGCGGCACCCCAGCCGGCGCGGTGGAGCGGGAGGACCGGTAGCGCCATGAGCGACGAATACGAACTTGACCGTTTCGAGCGCGCCCAGCTGGAAGCGCGCCAGGGTGAGAAGTGGGCACGGGACCGGGCGGCGGCGATCCCCATGTGGGTGGCCGACATGGACTTTCCGATCGCGCCTCCGGTCCGCCGTGTCCTCGAGGAGACGATCTCGACCGGCGATCTCGGCTACCCGGTGGCCTCGCTCGAGCCGTCGCTGGCGTCGGCGTTTGCCGCTTGGGAGCGATCGCGTCACGGCCTCGACTTCGACCCCGTCTCGGTGGTCGTGACGACCGACGTCGTGCAGGCGATCTACTTCGCGATCGACGCCCTGAGCGATCCGGGCGACGGGATCCTCACGCTCACGCCCGCCTACCCTCCGTATTTCGGCGCGCTCGACGAGAAGTCACGTCGCCTGGTCGCCCACGACCTCGCCGTCATCGACGGCGCCTACGGATTCGACGTCGACGCGCTGCGGGCGCTCGTCGCGACCGAGCGGCCACGTCTCATGCTGCTGTGCAACCCGCACAACCCGACGGGCCGGGTGTTCTCCCGTGGCGAGCTCCTCGAGCTCGCCACGATCGCCATCGAGGCCGATCTCGTCGTGATCTCCGACGAGATCCACTGTGACCTTGTCTATCCCGGCTCGAGCCACATCCCGATCGCGTCGCTCGGAGACGAGATCGCCGAACGCACGATCACCCTGTCCTCGGCGAGCAAGGCGTTCAATCTCGCCGGCCTTCGTTGCGCCGTAGCGGCCTGCGGGACGGCCGGTCTTGCCGCGAGATTGCGCGCCACTCCGAAGCGTCAGCGCGGCCGGGCGAACAACCTCGGCATTCTCGCCGCCATCACCGCATGGCAGGAGGGGACCCCCTGGCTCGAGGCCGTCGTCGCCCACCTCGCCGCCAACCGCGACAAGGTGACCGGAGTGCTTGCCGGGCTCGATGGTGTGAGTTGCATCCCGCCGGAGGCGACCTACCTCGCCTGGCTCGACCTGCGCGGCGCGGGACTCGGCGACGACCCGGCGAGGGAGATCGCGGCCTCAGCAAGGGTCACGCTCATGTCCGGCACGGACTTCGGGGCGGCCGGCCGGGGGCACGCCCGGCTCAACTTCGCCACGACGACCGTCGTCCTCGACGAGGCGCTCGAACGGCTCGCGGCGTTCCTGGCCACGCGCTGAGCGCCGGGCACGCCTCCGCCGGCTAGGGCTCGAGTTCGGTCGCGTCCTCGGGGAGGAGCGCGACGAGGTTCGACAGACGGGTGTCGTTCGAGAACACCTCGATGATCGGTACGGACAGGCCGAGCCGGCGTTGGAGGCGCTCAGCGGGGAGCTCCTGGTCCCAGAGCAGTAGCGTCACGACGACTCCGGCTTCGCCCGCCCGAGCGGTGCGCCCTGAGCGGTGGAGGTACGCCTTCTGGTCCTCCGGCGGGTCGTAGTGGACGACGATGTCGACCCCCTCGATGTCGAGCCCGCGAGCCGCGACGTCGGTCGCGACGAGCGCCTCGAGTTTGCCCCTGGCGAAATCCCGCAGAGCGTGCTCGCGAGCCGTCTGGCGAAGGTCCCCGTGGATCGCGGCGGCACGGACCCCCTCCTCCCGCAGCGCCGCGGTGAGGCGGTCCACCCCCCGCTTCGTGCGCACGAACACGAGCGTCTTGCCCGCCCCGCGGGCGATCGTCCCCACGACCTTCGCCTTGTCGAGCTGGTGGACCTTGAAGAAGTGGTGCTCCATCTCGTCCACGGTCACCTGGTCGGACCGCGTCGCGTGGAAGACGGGGTCCTCGAGGTAACGATTGACCAGTCGGTCGACGGTCGAGTCGAGAGTCGCCGAGAACAGCAATGTCTGGTGGGGACCGGTGATGTGGCGGAGCAGCCACTCGACCTGGGGCATGAAACCCATGTCCGCCATGCGGTCGGCCTCGTCGACGACGAGGGTCGAGATCTCCGAGAGCGCGACCGCCCGGCGGTCGACGAGGTCGATGAGCCTTCCCGGTGTCGCGACGACGACGTCGAGGCCCCGGTTCACCATGCGGACCTGGTCGTCGAGGTCGGCGCCCCCGTAGACGGCGCCGACCCGCCGTTCGACGGCCCGGCTCAGGAGGGCGAGGACCTCGGTCACCTGGAGGGCGAGCTCACGGGTCGGCTCGAGGACGAGCGACGCCGGCAGGCGGGACTCGCACAGCGGCGTCGCCATGAGGAGCGGCAGGCCGAAGGCGAGCGTCTTGCCGCTCCCGGTCTTCGCCTGGCCGCACACGTCGCGACCGGCGATCGCGTCGGGGATCGTCAGCGTCTGGACCTCGAAGGGTTGCTCGATGCCGTCGGCGACGAGGGCGGCGACGAGCCTCGGGTCGACTCCGAGCGCGGCGAAGGTCAGTGTCCCGGTCACGCCAACGAGTCTTTCACCGGCCGGGGACGGATCCGACGATTGCCGGGATGGACGGCGGTCTCGGAATCGGTCCCTGTGTATCCTTCGAACGCGACCAGCTAGATGAGGAGGATTCGTGGCAGAGCTCATTGCGGGTGACAACGCCCCCGCCTTCAGCCTCTTGGACCAGGACGGCGCGACCGTTTCACTCTCGGACTTCGCCGGCCGCAAGTTCGTCGTGTACTTCTATCCCGCCGACGACACGCCCGGCTGCACGAAGGAAGCCTGCCAGTTCAACGATCTCCTCTCGGACTTCGCGTCGCTGGGGGTCGACGTGGTCGGCGTCTCGCCCGACGGGGACGAGTCGCACCGCCGCTTCCGGGCGAAGTACGGGCTCGGCCTGCGGCTGGCCTCGGACCCGGAGCACTCAGTCATGAAGCGCTACGGGGCGTGGGGCGAGAAGACGCTCTACGGCCGTGTGAGCACGGGCGTGATCCGCTCGACCTTCCTCGTCGATGAGGAGGGGCGCGTGGAGAGGATCTGGCGTCACGTGAAAGCGGACGGGCACGCGGCAAAGGTCCTCGCCGCCCTCGGGGACTGAGTGCCCGCCGTGCCCGTCGAGAAGCCGCAGTGGGCCGAGCTCTTCCGGGAGGTCGTGACCTCCGGCCTGTGCACGGGGTGCGCCGCCTGCGTCGTCGCTTGCCCCTATGACGTCCTCGGCTACGACCCGGTCGGGGGGCGCTACCGGCCGTTCCACGTCGACGAGGCGGGCGGGCCGGAGAACTGCACGCACGGCGAGCGGGGCTGCACGCTGTGCACCAGGGCGTGTCCGCGCTTTCGCTCCTGGGAGCCCGAGATCGACACGTTCCTGTTCGGGCGGGCCCGTGCCGCCGACGAGGTCTACGGGGTCGCGACCGAGACCCTGCTCACCCGGGCGATGGACCCCGAGATCGGCGCGGCCGGCCAGGACGGCGGTTTCGTCTCGGCGCTCGTCGTCTGGGCGCTCGAGCACGACATCATCGACGCCGCCCTCGTCTCGTACCTCGAGGGCGACGGCAACTCCTGGCGGGCGGTGCCGGGGGTGGCGCGCAACCGCGCCGACGTGCTGCGGGCAGCCGGCTCGCGCTACACGTACTCGGCCAATCCGCTCGCCTACGCCGAGGCCGTCGCCGGGGGGGCCGAGCGGGTCGGCCTCGTCGGCATGAGCTGCCAGGCCTCGGCGCCGGCGGCGATGTCGGCGCGCAAGGCCGGCAAGGTCGCCCGCCGTTTCGCGCTCACGGTCGGTCTTCTCTGCTCGAAGACCTTCGACGACGCGATCTTCGCCGAGCTGTTCGAGGCTCGTTACGGGCTGCGTCGCGACGAGATCGTGAAGATGAACATCAAGGGCGTCTTCCAGGTCTGGACCCGGGATGGCGCCTACCACGAGATCCCCCTCAAGGAGGCACACGCCTGGACGAGGGAGGGCTGCCGTATGTGCCCGGACTTCGCGGCGGAGCACGCCGACATCTCCGCCGGCGGGATCGGCGCCGACAACGACTGGACGCTCACGATCGTGCGCACCGAGCGTGGCGCCGAGATCGTCTCGGCGATGCGCGCCGCCGGTGCGATCGAGGCGCGCCCGGTGGCAGACGACCCGACGGTCGTGCCGTTGCTCGCGAGGCTCTCCCGGGTGAGCAGGCGGCGCTGGCCCGACAGCGGCGACGCCGCCCCCCGCCGGATCCCCGTCGCGGCCGGCTGACGGATCCCGGCCCGGGGCGAGGCGCTAGGCCCCGCCCAGGAAGGCGATCACGTCGGCTGCGCCCCAGCCTTGGGGGTGGCGGCGCAGGAGTTCGCGTGCCCCTTCGAGGTCGGCGCCGAGCGTCGAGATCGCCGGTTCGACGTCCCCCTCGCCACGGCGCTGACCGAGGCCGACGGCGGACATCAGGGCGTTGCACAGGCAGACCCGTCCCGCGGTGTCGACCAGCTCGCCGCCCTTGCGCACGAAGGCGTCGACGGGTTCGGCGGGGCAGCGGTAGCCGATCGTGCCATCCGGCTTCGCGTACGGAATGCGCAGGTAGCTGAGGTCGCAGATCCGGGCACGCGCCTCGTAGACCTTCGGGTCCGAGAGCGTGCCGGGGAGCTGGGCCACCTTGAACGGGAAACCCGTCGGCG
This sequence comes from Acidimicrobiales bacterium, assembly GCA_050013835.1. GTDB lineage: Bacteria > Actinomycetota > Acidimicrobiia > Acidimicrobiales > Bog-793 > Bog-793. The sequence continues at coordinate 42,136 of JBEKEM010000013.1, forward strand.
AGGCCCGCGAGTCGGTGCGCACCTGGGCGCTTGCCTCACCGAGCGCGGCGAGGAGCTGGCCGCGCAGCGGGTCGTCGAGGTTCGAGTCGCGACTCAGCGCGAAGAGCGTCCCCACCTGGACGCCGGTCGCCCCGGCGGCGCAGGCTGCGGCGACGCGGTCCGGCAGCGAGTAGCCGCCCGCCAGCCAGAACGGCAGCCCGAGCTCGGCGAACCGGGCGGTGTCCGTGACGTCCCGCGGGCCGTAGACGGGGTCCCCGAGGTCGTCGAGCTGGAGCGAGCCGCGGGGCGGCGCGTTGTGGCCCCCGGCGATCTCGCCTTCGACCACAAACCCGTCGGGGCGGGTCTCCTTGTCGCGCACGAGGTAGGCGGCGAGCGCGTTCGACGAGACGATCGCCAGGAACAGCGGCCGGACCAGGTCGGCGACCGCCCGGCCGAGGACGGCGGCGGGGTCGAATCTGAGCGTGTGGCGGGTCTGGCCGGAACCGGCGACCTCGATCGGGAACTCCACGGCGCGCTGCCGGGAGAGGTTGTCAAGCAGCGCCGGGAGACGGGCCGGGATCCCGGCGCCGACGAGCACGACGTCGACCCCCGCGAGCAGGGCGCCGTAAGCGGCGGCCGGGGTCGCGAGCTGGATCTTCTCGAGGAAGTTGATGCCGATGCGCGCCCCTCGCGCCGCCTGGCGCGCGAGATGGACCTCGGCGAAGGCCGCCACGACGGCGAGCCGCAGGCGGTCGAGCGAAGGTTGCAGGCTCAGCCGAGGGACGAGCCGGTAGGCATGGCCGTCCGGCCGGCCGCCGCGGATGAAATAGCGGTCGAGCACCTTCTCGGCGATCTCGGGGACGGGGAAGTGCGCCAGCGCCTGGCGCAGCTGTCCGTCGCGGTCACCGTCCTGGAGTCGTCGCGCCAGCATTGAGTCGAGGGCGACTCCCGAGACGACGCCGAGCCCACCGGCGCAGCCGACGGCACCGGCGAGGCGCCAGTCGGAGACGCCGATCCCCATGCCCCCCTGGATGATCCTCGGAAAGGTCATCGCGGCGCGCCGCTCCGGGCCATGCGACGCCCGGCCGTTCGCCGCGCCGCCGGCTGGTGCGGGCAGCCCGGGTCCTCGGCGAACGGGTCCCCGCTGGCTGCATAGGCCCGGGCGCGCGACCCGCCGCACGGTTCGCGGTACTCGCAGCGGCCGCAGCGGCCGTCGAGCCTGTCCGGGTCGCGAAGCGCCCGGAAGAGCTCGGAGTCGGAGTAGATCTCGGGCAGGGGTCGCCGCCGAACATTGCCGGCGGCGAGCGGGAGGAAGCCGCTCGGCTGCACGTCGCCGCGGCTTGAGACGAAGACGACGCCGCGCCCGTCCCCGACGACGAGCGGCGGGCGGCGGCGCCGACCAGGCGCAGCGTCCGTCGGACGCGCCGCCTCGGGCGCCGGCAAAGGGATCTCCAGGGCGGTGAGGCGGTCGTGGAGCTCGCCGTACAGCGGGCCGCGTGCCGCCCGGTCGACCGGCGCGCCGGCACCGTGGCGGAGCACGATCCGGCGGTACTGCGGCGCCTCGGTCGTCTTGAGGGGGATGACCGCCGCGGCGTCGTAGAGGAACTCGAGCGTGTCCTCGATTTCCTCGGCTGGCAGCGGCCGGAGGGCGTTGCCCCGTCCGGTCGGCACGAGGAAGAACACGCTCCACAGGCCCACCGTCAGCTGGCGGGCGAGGCGCAGCAACTCCGGCAGCTCGTGCACCGTGTCGGCCGTCACCGTCGTGTTGAGCTGCAGCCGTAGACCCGCCTGCCGGGCCGCCGTGCAGGCGGCGACGGTCCAGTTGAACGATCCCTGGGTGTGCCGGAAGTCGTCGTGGGTCTCGGGGCGCGCGCCGTCGAGGGAGAACGAGACGGTCGTCACGCCCGCCCCCCGCAGCGCGCGCAGGGCCGTTGGTGACGCGTGCGGCGTCCCGGCGGGGGCGACGGACACCGCGAGCTGCGCCTGCACCCCGTGCCGGACCAATTCGATGAGGTCGGGACGCAGGAGTGGGTCGCCGCCGGTGAACACGACGATCGGCCGAGGCGACCCGAGGGCGGCGAGATCGTCGAGCACCGCAGCGACCTCGTCCGCCGTCAACTCGTCGGGGTCGCGATCCCGCTTCGCCTCGGCGCGGCAGTGGCGGCAGGCGAGCTCACAGGCCCGCGTCAGCTCGAAGAGCACGAGGAAGGGGCGACTGCCGAGGTCGTAGCGCAGGTGTCGCAGACCGGAGTGTGCTTCGTCACCGGCTCCGCCGGGTCCGCACGACACCGCCGTTGGCTCGCCGGTCGGGTGCCGCCGCCCCGGGTCACGGCCGCTTTGCGCCCGACTCGTCTTCGCCGGCTCGCCCATTCCTCGCCGCTCCCTTGTGCTTTGGCTCGGCGCGTCGCGAGAGTCACCGAAACTCGAAGCCCCCACTATAGGGGAGCCCCTTCGCTGGCCACCGGTCCCGGTGGTGCGCGATCGGGGGTGGCGCGCCGCCGCCGGGGGTTGCCAGCCTGCCCGGGGCTAATTTGGCGACTGTGGCGCCCGGGACTGCGAGTCGGAAGCCGACGTATCTCTTGCTCGTCCGGCACGGCACGACGCCGACGACGGGGAAGGTCCTGCCCGGCCGCGCCCCGGGCCTGCACCTGTCCGAGCAGGGCCGCGCGGAGGCGGCCGAGGTCGGCCGGCGGCTCGCTGACCTTGGATCGGTCCGGGCGCTCTACTCCTCGCCGATGGAGCGGGCGCGGGAGACGGCCGAGGGGATCGCGAAGTTCGTCGGTTGCCCGGTCGAGATCGAGGCCGGGTTGATCGAGTGCGATTTCGGGAGTTGGACCGGGGTCGATCTGCGTGTGATGCGCCGCAAGCGAGAATGGCGGGCGGTGCTGTTCCATCCGTCCGGATTCCGGTTCCCCGGGGGTGAGTCCTTCCTCGAACTGCAGGCGCGCGTGGCCTCAGCCGTCGAGCGGCTCATCGCCCGTCACCCGGGCGAGGTCGTGGTCGCGGTGAGCCACGCCGACCCGATCAAGGTCACGCTCGCCGGCGCCCTCGGCAGCCCACTCGACCTGTTCCAGCGGATTGTCGTCGGGCCGTGCTCGGCGAGCATCGTCGCCTACGACGAGGGCCCGCCGCGGGTGCTCGCCCTCAATTCCTTCGCCGCCCCGGCGCTCGTCGGCGTCCCGGGGCCCGGCGTGAGGGGCCGGGGGCCCGGGTCCGGTGTTGCCGGGAACGGGGCACGGCGGCCGGGATGAGCGGGTTCTTCGAACTGCGGGAGCCGACCCGCGTCACCGTCGGCGCGATCGGGCCGGTCGGCCAGCGCGTCTTCCTGCTGCAGGCCCGGGAGGGCTCCCAGCTGGTGACCCTGAAGCTGGAGAAGCAGCACGTCGCGGCCATAGCGCATCACCTCGGGCAGCTGCTCCAGGACCTCGCGCGCCCCGGCGACCTTGCCGAGGAAGACCTCGAGCTCGAGCCGTTCGATGAGCCCGACTTCGTCGTTGGGACCCTCGCCGTCGCCTTCGACACAAGCGCCGACCGCATCGTGATCTTCACCGAGGAGGCGGTGGATGAGGGAGTCGAGGAGGGGGAGTCCGCCCGGTTCTCCTGCACACGCGAGCAGGCCGCCGCCCTTGCGCTCCGGGGGGTTCGCCTCGTCGAGGCGGGGCGCCCCTCCTGCCCGTTGTGCGGGTACCCGCTCGATCCGAGAGGCCACGTGTGCCCGCGAAAGAACGGTCACCACGCCCCGCTGACCTGACGACGCCGGAGTGGGCCGCGCTGCTGCGCGGCGGCGCGATCGAGATCGTCGGCCGCATGCCGTGGAGCTCGAACGCCACGTTCCTCGTCACGGTCGCCGACGGTCACCTGGCGGCGCGGGCCATCTACAAGCCTGGAGCCGGCGAGCGCGACCTCTGGGACTTCCCGGGCGGGCTTTACCGGCGCGAGATTGCCGCCTTCGAGCTCGACCAGGTGCTCGGGCTCGGTGTCGTGCCTACCACGGTCCTGCGGGGAGACGCGCCTCTCGGCGAGGGGTCGCTGCAGCGTTTCATCGAGGCGGATTTCACGGAGCACTACTTCAGCCTGCGCCAGCTGGACCAGCACCGCGAGACGCTGCAGGTGATTGCCGGCTTCGACCTGCTTGCCAACAACGCCGACCGGAAGGGCGGGCACCTGCTCATCGACCACGCCGGGCGGGTGTGGGCGATCGACAACGGGCTGTCGTTCCACGCCGACGACAAACTGCGCACCGTGATGTGGGACTTCGCCGGCGAGGACCTGCCCGCCGCGATCGTCTCGGGGGCGCGCCGGCTCGCCGTGGCGGTCCCCGAGCCGCTCGCCGGGTTGCTCTCGGCGGCCGAGGTCGACGCCCTCGGCGAGCGCGCCCGGACGATCGACGCCGACCCCCGGTTCCCTGGCCCGACGGCGGAGACCCGGTTGCCCTGGCCGCTCGTCTGAACGCCCGGCCGGTACGGGCGCCGGTACGGGCGGCGCGGATCGTGGGGCCATGGTGGCCGACGGTGCCGGGATGAAGGCGGACGCCGGCCCCGGCCGCCCGCCGTCACCCTTCTGCGCCGCGGTGCGGCTCCGCCGCGCCGACGTGGCGCGGATGCTCGAGGCGTTGAGCGTGATCGCCCGGGGTGCCCCGCCGGCCGTCGCCGGGAGGCCGGGCGTTCTCGACCGGCTCCGGTGCCGGGCGGAGGTGGCGCTCGGTCGGGGGGTCGTCGTGGGAGACGGCGAGGCGACGGAGATCGGGGTCGGCGACGGGCTGGATCTCGCGGCGGAACTGCTGGAATGTGCCGACCTGCTCGCCGACGGGGGGGAGGGCGTCGCGGCCTTCTGCCTCGAAGGGATCGAGGGCCGCCTCCTCGAGGCGCTGCTCGACGCCGGCCCACTGGCGTCCGAATCCCCCGTTGACCGGGGCCGGTAACCTCGGGGCATGGCCGAGACGACGAACGACCCGAAGGGAGGGGAGGAGTCGCTCCCGCGCGACGAGACGGGGTGGCGCGAGCGGCTCGGTCCCGACCGCTACCACGTGCTGCGCGAGAAGGGGACCGACCCGCCCTTCACCGGGGAGTACACGCACCCCGGACGACGGGGCGTCTTCCGCTGCGCCGCCTGCGGCAACGAGCTGTTCGTGTCCGACATGCAGTTCGATTCGGGCTCGGGGTGGCCGAGCTTCACCGCGCCCGCGGCAGAGGACGCCGTGGTGGAGGCGCCGGACCACAGCTCCGGCGCGCGGCGGGTCGAGGTGATGTGCATCCGCTGTGGGAGCCACCTCGGCCACGTCTTCGAGGACGGGCCGGATCCCACAGGGCTTCGCTACTGCATCAACTCGAGCGCGTTGGATCTTGACGAGAAGTAGCAGGTCAGCGCACAAGTGGTGCGGCGCCCGTTGACGGGCGTCGGCGGGTCGGATCTTCACGCGACTGCAACGCCGTCGCGGCGGGGTCGTCGCGTGCCCCAGCCATGATGGATCCATGGAGTTCTCGATGGAGTTCCACCATTCCTCGGTGGAGCCGCCGAGGAAGGTGCGAGCGGCCTCCGGGGCCGAGACCAGGGCACTCGGTGCCCTCGTCGACCTGCGCGGCGGGATGACGTCGCCCGACCGGTTCGTCGTCATCGAGTCGTGCCACAGCACCTGGCTGTTCGACACGGCCGACCGGCGCTTCTGCCGAGTCGTCCGCGACGACGCCAACCCGTCGGGTGTGCCGACCGACTGGCGGCCCTACGACCGCCTTGTCGTGGAGGACGACACCGACGCCTTCGTCATCTTCCTTGACGCCTCGGGCACTCGCCTGCTCCGTTCCTGGCGGCACACCTCCGATTGCGATCACTGCGACCGTGACCTCACCTCGGAGATGTCACTCGCCGACATCCATCGCGTTACGCGCGCCTGAGCGGCCCATCCCGCCGAAGCGGGCCGCCGCGCGCCTTCCTCGGCGCCCCCGTACGGGGGCGCCGAGGAAGTCCTTCTCGAGCCGGTCGATGGGCGCCGTCGGCACCCCGTGGGACAATCGGAGCATGACGGACACCGAACCCACAAAGAACGTCCCGCTCATCGTCGTCGCGTCCGAGACGGGCGCGAACGACCCGACGGGCGCGGGCGAGGACGCGGCGGCGTCTGGAGAGTCGTCGGCCGAAGCGATCGAGCGCCCGGCCAAGGTGATGCGGATCGGCTCGATGATCAAGCAGCTGCTCGACGAGGTGGAGAAGGCCCCCCTGGACGCGGCGAGTCGGACCCGGATGAAGGAGATCTACGAGCGTTCGGTGCACGAGCTCTCCGACGGGCTCTCTCCAGAGCTCGTTGCCGAGCTCGACCGGTTAGCGCTGCCCTTCGAGACGGACTCGCCGACCGATGCGGAGCTGCGCATTGCCCAGGCCCAGCTCGTCGGGTGGTTGGAGGGACTCTTTCACGGGATCCAGGCGGCGCTCTTCGCGCAGCAGCTCGCCGCCCAGAGCCAGCTGGAGGAGATGCGCCGCCGCAGCCTGCCGGTGGCGGCGAGCGACGCGCAGGCGCGCCCCGGGCCGTACCTGTAGGCCGAATGGGCCATGGGCGTCGGCCGCCCGGCGCGCTATTCTCCGCGGAGAACGAATGACATTCCTGTAGTTCATCCACAGACGGTGGATGACGGGTGTGGACAACCGTGGAGGCAACCGCATGGCCGGGTCGGGAGACCGCCAGTCCTTCGTTCACCTCCACCAGCACACCGAGTACTCGATGCTCGACGGTGCGGCGCGCATCGACGACCTCGTCGACGCGGCGGTCGCCGACGCGCAGCCGGCGCTGGCGATCACCGACCACGGGAACATGTACGGCGTCATCGCCTTCTACAGGTCCTGCCTCGAACGCGGGATCACGCCGATCATCGGGCTCGAGGCCTACATGGCGCGCAACTCGCGGCACGAGCGCCCCGTGCGGCGGGGTCGCGTCGACGACACGGGCGGCGACGCCGAGCGCGGCGAGAAGCTCTACTACCACCTCACCGTGCTCGCCGAGACGAACGCCGGCTACCGCAACCTGCTGAAACTCTCTTCTGCCGCCTACCTCGAGGGCTACTACTACAAGCCACGGGTCGACTGGGAGCTCCTCGAGCGGTACCACTCGGGGCTGATCGCCACGACCGGTTGCCTGGGTGGCGTCGTCGCCCAGGCGATCCTCGCCGGGAACACGGCCGAGGCCCGCGAGCTCGCCGGGCGCCTGCAGGAGATCTTCGGGGCGGACAATCTCTTCGTCGAACTGCAGGACCACGGACTCGCCGACCAACGCCGGATCACGCCCGTTCTCGTCGAGATCGCCCGGGCCATCCACGCGCCGCTGCTCGCCACGAACGACGGCCACTACTGCCGGCGCGGCGACGCCGTCGCCCACGACGTGCTGCTGTGCGTGCAGACGGGCGCGACGATCGACGACCCGAAAAGGTTCAAGTTCGAGGGTGCCGAGCACTACCTGAAGACCGCCGACGAGATGCGGGCGCTCTTTCGTGACCTCCCCGAGGCCTGCGACAACACCCTCCTCGTCGCCGGGCGTGCCCACGTCGAGATCGAGCTCGACAAGCCGACGCTCCCAGAGTTCCCGGTTCCCCCCGAGTTCGTTGCCGGCTCCTACGAGGAATCGGCGACCGCTTATCTCGCCGAACTCACCCGTCGCGGCGCCGTCGAGCGATACGGCGCGCCGCCCCCCGAGGCGGTCAGCTCCCGGCTCGATTACGAGCTCGGCGTGATCGCCAAGATGGGGTTCTCCGCCTACTTCCTCGTCGTCTGGGACCTCATCCGCTACGCCCGTTCGCAGAAGATCCGGGTCGGACCGGGCCGCGGCTCAGCCGCCGGCTGCTTGGTCGCCTACTGCCTGCGGATCGTCGACATCGACCCGATCCGCTACGGGCTCGTCTTCGAGCGCTTCCTCAACCCCGGGCGCAAGCAGATGCCGGACATCGACATGGACTTCGACGAGCGCTACCGGTCGGAGATGATCCGCTACGCCTCCGAGCGCTACGGCTGGGACCACGTCGCCCAGATCGTGACCTTCTCGACGATCAAGGCTCGGGCGGCGGTGCGGGACGCGGCCCGCGTCCTCGGCCTGCCCTACGCCGTCGGCGACCGCGTCGCCAAGGCGATGCCGCCGCTCGTCATGGGCCGAGACGCGCCGATGCGGTACTGCTTCGAACAGGTCGCGGACCACGAGGACGCCTGGGCCGCGGCGACGAGCCTGCGGGAGATGTACGAGGCCGACCCGGACGCGAAGCGGGTGATCGACGTGGCGCGTGGCCTCGAGGGCCTGCGCCGCCAGGACGGCATCCACGCCGCGGCGGTCGTGATCTCGAAGGAGCCCCTCACCGAGTACATGCCGATCCAGCGCAAGCCCGAGCCCGGGACCGACCCCGCCGAGGCGCCGATCGTCACCCAGTACGCGATGCACGAGGTTGAGGAGCTCGGCCTGCTGAAGATGGACTTCCTGGGGCTGCGGAACCTCTCGGTGATCGAGACGGCGCTCGACCTCATCGAGGAGGCGACGGGAACCCGCCCCGACATCGACGCCGTGCCCCTCGATGACGAGGCGACCTACGAGATGCTCCGGCGGGGTGACTCGATCGGGGTGTTCCAACTCGAGGGCTCGGCGATGCGCACGACGCTGCGCGCACTCGCGCCGACCTGTTTCGACGACGTGGGCGCGCTCGTCGCCCTCTATCGGCCCGGGCCGATGGCGGGGAACATGCACCGCGACTACCCCGACCTGAAGAACGGCCGGAAGCCGCCCAAGTACGTCCATCCCGAGATGGCGGAGGTGCTCAGCGACACCTACGGGCTGATGCTCTACCAGGAGTCCGTCATGCGGGTTGCCGAGCGCTTCGCCGGATACTCGCTCGAGGAGGCGGACAACCTCCGCAAGGCCTGCGGGAAGAAGGACGCCCGGCTCATTGCCGCCGAGCGCGAGAAGTTCGTCGAGGGCTGCGAGGCGCGCGGCTACGGCGCGGAAACCGGTACGCGTCTTTTCGACATCATCGAGCCCTTCGCCAACTACGCCTTCAACAAGTCCCACGCCTACGGCTACGGGCTCGTCGCCTACCAGACCGCCTGGCTGAAGGCGAACCATCCCGTCGAGTACCTCGCCGCGCTGCTGTCGTCGGTGAAGGACGACAAGGACCACACGGCGATCTACCTCGGCGAGTGCAGGACGCTCGGCATCGAGGTGCGCGTCCCCGACATCAACGAGTCGAGCTCGAACTTCACCGCCCGCCGTGGCGGCGAGGGTGGCCGGGGCCCGGGCACGATCGTCTTCGGGCTCTCTGCGGTGCGCAACGTCGGCGAGGGGGTCGTCGGGCAGATCATCGCCGAGCGCGACCGGAAGGGTCCGTTCGTCGACTTCCACGATTTCTGCTGCCGGGTCGACCCGTTCGTGCTCAACAAGCGCTCGATCGAGTCGCTCATCAAGGCCGGAGCCTTCGACTCGCTCGGCCACCCCCGCAAGGGCCTCTGCCTCGTCTTCGAGGAGATCATCGACGCCGTGCTCGCCCGCCGGCGGGAAGAGGAGCTCGGTATCTCGACGCTCTTCTCGGTCCTCGGCGGGGCGCCGACGGACGGGTCGGGCGGGCTCGACGAAGCGCGGCGGGCGATCCCCGACGTCGAGTTCGACAAGACCGAACGACTCGCCTTCGAGAAGGAGATGCTCGGGCTCTACGTGAGCGACCACCCGCTCCTCGGCTTCGAGGCCGCCCTGCGGCTGTGCACGGACGCGACGGTGCGGGAGCTGCTCGACGGGGCGACCTCGCCGGAGGCCATCGCCGACGTCGGCAGCTCGTCGGTCGTCGTGGGCGGCGTCGTCACGGGCCTCAACCGCCGGTACACAAGGCGAGGGGAGCTGATGGCGACCTTCGTCCTCGAGGACCTCGAGTCGGCGATCGAGGTGTTCGTGTTCCCTAGGACGATGGCCGAGCACGGGATGCGGCTCGAGGACGACGCGATCGTCTGCGTGCGCGGACGGCTCGACCTGCGGGAGGACGTCCCAAAGCTCATCGCGACCGAGATCACCCGCCCCGAGCTCACGACGGCAAGTGAGGCGATGGAGCTCTGCGTGCCGGTCTCGTCGGTCACGGAGTCGATCGTCGCCCGCCTGAAGGAGCTCGTCGTCGAGCACCCGGGTCCGGTCCCGGTCCACATCCGCCTCGGCTCGAAGGTTCTCCGCCTGCCGGCGCAGTTCAACGTCGATCCCCGGGGCGGCCTCGTCGGGGCGTTGAAGGAGCTGCTCGGCGCCAACGCCGTCTCGGCATAGAAGAGCACGTGCGGGCTCACCACACTGAAAGTCACGACGGCCCGCCCGGGTTCCGAGGAGAGTTCCCGGTCGTCGACCTGGCGCGGACGACTGCCGGGCGTCTCGCCGCCCGCCGCGACGTTTCCTTCGCGGCTGGCCCGGCACGCCACCAGCGGGTGATCCCTCGACGTGAGATCGGGCACGCGCCGCGGGCAGGAGTCAATGCGCGTCGCGCCGTTTCCGTCGCGACGACATGACCCCGTTCCGCCGTTCGATCCCTTCGCCCCCGGTCGATTCCGGGACGCCCTTCGCACGTGCCGGTTAGCGTGGAACCACGGGAGATGCTGCCAAACACTGGGACGACGTCTACGCGACAAGGGGCGCCGGCGATGTCAGTTGGTTTCAGGGTGAGCCGGTCACATCCCTGAGCCTGCTGACGCAGTGGGCGTCGCCCTCCGGTTCCGTGGTCGACGTCGGCGCGGGTACTTCGACGCTCGTTGATCTTCTGCTCGACGCCGGTCGGGTGGACGTCACGGTCCTTGACGTATCCGTCGAAGCCTTGAACAAGGTCCGCCTCCGGCTGGGAAGCCTCGCCGAATCGGTGTCCTTTGCGGCCGCCGATATTCGATTCTGGCGGCCCGACCGCACCTTCGACGCGTGGCACGACCGGGCAGCGTTCCACTTCCTCGTGGATTCAGCGGATCGAGACGGTTATGTCGACCTGGCCAGGATGGCCGTCGTTCCCGGTGGGGTCATGGTGCTCGCAACCTTCGCGCCCGATGGGCCAACCGTCTGTTCGGGACTGCCGACTGCTCGATACGACTCCGACGACCTCGCGCGGGTGTTCAGCCCGGCGTTCGACTTGCAGCATTCCCAGCGCGAGGAACACATCACTCCCTGGGGCGTGGTCCAGCCGTTCACCTGGGTGGTACTCCGCCGCACGCTCGAGGGGGGCGTCGATCCCCCGTGGTAAGTCGAATCTCGCGTTCCTAGATCGCCAGGTAGGTGCGGCAGTGCGGCACGACGAGGATACGTTCGACTAAGCAAGGTGCTGCGCGAAAGGTCGAAGTTAACGGTGAGCGACGTCCAGGACTGGAACCGCAAGACAATCGACGAATTTCGTGCCAACGAGGGCCGTGTCGGTGGCCAGTTCGAGGGAGCCCCTGTGCTCTTGCTGCACACGATTGGAGCAAGAACCAGCCAAGAGCGGGTCAACCCCATGATGTTCTTGGACCTCGATGGGCACCGGTACGTCTTCGCCTCCAAGGCTTGAGCCGACACGAACCCGGACTGGTATCACAACCTGGTTGCTCACCCAGACGTGACCGTAGAGGTCGGCACCGACACCTATGCGGCGCAAGCGTTGCCGGTCAGCGGTGAGGATCGCGACCGCATCTACAGAGAACAGGCCCGCCGTTACCCGGGCTTCGTCGAATACCAGCGAAACACAGAGCGTCTCATTCCCGTTGTGGAGTTGCTCCCAAAGGCCTGAAGGCCTTTCCGGTTGGCGTTAAGCCGCACTTTCTGACACCCGCAGGTCTTCCCGATTGTAGGAGGAGCCGCGACCCCGATGTGCCCTTGACCGCTGGGTAGGTGCGACAGTACGGCACCTTGGGGATCGTTCTGTGAGCTCAGCAATCTCCGTTCGGTAACTGCAATACAGGATGGGAGGTGGGTGCGAAGATCTTCGGGCAGGAGGCTGAGAACCTGGGACCATCAGATGTCCGGATTCCATCACGAATAGAAGCCAAGGAGGAGACGTTGCTGAACCTCACACCCTTCCTACTTTTCGACGGGAACTGCGCCGACGCTATGGCCTTCTATCACTCTTGCCTGGGTGGTGAGTTGTCGGTCACACGGCTTGGCGACACTCCGATGAAGGATGACATCCCTCCAGAGCATCACAACAAAGTGGTCTACGCCCACCTCAAATCGAGCGCCATGGAGTTTTCGGCTACTGACTGGATGCATGCGACGCGTAAGCCGAACCGGGGAAACACGGTGGCCATGTACGTCACCAGCGGAACCGTCGGCGACCTGCAAGAGACTTTTCGCAAGCTGTCGTTGGGTGCAGATCCAGACCTGCTCGATGAGTTGCACGACATGCCGTTCGGTGTCTACGGACACCTCGCCGACAGGTTCGGCGTTCATTGGTTCTTTCGGGGCGAAAGGGCCTGAGCTGAAAGGAGCGCCGAACGACTCATCCGGCGTCACCGGAGTGACCGTGAAGTGCCGATACCGGGTGGCCCCAGGGCGTCCCAGGTCGCCGGATGGGAGAGGAAAGACGGATCGGCGCCGATGTCGGTCGGCTGGCTTAGAGCCTCAGCGGATAGGTGACCACCGATCTCGCCAGTCGATGAGCTTGGCGGTGATGAGGAAGGTGATCGCCAGGGCGAGCTGGGCGAGACGATGGGCGCTCTTGCGGTCAGTGCAGCGGC
>JBEKEM010000014.1:0-52272 GCA_050013835.1 Acidimicrobiales bacterium
CCGACTACGCCTCCGCTTCGTCGGTCCAGACCACGGTCACCTTCTCACTGGCCACCCAGGCCACGCTGGTTGTTAACTCGACGAGCGCCACCTACCCCTACTCGCTCGTCCTCACCACCACGGGCGGCTCGGGTACCGGTGCGGTGAGCTACGCCGTCACGGCCGCCGGCTCGGCCGGCTGTTCGCTGACCGGTGGCGGCACGACGCTGAGCGCGACGAGCGCGGGAACTTGCACGGTCACGGCCACGAAGGCCGCGGATGCCAGCTACAACGCGGCCTCCTCGACGGCGACCACCATCACCTTCGCCCCTTTACCTCCTCCTCTTCTATCGCCTCCTCCCCCTCCATCGCGGGCGACCACCTGGGAGAACTGCTCCTCGTCAGGTCCGTTGGGGACTTGCAGCGCCACCAATGACGGCACGACGGCGAACGGGAGCGGTGAGGGAGCGATGACGGTGTCCCAGTACAGCAGCGACCCGGTCGGCAGCCCGACGTTCTCCGCCTCGGGCGAGTACTTCGACGTCGAGATCGCCTCGGGGAGCAGCTTCAGCAGCCTCACGATCACCGACTGCAACGTGAACGGCGGCACGAGCCTCGAGTGGTGGAGCCCACTGGCCGACGCGGGAGCGGGAGCCTGGGAGCCGGTGTCACCGACACCTGACTACAGCGCCGGTCCACCGGCGTGCGTGTCGGCGACCATCAGCTCCACCAGCAGCCCCACCCTGGCTCAGTTAACCGGCACGGTCTTTGCCGCGGCCTCGGTCACCCCCGTCAAGGCGACATCCAAGACCGCCCTCAAGCTGTCTGAGCGGAAGGTCACTTACGGACGTGAGCGGCACGAGCACCTGTCGGTCACCGTCTCGCCGCAGTTCTCGGGTTCGACGCCCACCGGGAAGGTCACGATCAAGGCCTCCACGAGAACGCTGTGTGTGATCAGGCTCTCGTCCGGCAAGGGAAAATGCACGCTCTCGGCCAAGAGGCTCAACGCGGGCACCTACCACCTCGTCGCCACCTACGGCGCCGGCACGAACTTCAAGGGCTCGACTTCGGCGAAAGAGACACTCACCGTCGTGAAATGACGGGCTGCTGCCTTGTCGCGGTACGGGCGGACACCGCGCGCTCGCCGACGAGGCATTGTGGCCAACTTGTGACCACAGCGGTGTTCTTGCCGGGTCACGGAACCGCTGACCAGGGATAACTCCGTGCCCGGAGCGGGATTCGAACCCGCACGCCCTTGCGGACAGCGGCTTTTGAGGCCGCCGCGTCTACCATTCCGCCATCCGGGCCCGACGGTCACCACCGCCGGGGGGCCTAGGTTACCGAGCGGAGGATCGTCGTTCCCCGACGCGCGATCCTGGCACGATGAAGATCCTCGCCATCGAGCTCCGCCGGCTCGAGCTCGAGCTCGTCGCGCCGCTCGTGACGGCGACCGGCGAGCATCGCCGCCGCCCGATCGTCCTCGTCCACGTCGAGACCGAGGAAGGTGGGGGAAACGGCGAGTGCGACGCGCTCCTGGAGCCGGGCTACACCGCCGAGCACGCCGACGGTGCCGAGACCGTACTCGCCGAACGCCTCATCCCGCTGCTCCTCGCCGGGGCAGGCGAGGTCGGCACGGCGGCAGAGGCGCTCGCCCGCCTCGCCCTCGTTCCGGGCAACCCGATGGCGAAGGCGGCACTCGAGATGGCACTGCTCGACGCCGGGCTGCGCGCCGAGGGCCGTTCGCTCGCCTCGATGCTCGGCGCCACCCGGCCGGCGATCCCGGCCGGTGCGACCGTCGGGATCGGTGACACCCCAGCGGTCGTCGCCGCGGCCCGCGCCGCCGCCGCGGTCGGCTACCGGCGGGTGAAGCTGAAGATCGCCCCCGGGCGCGACGTCGCCGCGCTCGGCGCCGTGCGGCGGGAGCTTTCGGACGTCGCCATCGTCGCCGACGCCAACGGCTCCTACGACCTCGGCCACGCCGACGACCGGGCTGCGCTCCGGGCCATCGACGCCCTCGGCCTCGCCGCTCTCGAGCAGCCGCTCGCGGCCGGCGACCTCGCCGGCTCGGCGCGGCTCGTCTCGGAGCTTGTGACCCCGGTCGTCCTCGACGAGTCGATCGACTCGATGGCGGCGCTCGAGGCGGCGCTCGCGGCCGGTGCCTGTAGCGGCGTGGCGGTGAAGCCCGCCCGTCTTGGGGGCGTCGCCGCCGCCGTGCGGGTCCACGACACCTGCGTCGCCGCCGGCGTGCACCTTTCGATCGGGGGGATGCTCGAGGCTGGGATCGCGCGTGCCGCGTCGATCGCCGTCGGCGCGCTTCGCGGCTTCGACCTGCCGGGCGATCTCGGGAGCTCCGACCGTTACTTCCGCCCCGACGTGACGGCGCCGCACGTGCTCGTCGCGGGGGAACTTCCCGTGCCGACGGGCCCCGGGCTCGGGGTCGTCCCCGACCCCGCCGTCGTCGAGGCCGCGACCGCGAGGTGCCGGGTCTTTCGGGCGTCGTAGACTGCCCGACATGCGACCGGGCCTCACCGATCGCCGCCAGCGCACCGAGCGGCGGTTGTTCGACGTCTCGGCGCGGCTCGAGCGCGCCCGCGCCGAGCTCGAGGTGATCGAGGCGCAGCTCGACGAGCTCGCCGAGCAGGCCGACGCGGCGAAGGTGCGTGCCGTCGTCGCCGAGACGCCGCTCGCCCAGCAGGTGTGGACCGAGGCGAAGCGGCGCGCCGACCAGATGGCGCACTCCCGCGACGCGGCGCGCGAGGCCGTCACCGAGCTCGAGCACACCCAGGATGAGCTGATCGGCGAACTCCTCGTCTAGCGTCCGGTCCGAGGTCGCGCCGGACCGGAACGCGAGCCTGGCGGGGCGGTTGCCGTGGATTTCGGGCACAACGAGGAACGGGGGCGACAAGTGGGCAGGACCGTAGTGATCGCCGAGGATGAGGCTGTCGTGCGGCTCGACCTGTGCGAGATCCTTGCCGAGGAGGGCTTCGAGGTCGTCGGCTCGACGGGACGCGGCGACGAGGCTGTCGAGCTCGTGCGCAAGTTGCACCCCGACCTCGTCATCCTGGACATCAAGATGCCTGGCATGGACGGGCTCCAGGCCGCCGCCGCCATCCACTCGTCGGTCCGAACCGCCGTGGTCATCCTCACCGCTTTTAGCGAGCGGAACTTCATCGAGCGGGCCCGTGACGCCGGGGCACAGGCCTACCTCGTCAAGCCCTTCCAGCGCGAGGAGCTCCTACCGGCGATCGAGGTCGCCCTCGGCCGCTTCGCCGAGGCCCAGGCGCTCGAGGTCGAGTTCGCGGCCCTGAGCGACGACGAGATCGGCCGGGCCCAGCGCCGGGAGACGCGCCTCGCCGTCGACCGCGCCAAGGGCCTCCTGATGGACGACCACAACATGACCGAGCCCGAGGCGTTCGCCTTCATCGAGAAGGCGGCGGGAGAACGCGGCCAGACGATCCACGGGACCGCCCAGGCGGTCGCCGACGGGTCGCTCACGCCTTGAGCCGGCCGCGTCGATCGATACCGCGCGCCGGTTGTCTAGCCCGATGCTGATCCTCGCGGTGGGCGTCCACGCGCGACACGGCGGGTTCTTCCTGCTCGGACTGCTCGTCCTCGTCGTCCTCGGTCTCCTCGCCTTCCGGTTGAGCACGCGGGGAAAGGCGAGGAGCCGTTCCGGAGGCACCGGCTCGTCATGGGGATACCCGCCCGCGCCGGTGGCACCGCCCGTCCCGCGCGCCGGCGAACCGACGCCGGAGGCGGGGCCCGCCGAGGTTCCTCGGTCTCCCGCCGCGATCCGGAGTGACGACCCCGGTGTGACCGAACCTGCCGTCGCGGCCGGGGAGGCCGCGTTCGGGGCGGATGCGGACCGTGTCGCGGCGACGGCGCGTCCCGGGGCATGGAGAGCGGTCCCCGATGACGGCTGGGCCGTCGAGACCCACGGGCTCACGAAACGCTTCGGCTCCAACGTCGCCGTCGACGACGTGGAACTCTTCGTCCCGCGGGGTTGCGCCTTCGGCTACCTCGGGCCGAACGGGGCGGGCAAGACGACGCTGATCCGGACGCTGCTGGGGCTGACGAAGGCGGACGGGGGCACGATGTCGCTCCTGGGGATCCCCGTGCCGCGGGAGCGCAGCCGGGCGCTCGCGCGCGTCGGTGCCATTGTCGACGAGCCCCGCTTCCACGACCACCTGACCGGACGGGAGAACCTGGCGTTGCTCGCGGCGGCGCGTGGCGCGGGTGCCGGGGCCCGGATCGACTCCGGGTTCGAGCGGGTCGGACTCACCGAGCGGGCCGACGACAAGGTGGCTTCCTACTCGATGGGCATGCGCCAACGCCTGGGCGTGGCGGCGTGCCTGCTCGGCGACCCCGAGCTCCTCATCCTCGACGAGCCGATGAACGGGCTCGATCCCGCCGGCATGCAGGGCATGCGGACGATGGTGAAGAACCTGGTCGGCGAGGGACGGACGGTGGTGCTGTCGTCGCACCTCCTCGACGAGGTCGAGCGCACCTGTGACGCCGTCGCAATCGTCGACCGCGGCCGCGTGATCCGGCAGGGCCCGATCGACGAGCTGCTGCACGGCACGGCCAACCGGGTCGTGCAGATGGACTGCGGTGACGCCGGGTCGGCGGTCCGCCTTCTCACCGCGGCCGGCCTCGCCGCTGGCACGTCTGTCGACGGGAGGATGCTGACGGTGACCTTGCAGTCGGGCGCCAATCGCGAAACCGTGGCGGAGGTCAACCGGCGGCTCGTCGAGGGCGGGATCGCGGTCTACCGCCTCCAGGAGGTGCGCACGTCTCTCGAGGACTGGTTCCTCGCCGTGACGAGCCGGTTCGGGGAGCGGCCGTGACCGGTCCGGGCGACGCCGCGTCCGTCCTCCCCTCGCCGCCACCGCCGGGCGCCGCCCGCCGCCGTCCGCGACGGGCGGGGGGCGGTTCCTCGCGTGGTGCCGGATCGTGGATCCCAACCTGGGACCTGATCGCGACCAAACAGCTTGAGCTGCGTAAGCGGCGGGGCCTCATGATCACCGTGCTCGTGCTCACCGTGGGCCTGCCGGTGGTCGTCCTCGGGCTGCGGCTGGCCTTCCACGCCTTCGATCCGAGAAGCTACGGCCCGGCCGGGAGCCCGAGCGTCTTCGTGGCGCTTTGTAATCCGATGGCCGAATTCGGGTTCATCATCGCCGCGACGCTCGGGGCTTCGGCGGGGACGACCGATCTCGTGGCCGGCGTCTTCCGCCACCTTGTCATCACCGGGCGCTCGCGACTTTCCCTCTATTTCGCGCGGATCCCGGCGGGGCTGTCGATCGTGCTGCCGCTCGTCGCCGTGGCGTTCACGATGCTGTGCCTGGTGACCGCCTACGAGGGCACCCCGCAGGCGACGACGGTCAACTACGACGGCATCACCGTCCCGCTCGGTCTCAACGAGGCGCACCTGAGGAGCTTGCTCTTGAAGTACCCGAAGGAGGCGGACATGGCCTTCGGCTTCGGACCGCCCTCCAGCGCCGCCGGTGTGAGGATCATCCACGAGCACATCGGCGCGATCTACAGCGCCTACGAGAGCGTCGAACCCGCCGCGACCAACCCGGCGGACAACGAGATGGTCAAGATAGGCCTGTGGATCGAGCTCGAGGTGGCGATCGGGTACCTGGTCGGGCTGGGACTCGGATCGCTCACGGGGCAACGCACGCTCTCGACGATCCTCATGATCGTGCTCGAGATCATCGTGACCCCCCTCCTCGCCAGTGTCGCCATCCCGTATTTCCTCGACGGCCAGCGACTGGTCGTGGGCGTGGCGATGGACCAGCTCCGGCCCGCCGGTCTCGCCGGCTTCGCCGGGGGGCGGGGCAAGGTGGCCTTCGGTGGCCGCGCGGTGCTGGGGATACCGCCCATGCCGACATGGGCCATGATCGCCGTGATCGTGGGCTGGATCGTCGGTTGGACGGTCATCGGCGCCTGGCGGATGGCGACGAGAGACGCCTGACCGGTGGTCGTGGGCACGCCGTAGAGACGAGAAGAGGTCGCTGTCGGATGCAGCGACGCCTGGCTCGGGAACTCCGGTCAGGACATCCTCGTGTCGCCAGGAGAGATCTGCCTCCAGCTCGCGCCGCCGTCAGTCGCGCGCCAGAAACCGCCTCCCAACGCCGCGGTCCTGGCGAGACGCGCGTCGAGGAGGTCGAGAGTGCCGCTGGCGCCGTCGATGATGTTCTCCATCGCGGAACGGCTCACGTGCTACGTCATCCCGCCGTTGGCACGTCGCGTCAGGCCCCGGTGACGACGAGGGCAACGGCGCTCGTTGGGGAGAGCCCGACGAGCATCTTGACCAGGGCCGCCGACGCCGTGGTCCTCGTGGCGCCCTCCCAAGGGAAGTTCACGCATCTCGCTGCTGCCGGACGGGCCGAACCCCCATTGAACGACCGGTAGATCGCGTCGCGCTGGAACTGCTGAGCGGCATCGCCGAAACACGCGAGCCACACCTTGTTCGGCGGGCCCCGACGTGACTAGACAGTTCGCTGGCGCTCCGGCCCTCTCCCGCATGACGGGGAGTACTTGGCAGGACCAGCAGGGATCGTGCGCCGCGCGGCCCTGATTGCGCTGTGAGATGGGAGTGATGCGGCGCAGCGCGCGGCGGGCACGTGGAGCACGCACACCAGCACGATCACAGGGCGAGCCGGCCGCACGGGGGATTGCCACGCCTCGCGGACAACCGGAGTGCCGCGAGGGGGATCAATCTCGCGTGTCTGGAATAGGCGAGGTGATGGCTTCCCGACGCACCGTCGGGCGGGAGGATCGACGCGGCCCCGCACGATTCGGGCCGTAGTCGGAAACCATCAGCGCTCGGACTGCTCAGCCGGAGCCCTCCGGAGCGCACCCTCCTGCTGCGGCCGGGCCGTTCTCAGGACCGGTCGCCGAGAACCTGCCTCAGGTCGGCCCGCGCCCGCCCAATCTGTTTGCGCACCGTCGATTCGGCGATTCCCAGCGCCTTGGCGGCGTCCTTCGTGGGCAGCCCGACGACGAGACAGAGCACGGCGCAACGGCGCTGGGCCGCCGGCATCGCTTCCAGCCCGCGCTCGATCCCGACCGCCAGCGTCACCTCGTCGGCGACGTCCGGCGATGCCGGATCCTCGCCGAGGGGGGGTTCCCGCCGGCGAGCCCGCCAGACGAGCCGGAAGGCGACGCGGTAGACGTAGCCGGCGGGGTTCGTGCCGCGTCGGACCCGACGCCAGTGCCCGAGCGCGCGGGCGAACGCCTCCTGGGCGACATCCTCCGCCCGGTCGGGGCTCGCCCCGCCGAGCTCGAGGGCGCGCACGAGGCGCGGGTAATGCGCCTTGTAGACGGCGACGAAGCTGTCGTCCACGGGGCCCATTACGGGCTGCTCGGGTATCTGCTCGTCCGCCACTTCCGGAGCGTCGCGCCCTTCGGCGCCAGCAGGCGTCGCGACGTCCACGGCCAACAGATGAGCACAGTTCGCGCTCATCTGCTAGGCGATGGGACGGTTCACTTCGCGGTGGGAGGCACGCTGACCCGGCTGGACGACGATTTCGCCACGGCGGTGAAAGGCAGCAAGCACCGGTCCGGCTCTGCGATCGCGTCGTCGCTCGAGACGGTCGCGTTGCCGACGTCGTTGCCGGAGCTGTCGAGCGCCGTGATGCTGGCGGGTAGGGGTGCGCCGCCGTCGTTGGCGAGAACCGCCCAGCCGCCCTGCACCGTCATCTGATCCGACGATCCGTCGGCGAAGCCCGCCTGAACGCTGCCCACGTCGGAAGCGACGTGGACGGCCACCACTGCGATGGGCGACGACGTGCCGACCCCGACGACGGAGCTGTCGATGAGCTCGAATGCCCCGGGAGACGTCGCCGCCGCGGTGTCGGGCGCCGTCACAGTGATCTGGCCGCTCGACCACGGGTTCGACACGTCGAGGACCAGCACCTGGGTGGTCCCGCAGAGCGTCAGTGTCGGGACGACCGTCGTCACGTGGTTGGGCCCGGTTGCGCCGCTCGCCCCGGTCGTCCCACTCGGGCCGGTCACGCTGCTCGGGCCGGTCACGCCGCTCGCCCCGGACGTCCCGCTCGGGCCGGTCGTCCCACTCGGGCCGGTCACGCCGCTCGCCCCGGTTGCCGTCGGGTTCGGTGAGTTGAGGATCGCGGGTGGGCTGATCATCGCCTTGGGATGGATCAGCGGCTCCACCCGCAGGGCAGTCGACTGCACCGTGAAGGCCCGGATGGTGATGTCGCCGACCGTCCGGACGAAGAGCGGCTCCAGCGCGCTGCTGGGGTAGGGCAGCGTTGTGCCGCAGCTGTAACGGGTGCACAGGTCCGCCGGCACTTCCGCTGCTCTCTCCATCGGGGATCTTGCGCTGGCGTTGGCCGGGCTCGATCCGTTGGACCACTTGAGGCCCGTCGGCGCGAGGCCGAATGCATGCGCCTGCGCGGCCCACGCGCCCCCTCCGACGACTCCGGCGATCTGACCCATCGCCGCCAGGTTGGAGGTCGACGATCCCCCGGTCGTCGTGCGCGCAATCCCGGCGATGCCAGCCGTGGCGAGGGCGACGACCATCGCCGTCGCGGTGAAGACCCTCAGCTGCCGTTCCCGCCGGCGGTGCGAGCGGGCGACGATCGAGCGCAGCGTCGAATCCGACGCCGGGGCGCCGGACCCGTCGAGAAGGTGGGAGAACTCTCCGTCTTCGGGTGTCATGTGAGGTGCTCCTGTGCTGGTAGTCGAGGTGAGTCCGGTCCGGGGGCTTGCCGTTCCCCTGGTCGGAGATCCTCCATTCACTAACTACAAAGCCGCGACAGCCCCCGATCGCGTACAGGGACCGGCGAGTACCTTGTCCGGGACACGGCGCGCCCACCCGGCGGGCGGGTCGGCACGGGCCGGACGGGTCCCCAGGTGGACGCCGCGCGGCCCGACGGCGGGGCTTCCGGTCTCAGGGGATCGTGACGAAGAGCTGGCGGCCGAGAGCGGGCCCGAGGGCTACGGTGCGCGGCGTCGCCCCGGCCTCCTCGAGCTCGAGGGTCAGCGTGCCGTCGGGCGCCCGACTGCGGATCCGGGCGCGCCGCCCGGGGACGAGGCCGTGGTCGCTCAGGTAGACGAGGGCGTCGCGGTCGAACTCGACGAGCTCGGTGATCCGGGCGAGCGTGACGGGTATGCCCTCGGCGATCTCGGTGAGCGGCTGCTGAGGGGCCGGATCGCGCGTCGCCCCAGGGATCGGGTTGCCGTGCGGGCAGGTCGCCGGGTCGTGGAGCAGGACGACGAAGCGGGCCTCGACCTCGTCGGAGATGACGTGCTCCCAGCGGCCGGCCTCCAGGTGCGCCTCGTACCAGGGGAGGCCCACGACGTCGACGAGGAACCGCTCGGCGAGGCGGTGCTTGCGGACGACGCTCTCCGCCCGGGCGCGGCCCTTCTCGGTGAACTCGAGGCCGCGTCCCGCGCGGGTCAAGTAGCCCTCTTCGGAGAGGCGGCGGATCATTTCGGAGACAGCCTGAGGCGTGTGGCCGAGCCGCTCGACGAGCCGGGCCTGGATGACGGGGACGTGCTCCTCCTCCAGGGCATAGATCGTCTCGAGGTACTCCTCGAGCGGAGGGTGGAAGCCTTCGGGCACGCCGATCGATCGTACCGGCCGCCGACCTGGGACGTTGTCCGCGATGACCGCGGCGATCCCCCGACCCGCCGCCTACCATCGACGTGTGGCGACCTATCTGCTGCTCGACGGGCACAGCCTCGCCTATCGGGCCTGGTTCGCCCTCCAGGACGCCGGGATGCAGACGTCGTCGGGCCAGGAGACCCAGGCCGTCTACGGCTTCGTGGCGATGATGACGAAGATGCTCGCCGACTTCCATCCCGACGGGATGGCTGTCGCCTTCGACCGGCACGAGCCGACGTTCCGCGACGCCCTCGTCGCCGACTACAAGGCGGGCCGCCCACCCACCCCGGAGCCCCTCATCCAGCAGGTCGAGCTGATCCGGCAGTTTGTCACCGCCATGGGTGTCCCGGCCGTTGACGCTGTCGGCTACGAGGCCGACGACATCCTCGCGACGCTGGCGACCCGGCTACGG
Organism: Acidimicrobiales bacterium; assembly: GCA_050013835.1. GTDB lineage: Bacteria > Actinomycetota > Acidimicrobiia > Acidimicrobiales > Bog-793 > Bog-793. The sequence continues at coordinate 10,029 of JBEKEM010000014.1, forward strand.
GACGCCCGACACGACGTGGTCATCGTGACGGGGGACCGCGACTCGTTCCAGCTTGTCGAGGACCCGCACGTGCGCGTCCTCTACAACCGGCGCGGCATGTCCGACTACGTCCTCTACGACGAGGCGGGCATCGTCGAGCGGACCGGCGTCGCGCCGGCCGACTACCCCCTGCTGGCCTCGTTGCGCGGCGACCCGTCGGACAACCTGCCGGGCGTGCCGGGCGTCGGCGAGAAGACGGCGGCGAAGCTCGTCACGACCTACCACGATCTCGACGGCCTCTACGCCCACCTCGCCGAGTGCACGCCGAAGCTGCGCGAGTCGCTCGCCGCCAACGAGGCTCAGGTGCGCTCGAACCTGCAGATGACGCCGCTCGTGCGCGACGTGCCCCTCGCCGTCGCGCTTGCCGACCTGGAGCTGCGGGCGCCGGACCGGGAGGGCCTCGAGCGGCTCTTCAACTTCCTGGAGATGCGCACGCCTCGCGACCGGCTCTTTTCCGTCCTCGACGCCGCGGGGTTCGACACCGCGCCGGCGGAGGCCGAATCCAGCCCCGTGCTGGCGCGCATCGTCACCTCGCCGGCCACCGCCGTCACCGCCGCGGCGGCGCTCGCCGCCCTCGACGAAGGGGCGCGGACAGAGGGGTGGATCGGGCTGGAGGCGACCTGGGCAGGCGATCCCGGTCGCTCGGCGATCGAGACGCTGGCATTCGCACCGCCCGGCGACGGCGACCTCGTCGTCGTGCCGGGCGCGCTGGTCTCGTCGGAAGAGCTCACCGCGCCGCTCCTGGCGGTCCTGGGTTCTCCGCCGGGCGAGCCGCCGCGACGCCGGCTCGTCGGGCACCGGGTGAAGGAGCTGATGCGGGTGCTGCTCCCCCGGGGCGTCGACACGACGGCGCTCGAGGTCGACACGGCCGTCGTCGCCTACGTGCTCGACCCCGCCGACGGAGCCGCGACCCTCGACGAGCTCGCCTCCCGCCGGGGGATGGCCGGGGCGCCGGCCCCGGAGGCGGGGCAGCTCGGCTTTGACCTCGGCGCGGAAGAGTCGTCGGGGACGGGGCTCGTCGAGGCGACGGCGCGGCGGGCCGAGCTGGTCGCGCGCCTCGGGTCCCGGTTGCTCGCCGAGCTCGACGGGATAGAGGGGCGGGCGCTCTATGAGGAGATCGAGCTGCCGCTCATCCGGGTGCTCGCCCGGATGGAGGTGGCCGGGATCGCGGTCGACGTCGAGCGGTTGCGCCAGATCAACGTCGAGCTCACCGACGAGGCGGCTGGCCTCGAGGCGGAGCTCCACCGCCTTGCCGGCGAGGAGTTCAACGTCAACTCCTCGACCCAGCTGCGAACAATCCTCTACGACAGGCTGAAGCTCACCCCGCAGCGCAAGACGAAGACCGGCTACTCGACCGACGCCGCGACGCTGGAGAAGCTGCGCGACGCCCACCCGATCGTCGCGACCCTGCTCCGCTACCGGGAGGTCGAGAAGCTCCGTTCCACCTATGGCGAGGGCCTGCTCGCCGAGGTCGCCCCCGACGGGCGGATCCACGCCTCGTTCAACCAGACCGTGGCGAGAACCGGGCGGCTCTCGTCGGACCGGCCGAACCTCCACAACATCCCGGTCCGCACCGAGGACGGCAGGCGCATCCGCGAGGCCTTTGTGCCGGCTCGTGGCACCGAGTTCCTGATCGCCGACTACAACCAGATCGAGCTGCGGGTGATCGCCCATCTGACGGGCGACCCCGGCCTCGTCGAGGAATTCGCCTCGGGCCACGACATCCACGCCGCGACGGCGTCCCGCATCTACAGCGTGGAACCGGATGCCGTGACGACCGCCCAGCGGTCGAAGGCGAAGATGGTCTCCTACGGCCTCGCCTACGGCATGGAGGCCTACGGGCTGGCCCAGCGGCTCGGCGTCGGGCTCGACGAGGCCTCCGAGATCCTCAACTCCTACTTTGTCGCCTTTCCGGCGGTGCGGGCCTACATGGAGGGCTCCGTCGCCGAGGCCCGCAAGCGGGGTTACACGGCGACCGAGCTGGGCCGGCGCCGCTACATCCCCGAGCTCACCTCGGACAACCACCGGGTCCGCCAGGCGGCGGAGCGTCAGGCGATGAACGCGGGTATCCAGGGGCTCGCTGCCGACATCTTCAAGCTCGCCCTCGTCCGGCTCGACGCCGCCCTCGAGGACGGCGGCTTCGAATCGCGAATCGTCCTCCAGGTCCACGACGAGGTGCTCGTCGAGGTGCCCGCCAGAGAGCACGACGCCGTCGAGGCACTGGTCGAGGAGTCGATGAAGCACGCCTATCCGTTGCGGGTGCCGCTGGAAGTGCACCTGTCCTGGGGGAGAACCTGGGCCGCAGCGAAATGATCTCGACACCGATGTGTAACATTGCGAGGCAACGTCACCCGATCGTTCCTCGTCGGGGACACGACCGGTGCCGCGCCGCTGCGGCGTGGCGGCCGACCATCCCACCCACAAATCCCGCCGCCGCCACTCGCGTGCCGTGCGGCCCCGGCGGCCCGACAACCTAAAGGCCACCTACCGATGTCCGAAACCCTTCCCGACGAGCCCAACGAGCCGACCCCGGTCGATGAGGCCGTCACGACCGGCGAGCCCGCCGAAGCTGCGGAGCCCGCTCCGGTCGCCAAACCAAAGCCGGCCGCATCCGAGGACTACACCTTCAACAAGATCACCGAGGACGACCTCGGGACGCTGTCGTTCGACGACGCCGTCGACCAGACGATGGTCGCCTTCGACGAGGGTGACATCGTGAAGGGCACGATCGTGAAGGTCGACAACGACGAAGTGCTCCTCGACATCGGGTACAAGTCCGAGGGCGTCATCCCGGTGCGCGAGCTGTCGATCCGCCACGACGTCGACGCCCACGAGATCGTGGCCGTCGGTGACGAGGTCGAGGCGCTCGTCCTCCAGAAGGAGGACAAGGAGGGCCGGCTGGTCCTGTCGAAAAAGCGCGCTCAGTACGAGCGCGCCTGGGGCGACATCGAGCGGATAAAGGACTCCGGTGGCGTCGTCGAGGGGCCGGTGATCGAGGTCGTGAAGGGCGGGCTGATCCTCGACATCGGGCTACGGGGGTTCCTGCCCGCCTCGCTCGTGGAGTTGCGGCGAGTGCGCGACCTCCAGCCGTACATCGGCAAGGTCATCGAGGCCAAGATCATCGAGCTCGACAAGAACCGCAACAACGTCGTGCTCAGCCGGCGCGCCTGGCTCGAGGAGACCCAGAAGGAGCAGCGCGGCGAGTTCCTCGTGAACCTGAAGCCCGGCGAGATCCGCAAGGGCGTCGTCTCCTCGGTCGTCAACTTCGGCGCTTTCGTTGACCTCGGGGGAATGGACGGGCTGATCCACGTCTCCGAGCTCTCGTGGAAGCACGTCGACCACCCCTCCTCGGTCGTCCAGGTCGGCGACGAGGTGACGGTTCAGGTGCTCGACGTCGACCTCGACAAGGAGCGGATCTCGCTCTCGCTGAAAGCGACCCAGTCCGACCCCTGGCAGGAGTTCGCGAGCGCCCACCACGTCGGTGAGCTCGTCTACGGCCGGATCACCAAGCTCGTGCCCTTCGGGGCCTTCGTCCAGGTGGGCGACGGCATCGAGGGCCTGGTCCACATCTCGGAGATGGCGGCCCACCACGTCGACCTGCCCGAGCAGGTCGTCACCTCCGGCGAGGAGCTGTGGGTGAAGATCATCGACGTCGACCTGCAGCGCCGCCGGATCAGCCTGTCGATCAAGCAGGCGGCCGAGGGCGGTGAAGTCGCCGAGGAGTACCGCGAGGCCTTCGGCGAGCACGCCTACGACGCCGAGGGCAACTACATCGGCGCTTTCGAGTACACGCCCGCCCCCTTCACCCCGGAGACCGAGGCGCAGGCCGCCTGGGCCGAGGAGTTCGCGGCCGACGGCGCAGCCGGGGACGCGTCCGACGAGGCTTCCGGGGCGGAGGCGACCGCGGAGCCCGAGGTCGCCCCCGCAGCTGAGCCGGAGGCAGCGGCCGTCGACGCGGTCGTCGACGCGCCCGCCGACGCCGACGCCGACGCCGACGAGTCCTGAGACTGTCGTCGACGCGTCGCGCGGCGATGACAACGGCCTGATCGGTCCCGGGTCGATTCCCATCTAGGGGTTTACGTGGTCGCGATCGGCTGCACCGGGGGGATCGGGTCGGGCAAGTCGACCGTCGCGGCCCTCCTCGAGCGCCGCGGGGCGCACATCGTCGACGCCGACGCCATCTCCCACGCGGTCATCGCCCCCGGGACCCCGGGGCATGCCGCGGTCGTCGCGCGCTTCGGGGCGAGGATCCTCGGACCGGACGGCTCGATCGACCGCCGGGCGCTCGCCGGCCTCGTCTTCGCGGACCGGGCCGCGCTGCGCGACCTCGAGGCGATCGTCCACCCCCTCGTCTCGGTCGCGCTGCGCCAGGAGCTTGCGATGAGCGCGCCGGACGACATCGTCGTTTGCGTGCTGCCGCTGCTCGCCGAGACCGACGCGCGGATCCGCTACGGCCTCGACGGCGTGCTCGTCGTCGACGCGCCGGAGGACCTGGTTCTCGAGCGGCTCGTACGCGAACGTCAGATGGACGAAGCCGACGCCCGCTCCCGGATCGCCGCCCAGGCCGACCGGTTCGCCCGCATCGCCGTCGCCGACTACGTGATCCTCAACATCGGCAGTCTCGAGGAGCTCGACGAGATGACCGAGGGCGCCTGGCACTGGATCGAGCGCCTCGCGCACGGCGCGGCGACGTCGCGTTCCAACGGGGAGTCCCACTAATCAGGTCCCGCCTGCGGTCCGGAAAGCGCCCCGGGCGAGCCGTCGCCGTGCGCGACGGTCACCGGGGCGCATCCAGTTGCCGCGAACTACGACGTGATCTGTTTCTTCCTGGGCGTCTTGCCGACCAGGATCCGTCGCGGCTTGGCGTGCGGCGTGACGGGGATCGACAGGTTCAGCACGCCCGCCTCGTACTCGGCCTCGATGTGCTCGCTGTCGAGGTTGTCACCCAGGAAGACCTGCCGGGTGAACGTGCCGTACTGGCGTTCTGACACGAGCCGCTCGATCCCGTTTTCCTTCGGCGGGACCGGCCGCTCGGCCTTCACGGTCAGCACGTTGTCCTCGATCGTCAGGTCGATCGACTCGGGGTCGATCCCCGGCAGGTCGAACTGGATGAGGAACGCATCGCCGTTGCGATAGGCATCCATCGGCATGGCGAGGGAACGGGTTCCGGAACTGAGGCCCCAGAGCTGCTGAGCCATTCGATCAAGCTCCTGGAATGGGTCACTACGTAAGAGAGCCACGATCATCACCTCCCAAGTGCGCTCACGAGCTCACGTCCGCATCGCAAGTAGCGGTGACGATCCATTATTAGCACTCTCATAGGGAGAGTGCCAGATCGGGTGTGGGAACTGTCTCTGAGCTGGGACGCAGGATTCGCAGGAACCGTCAGATGTCGCGGTCGGCGGTTCCCGACGTGGAAGGGGAACGGCGTCGAACCGGATAGAGACCGGGACGGGCCCGTCGGTGCAACACGAGACCACGACCGCCGGGATGGCGGCGTGGGCGTGGCGGATCTTCAGAAGAACGTCTTCGTCAGTTGAGCCAGAAGAGCTGGCGGGTCTCAGGTGCGTGCAGGCGGTCGGTTCCGGTGCCGATCGCAGATGATGCCTCCGTCGCGGACGGCCCGACGGGGGATCGATCGCAGTCGGGCGCGACAGGCGCGGCACGTTGACGCCTGGAGCTGCCGTGGCGGGCCGGATCAGGCGTCGGGAGTTGGCCCTTTTCGTGTCGCCGGGTCGAGCGGGAGCGATCGGAGGCGACGGCCGGTGGCGGCGAAGATCGCGTTGGCGATGGCGGGAGCCACGGCGACGAGCGGGGTCTCGCCCGCGCCGGCCGACGGGATGTCCGGACGGTCGAGAAGGACGACCTCGAGGCGTGGCACGTCGGAGAAGCGCGGCACGCGGTACGCGGCGAGCGAGGGTGCGGCGATGCGGCCGCCTTCCAGCACCATCTCCTCGAACAGCGCGCCTCCGAGGGCCATGATCGTGCCGCCCTCGATCTGGTTGACGACCGTGTCGCGGTTTACGACGGCGCCGCACTCGTAAGCGGTGACGATCTCCGTGACGAGGACTGAACGCTCGTTCTCCACGCGCACCCGGGCGAGCGTCGCCACGCGCCCGTCTTTCTCCAGCCCGACCGCCATCCCCGCGCCCTGCTTGCCTTGCGCCGTTTCCGTGTGGCGCGCCCCCCAGTCGAATCTGTCGGCGGCGGCGGCGAGCACCGCGGCGAGCCGTTCGTCGGCCAGATTGCGGAGGCGGAATTCGAGCGGGTCCCGGCCCGCGGCGTGGGCCAGCTCGTCGACGGCCGACTCCCGGGCGAAGTGGTTGGCGACCGCGGCGAGCGCCCGGTAGGAGGTCTGGCCGACGGGGGAGTCCGCGGGCTGGTAGCGCAGACGACGGTTGGCGATCTTGTACGGGGGGACGATGCCGGCGGCCCCGGCGTTGATGTCGAGGAAGTCCCACGCCGTGATCGAACCGTCCGCGTCGGTCCCGGCGCGTACGTCGATCACCGCCGTCGGTCGCAGACGGCCCCACTGGAACTCCTCCGCCCTGTTCCAACGGACCTTGACCGGCCGGCCGACGCCCCGGGCGAGGCGGGCCGCCTCGAGGGCGACCTTCTCGTCGTGCTTGCCGCCGAACCCTCCGCCGGTCGGCGGCACGATGACGCGCACGTCGCCCTGTTCGAGGCCGAGCTCGTCGGCAAGCTGGTTGCGCACCCCGTAAGGGACCTGGGTGCCGACCCAGACCGTCAACCGGTCACCGTCCCATTCGGCGACGGCGGCTCGGGTCTCGAGCGGGACGTGGGCGAGGTAGGCGGTCGTGTAGCTGGCGTCAACCCGCTGCACCGCCGTGGCGAGCGCGGCGTCGACGTCGCCGACGGCCTCGTCCAGCTTTCGTTCCCAACCCTGTTCGGCGACGGGGTGTGCCCGGAGGTGGGCGACGACGTCGCGCGGTCCGGGCGGCGGGACGTCCCACTCGGCGTCGATCGCCCCGACCGCCCGGCGCGCCGTCGCCACGTCGCCCGCCACCGTCGCGACGAAGTCATGCTCCCGGACCACCGTGACCCCGGGCAACCGCTCGGCCGCGCCGAGGTCGACCGCGCGCAAGGTCGCGCCCACGACCGGCGGGCGAAGGACGGCCCCGTGGAGCATCCCGGGCCGGTCGAGATCGGAGCCGAACCGTCGGGTACCGGTCACGACGTCGAAGCGCGCGGCAACGTGCCCGGGACGGCCGGCGACCTGCCAGCTGCCCGGTGGGTGCAGTGCCGGCTCGTCGGCCAGCACCTCCACTCGCCGCATCCCGCTCGGCACGCCGGGGGATCGTTCGGTGGCGAGCGCGGACAGGATCTGTCTCGCCCCCGCGGCTGCCCGGCGGAGCGCCTCACCGGCGTCCGGCATCGACCGGCTGCCGAAGGTTCCCATGTCGAAAGGGCACACGTCGGTGTCGCCGAGGACGACACGGACCTCGGCCGGGTCGACTTCGAGCTCCTCGGCGACGAGGAGCGCGAAGGCCGTGCGGTTGTCCTGCCCGACGTCGACCTTGCCGCAAAAAGCTGTCACGACGCCCGAGGGCGCGACGTGCAGCCAGGCGCCGCCCCCCATCGACCACATCCCGGTTGCCGTTGCTGGCGGCGGCCACACGACGACGAGCCCGTCTCCGAGCACGTCGAACCATTCCCGGTCCCCCGGCTCCGCGAGATCCCACGGAATCCTCGGCCGGGGGAGCTCGGGCTGGTCGAGGAGCGTCGCGGCGGGGAGTGCCATTCCGCCGGAATCACGGGTCAGCTCGGCCGCACGGTGCACCGCGCGGACGATTCGCACGTAGCACCCGCAGCGGCAGAGGTTCGGGTCGAGGGCCGCGGCGATGCGTTCATCGTCCGGGTCGGGGTCGCGCGCGAGGAGCGCGGCGGCCCGCAACGCCATGCCGGGGGTGCAGTAGCCGCACTGCGAGGCGCCCTCTTCGATGAGGGCCCACTGGACCGGGTGCAAGCCGGCGTCGTCCGCCAGCCCCTCGATCGTCGTGACCGACCGGTCGGCGACGTCGGCGAGGGAGGTCTGACAGGCGAGTGCCGGCGTGCCGTCGACGAGCACCGTGCAGGAACCACACTCGCCCTCACCACAGCCCGGCTTCGTGCCGGTCAGGCCGAGCTCGTCGCGCAGATAGGCAATCAGGGTGCGACCAGCCGTGGCGCCGAGCTCACGGGCTTCCCCGTTGATCGTGGCGGTGGTCACCGCCGGGTCAGGGTCGTCGCTGCGGTCGAGCGCTCATAGGCGCAATTCTCCTCCAGTTCGCGGGTGGCAGGGGTTACGTCAGGGCGAGGGCCCCGTATCCGACCACCCTGTCCCGGGTCCCGGCGGTGTCCCCGGCGGTGCGCAGGTCGACCTTCTCGACTGCGAGGTGGTGACGAGGCGCCGCCGCCGATGGGCCCCGGACGGCGAAGACCCCGCACGCCCGGTTGGGGCCGACCCCTCCCGGGCCGGCAGGCAGAGCCGCCAGGCGACGTGGCTGTCCGGAGCGTCTGCGCCGGTCGGCCCGAGCGCGCGTCGACCGGCTTGCCCATCGGGCGAATCTCCTCTCCGCGGGGATCTCTTGCGCTCCGCGTCCGTCCTGATCGGGATCTCGCCGAGCAGCGCGTCGTTACGATGACGCGGTGCCACCCTTCCGCGTCGTCGCCGACTTCGCGCCCGCGGGTGACCAGCCGAAGGCGATCGCCGAGCTCACCGCGAGCATCGAAAGGGGCAACCGCTTCCAGACGCTGCTCGGGATCACCGGGAGTGGCAAGAGCGCGACTATCGCCTGGACAATCGAGAAGGTTCAGCGGCCCACGCTCGTCCTCGAGCCGAACAAGTCGCTCGCCGCCCAGATGGCGGGGGAGTTCCGCGAGTTCTTCCCCGACAACCGCGTCGAGTACTTCGTCTCGTACTACGACTACTACCAGCCCGAGGCGTACATCCCCTCGACGGACACCTACATCGAGAAGGACTCGTCGATCAACGACGAGATCGACCGGCTCCGGCACTCGACGACGGCGAGCCTGCTTACCCGCCGGGACGTCATCGTCGTCGCCTCGGTCTCCTGCATCTACGGCCTCGGCTCGCCCGAGGAGTACGAGGGCCAGATCCTCGTCATCCACCCCGGCGAGATCCACGACCAGCGCGCGCTTCTCAAGCGCCTCGTCGACATGCACTACGACCGCAACGACCAGAACCTCGTGCGAGGCAATTTCCGGGTGCGCGGCGACACGATCGAGATCCACCCCGCCTACGAGGAGACCTCGGTACGCGTGGAGCTCCTGGGCGACGAGGTCGAGCGGCTCAGCCGCTTCGACGAGCTGACCGGGGAGCTCCTCGGCGAGCTCGACGAGCTCGTCGTCTTCCCGGCGACCCACTATGTCGCCGGCGACGAGCGGTTGCGGGCGGCGATCGCCTCGATCGAGGCGGAGCTGCGCCAGCGCCTGCCGGAGCTCGAGTCCGCCGGCAAGCTCCTCGAGGCCCAGCGGCTCCGGATGCGGACCGAGCACGACCTCGAGATGCTCGGCGAGGTCGGCTACTGCAACGGCGTCGAGAACTACAGCCGTCACCTCGACGGCCGCCAGCCCGGTCAGCCGCCGTACACGCTGCTCGACTACTTCCCCGACGATTGGCTCCTCGTCGTCGACGAGAGCCACGTTTCGGTTCCCCAGCTCCACGGCCAATACTTCGGGGACCGCTCGCGCAAGGAGATCCTCGTCGAGCACGGCTTCCGGCTCCCGTCGGCCCTCGACAACCGGCCGTTGCGGTTCGAGGAGCTTGAGGCGCGCCTCCAGCAGTGCGTCTTCATGTCGGCGACGCCGTCGCCCTACGAGCTGGGGGTCTCCGACGTCATCGCCGAGCAGATCGTCCGCCCGACGGGGCTCGTCGACCCCGAGGTCGTCGTCAAGCCGACGAAGCGCCAGATCGACGACCTGATCGCCGAGATCGACGCTGTCGTTGCCCGCCACGAGCGCGTCCTCGTCACGACGCTCACGAAGAAGATGGCCGAGGACCTCACGGATTACCTCCTCGAGGCGGGGCTGCGCGTCCGGTACCTGCACTCGAACGTGGAGACGATCGAGCGGATCGAGATCGTGCGCGACCTGCGTCTCGGGGACTTCGACGTACTCGTCGGCATCAACCTTCTGCGCGAGGGCCTCGACCTGCCGGAGGTGTCGCTCGTCGCCATCCTCGACGCCGACAAGGAGGGGTTCCTTCGCTCGTCGACGTCGCTCATCCAGACGATCGGCCGGGCGGCCCGCAACGTCGCGGGCCGGGTCGTCCTCTACGCCGATGTCATCACCGACTCGATGCGCCACGCCCTCGCCGAGACCGAGCGCCGGCGCGAGCTGCAGCGCGCCTACAACCTCGAGCACGGGATCGACCCCCAGACGATCCGCAAGGCGGTCACCGACCTCGTCGCCCAGTTCCGCGCCGGCGGTTCGTCGCGCCCCCCCGAGACCTCGCAGCTGCCGGTCGGGGCGACGTCGGAGCGGAGCCGTCGGGCCGGGCGGCGCGCCGTCGAGCGGCTGGCAGGCCCCGTGCCCGAGCACCCCGGCGAGCTTCCGGCTGACGAGCTCACGCGGCTGATCGCCACGCTCGACGCCGAGATGCACGAGGCGGCGGCCGAGCTCCGCTTCGAGTACGCGGCCCGCCTGCGCGACGAGATCCGCCGGCTGAACCGCGAGCTCAAAGAAGTCGGCTAGGCCGTATCCTCTGAAGATGCCCGGCTCCCTGGTCATCCGCGGGGCGCGCGAGCACAATCTGCAGAACATCTCGCTGGAGCTGCCCCGGGACCGTCTGGTCGTCTTCACGGGGCTGTCGGGGTCCGGCAAGTCCTCGCTCGCCTTCGACACGATCTATGCCGAGGGCCAGCGGCGCTACGTCGAGTCGCTCTCCTCGTACGCCCGCCAGTTCCTCGGCCAGATGGACAAGCCCGACGTCGACTTCATCGAGGGGCTCTCTCCGACGATCTCGATCGACCAGAAGTCCGCCTCCCGCAACCCCCGCTCGACCGTCGGCACGATCACCGAGGTCTACGACTACCTACGCCTCCTCTACGCCCGGATCGGCCTGCCGCACTGCCCGAAGTGCGGGCGCCTCGTCTCCCGCCAGAGCCCGCAACAGATCGTCGACCGGGTGATGGACCTTGCGGACGGGACCCGCTTCCACGTGCTCGCCCCGGTCGTCAAGGCCCGCAAGGGCGAGTACGACGCGCTGCTCGACGAGCTCGCCTCGCAGGGCTACGCCCGGGCCCGGATCGACGGGGCGCTCGTCGAGCTCGGCGGGCGTGAGAAGCACGCCCTCGCCCGCTACGAGCAGCACACGATCGAGGTCGTCGTCGACCGGCTCGTGCACCGCGCCGGGATCGAGCGGCGGCTCACGGACTCGATCGAGACCGCGCTGCGGCTCGGGGAGGGGGTCGCCGAGATCCAGCTCGTCGACTCCGACGAGATCCTCACGTTCTCCCAGCACCTCGCCTGCGTCCTCGACGGGATCTCCTTCGAGGACCCGGCCCCCCGAAACTTCTCGTTCAACTCGCCGTTCGGCGCCTGCCCGGTCTGTCTGGGCCTCGGCACGCGTTTCGAGGTCGACCCGTCCCTCGTCGTGCCGAACCCGGCGCTCTCGCTGGAGTACGGAGCGATCGCGCCGTGGGCCTCGTCGCGCACGGAGTACTTCTCCCGGGTGCTACGCGCCGTCGGCGAGTCCTACGGGATCGACCTCAGAGCCCCGTGGTCGAAGCTCACGAAGGCAAACCAGAAGGTGATCCTCTACGGGTCGGGCGACCGTCGGGTCCACGTCTCGTACCGCAACCGCTACGGCACGCCGCGCTCGTACCACACGGCGTATGAGGGTGTCATTCCCTGGCTCGGGCGGCGCCACGGCGAGGCGGAGTCGGACTGGCAGCGCGAGCAGATCGAGGGCTACATGCGCGAGGTCCCCTGCGCCGCTTGCGAGGGCACGCGCCTGAAGCCCGAGTCGCTCGCCGTGACGGTCGGGGCCATGAACATCGCCGAGTTCTCCGCCAAGCCGATCGGCGAGGCGCTGAAGGTGATCTCGTCGCTCGAGCTGACGGGACGGGAGGCGATGATCGCCGAGCAGGTGTTGAAAGAGATCCGGGCCCGGATCCAGTTCCTCGTCGACGTCGGCCTCGACTACCTCACGCTCGACCGGGCCGCGGCAACCCTCGCCGGAGGGGAAGCGCAGCGGATCCGGCTCGCCAGCCAGATCGGCTCCGGCCTCGTCGGTGTGCTCTACGTGCTCGACGAGCCGTCGGTCGGGCTGCACCAAAGGGACAACCGGCGCCTCATCGAGACGCTGGTGAGGCTGCGCGACCTCGGTAACACGGTGATCGTCGTCGAGCACGACGAGGAGACGATCCGCGTCGCCGACCACGTCGTTGACATCGGGCCCGGGGCGGGGGAGCACGGAGGCGAGATCGTCTATTCCGGACCGGTCCCGGGACTGCTCAAAGTGCCGCGGTCGGTGACCGGCCAGTACCTCTCGGGCGCGCTCACCATCCCGGTGCCGAAGAAGCGCCGCAAGCCGGCGCACGGCCACCTCGTCGTGCGCGACGCCTGGGAGCACAACCTCCAGCACATCGACGTCTCGGTGCCACTGGGCTGTTTCGTCGCCGTGACGGGGGTCTCGGGCTCGGGCAAGTCCACGCTCGTGAACGACGTCATCCACCGTGCGCTCGCCAAGTCCGTCTACCACTCGCGAACCGTGCCCGGTCGGCACCGAACGATCGAGGGTGTGGAACTCCTCGACAAGGTGATCGACATCGACCAGTCGCCGATCGGGCGCACCCCGCGGTCGAACCCGGCGACCTATACGGGCGTGTTCGACCGCATCCGGCAGCTCTTCAGCCAGACGACCGAGGCGAAGCTGCGCGGCTACAAGCCAGGGCGCTTCTCGTTCAACGTCTCGGGCGGGCGCTGCGAGAACTGCTCCGGCGACGGGACGATCAAGATCGAGATGCACTTCCTCCCGGACGTCTACGTTCCCTGTGAGATCTGCAAGGGGGCCCGCTACAACCGGGACACGCTGGAGGTGCTGTGGCGGGGCAAGTCGATCGCCGACGTCCTCGACATGTCCTGCGAGGAGGCCCGCGACTTCTTCGCCGCCCAGCCGGCGATCGCGCGCCACCTCGGCACACTCGTCGACGTCGGCCTCGGCTACATCCGGCTCGGCCAGCCCGCCCCGACGCTCTCCGGCGGCGAGGCGCAACGGGTGAAGCTCTCTTCGGAGCTGTCCAAGCGCGCGACGGGGCGGACCCTCTACATCCTCGACGAGCCGACGACGGGGCTGCACTTCGACGACGTGAAGAAGCTCCTCGGCGTGCTCCAGCGTCTCGTCGACCAGGGCAACACGGTGCTCGTCATCGAGCACAACCTCGACGTCGTGAAGTCGGCCGACTGGGTGATCGACCTCGGCCCCGAGGGCGGCGACGCCGGTGGTCGCGTCGTCGCCGAGGGTTCACCGGAGAAGCTGGCGACGATCCCCGCGAGCTACACGGGCCGCTACCTCAAGGGTTTGCTCGCGCGCTGAGCGCCGGGAAGTCGTCGGGTCAGACGGTGGCAGTCGCATCGCAACGGCGCTCGATTGGGTCGTATCGGCCGACTCGGGAGTCGGGGATGCATCCCCGACTCCCAGCCGCGGTCGGGAATGCTTCCGACCGATGGAGAGCTCGAAGCACGATCAGCCTTGGCAGTCGTCCTACTTCAGCTGACTGTTCTCTGTGGAGGCGTCGGTCCCCGGCTTGATGATCACATCAGTGACGTTCCTCACCAGCTGCAAGAACGCGTAGTCCGCATAGCCGAAGACGAAGGCCACGACGTAGAAGGTGTCACGATCCACAGCGACGTTCTTCTTGCTGCCGAGATTGAGCAGAACCAGGTAGATCAGTGCACCAATCGATCCCGTCACGGCTCCAAAGAGGGGTCGGATGTAGTAGTGGTAGTCGAAACTTCGCTTCCAGGTGTGGTTGAAGCGGAATATGCCCCAGAGACTCGACACGACCGCACCGGCTGCAGCAAACCATACGGTGCCGACAGGAAGAGGCCCGAGGGACGTCGGGACGCGGAGGCGAAATGCCGACCAAGTCACGTACGTGATGAACAACGCGATCAACAGGAGCAAGTAGGTCAATGTCAAGAAGAAGATGATCTTCGGCATATCGCCTATCTTCTCCGGTCGATCGCTTGTTGGCGCCTTCTTCTCTTCTGGTTTTGGTTCGATGTTCGACATAAGCAGTCCCCCAACAGATGCCGCAAGATTCCTGGGGAGATGCTATGCGCGCTGAAGCTGTTCGTCGTAGATGGTTCATGACACCGAGACTCAGGCGTCGGTGGGCAGGCCCGCAACGACCTCGCGCGACGATCGGGGATAGCAACGGGGCGACAGCGAAATCTGGCCCGATGCCTCGACCGCTTCCAGGTCAATTCCCGTCGGATCGAGACGTCGCGCGCAACGAGAGTTCGCGGAACGGCGCAAGTGTCCGAGCCGGTTCGCACTTAGATGGCGGCGACTTCTCGGGGGGCCGCATGCAGGAGGTCGAGGGTGGCAGAGGCACGACCAGGGAGCAGACGCGGGACATAGTTCATGGCTTTTTGCGACACCGCTTGCAGATAATCGAGGCGTGAGGGTCCATCAAGGCATTCAAGCGTGGGCTGGCCGAGGATGAGCTGGACCGACCACCTCGACGGTGATCCCCTCCCTTGGCTGCTCGCGGAGGACGCGCCGGCCGTGCGAGCCGCAACGCTGCAACGTTTGTTGGACCGACCGGCTGACGACCCTGATGTTGTCGTGGCATGAGCCGCGGCGATGCGGGCCGAGCCGATCCGATCGATTCTCGCGGCACAGGATCCAGCGGGTTGGTGGGTCAAGCCAGGTGCTGGCTATTCCCCCAAGTACACAGGCACCGTGTGGGAGTTGATCTTCTTGGACCAGCTCGGTGCTGACGCCACCGATCCCCGCATTCAACGCGCGTGCGACTACGTGCTCACCCATACCCCGACAATCTCGGGTGGCTTCGGCGCTTCGGGTTCCAGGGATGACAGCCCGCCGCCGCCGTCAAAGGTCATCCACTGCCTCAACGGCAACATCGTGAGGGCCCTCGTCGGTTTTGGTCGCATCGATGACGCTCGGTTGCGGGTCGCCGTGGACTGGGCCGCCCGCGCGATCACCGGCGAGGGCGTGGACCGTTACTACGGCTCACGCACGAGTGGCCCCGGCTTCGCGTGCGGCGCGAACGACGGGAAGCCGTGCGCCCTGGGGGGCGGTGAAGGAGCTTCGCGGCCTCGCCCGGATACCGCCGCGCAAGCGCAGCCGACTCGTTCGCACTGCCATCGACCAAGCCGTTGACTTCTTGCTGTCTCGCGATCCGGCCGTCGCGGACTACCCGACGCCCTCACGAGACACCAAACCCGCAAGCACCTGGTTCAAGGCCGGCTTTCCATCCCGCTACGTGACTGACGTGCCTCAAAACCTCGAGGTCCTCGCCGAACTCGGGCACGCCAGAGATCTCCGGCTCCGGAACGCGTTGAGATGGGTCGAGGCCCAGCAGGAACAAGGTCGGTGGAGCAACCGCTACGCCTACAACGGCAAGACGGTTGTCGATATCGAGTGCCAGGGCCAACCCTCCAAGTGGGTCACTCTCCGGGCCTGCGCTGTCCTCCGAGCTGCGTGGAAATAGGCAGACCCGAGTGCGGAGGAAAACTCCGTCGCTCGGACGTGCTGCGCACCCAAGATCGTGTCGCAATCCAGATCGCTCCGGAGAGGCGATGCGGGCAGGTTCGGCGCGTCGGCGAGCCCGTCAGAAGCTCGATCCGCCGATCTCCAGCATCCGGTCGAGTGCGACCCGGGCGTCGGCCGCCGTCGCCTCGTCGACGACGATCCGGTTGCGCACCTCGCCCTCGACGAGGCCCTCGAGGACCCAGGCGAGATGGGTCAGGTCGATGCGGAACATCGTCGAGCACGGGCAGACGAGCGGGTCGAGCGAGACGATGGTGAGCTCGGGGTGCTCCTCAGCCAGCCGGTGGACGAGGTGGATCTCGGTCCCGATGCCGATCGCCGTGCCCGGGGCAGCGCGCTCGACGTAGTGGATGATCGTGTCGGTCGAGCCGATCTTGTCGGCGAGCACCGCGACCTCGTGGGCGCATTCGGGGTGGACCACGACCTTGCCGTCCGGGTGGGCCGCCCGGAAGGCGGCGACGTGGTCCGGGGTGAAGCGCTGGTGCACCGAGCAGTGGCCCTTCCAGAGCAAGAACGTCGTCTCTTTCAGGTCGGATTCCGCGAGCCCGCCCGTCGCGAGGCGCGGGTCCCAGACCCGCTCGTCTTTGGCGGTGAAGCCGAGGGCGCGGACGGTGTTGCGGCCGAGGTGCTGGTCGGGGAAGAAGAGGACCTTGCGCCCCGTGGCAATGACGTGCTCGACGAGCCCGGGTCCCGGGGCGGCGTCGTAGGGGACGCCGAGCGCCCAGCGCAAGGCGCTGTCGGCGTTCGCGGACGTGCACACCGTGCCGCGGTGGCGGCCGACGAAGGCCTTGAGGGCGGCAGACGAGTTCATGTAGGTGACGGGCACGACCGAGTCGAGGTCGACGACCACTTCGAGCTCCGACCAGGCGGTCTCCACGGCGTCGAGGTCGGCCATGTCCGCCATCGAGCAGCCGGCGTTGAGGTCCGGCAGCAGGACTTGCTGCTCGGGGGCGGTGAGGATGTCGGCCGCCTCGGCCATGAAGGTGACCCCGCAGAACACGATGAACTCGGCCCGGTGCTGGTCGGCGGCGAAGCGCGAGAGCCCGAAGGAGTCGCCGCGGGCGTCGGCCCAGCGCATCACCTCGTCGCGCTGGTAGTGGTGGCCGAGGATCACGATCCTGTCGCCGAGGGTCGCGCGGGCCGCGCCGATCATGGCGACGAGCTCGTCCTCGCTCGCGCGGGTGTAGCGGTCCGGCAGTGGCGCCTGCAGGCGGAACATGGGGCCTCGTCTCAGTTGTCGCTCCGCTAGCGGCCGGCGGGGACAGCCTGGTCGCCCGTCCGCGGGTTTGTCGGCCACGAAGCTCTGTCCGCCGGGGTACCAGGCCGGCGTAGCCTCCAGGTTAGTGCTCGAACGTCCCAGATCCGTCCCGGACGCGCCCGGCTCGTACCAGTTCAAGGACGCCGACGGACGCGTCATCTACGTGGGCAAGGCCATCTCGCTGAAACAGCGGCTTTCCAACTACTTCGGCGATCCCTCGCAGCTGCACCCCCGCACCCAGCAGATGCTCGAAAGGGCACGTTCGGTCGAGTGGATCCAGGTGCGCTCCGAGGTCGAGGCGATCATGCTCGAGTACAGCCTGATCAAGGAGCACCGGCCACATTTCAACGTGCGGCTCGTCGACGACAAGAGCTACCCGTTCATCGCCGTCACGACCGACGAGAACTGGCCCCGCGTCGCGATCGTGCGCGGCACGAGGCGCAAGGGCACGCGCTACTTCGGTCCGTACGCACAGTCCTACGCGCTACGGGAAATGCTCGACATGCTCGTACGGTCGTTCCCCGTCCGGAGCTGCACGAACACCAAGTTCGCTCGGCACGAACGGCTTGGGCGGCCGTGCCTGCTCTTCCACATCGAGCGCTGCTCGGGCCCCTGCGTCGGAGAGGTGACGCCCACCGAGTACCGGCGGCTCGTCGAGGACCTCTCCCGGTTCCTCGACGGCGATACCAGGGCGGTCGTCGCCAGGCTCGAGGCGGGGATGCGCCGGGCCGCCGCGGCCGAGGAGTACGAGAAGGCGGCACGCTTCCGCGACCAGCTCGAGTCGGCCCGTCTCGCCGGCGAGCACCAGGACGTCGTCGGAACCGCCGACGAGGACTTTGACGTGATGGCGATCGCCGAGTCCGAGCTCGACGCCGCCGTGCAGGTCCTGCACGTCCGGCACGGGCGGGTCGTCGGCCGGCAGGGCTTCGTCTTAGAGAAGGTCGAGGATCTCGGACCCGCCGACCTCGTCGCCCGGGCGCTCGGCCAGCACTACGCCGAGACGCCGCTCGGCGTGCCGAGAGAGGTCCTCGTGCCGGCGATGCCGGCCGAGCACGAGGCCTACGCGGATTGGCTCACCGGACGGCGGGGCTCGGCAGTCGTGATCCGCGTTCCGCGGCGGGGGCACAAGCGGGCGCTCATCGGCGTCGCCGAGCAGAACGCCGCCGAGCAGCTCGTCCGGCACCGTACCCGGCGCGCGACCGACCTCGCGGCCAGGGCCCGGGCGCTCGAGGAGCTGCAGGCGCACCTCGGGCTCGCCGAGGCGCCGCTGCGCATCGAGTGCTACGACATGAGCCACCTGCAGGGGAGCGACTACGTGGGGTCGATGGTCGTGATGGAGGACGGCCTCACCAAGCGCAGCGACTACCGGCGCTTCAAGGTGACCGGCGTCGCGGGCAACGACGACTACGGAGCGATGGAGGAGGTGCTGACGAGGCGGCTGAAGCGCCTCGCCGAGCCGGCGGCGCCCGCCGATGACGAGACGGTGGCCCGGCGGCGCCGGTTCGCCTACCCGCCGCAGCTGCTGCTGCTCGACGGCGGCAAGGGGCAGCTGGCCGTCGGGGTGCGGGTGCTCGCCGCCCTCGGGCTCGCAGGCAGGGTCGCCGTCGCGGCGCTGGCCAAGCAGTTCGAGGAGGTCTTCGTGCCCGGGAGCCCGGACCCGGTGCGGATCCCGCGGGACTCCGAGGCGATCTACCTCCTGCAGGAGATCCGCGACGAGGCCCACCGCTTCGCCGTCGCCTACCACCGGGAGCTGCGGGCCCGTCGGCTCCGACCCGACCCCCTTGGGGGCGTGCGGGGTCTCGGCCGGGCCCGGCGGGCGCGCCTTGTGACCCAGTTCGGCTCGCTGCGGGCGATACGAGCCGCGAGCTCGGACGACCTCCGGGGCGTTTCCTGGCTCCCCGACGACGTCGCCGACGCCGTCTTTGCCAGGCTCCACCCCGGCGGGGCCCGTCCCCCGTCCGGCACAGGGCGCAGCCCGCGGGTGGCATCGTGACGAAGTCCGCCGCCCGCAGGCCGCCGAGGCTCGCTGGGGCGGGCCCGCCGCCTTTCGTCGAGAGCTGGGACGAACACGCCAGCTGGTGGAAGGCGACGTTCACGGGGGGGGCGGACCGCGAGTACGAGATCGAGATCATCCCGCTCGTCGTGCGCGAGCTCGCCGGGCACCGTCTCGTCGTCGACATCGGCTGCGGTGAGGGCCAGGTCGCCCGGGCCCTGGCCGCAGCCGGCTGCCGGGTCTTGGGCGTCGACCCGTCCGGCGCGCAGCTCGCCAACGCCCTCGACGTCATCGACGACGCTCTCGCCATCGATTACGTCCGGGCTGAGGGGGAGCGGCTGCCCCTCGCGACCGGATCGGTTGACGCCGCTTTCTGCTGCCTCGTCATCGAGCACGTCGCCGACGCCGACGCCCTGCTCTCCGAGGCGGCCCGGGTGCTCGCCCCAGGGGGCACGTTCCTCCTCGTCGTCAACCACCCGGTATTCCAGGGCCCGGGGAGCGGCTTCGTCGACGACCAGATCCTCGATGAGCGCTACTGGCGGGTCGGCCCCTACCTCGTCGAACAGTGGGACGTCGAGGAGGTCGACCCCCACGTCTCGCTCGCCTTCAGCCATCGGCCTCTCTCGCGCTACGTGAACCCGCTCGCCGACCGCGACCTCGTCCTCGTCCACCTCGAGGAGCCGTCACCCCGGATGGAGCTGCTCGCCGGCTCGATCGACGCCGAGTTCGAAGCGACCATCCCACGGCTTTGCGCGATGCGCTTCGAGCACCGTCCGCGGGTGCGTCCCTGACGACGAGGAATCCCTGGTCGCGGGTCGCCGGGATGCGAGAATCACGAGGGAGGACGCGTCGATGGCCGAGTACCTGATCGTCGCGGGGTTGTCGGGAGCGGGGCGGTCGACCGCGGCCGCGGCACTCGAGGACTTCGGCTGGTTCGTGATCGACAACCTGCCGCCCGCCCTCGTCGGCAAGGTCGCGGAGCTCGCAGCCCTGCCGGGCAACGAGTCCGACCGGTTCTGCTTCGTCGTCGGCCGGGGCGGGCTCGAGTCCGTGGCCGAGATCGTCCCGGCGATCGAGGACCTGCGCGCCTCGGGCGCCCGGGTGCGGGTCATCTACCTGGAGGCCTCGGACGAGGTCCTCGTCCGGCGGTTCTCCGGCACCCGTCGGCGCCACCCGGTCGAGGCCGAGGGCGTGCTCGAGGCGATCCAGTCCGAGCGGCGGCTTCTCGCGCCGCTCCTCGCCGACGCCGACGTGGTCATCGACACGAGCGAGACGAACGTCCACGAGCTGCGCGACCGCCTCGTCGAGCTCTTCGCCGGGCGGAAGCCGGCCGGCGAGTTGGAGACCTCGATCGTCTCGTTCGGCTTCAAGCACGGCCTCCCCCTGGAGGCCGACCTCGTTTTCGACGCCCGGTTCCTCCCCAACCCTCACTGGATCGATGCCCTGCGCCCGCACAACGGCCTCGACGAGGACGTGCGCGAGTACGTGATGTCCTCGCCCGAGGCGGTCGAGTTCCTCGAGCGGATCGGCGACCTCGCCGCTTTCCTCCTGCCGTACTACGCCCGGGAGGGGAAGTCCTACGTGTCGATCGCCATTGGCTGCACCGGCGGGCGGCACCGCTCGGTCGTCCTCGCCGAGGCGCTTGCCGCGAGGCTGCGGGCCCGGGACTTCGCGCCCGAGGTCCACCACCGCGATCTGAACCGGTAGGCGGCGGGCCGGGCCGGATCCCGCCCCAGGCGGCCGCCCCGACCGGACCGGTCGCGCTCGGGCCGTTAGCCTCTAGACCGTGGCCCGAGTGGCGGCGATCCTTGGGTCGGACGGGATCACCCGGGCCACAGCTGGAACATCGGACACGTCCCGGTGGCGCGCCACCGGGGAACCTGAGCGGGAGCGGAGTCATGACGGTACGGGTCGGGATCAACGGGTTCGGACGGATCGGACGGAACTTCCTGCGCGCGGCGCGCGAGTCGGCAGCGGACATCGAGATCGTCGCCGTTAACGACCTCCTCAGTCCCGCGATCAACGCGCACCTGCTCCGCTACGACTCGACCTACGGCCGGTACCCCGGTTCGGTCGCCGTCCAGGGTTCCGACCTCGTCGTCGACGGCCACGTGATCAAGGTCTTCGCCGAGCGCGACCCCTCGGCGCTGCGCTGGGGCGAGATGGGCGTCTCGGTCGTCGTCGAGTCGACGGGGCGCTTCACCAAGCGCGAAGCCGCCGCCGCCCACCTCACCGGCGGGGCGAAGCGGGTCGTCATTTCGGCGCCATCGGGCGACGCCGACGCGACCTTCGTCATCGGCGTGAACGAGGGCGACTTCGACCCGGCGAAGCACCTCGTCGTTTCGAACGCCTCGTGCACGACGAACTGCTTCGTGCCAATGATGAAGGTGCTCGACGACGCCTTCGGCGTCGAGAAGGGCCTGATGACGACCGTTCACGCCTACACGAACGACCAGGAGCTCCTCGACCTCGCCCGGGAGAACCTCCGGCGGGCTCGGGCGGCGGCGGTCAACATCGTGCCCACCTCGACGGGGGCGGCGCGGGCGACGAACCTCGTCATGGCGAACATGAAAGGCCGCCTCGACGGCTCGGCCTTGCGCGTGCCGATCCCGGTGGGCTCGATCACCGACTTCACGGGGATCCTCAACGCCGCCGTCGACGCCAAGGCCATCAACGCCGCCTTCGCCACGGCGGCGGCCGCCGGGCCGCTCGCCAAGGTCCTCGTCTACACCGAGGATCCGATCGTCTCCTCGGACATCGTCGCCTCGCCGGCGTCGTGCACCTTCGACTCCGGCCTCACGCTGGCGTTGCCGCTCGACGACGGCAAGACCCTCGCCAAGGTCTTCGGCTGGTACGACAACGAGTGGGGCTACTCGCACCGGCTCGTTGAGCTCGTCGAGCTCGTCGGCAGATGATCGGTCGCGTCCCCGTTCTCGAGGACCTGCCGCCGGTCGCGGGCAGGTCAGTCCTCGTCCGTGTGGACTTCAACGTGCCGATCGGCGAGGTGGAGGGCAGACGCGTCGTCACCGACGACTTCCGGATGCGCCAGGCGATCCCGACGCTGCGGTGGCTGCTCGACCACGGCGCCTCGGTGACGTGCGCGACCCACCTCGGCCGGCCGAAGGGCGCCCCCGACCCCCGCTACGACGTGGCCCCGGTCCGCGAGCACCTCGCCGAGCTCGTCCCCGGCGTGGAGCTCCTGGAGAACCTGCGTTTCGACCCGGGCGAGGAGGCGGACGACCCGGCCTTCGTCGACCGGCTCGTCGACGGCCATGACTGCTACGTGAACGACGCCTTCGGAGCCTCGCATCGCGCCCACGCCTCGATCGTCGGGCCGCCGGAGCGGCTGCCCTCGGCGGCGGGCCGGCTGCTCGCGCGCGAGGTCGAAGTGATCGGTGGCCTCGTCGATTCGCCGAGGCACCCTTTCGTCGCCATCATCGGGGGCGCCAAGGTGGCCGACAAGCTCGGCGTGCTCGTCTCGCTCGTCGCCCGGGCCGACACCGTACTCATCGGCGGGGGGATGGCGTACACCTTCCTCGCCGCTCAGGGACGCCGGATCGGCGCCTCGCTCTTCGACGCGCCCCACGTCGACGCCTGCCGGGGGCTCCTCGCCTCCACCGACAAGATCCTGCTGCCGACCGACGTCGTCGCGATCGGCCCCGACGGCACGCTCCACCCCGGGGCGGACTCCGTTCCCGCCGGCGACCCGATCGAGACCCTCACCGGTGACCTCCCCGACGGCTGGCAGGGGGTCGACGTGGGCCCCGCCACCCGTCGGCGTTTCGCCGACGTCGTCGCCGGGGCCGGGACGGTCTTCTGGAACGGCCCGATGGGGCTCTTCGAGGATCCCCGCTTCGCGGCGGGCACTCGCGCCGTCGCCGAGGCGGTCGCCGCCTGCCCCGGGTTCACTGTCGTCGGCGGGGGCGACTCGGCCGCCGCGATCGACGAGTTCGGGCTGGCCGGGTCGATCGGTTTCGTCTCGACCGGCGGGGGGGCCTCGCTCGAGCTCATCGAGCTCGGCGACCTGCCGGGCCTCGCCGCCCTGCGCGGCGCGTCGAACGCCCCGAAGGGGTCCTGATCGCGGTGGAGTCAGACCGCGGGGTCCTCGTCAGTGGCAACTGGAAGATGCACGAGAATCACTTCGAGGCGCTGAAGCTCGTCCAGGAGCTCGCCGCATTGCTCTTCGCGGGGGCGATCCCGCCGGGGCGCGAGGTGAGCGTGCACCCGCCGTTCACCTCGCTGCGCACCGTGCAGACCGCCGTCGAGTCCGACCACGTTCCCGTCGCGCTCGGCGCCCAAAACTGCTACTTCGAGGACCGCGGCGCCTACACCGGCGAGATCTCGGCCGAGATGCTCGCCAAGCTGAACGTCCGCTACGTGATCACCGGGCACTCCGAGCGGCGCCAGTTCTTCGGCGAGACCGACGAGACGGTCGCGAAGAAGGTCGACGCGATCCTGCGCCACGGCATGGTGCCGATCGTCTGCGTCGGCGAGACCCTCGCCGAACGGGAGGCGGGAGACGCCGAGACCAGGGTGCGCGGTCAGGTGCGGGCCGCCCTCGAGGGCCGCCCGGCCGAGGTTGTCGCCTCGGTGGTCCTCGCCTACGAGCCGATCTGGGCGATCGGGACGGGCCGGACGGCGACACCGGCCGACGCCCAGGAGATGTGCGCCGCCATCCGTTCCGAGATCGGCCGCTTCGCCCCTTCGGCGACCGCCGCGATCCGCGTCCAATACGGCGGATCGGTCACCCCGGAGACGGCGGGGGAGCTCATCGCCGGCGCCGACGTCGACGGCTTCCTCGTCGGCGGGGCGAGCCTCGACGCCCAGCGGTTCGTCTCGATCGTGCGCGCCGGGGCGTAGCCCCGAAGCAGGGAATCGGCGCTGAACTGCTAATCTGCGCCGTCGCCCCGTGCGTGCCCGACAGCAACGAGGAGGTCCCCGCACGTGCTCACCGACATCCTGGTCGGAGTCGAGACTGCCGCCTCGTTCGCGCTCGTACTGCTGATTCTGCTGCACTCGGGGCGAGGCGGGGGGCTGTCGGACATGTTCGGCTCGACCGTCGGCACGGCGGCGGCGGGCTCGACCGTCGCCGAGAAGAACCTCGACCGGCTCACAATCACCGTGGCCGTCGTCTTTGCCCTCGTGACGGTCGTCATCGGCATTCGGTGGGGCTGAAAAGAACCGCGGCCGCCGTTCTCGGCGCCTTGGTCGTTGCCGTGACCGTTGGCGCGACGATCTCCGGGGCGTCGTCGACCGCGACGATGCTCGCCGGCCAGGGGGGGGTCGAGATCCTCAGCGGGGGCATCGTCACCGTCGCCGTCCCGCACCTCCCGACCGAGTTCAACCCCTCGACGCCGGCCGGCTCGAACGCCATCACCCAGATGGTGATGGAACAGGTCCTGCCCCAGGTCTTCGTCACCGGCCCCGACCTGCAGGAGCACGCCTCCCTAGGGCTCGTTACCTCGGCCGAGGTCACCGGGCTCAAACCCCAGACGGTCGTGTACACCCTCGCCAAGGGGGCGCGCTGGTCCGATGGCGTGCCGATCACTGCGGCCGACTTCGCCTATGACTGGGAAAGGGTGCTGTCGATCGGCGCGGCGCTCCCGGCCTCCTTTCCCCTCGCCGGCTACCGGGATATCACCTCGGTGACGGGGGCGCACTCCGCCAGGCTCGGAACGACCGTGACGGTCGTCTTCGCCAAGCCCTACGCCGACTGGATGGCGCTCTTCGCCAACCTCGTTCCCGCCCACATCGCACGCCGCTGGGGCTGGATCGACGCCTTCGCCGGGCCGGTACCGGCGCACCTCGTCTCCGGTGGCCCCTTCGAGATCACCAAGATCGTCCCCGGCAGGGAGCTCATCCTTTCGCGCAACCCCTCCTACGCGGGAAAGCCCGCCCACCTCGCCCACATCGTCTTCAAGGTGATGCCGCCGGCGGCGACCCTCCAGGCGCTGGGTGACGGGTCGGTCGACCTCGCCGAGCTCACCCCCGGGCCGGCCGTCAACTCCGCCGTCGCGGGGAGCGCCGACCTCGAACAGACCGTCTCCGCCTCGGCGACGCTCTGGCAGCTCGACTTCAACGTCGCCGACCCGGTCACCGGGAAGCTCGACGTGCGCCAGGCGGTCGCCGCGGCGATCAACCGCCCCGAGGTCGTCGCCGACTCGATCGGACTCCTCGTCGCCGATGCGACGACGGCGGCCAACCGGATCTACGCCGACCACCAGCAGGGCGGCCTGGCGAACGACGGCGCCTTCATGGCGCCGGACGACAGCGGGGCGGACCAGCTGCTTGCCTCGGCGGGCTATCCGCTCAGCGCCCAAGGCGTCGCCACCTCGGCATCGGGTGCGCCGCTCGTCGTCACGCTGACCGGGCCGGAGGGGAACCCGACGATCGTGGCAGCCGAGGCCGAGATCCAGGCCGAGCTGCTGCAAGCCGGGATCGAATTGAAGGTCCGCAACGTCGCCACTTCGGAGCTCCTCTCGTCGATTCTGCCACGGGGGGAGTACCAGCTGGCGCTGACGCCCTATCTCGAATCGCCGTTCCCCTCGACGATGGCCCGTCTCTACACCGACCCCGTGGGGCCGACGCCGATTCCGGCCGGGGGGACGACCGCGAGCCTCCCGACGGGCGGCAACGGCCCTATCGGCACAAAGAAGGAGCCGAGCGCGGCGAATGCGGGGGTCGTCACCCGCGACGTCCTCGGCTACGACGACGCCGTCGTCGACGGCCTGTTCGCGAAGGCGCAGGCCGAGCTGAACGCCGAGACCGATGCGAGCCTCTATAACCAGATCGATACGCACCTGTGGCAGGACCTGCCGACGCTGCCGCTCTTCCAGGTGCCGACGACGCTCGTGCGACAGGCGAGGGTCGTGAACGTGAGCGACACTGCGACGCTGGCCGGACCGATGTGGAACGCCCAGTCGTGGGCGATCCAGGTGAGCCCTCCGCCGACGACGTCGACGACGACCCCGGGGAGCTGAGAGGCACCGCCGAGGTCGACTTGGCTGGCGGACCTGGCGAGGGCGAGATCGGGGTCGCGCTAGTCTTTCGTGCCTGGTGGGGGCGTGTCCTCGCCGAGTCGGAGTGGCGGAATAGGCAGACGCGCCAGCTTGAGGGGCTGGTGCCCGCAAGGGCGTAGGGGTTCAAGTCCCCTCTCCGACACCACCTCTGAACTGCTGAAACGTGCTCAGGATCCAACTGCAGACGCTCGGCATTGCCTTCCTCGTTGAACAAACGTTGAATAGCGACTTTCAGTGACCGTCGAGCGGTAACACGTTCGATCGTGTTTCCGATTCCAGTTGCATCAGGTCGCCGAGTCGCGCGGCGATCGCTTGATCCCGTTCAAGGGTGGCGTGTTGGTACTGCATCGCCACGGTTGGGGTGCGGTGACCGAGTCGCTGCATCAACTCGGCGACCGTTGCTCCGGTCTGCGCCGCCCAGGTGGCACCTGAGCCACGTAGGTCATGGAAATGGATCGGCTCAACGCCAGCCCGCCGACAGGCTCGACGCCACGTGTGCACGAACTGGGTGCGCCTCATCGGGAGACCGTTGGCGGAAGTGAATACAAGTGCACTCGGTTCAGGACCGACGTATGCCGCAACGTGTGCTTCGAGCGCTGACATCAAAGGCGAAGGGATAGCTACGGTGCGCATGCTCTCTGCTTTGGGCTTCGTGAACTCAATGCGGCCGCCTGCCAGCTCGATGGCTTGCCGTTCAACCCTCACGGTGCGGTGGAGCACATCGATGTCTCGCCGGCGTAGGCCGGCGAGTTCTCCAAATCGGAGCGAGCAATACGCAGCGAGAAGCACCATCGCCCGGTACCGCTGCTCGATGGCTCCAGCAATGTTGGCGACCTGACCGGGTGTGGCAATCGGTCGTTCGGGTGAACGGTCACGACCAGCGCCTTTGATGTGGCATGGGTTTGAACGGATCAAACCGTCATCGACCGCTTGATTGAGGATCACCCGGGCGAGCTTGTATGCCTTGCCGGGTTGGGTGGAGTCCGGCTTCTTTGAGGTCTGCTCGACAAACCAGGAGCGCCAACGTTCAGGCGTCAGTGCGCCCAGGGCGACGTCTCCGAAGTGAGGCTCAAGCCACAACTTCCAGTGCCCCTCGTACAGCTCCCTGGTTCGTGGTGCCAAGGGTGCTCCAACTCGGCCCAGGCCTGCGTCCAACCACCGCCGACCGAAGTTGCCGAAGGTCTCCCCGCTCAGCTCAGGTGCACGCCAATCGCCGTGCAACATCTCGGCTAGAACCGTCGCCAGCGACGCATCAGCGTCTGCAAGGGTCGCAAAGGTCTCCGGAGCGCCGCGGCGCACCCGATCGGGCCCGATATAGCTCGCTCGATACCGACGCGATGGCAGCTTGGCAACGCTGCCGAAGGTCCTACGAGTCCGCCGCTTGCCTGTTGCCGTCGTTCTCGCCTCCCCAACAGACGATAGATGTGCTGGTTGTATCGATCCCGACCGTTCGCCTCAGAAGCGCCTAGTCACCGGTTGCGCTGAATAGGGATGATCACCTTGGCTGCCGGAGCGGTAAGGCGGTGGCCGCCGCCCATCCAACCGTCTTCATTCATGGTGTCACCTGGAGGGCCCGCCAGGGGATCGGTTGTAAAGAACCCCACCGCCGTCGCGGGCGCAGGGATCTCGCCGAAGAGGACCGCCAGGTGTCCCTCAGTGGTGTTATCCGAGTTCACATGACCTCGACCCTGTACGACCCTTGCCTGGGGCCCCAAATCGATTTCAGCCGTTAATGATGGGGGGGTCGAAGAGCACGCTGCGATCTGGTCTGGGCCTCACCTAGCGGCAGCTCTGTGGGCTCGTGCAACGGCCAAGCGAGACCGGTCATATTCGATCGGCGTGAGCTTGCCGAGCTCTCGGCCTCGGTCGCCGCAGCTGTGTGCGAAGCCTTGTGCGGATCGACCCCGATCACCACCGCTACCTGTCATCTCCTTCTTCCGTCGGAATAGAGGACCGCGGTGGGCATGTCTGATTTCGGATCGTCGGCGCCCGCTCCTCTTTCGAGCCACACCACGGCGAGATCCTGACGGGTTGGCACCTCGTTTGGAAGCCAGGCCGACACAGGCCGGCAGACGGTTCATGAGCCAGCCCCCCAGGATCTCCAAACGCTACGAACCAACCGCAACGTCTAGGTGGATTCTTCAATCAGACGGATATGGACGCCACACCGTGTCCCATAACAATCACGGCTACCGTGCCACCCGGGTATCCCTGACCGCCGGTTAGGTCCCGGCCCACGGCTCAAGCCGCCAGTCGGAGATTGTTTACGTCGGCCCTCCGACACCCTTCTGACCAGGGAAGTTGCCCTGTTTCCCTCGTGCACCGAGCAACGGTAGAGGGCGTTGCTAACCCGCACGCGGGAAGCGGAGCCGTCGAACCGACATTCCCCGGTTTAGGATGCCGCTGAGTAATCGCGCGCCACGCGATCGTGGCTGCCGGGCACACCTGGTCGCCAGTCCGCATCTGACTCCCGATCTCGGTGTCCGACGATGGAGTTGCCATCGTTTCTTATTGGGGGACAGTTATGCGCCGGGGCATCTCTCGGCTGCTGATCGCGTTCCTCGCCGTCGGTGCGTCTGCGGCGGCGGTCGTCTCCTCGGCGCGACCAGCAGGCGCCGACATCGCCTGGGGAACGCCGAGCGAGATCGCCGGTTCGCTCAACACCGGCGGTGACGCGGTGATCATGTCGGTCTCGTGCTCCTCGGACGGCAACTGCGCTGCCGGTGGGTACTACAAAGACAGCTCCGCGAAGACCCAGGCCTTCGTCGTCGACGAGGTCGCCGCCACCTGGGGGACGCCGAGCGAGGTCGCCGGATCGCTAAACGCGGGCGGTGGCGCCTGGGTCAATTCGGTCTCGTGCCCCTCGGACGGCTACTGCGCCGCCGGCGGGCGATACAGAGACAGCTCCGGGAACTATCAAAACTTCGTCGTCGACGAGGTCGGCGGCACCTGGGAAACGGCGAGCGAGGTCGCCGCTTCGCTCAACACCGGCGGTCACGCCTGGGTCAATTCGGTCTCGTGCACCTCGGACGGCAACTGCGCCGCCGGGGGGCGATACAGAGACAGCTCCGGGAACTATGGCGCCTTCGTCGTCGACGAGGTCGCCGGCACCTGGGGAACGGCGAGCGAGGTCGTCGGATCGCTCAACACCGGCGGTGACGCAGACTTAAATTTGGTCTCGTGCTCCTCGGACGGCAACTGCGCCGCCGGTGGGCGATACAGAGACAGCTCCGGGAACTATGGCGCCTTCGTCGTCGACGAGGTGGCCGGCACCTGGGGAACGGCGAGCGAGGTCGCCGGATCGCTCAACACCGGCGGTAGCGCGCAGGTCTTTTCGGTCTCGTGCACCTCAGACGGCAACTGCGCCGCCGGTGGGCGTTACAAAGACAGCTCCGGGAGCTATCAGGCCTTCGTCGTCGACGAGGTCGCCGGCACCTGGGGAACGCCGAGCGAGGTCGCCGGATCGCTCAACACCGGCGGCTTGGCTCGGGTCTGGTCGGTCTCGTGCTCCTCGGACGGCAACTGCGTCGCCGGTGGGCGTTACAAAGACAGCTCCGGGAACTCTCAGGCCTTCGTCGTCGACGAGGTCGGCGGTGTCTGGGGAACGCCGAGCGAGGTCGCCGGATCGCTCAACACCGGCGGTAACGCGTGGATCAATTCGGTCTCGTGCACCTCGGACGGCAACTGCACCGCCGGTGGGTACTACGAAGACGGCTCCGGGAACACCCAGGCCTTCCTCGTCGACGAGGTCGGCGGCACCTGGGGAACAGCGATCGAGGTCGCCGGATCGCTCAACGCCGGCGGTGACGGGGAGATCAATTCGGTCTCGTGCATCTCGGCTGGCAACTGCACCGCCGGCGGGTATTACAAAGACGGCTCCGCGAACATCCAGGCATTCGTCGTCGACGAGGTTTACACCGTCACCTTCAACGCCAACGGCGGAACCGGGACGATGGCCCCCGAGACCGACAACGCCCCAACGGCCTTGACGGCCAACGCCTTCACCTATAGCGGCTACACCTTCAACGACTGGAACACCGTCGCTGGCGGCACAGGCACCTCCTACGCCAACGGCGCCACCTACCCCTTCACCGCCAACGTCACGCTCTATGCCCAGTGGACGGCCAACTCCTACACCGTCACCTTCAACGCCAACGGCGGAACCGGGACGATGGCCCCCGAGACCGACAACGCCCCAACGGCCTTGACGGCCAACGCCTTCACCTATAGCGGCTACACCTTCAACGACTGGAACACCGTCGCTGGCGGCACAGGCACCTCCTACGCCAACGGCGCCACCTACCCCTTCACCGCCAACGTCACGCTCTATGCCCAGTGGACGGCCAACTCCTCGCCACCTCCGCCTCCAGCTCCGGTCACCGTCACCCTCGTCCAGGGCAGCCCGACCTCGGCGACCGTCGCCTACGGTGCCGGCTACAGCGGCCACAGTCTCACTGTAACGAACGCCACCGGGACCGTCAGCTACACTGAGGCCACTTCGGTGGACTCCACTGACGTTGTGGTCAGCGGCACCGGGGCGATCAGCGCGGCCACCTCGCTCGGACCGGGAACCTACGCGGTCGGCGGTGGCGACAGCGATACCAACGGTGACACCGGCACGTGGACCTTCAGCCTCACCGTCGCCAAGGCCACCACCAGGACCGCCCTCAAGCTGTCTGCGAGGAAGGTCACCTACGGACACGAGCAGACCGAGCACCTCTCGGTCAGGGTCTTGCCGCAGTACTCCGGCTCGACGCCGACCGGGACGGTCAGGGTGAAGCAGTCTTCGACGACGCTGTGTGTGATCAAGCTCTCATCTGGCAAGGGATCGTGCACGTTGTCGGCCAAGAAGCTCAAGGTGGGCACCTACCACCTCGTCGCCACCTACGGCGGCAGCACGAACTTCAAGGGCTCGAGGTCGGCGGAGGAGACCCTCAGAGTCGTCAGATGACGAGCTGCTGCGTTGTGGCTGCACGGGTGGGCATCGGTCGCTGACCAGCACGCGAGTCAGCACAGCTGTCACGTCGGCACTTCACGCACGCGCCAGAGTGCTTACGCGCGGGCAGAGGCACACCACAGCTATACCCGCCCCCTGCGCCCCCACGTGGGCGCCTCTGCGGCCGACAGCGACTACCCGTCCGGTTGCTCCTCGTCGGTGTTGCCAGAATCGCCCAGGACGGCCGCAAACGACCGCCGGGGCATGGGAAGTGCGGCCTACTTACTCAGCCCGAGCGCCCGGAGCAGCCTGCGCGTCGCTCCCATCGACTTGCCGTACGCCCGCCGGCGCGCGACGCGCTTGGCATAGGCACCCGGGCCCCGTGCGGCTTCAAGTCGCTCGCTGGACATCACCGTCGGGCGACCGCCTTTGCGTCCGCGGGCCCGCGTCAGGAATCGCCTAACATCCGAGTCGGTGCGGATCGGTGCTGATTCTCCGCGATGGCTGCGAGAACAGCGCACGGGCACCACCCTCGATCCCGGAGGCGTCTACCTCGCGCTGGGAGACCGTGCATCGCTCCTAATGGCGTCTGAACCGGTTGCCTTCGCGCCCGACTCCGCGCTGATGGGACCAGGCTGTCCTCATTGTCTCGTCCGGCCGATACCGCTCTAATGGCCGTCGTCGAGTAGGCATCATGCCCAGAAGCGCGGAGGCCCTAGTCGAACCCGAACTTCTAACTTGGGCGCGAAGTACAGCTGGCCTCGATCTCGCCGAAGCCGCACGCAAGGCCGCAGTCGACGTTGACCGGCTGGCCAACTGGGAAAACGGCGAACAACGCCCCACTATCGCCAAACTGCGCGACCTCGCACGTGTATACCGACGACCTCTAGCTGCCTTCTACCTTCCCGAGCCACCCGAGGACCCACGACCGCCCAAGGACTTCCGCCGACTGCCGGGAGAAGTTGCAGGCGTCGAATCTCCCGAGCTGCGCTACGAGCTTCGCAAGGCCATTGCTCGCCGAGATTTTGCCCTAGAACTCCTAGTCGCAAACGACGAAGAAGCACCTGTCCTAGGCCTCCAGGCTCAGCTCACTGATGCCCCCGAACATCTCGGAAGCAAAATACGTCGCTACCTCGGCGTCACGCCTCGTGAGCAAGCGAGGTGGCTACCGCCTTATGGGGCCTTTAACGCGTGGCGCGACGCCATCGAGTTCGCAGGCGTGCTGGTCACTCAACTCACCGACGTCGAGTTATCCGAAGTCCGCGGCTTCTCGATCAGCGATCAACCGCTCGCGGTAATCGCAGTGAACATCAAGGACGCACCCAACGGTCGCACGTTCAGCCTCATGCACGAATTCGTCCACGTCATCCTGCGCCAAGGAGGCCTCTGCGATCTTGAGGATGAAGAAGACCGTCCCAGAGACCTCCTGAATGTCGAACGCTTCTGCAACCGCACGGCGGCAGAGGCCCTGATGCCGGAGGCTGCTGTCCTTGCCTCACCAGCAGTCGTGAATCACGGCCCCAATGTCCAATGGTCCGACTCAGAACTGAGCCAAAGTCATGTTCATGAAGGCTGCGTTGTGGATCCGAGTCAGTACCGGTCACCAGACGGGTGAAAATCAGCTGCCTGAGCTGGAGAAATTCGCGGAGCACCACGGCTACGAACTCGTGGAACGCTACCAAGTCTCCGAGTCGGCCTGGAACGGGGGCAAGGACGGTGGCGAGTACCAGAAAACGCTTCAGAAGGCCTTAGATGACGCCTGGCAGGGCAAGTTCAGCGTCCTCATTACCTGGGCGTTGGACCGAGTAACCCGCGAGGGGGCCGAGGGTGCCCTACGAATCCTCCGGAGGTTCCGAGACCGGAACTGCTCCGTGGTTTCGGTCAAGGAGAGCTGGTTGAACGGCAGCTCAGAGGTCCAGGACGTCCTCGTGGCCTTCGCCGGGTGGATGGCAGCGCAGGAGTCGACCAGACGCTCAGAGCGTATCCGGGCCGGCCTTGCTCGACGGAAGGCCGAGGGGAAGTCCGTCGGCGGCAGAGTGCGCGGGAGCAAGGACAAAGCACCCCGGAGAACAGAGGGGTACAAGCAGGCCTGGGCGGTGAGGAAGGCCAAGGGCGCGGTGTGAGCGCGCCTAGTCAAGCAACCCCTGCCGGCCTTCCATTGTCACTATCGGAGCGCGGTCAGTTGTTCACGCGCCCCAGTTGATTGAGAAGAGCCGGAAATGAGCGGGGTGCAGTCAGGTGACCGGTCTCATGCTCACGACAGTTGCCTGCCCCGGACCGGCACTTCGAGGTCACCCAGAAACCTCGCAGGAGTTGCCCCTCCACGCCGACAGGCGATTTCAAGCTAGTTCGTTAAGGTGATTAGGCGAGCAACTCTGCCGACAGGAAAGAGGACTCGAGATGGCCACCAACAAGGAAATCGTCGAAAACGCCTATGCGAGCTTCGCAACGGGCGACGTGCCCGCCGCCCTCGGCGTCATGGCCGACGACATCCATTGGACCGAGGCCGACGGATTTCCACTCGCTGGCACGTACGTCGGTCCTCAGGCTGTGCTCGAAGGGGTGTTCATGCGACTGGGGGAGATCGGCGATGACTTCGCGGTGGTGCCCGAGAGGTTCGTCGTCGACGGTGACACAGTCGTGGCACTCGGGAGCTACAGGTGGAAGCGCAAGAGCTCCGGAGAGCCGGCTCTTGTGAAGATGGTCCACGTGTGGACTATGGACGGTGGAAAAGCTGTTGCCTTCCAGCAGCATGTCGACACCCTCAGGGTTCGCGAACTCAGCTGACCACCGCGCCCTGGACGCCGCCTGATCGGCAGACCTTCAGCCTGCGCTGCGTGGATAGCCATTCGTCGTAACCGTCCCAGAACGCCGGGACTGCTCTCCACTTCCCTAGCGACGAGGTCGTTGGCCTCTATCGTTCACTCGGGTGCGAGCGCACACTATTCGGAGAGTCGCGAGAAGGAAGGCAGCCGTGGACAGCAAAGAACTCCTGGGCCAAGTAGCAGAGAACCTTTCAGTTCGCCGAGCCTTCGGTACCGCCTACGAGAGAGACGGACTCCTCGTCATCCCTGTGGCGCTCGTAGCGGGAGGAGGCGGGGGAGGCGAAGGGACGGGTCCGCAAGGTGACGACACTGGTGGGTCCGACGGCACCGTGCCAAGCGGGTCCGGCGGAGGCTTCGGAGGCCTGGTTCTCCCGATTGGGACTTACGTCGTGAAAGATGGCACCGTCCGTTTCGTGCCGGTCGTGGATGTGACGGTGATCGTGTTGGCAGGTCTCAGCCTGGCTCGATTGCTTGTCCGCTCTCGTGGACGCAGCCTGCGACGGCGAGCCCACGCCCACGACTCACGCTAATTTGAACGAGCACCTCATTCGGTGCCCCCGACCGCCGGGTAGGTGCGGCAGTACGGCACCTTCGGGCGAACCCCTCGGCGAGTAATCGGGCGCGCGTTTCGGGACACGCACAATCGGCTGACTCTTGTCCATCAGGTGTGCTGCCCGATGCGCCCCTTCGCGGAGGACGACGAGAGCCGTTACCGAACTCATGGAGGTGGCGCGAGGTCTAGCCGAGCCATGACCCCTTCCTCGTGCCTCAGACGTGCCTCACTCTACGAGTAGACCATGCCGAGGGTCGACTGAAGGACGGATAACGGGTCTCCGGCGCGGGCAAAATGGCCGTTACCGACGTTGGCAGGTCCCGATCGGACGTTCTACACAGGGGATTCCGATACTGCCAATTTCCTAGTGGCTCGAAAGGGCGCTACCCGGCTGGCTGACACTCAGGACGATCGCGGAAACGAGCACGGACCGCTTGCAGGTCACCAGAGAAGCCATCCAACATGGACGACGCGCATGGACGCGCACCTTTGTGACATTCGGCCTTGACGGCCGATGCGCCAAAGACCCAGGATGACCGACAACTACCAAACCGGAGGCAGGGAGCGCCTGAGCAAGCTCCATCTGGAAATGGGTTCCCAGTCTGCAAGCGAGGAGACTCGATGAAGGCGAGACGCATCGTCTCAATAGGAATCGTCTCAATAGGACTGGCGGTCCTGACGGCGGCCTGTTCCAGCGGCAAGCCGGCGTCGACTCCGTCGACTTCAACGTCAACAACTGTCAGTCCGGCGTCGACATCGACGACCGTCAGTCCGACGACATCAACCACGACGGTGTCGTCGACATCGACGACCGTCAGTCCGACGACATCAACCACGACGGTGTCGTCGACAAAGGCGTCTCAGCAGTTCCTGGCGGCCGCCACAGTCGCCAAGGCCGCGTACTCCACGTGGAGATCCAAGATCACAAGCAAGACCACGATCAGCCAGGCAATCGGTCCTTGTGACACCTACGCAGCTGAGCTGACGACCTTCGACAGCGCGATATTGCGCATCGCCATTACTGGCAAGACGGAAACCGACATACAGACCTTGGTCGCCGATGACCACGTCGTCATCAATAATCTGGAAGCTGTGAAAACAGAAACCGTGGCCCAAATCAAGAAAGATCGTGCTCAACTCATAGCCACTGGGGAGAGGGCAATACAAGCTGGCGATGTTGTTCGGAGCGACCTCGGTTTGCCGCCGAGTTGAGTTTGGCCAGCACGAGGCGATGCGTGAGGCGGCAGAGCGTCGCCGCACCGTGCCGTTGGACAATGCGTTTCCGCGCTCGATAGGTAGTGCTTGAGAAGCGCTCGTCGACGGTCTGGGTTGAGGAGTATCAGGTCAGACAGCGTTTCTCACCGGCGCGAGTCACAACGCCTGATACTGGGCGTGCTGTGGGCGGTCGGCGCGTCGAAAGAGAATCCAGCGAGAACCTTTAGAGGACGACTTCAAAGATTCGACGGGGGCCGGGGCCCCGCAGGAGCATTGTCCCAGTTCGGCACGTAGGGGGCACCGGCTAGGCCAGGGGCGTCGTAGTTGGTTCCCGGCGAAAGGTTGACGAGGGGCTGCACCGCCAATCGATCAGAACAAGTCCAGGGTCGGGCCCCACAGGGTCAGACCCCGTAAGCTCCACGGAAACGGCGCAAGGTGTGACACAGCGGTCGCCGTTGGAGGGAAAGATGGACGTCGATGCGCGCTGAACTCGACGAATTGCGTCGCCTGCGACGCGCCCGCGACCAGATGGATCGCGAGTACGCAACGCCGCTCGACGTCGCTGCGCTCGCTCGCACGGCGTTGATGTCACCGGCGCACTTCAGCCGTCGCTTCCGTGAGGCTTACTCCGAGACGCCATACTCCTACTTGATGACTCGGCGGATCGAGCGAGCGAAGGCGCTTTTGCGTCGTGGCAATCTGAGTGTGACGGACGTCTGCTCTGCAGTGGGCTGGACGAGCCTCGGCTCTTTCTCTGCCCGTTTCACCGAGCTCGTCGGCGAGTCGCCGTCGAGCTACCGCGCCCGCAGCCACGACGAGCTGCGCCTCGTCTCACCCTGCCAGATGATGGTTCTGACTCGCCCGCGCAAGAACGGGAGCCTCGTAGCCAGGGAAGAGAGCAGCTTCGAAGAAGCGTCTGTCGGCGCATCCGCTTAACGTTGTCGGCATGTCAGTTTCACTCAGCACTGTGCACATCACCGTTGACGACCCAGAGGCCGCTCTAGCCTTTTACCGCGACACCCTTGGGCTGACCGTGAGCCTCGACGTTTCCAACGCTGGCTTCCGGTGGATCACTCTCGTTACTGATACCCAACCAGAGATCGGTATCGTGTTGTCGCAGCCGCATGGGGGCCGGTCCCAGGAGGACGGAGACGCCCTGGCTGCGTTGCTCGCCAAAGGCGAGCTGTACCCGGTGCACTTCCGCTGTCAGAACCTCGACGCTACCTTCGAGAAGATCGCCAGCACGCCAGGCGTTGAGGTGCTGCAGGAGCCCGCTACTCAGCCTTGGGGTGTCCGTGACGCGGCCGTGCGCGACCCGGCGGGCAACCGGCTTCGCATCGAGCAGGCGTAGAACCCGCTCGGAATCACGCCGTCTCGGGCCTGGCGCCACCAGGGCCCGCTGGGGTATCCCATATCGCCGGACCGGTGCGCCTCCTACGCGGCGGCGGTGGGGATCGTGCTGTTCGGCGTGCTTGCGAATCGCTTCATCCAGATCGCACGTGGTTTCAGGCTTCTCGCCAGAGGCGTGCCATGCGGTGGCGACGCCGGCTACTCGCGGCTAGACATCGACGTTGCTCTCCAGCTCGAGTGAGTCAGGTCGCGACGCGTGAGATTGCGATCAGATGGCAGGTGAATGCCGCAACCGTGCACGCGTGGAACAGCTCGTGGTAGCCGAAGATGCGCGCCGATAACCTCGGACGGCGCAGCACGTAGATGACGGCGCCAGCGGTGTAGAAGATCCCTCCGAAGATGACGAGCAGCATCGTGATCGCGCCCGCGAGATGCCACAGCTCAGGGAGCCAGAAGATCGCCGCCCAGCCAAGACCGACATACATCGCCGTGTAGAGCCACCGTGGGGCAGACAGCCAGGTGACACGGAGCAGAACTATCGCCAGCGCGGTGGCCCAGACGATGCACAGCATGACGGTGGCCTGAGAGGAAGGCAGCACGGCGACCCCGAGGGGCGTGTACGTGCCCGCGGTGATCAGCGCGATGTTCGAGTGGTCGAGACGCCGCAGTAGGCCCGCCGTGCGTGGACTCCACTTGCCGCGGTGGTAGACGGCGGACGTACCGAAGAGCATGCATGCCGTGAGCGCGAACACCGCGCACGCGACGCGGTCTGCATGCGTCGTCCCATCGGCAGCGAGCCAGAGGCCCGACACGAGCGCG
The DNA here is from genome assembly GCA_050013835.1 of Acidimicrobiales bacterium. Classification (GTDB taxonomy): domain Bacteria; phylum Actinomycetota; class Acidimicrobiia; order Acidimicrobiales; family Bog-793; genus Bog-793. Next base: position 47,802 of record JBEKEM010000014.1, read on the forward strand.
TACGGGAATGCCCCGAGGTGGAGCCACCCGCGAAGGCGCGGCTTTGGAGGTGCAATCATGACGGTCACCTCCTCAACCTAGAACCTCTCGAAGTTCAGCGGGCTCGGACACAACACTTGTTTACGTCGCGTCCAAGCCAAGCGCCCTGGCCTGTCCGATCATTCGTCAGCGAATCCCGGAGTGCCATGCGCGTAAGCATGCTCGTCTCTTTTTCGATGAGGGAGACCGGACCGAACGTCGTGGGGAGAGAAGGACAGGCGCACGAAGAGGCGCGGAAGACCGGGGACAGAGACGGCCAGCAGCGCCAGGAGCCGGGGCAACCGCCGAGGGAGCGAGGGGCAGGCAGGACGACCGGCCGAGCGGCCGGGCGGCGCCCCACCGAGGGGCGAGCGCCCGGAGCGCAAGGGCGGCGGGACGGGGGTTCTAGGTCCGCGCGACTCAACGGACGCCCTTACGGTGTGATCCAACCGAGCTGAACGAGTTCGTTACGCTCTTTGTCGGTGGGAACTCTGAACGGCCTCCTGGGGACCCTCGAGAGTGACCCGGTACGACGTGGCAAGCAATTCGAGCACATTTGCAAGTGGTTCCTGACCAACGCTGCCGTGTACCGCCAACGGCTTCGCCGGGTGTGGCTATGGGACGAGTGGCCAAGTCGCTGGGGTATTGACGCTGGAATTGACCTGGCGGCCGAGGAGCAGGGTGGGCGACTTTGGGCTATCCAGACCAAGGCTTACGATCCCGCCTATTCGATCATGAAGGCCGATGTAGCCACCTTCTTATCTGAGTCCGGCCGTCCTGAGTTCGCGTTTCGCCTACTGATAGCGACCACCGATCGAATCGGAAAGACTGCCGAGCGCACGCTGCGGGCGCAGGAGAAACCTGCCGGGTGTCTCCTGCGTGGCGACCTCGACGCGGCCCAGGTTTCGTGGCCTCAGTCCGCAGCCGACCTACGGACAGTCGTGCCCGAACCGAAGCGACCTCGGCCTCATCAACGAGAAGCAATCGCGGCGGTGATCCGGGGATTCGAGACAGCGGACCGTGGTCAAATGATCATGGCATGCGGCACTGGAAAGACGCTGACAGCGCTGTTCATCGCTGAACAGCTGGCCGTCCGGCGGGCGCTCGTGTTGGTGCCGTCACTCGCGCTGCTCACGGACACGCTTCGCGAGTGGACCGTCAACGCGTCAAGAACCTTTGACTTCCTGCCCGTGTGCTCAGATGACACCGTCACGGGGTATGACGATGCTGTATCGACGACCGCCGACTTCGGGTTCCCGGTCACGACGGACCCGCTGGAGATTGTCGCATTCCTCGCTCACGACGTAGGCCCGCGCGTGGTCTTCGCGACGTACCAGTCCTCCCCGAGGATCGCCGATGCGTTTCGCTTGGGTCACCTTCCGGCCTTCGACTTGGTGATCGCCGATGAGGCGCACCGCTGCGCCGGGCCGGTCTCATCAGACTTCGCCACAGTGCTCGATCCTGAAGCCGTTCCAGCCAGGCGGCGGCTATTCATAACCGCGACTCCTCGCATCTTCACCAAGAGAATCAAGACGGCAGCAAGGGAAGGCGACTTTGAAGTGGCTTCAATGGATGACGAGGCCCACTTCGGCAAGGTGTTCCACCGGCTGGGTTTCGCAGAGGCGATCGAACGCGAACTCCTTACCGACTATCAGGTCGCGATAGTCGGGGTGGACGACGCGACCTATCTGGAGTGGACTCAACGCGGTCGATTCGTCACCATTGACGGCTCGGTGATCACTGACGCACGCGCGATCGCAGGGCAGATTGGCCTGGTCAAAGCGATACGCCGCTTCGATCTCCGCCGCGTCATCTCCTTTCACTCCCGCGTGGGTTGGGCACGCGAGTTCGCCAACGCGATCTCCCAACTAATCGCGTGGATGCCAGTCGACCAGCAACCTACGGGGCGACTGTGGACGGATTACGCCTCGGGCGAGATGTCTGCCGGCGATAGATCAAGGCGGCTCGACCATCTTCGCCATCTCGACGAAGAGGAACGCGGTCTGCTCAGCAACGCTCGATGCCTCGGAGAGGGCGTCGATGTTCCAGCGCTCGACGGGGTCGCGTTCATTGACCCGCGGCGCTCCGAAGTCGACATCGTTCAAGCCGTCGGCCGCGCCATCCGTCTGACAGCGGATAGGAAGATCGGCACCATCGTGATCCCCGTCTTCATTGAACCGGGAGAGGACGCTGAACTAGCTCTCGCTGGGTCGGCGTTCAAGCCGGTGTGGGAGGTGGTCAAAGCCCTACGTGCTCACGACGATCTGCTTGGCAAGGAACTTGACGAACTCCGCAGAGAACGCGGCAGGGAGAAGAAGGCACTAAAGCTTCCGGCAAAGATCATCCTCGATCTTCCGGAACGCATCGGGGTTGACTTTGCCGACGCTTTCGACGTTCACCTTGTCGACGAGACCACCGCGAGCTGGGAGTTCTTCTTTGGCTTGCTGCTTAGCTTTGTTGAGCGAGAGAACCACGCCTTCGTGCCGCAGTTTCATATTGAGAACGGCTTCAAACTTGGCGTGTGGGTTGGACACCAACGGACCGAATTCGGGCGTGGAGACCTCGCCCAAGAGCGAATTGCCCGGCTCGAAGCGCTTCCTGGATGGGAGTGGGACGCGTTTGCAGCGAAATGGGAGGAAGGTTTCGGATGCTTGCTTCGATTTGCGCAACGGGAGCACCATGCGCGCGTTCCGCGTCACCACATGGAGGGTGATTATCCGTTGGGCAGTTGGGTGAACTCCCAGCGAACCTTCTACCGCAAAAAGTGGCTCGCCCCCGAACGAATCGCTCGGCTTGAAGCGATTGACGGGTGGGCATGGGTAGAGCGAACCTCAAAATGGGACGAGGGGATCAACAGTCTCCAGCACTTCATCGACTCTCATGGAGATTCCCGCGTTCCGAAGGGCTTCATCGATGAAGACAGGGTCAGGTTGGGTCAGTGGGTATCCAATCGCCGGTCCCACTATCGAAAGGGCGTGCAACTCACTCCCGAAAGGATCGCTCAGCTCGAAGCGATTCCTGGTTGGAGCTGGGTGCCATCAAGCCAGCAAGGCAGTGACTAAACAGCTCTTCGAAAATGGGCGGGGTGCAGTCACAGTGACCGGTCTCGTGCTCGCGACAGTTGCCTGCCCCGGAACGGCACATGAGGGATACCCGGAAGCGCAACGACGAGCGCGCGTTTCGGGATACTCACAATCGGCAGACTCTTGTGCATAAGGTGTCCTGCCGAGTACGCCCCTTGAGGAGGAGCGGATCATGTCCTGAGCTGACCTTTCTGTCGAGCCGGGAGGTCGGTTCTAACCAGCGTGCTTAATACGTGCCTGGTAACTATCCCTTGACTGCCGAAGTCCAGCGTGATACATTGTTCTCATGGCTCCAAGAAACCGTAAGGCCCCTACCAGGGCAAAGTCGTCGGAATCTCAGTACTCGCTCATGGAATTCCTTGAGCGATTCCCCAACGACGATGCCTGTCTTGACTACCTCTGGCGCACTCGGTACGCGACAGAGGATGGATCGCACGCGCACTGCCCGCAGTGCGGAGAGGTGCGCGAATTCAAGCATTACAACGGGAAGCAGCAGCGCCAGGCGTGGACGTGCGTTGCGTGCGGGCACTACCTCTACCCGACTGCGGGGACGATCTTTCACAAGTCGTCCACGGCACTGCACCTGTGGTTTTACGCCATGTACATCATGGCGAGCACTCGTTGTGGAGTGTCCGCCAAGCAGCTTGAGCGTGAACTGGGCGTGACCTACAAGACCGCATGGCGGATGTTCACGCTTATCCGCAACCAGATCATGGTGCAAGATGACGTGATCCTCACCGGATCGGTTGAGGCCGACGAAACCTATGTGGGGGGAAAGCGTCGCGGCGGTCCGACGCACAACCATCCCCGAAACCCCACGCCTCGGGGTCACTCTCGCGGCGGTCGTACGCGCGATCAGAAGGTGCCGGTGTTTGGCATGGTCGAACGGAGGGGTCGCGTTCGCGCTTACCCGGTTCCCAATGTCTCGTCGGTCAACCTCGTGGGCGGAATCCGTAAGCACGTCGAGCCGAACTCGATCGTTTACACAGACACTTTCCCCGGTTACCGCGCCATGAAGCATGAGATGTTCGACCACCGGCAGATCAACCACTCTGAGGGTGTCTACGTAAGCGGGGACATTCACACGCAGACCATCGAGGGGTTCTGGTCGCTCGTTAAGCGCGGCATCTCGGGATCGCATCATGCGGTCTCCAAGAAGTGGCTCCAGGGATACCTGAATGAGTACGTCTGGCGATACAACCACCGCGACGACCCTCGCTCGATGTTTGAGCTACTTCTTCTTCGGTCGGCGTATCCTGCGGAGACGTGAGACTCGGGGCTTGGCGACCCGTGACAGCGCATCTTCGATTTCATCGCGCGTCGGCACCGGGATCGTCATGCCGCGCTCCGTTTCCTGGGTGGGGCGTTCG
>JBEKEM010000015.1:0-51347 GCA_050013835.1 Acidimicrobiales bacterium
CCGCCGTCTTCGCCCGCCGGCTGCGGAACGTCCCGACCCCGCAGCTCTTCGTCGGGCTGGCGAGCCTTGTCGCCTTCGCCGGTGCCACCCTGCTGCAGTTCGCGGGCAACGTGCAGATGCTCGAGATCCACTTCTTCTCCGCGCAGCTCTGGGCGTTCGTCGCCGTGCTCGTCGCCATGACCCTGGCGCAGCTCGCGACGTCGTGGTTCGGCCCCGCCCGGGCGCGGGCTTCCGCGACCATGCGCCAGTGCCTCCCGCTCCTCCTCCTCGTCGCCATCCCGCTCGCCTACGAGGCGGACCCGAACGTCCCGGCGATGCGGCTCGACGGCTGGGGGGCGGTCGTGGCCGCCATCGCCGTCGGCGCGGCGCTCCTCTGGCGCCTCGTCGACCGCGTCTCGGCACACGGGGGGCAACGCCGTCGGTGGTCGGGAGTCGTGCGGGTGACCGTGGCCCTCGCCGTGTTCGTCGTTCTCGTCGGCGCTTCGCTCGTCCTCACGGTGGCGCCGGAGCCGCCGCACGCGCCGCTCAGGCACGTGGCGATCGAGCCGCCCTCGGCACCCGCCTACGCGGCGGCGCTCGGGGGGAGCGACACGCTCCTCGTCGACGAGTACCAGGTCACCGCGGAGGTGCCGGGCTTCGTCGGGCACGCGGCCTATCCCGGCGAGCAGCTGCTCACCTGGTGGCCCCATGACGAGACTGGTGAGCTGATCGGGCCGATCGGCATCTTCCATTCCGGGTACAACGCGATCAATCCGCGTGCGTTCCCCGAGCTCATTCCCGCCGCCCGGGCGAGGATCGAGTTCCGGCGCCCCGCGCAGGTGCTGCTCATGAGCGTGACCGGTGCCGGCTTCCCCCAGGCGCTGCGCTCGATGGCGCGTTTCAGTCCGGTCGTCGTCCACCGAGGGGTGCTCTCCGACGGCACTTTCCACCTCCACCTCTGGCTTCTCGACCTCGGCAGGTACTTCCACCGCGCCCGGCGCTGACCCGGCACGGCTCCGCGCCGGGCGGACCCGCACGGCCGCCGGGGGAGCGAGAATCTGGGCATGCACACCCTCCTCGTCCTCCGCCACGCCAAGTCCGACTGGTCGCACGGGACCAACGTCTCCGACCTGTCCCGCCCGCTCTCGGTGCGGGGCCGTCGCAACGCCGACGCGATCGGCCGGTTCGTCGCCGAAACGGCGAACGTCCCGGACGGCGTGATCCGGTCGCCCGCCCGGCGGGCGGCCGAGACCCTCGACCGGGCGATGGCGGCCGGGAAGTGGCGGTGCGCGGTGCGCCAGTCGGACCAGCTCTACGGGTTCGGCTTGGACGCACTCGTCGGCGAGATCCGACTCGAGAGCGACTCGACCAAGGTGCTCCTTGTCGTCGGCCACGAGCCGACCTGTTCCGAAGCGGTCGCCCACCTGATCGGCGGGGGCCAGGTCTTCATGCCGACGGCGGCGATGGCGCGGATCGACTTCGACGCCGAGCGCTGGTTTGAGGTCACCGCCGGCGAGGGCGCGCTGCGCTGGCTCATCACGCCGAGCCTCATCGGCGCCGACTGACCGCAGCCGGGGCCTGCGGGTCAGATCTTCCCGAACGCCTCGAGCGCCGCGTCGAGGTGGTGTTCCTCGAGGGCGGCGCTCGCCTGGATCCGCAATCGGGCCTGGCCCTCGGGCACCACGGGATAGGAGAAACCGACGACGAGGACGCCCAGCTCGTAGAGACGCAGACTGGCTGCCTCCACCTTGTGGGCGTCGCCGAGGATGATCGGGATGATCGCGCTCGCGCCGTCGTGGCAGGAGAATCCGAGCCGGCGCAGCCCCGTCCGCAGCCGGGCGGCGTTGTGGCGCAGACGGGCGACCCGTTCGGGCCCGGCGAGGAGGATCTCGATCGCGCGGTTCGCCGAACAGGCGACGGTGGCGGGGAGGGCGTTCGAGAATAGGCTCGGGCGGGCCCGCTGTACGAGCAGCTCGACGAGACGCGCGGACGCCCCGACGAATCCGCCGGCCGCGCCGCCGAGCGCCTTGCCGAAGGTGCCGGTGATGACGTCGACCTGGCCGAGGAGGCCGAAGTGCTCCGGCGTCCCGCGCCCTGTTGCACCGAGGACCCCGATGCCGTGCGAGTCGTCGACGACGAGGATGGCCCGGTGCGCCCGGCACAGGCTCACCATCTCGGGCAGGGGTGCGAGATCGCCTTCCATGCTGAACACGCCGTCGGTGACGACCCAGCGCAGGCCGTCCGGGTCCGAGGCCTCGAGGGCGGCTTCGAGTTCGGCCGTGTCGTTGTGGGCGTAGATCTTGCGCTCGACGTCGCGGGTCTGGCGGACGGCGTCGATGATGCTGGCGTGGTTGAGGGCGTCGGAGATGATTGTGTCGCCGGGCGCCGTGACCGTCGGGAAGAGCGCCTCGTTGGCGTTCCAGCAGCTGACGAAAGTGAGCGCCGCTGGCGTGCCGACGAACCCGGCGACCGACCGCTCGAGACGCTCGTGCACGTCGAGCGTGCCGCAGATGAACCGCACCGACGCCGTCCCCGCGCCGTGCGAGGCGAGGCCCTCGACGCCGGCGGCGACGACCTCCGGGTGGTTGGCGAGCCCGAGGTAGTCGTTCGAGCAGAGCACGATGACGTCTCGCTCCCCGATCCGCGCCACAGGTCCCATCGGGCCCGAGATCGCCCGTAGCTCCTTGTACTGCCCGGCGGCGCGCAGCCCGTCGAGAACCGTCTCGGCCCTCCGCTCGAAGTCGACGGTGGCTGTCATCGCGCGCCGACCTCGAAGATCGCCTTCAGGGCCGTCCGGCTGGCGATCAGGGCGAAGGCCTCCTCGAACTTCTCGAGGGGGAGCACGTCGGTGACGAGTGCGTCGAGGTCGAGCCGACCCGAAAGCAGGAACCGCTCGACGGCGTACCAGGTGTCGTAGACGAGACGCCCGTTGATGCCGAGGACCGTCGCCCCCTTGAAGATGATGTCGTTCGACAGGTCGAGCGGCACGGCCGATTTCGGCAGTCCGAGCAGCGCGGCGGTGCCGCCGTTGCGTAGCGCCGTGAACCCGCCGGAGAGGGCGTCGGGGTGCCCGCTCATCTCGACCAGCACGTCCGGGCCCTCGCCAGCGGTGATCCTTCGCACCTCGGCCACCCATCCCGGGTCGCTCGAGAGCACGGCGTGGTCGGCGCCGAAGTGCCGGGCGAGCTCCAAGCGGTGGGGATCGACGTCGGTGGCGATGATGCGGGTCGCCCCCAGCGAGCGGGCGATCGCAATCGAGACGAGGCCGATCACGCCGGATCCCGTCACGAGCACGCTGCGGCCGGAGACCTGCGCCGCGCTCACGGCGTGCATGGCGTTGCCGAGCGGGTCCATGATCGCCGCGGCGACGTCGGGGATGCGTTCGTCGAGCACCCAGAGGTTGTGGTCGGGCATCGCGACGTACTCGGCGAAACAGCCGTTCCGGTCGATGCCGATGATGTCGATCCGCTCGCAGATGTGCGCCCGCCCCGTGCGGCAGAGCTCGCAGGTGCCGCAGCCGATGTGGCCCTCGCCGCTCACCCGCTGGCCCACCGTGATCTGCGACACGCCCTCTCCGACGGCGACGACCGTCCCGCTGAACTCGTGGCCGACGACGATGCCGAGTGGGACCCGGTTGGCGCTCCACTCGTCCCAGTCGAAGATGTGGTGGTCCGTCCCGCAGATACCCGCGTAGCGCACCGCGACGAGCACATCGCGGGGGCCGATCGGGGGGACGGGCGTCGTGGTGTCGAGGTCGAGCCCGGGAGCAGGATGACTCTTGCGCAGTGCCGCCATCGTGCCGTTGGCCACGAGATTCCCCTTTGGTCAGCGAACTTCCCCACCCAAGGTAGCCAGGTGCCGCGGCGGATTCCGCACGTCGACCCGGAACACGGGTGGTGCCGCGGGTCCTGAACGCGTCCCGGCTGGTTGGGTGGGGCCGATACCGGCGCGAAGAGCAAGAGATGGGCACACGTGACGTTAAGGTCCTCTTTCCAGGATTCCGATGGGGGGGTGGCCGTGCTCGAGTATCGGCTCAGATCCTGGAAATGGCGCCCGACCCCGAGGGAGCTGTCCGCCGCGGTCGAAGAATCGCTTGCTCGGGCCGTCGGGACGGAGGATCTCGAGCGGCGGACGGCGCTCGGCGACGAGATGCGTCGGATGGCGATCCGAGTCTGGCAGCGTCAGGGCCTCGCGTCGTCTCGCAAGTATCTCTGGCACATCGGCATGCGGGTCATGCCCGCGGCGGCCGCCATCGCGGCGAGTGCCGCCGGGGGAACTCTCATCGGGGGGCTGAAGGGCACCTCGGCGACCGTCGTCGGTGCCGTCGCGATCGGGCTCGCGGCAATCGGAGCTGCCGGGGCGGCTCTGCGGCTCGACAGCGAGTTCGTCTACCAGGGGGAGCGTTCCAAAGCGCTCGAAGAGATCGGCTGGTCGCTCCTGACCAGCATCACGCTTGATCTCCCCTACGCCGAGATCGACGTCCTGCGTGCCAGGATCACCGGGTTCGAGACGCGGATCGCCGAGGCGGTGAACCGGCCCCTGCCGCGGGACCAGGGAACGGAGCCGAGAGCCGATGAGCGCGTGAGGGGGGCTTGAAGTGCCCGTGCCCGCGGACCGCATCGCATCCCCGGCCGGGGCGGGGGCAGAGGCGCAGGCTGGTGCCGCCGGAAGCCCCCGGGGGACGGGTGGCACGAATGCCATCGGGACACCAATCCCGGGCGAGACCGCGGCCGCACCTGGGACTGTGGGCGACGCGGGGGCAAAACGCGTCGACCTTGTGCTTGAGGGGGGAGGGGTGAAGGGCATCGGCCTAGTCGGTGCGATCTCTGTTCTGGAAGAGAACGGGTACTCGTTCCCCCGGGTCGCCGGCACGTCCGCCGGCGCGATCGTCGGTGCGCTCGTGGCCGCCGGGATGGATAGCGCCGGGCTTAACGAGGTGATGAGCTCGCTCGACTACACGCGGTTCCGTGACGAGGCACCCCTTGACCACGTCCCGCTCGTTGGCAAGGGCCTGTCGCTGTGGCGCAAGCTCGGGATCTACACCGGCGACTACCTGCATGGGTGGATCCGGCGCCAGCTCGAGGAGCTGCACGTCCATACCTTCGGAGATCTCTACGATCCCGACCCAGGGAGCAGCCTGCCCGTTGGAGAGCAGTACCGGCTCGTCGTTATGACGTCGGACATCTCCCGGGGGCGCCTGTTGCGACTTCCTTGGGATTACCAGTCGGACGGGATCGACGCGAACACTCAGGCGGTCGCCGACGCCGTGCGCGCCTCGATGTCGATTCCGTTCTTCTACCGGCCCGTTACGCTCGAGATCCCGCACGCACAACCGTCCACGCTCGTCGACGGGGGGATGCTCTCCAACTTCCCCGTCGCGGTCTTCGACCGCACCGACGGGCAGCCACCGCGCTGGCCGACCATCGGGATCAAGCTGTCGGCCCGCCAGAAACCGGACCAGGTCGAACACGTTGTCGAGGGTGACGTGCGTTTCGCGATGGCGATGCTCGGCACGATGCAGAGCTGGAACGACCAGATGCACCTCGATGATCCGAGGGTTGTCGCGCGAACCATCTTCGTCGACACCCTCGGCGTCAACGCGACGGACTTCGAGATCAGTCGCGCGACCCAGCAGAAGCTCTACCGCAACGGCCGCACCGCGGCCGAACAGCTTCTGACGAGGCTCTCGACGAGCTGATCCGGCAAGCCACTCAGTTCCCGTTGCGCGGGCCAACTCCCTGATCGGCCGACGTGGATGGCGTCGGGCGAACGCGCGTCATGTCCAGTGCAGCGGGCCACCTTCTCGGCTGTGGGAGCGGACAATCGTCCCACGTCGGCTCCCACCATTGATCGAGGCGATTCAGGGCGCGGCGATCGAAAACGCGCCGTTTCGGTGGGCTGGACCGGTTCCGGGGGGAACCGACCCCGCGTCGGCTGGGAGCGCGGGTGGAGGACTGAGCAACGATCCGAGCACGAGTCAGGTGCAGGGCAAACCCAGCCGAGCTGACAACGGTTGGGCCGGTCGTTCGGCCGGGGCGTGGCGTGTGGCATGGCCGACGCGCGGTATCTGGCCCCTGATTGTGGAATTCGGTGTGGGGCCGGAAGGGATCGAACCTTCGACCCAGGGATTATGAGTCCCCTGCTCTGACCACTGAGCTACGGCCCCTCACTGAAGTTCCAGACCGACACTTTGTCACCTGTTCGGCCCCGGCACAGAACCGTGTGGCCGCGGAGCTCCGCCGCCGGTAAGGCGTGTTCGCGGAGTGTCAGACGGCCGCTGCTCTTCGTGGCCGCGACGAGAGCGAGGCCGATGCCCGTGCTGTGGCTCCTCTCTGTGGCGACCGTGCCACCGGAGGCGAGCTCGCCCAACGCCTCTGCCGACTCGATCATTGACAGGGCACTACGGTCCTTGACGCTTCGTCCCGGGTTCTCACTCTCGATCCCGGCCACAAGCCGTGCCGGCAGCCCGGCTCCGGAGCGCTGGAGATCCAGGAATGTCGGCCGGCGATGAGCTTGGTCACAATCTCATGCAGGGACGTCGCCAGTCTCCTCCTCCGCACTCGTCATCCAGGTTGCCGGGAGGCGCTCCTCGTCGGCCGGCTGCTCGAGGCGCGCCCTACTGATCGTGACGCAGTGGCCCCGTTCGACGACGACGATCGAGCGTGCCGGCACGTCGTCCACCACCAGCGCGTGCGGACCAACTCGGCTGTCCTCGCCGACAACGACAGGCCCAAGAACCGAGCACCCGACCCCGAGCGTGACCTTGTCGCCAATTGTCGGGTGGCGCTTCGCACCCTTGGCGTCCGCCCACCAGCCGTGACCGCCGAGGGTCACTCCCTGGTAGAGCATCACGTCGTCGCCGATCACCGTCGTCTCGCCGATGACGACGCCTGCGCCGTGATCGATGAAGCACCTTCTTCCGATGACCGCTCCGGGATGGATCTCGATCCCGGTGAGGAGGCGCGCACACTGGGAGATGAGACGCGGGAAGAACGGCACGTGCAGCTTCCAGAGAGCGTGGGCTACCCGGTAACACCACATCGCCCAGACACCCTGGTAGAGGATGACCTCGAGGGCGTGCACACCGTGGAGTGCCGGATCCTTGCGGTAGGCGACCTTCAGGCTGTCGAGCATCGGCGGGCCCCGTTCGTCGATGGGTTCGTTACGCCCCGACCGTATCGGTTCGGACAACTCAGCGGGGCGACAATGACTTCCGGCGTCGAGTTGCGGCGTGTGCTTCGTGGCGCTGCAGCTGGGCGGTTCGACCGCCCTCATCAACTCGTGCCTCGGGCACCGAGTTGGCTTGTGGAACCCGGCGCTCCCCCGGTTCGCCACCGCGGGCAACTCGCCCTTCACCCCACTGGACGCCCCGGGAACGAGCAACGAAAGCCTGTGCTGCTCAGGGAGCGCGGGACACGTCCACGAGGTCGGTTCAGGACTCGGCAGCCCGGACCTCGCCAAGCTCGCCCGGGACATCGCCCACGAGTCGGGGAGTGGTGAGCCCATGTTTGGGGCGGGTTCCGTCGGGCTGAGCTCGGTCGCCCGACCTCCGGTCGTAGGGCCCCACGCGATCTTCCCGGATCGTGCGGGACTCATGGCCCATCCCGGCCGGCCCGGCGCCCGGTAGTGGTTAGATTGACCAGGTGCTATCGAACTGGCGATTGGTGAGCTGGAAAACCGCGGTTGCCCTGGTCGTCGTTGGCGCCGTATTCGTGTTCGGCATCGGAAACATTGGCGGCAAGAACGGAAATCCCTCGTGGCTCATCGGCCCAATTTGTCTCTTGCTGTTGATTGCGCTTGGAATCACCGCCCTTGTCAAGTCGCGGCGAAACAATCCGGCCTAGCCCTGGGCCACTGGACTAGCGGGCGTCCGCGCGTGACCTTGTGAGCGCCCTTCTTGGTGGGAGCAGTCCTGCGAGCACGGGTCGCGCGAGCAACCTGGACGATTGCCCTGCGCTGCGACGGTTCGGGGCCTTCGCCCAGGCGTACCCGCCAAGCCGTCCACGCTCAACCGCCGTCTGGTCCTTGACAGGCGAGTCGTCTAGCCCCGCGGCCTGCTAGGCCACCGCTCGGCGACCGCGGGCAGGTGGTTTCGCGGCAATATTGACCGTCGGAGGTCATCCGTGCCCCGGGCGCGCGTTCGGCTCGGCGGTTCGCCCCGTCCTTGACGCGGCACCTGCTGGTCGTCTCTTCTGGCGAAAGGAGCGCGATGTCACGGCGCCAAAGCCTCACCAGCTCGCTCTACCGGGCGGCGCGGGTCTCGAACAACCTGCGGGCGATTTCGCGTGGTCCCGGCGCCTACGCGAAACGCGTCACGCGTCGCAAGGTCTACGCGCGCCAGATGGGCCTGACCCGGTCCATCCTGCGCGCGTTGGGACTGTCGAAGTAGGCCGCAACCAGTTCGAACGGGACGCTGTCGTCGGAAGGAGGCCGGGAACTTCTCGGGTGGCCCGACACGAGCCTCGGGGCCCGATCGGCAGCTCCGGGGGAGAGACTCGAACTCTCAACCACACGGTTAACAGCCGCGTGCTCTGCCAATTGAGCTACCCCGGACCGGACGACGGCACGTTAGCAGCGCATCTCGCAGGCGGCGATCAGCTGGGCCAACCACGAGCCCTGCGGCCACGGGGACGGCCAGATGACCCCCTGCCGGTCGACGCCGGCGGGACGCCCCGGCATCGGGCTCGAGCGCGAGGGTCAGTCGCCCTCGAAGTAATCCTTGAGCGGCAGGGCGAGGGCGGGCTGACGGAGCTTGGCGAGCGTCTTCATCTCGATCTGGCGGACACGTTCCCGGGTCACATTGAAGATCTGTCCGACCTCCTCGAGCGTCCTGATCTTCCCGTCGTCGAGGCCGAAACGGAGCCGGACGACCTCCTGCTCGCGGGGCGATAGCCCGTGGAGGGCGTGCTGGACCGCCTCGTTCAGCATGCTGTTGGTCGCGGCATCGACGGGGACCTCGGCGGACTCGTCCTCGACGAGATCCGAGAGGCTGAACTCGTCGTCGCCGCCACCGATCGGCTGCTGCAGAGAGATCGTGTCCTGGTTGATCCGCTGGATCTCGCGCACCCGCTCGACCGGGAACTCGATGTTCGCCGCGATCTCGCCGACGGTCGCGTCCCGGCCGAGCTGCTGGGAGAGCTGGCGCTGGACCCACACGACCTTGTTGATCGTCTCGACCATGTGGACCGGGATGCGGATCGTGCGCGCCTGATCGGCGACCGCGCGGGTGATCGCCTGGCGGATCCACCACGTCGCGTAGGTCGAGAACTTGAATCCCCGGCGGTAGTCGAACTTCTCGACGGCGCGCATCAGGCCGAGGTTGCCCTCCTGGATCAGGTCGAGGAAGGCCATGCCGCGGTTGCGGTAGCGCTTGGCGATGGAGACGACGAGCCGGAGGTTCGCCTCGGTGAGGAGATCCTTCGCCTCCTGGCCCTCGGCGATCTCCCGCTCGGCGGTCCGGCGCCTCGCCGACGGCAGGTCGTTCAGTACGCCGTTCCGCCGCCACGCCTCGAGCCGGTCGTGGGCGGCGTGCCCCCGTTCGATCCGCTTGGCACACAGCACTTCGAGTTCCATCGAGAGCAACGAGACGCGCCCGATCTCTTGCAGATAGGCCCGGACGGGGTCGCTCGCCCCCGTGGCCGCGGTGCCGCTCGCCGAGCCGGAGCGAAGCGTCCGGATCGCCTCGGTCAGCTCGTCCTTGCTGATCCCCCCGGCGCGGTGCGCCGGACTGTTCCCGTCACAGGTGCGAGTCTTCTTCCGTCGTGCGGCCTGCGGAGCGACGAGCTGGATACCGAAGTCAGTCCTCAGCCGCCTGACGCCTGTCATCCCCCGCCTCCTGCTGGCGCTGCGCGAGCCACGCTACCAATCGTTTGGCGGCGTCTTCTGCGTCGGTCGGCCCAGCCGCGCCGACGAGCGGATCGCGCAAGGCCTCGAGCTCCGTCCGCAGCCAGGCGCCCGTCGTGAGCCCCGTGGCGAGGTCCGTGGCGCGCCCCTCCTGCTGGGCGACGCGCCCTTCGGCGTCGATCTCCCGCAGGGTCCGCTCGCAGGCCGCTCGGACGAGTTCGAGGAACGGGCCGGTCGCGACGAGCTCGTCGGGCACCTCCGAGACAGCGAGTCGTCGGATCAGGTCACCAGCCTCGGGGTCCGCCCGCTGGATCGCATCGGAAAGCCCCGACGATCCGGCGAGAGCCCGGTAGGCGTTGCGCTGCACCGGGTCGGCGAAGAGCTCCTCGGCGAACAACGAGCGCGTCTTGTCCGGCTGATTGATGGCGAGGAGGAGGGCGTCCCGCCCTGCGCGGAGTTCCGGGCGCTCCCGGGGCGTCCGAGTGCTGGCTGCTCCGGCGGCGGGGGCGTCGCGACCGTCGGAGGGCGGTTGACGGTCGTCGGTCCGTCGGGCGGGCGCGCCGTCGGCGGCGTTCGGGTCAGGTTGCGGGCGGGACTTCACCTCGACGAGCAGTTCACGCAGCCGCTCGGGGTCGAGCCGAGTCCGGTCGGCCACACCGATGAGGTACTGGTCGGCCACGAGCTCGTTCGGGTGCTCGGCGATGGCGACGAGCGCCGCCTCGGCCGCCCGGCTGCGGCCCTCGGGGGTGCGCAGGTCCTGGGCGGCGAGGGCCTGTTCGACGCGGAAGCCGAGGAAGGGCTGGGCGTGCGCCACGGCGGCGGCAAGCGCCTCCGGGTCACGTTGGGCGAGTTCGCCGGGATCCGACCCTACCGGCAGCGCCGCGACGGCGAGCTCGAGCTCGTGGCGCTTCTCCCATTGGTAAAGGCGGGCCGCCGCCGCCTGGCCGGCGGCGTCGGCGTCGAAGCAGAGCACGATCCTCCTGGCGAAATGCGCCAGCAGGCGGAAGTGGTCCTCGGTGAGTGCCGTGCCGCAGGTGGCCACGACCCGCGCCATGCCGGCGAGGTGGAAGCCGATGACGTCGGTGTAGCCCTCGCACACCACGACCTCGCGGGCCTGCGCGATGTCTGCTTTGGCCCAGTTCAGCCCGTAGAGCGTGCGGCGCTTGGAGTAGATGGCCGACTCGGGTGAGTTGCGGTACTTCGGTCCGGGCTCGCGGTCCGAGCTCCGCAGGGCCTCCGGGAGGATCCGGCCGCCGAAGGCGATCGCCTGGCCGCCGGGGTCGAAGATCGGGAACATGACACGCTCCCGGAAGGCGTCCTGGAGCCGGGTGCGGTCGTTCTCGTAGGCGAGCCCGGCCTCGCGCATGACGGCGCCGGGGAGCTTCAGCGCCCGTACGAGCTCGTCGAAGCCCGCCGGCGCGTAACCGAGGCGGAACTTGCGGACGGTCTCGCCGTCGTATCCCCGGGAGCGCAGGTACTGCCTGGCCCGCCCGGCGTCGGGATGGGAGAGCAGCCGTTCGTGGTAGTACTCGACGGCGGTGGTCATCGCCGCGAGCAGCTCACGACGCCGCTGGCGGTCCTCGCCCCGGTCGCGGCTGTCGTCGTAGCTGATCGTGATTCCGGCGCGGTTGGCGAGTCGCTCGACGGCCTCGACGAAGTCGACCCCCTCGGTCGCCCGCACGAAGCTGATGGCGTCGCCCGACGCCTGGCAGCCGAAGCAGTAGTAGAGGCCCTCCTCGGCGTTCACGCTGAACGAGCCGGTCCTCTCTGCGTGGAACGGGCAGAGCCCGACGAAGCGCCGGCCGACCCGCTTGAGGGCGGTCTGCTCGCCGATCAGCGCGACGAGATCGGTCGCCGAGCGAACCCGGGCGACGTCCTCGTCGGGGATTGCCATGGCCGGACCGTACCCGCTCGCCGCGCCGTCTGGTCGCGAGAGGTTCAGCGCGCCGCTCGCCGGCGGACGAAGCGCAGCCCGGACCAGTCGGCGTCGACCGCCGCCACCTTGTTGTCGACGAGCCCGAGGGCGAGGCCGGCCCGGCGCACGTCCCCGTCGGTGAGATCGCTCTTGTGGCCGCCTGCGCGCCGCGGCCAGCAGATCCACAACGCCGCCGGGCGGGCCTCCGGTCGGGCGCCGGGGGGGAGAGCCGCCGCGAGCTCGCCCGAGTCGCGGACGAAGACGATCGTCACCTCCGCCGGGCCGCTCGCCGTGCCTCCGTCCGGGGGAAGGGGGGGATCCACGCGCTCGACGACGACGCCCGTCGGGGGGTCGGCGAGCGACCAGTCCGGCGGGGCACCGACGAGCCTGACCCGCGATCCCTCGACGATCCCGAGCTTCCTCGCCTGCCCAGCGGCGGCTGCACCCGGTCCGAGGTCCATCGGCGTGGTGGGAGTGCGGTTGCCTCTCCGGCCGGTCAGGACCGGAGTCGGTCTTCCAGTACGGCGACGACGTTGGCGATCGGCACCCGGGTCTGCTGGGTCGAGTCGCGCTCGCGAATCGTCACCGCCTCGTCGTTGAGACTGTCGAAGTCGACGGTGACACAGAACGGCGTCCCGATCTCGTCCTGGCGCCGGTAACGGCGCCCGATTGACTGCGTGTCGTCGTAGTCGCACGTGATGGCGTCCTGGCAGCGATGCAGGACTTCGCGGGCGAGCGCGTCGAGCGGTTCCTTCCTGGAAAGCGGGAGCACGGCGGCTTGGAACGGTGCCAGCCTCGGGTGCAGCCGCAGCACCGTGCGGCGCTCGCCCCCGACCTCGTCCTCGTCGTAGGCGGAGAGGAGGAAGGCCATCATCGCCCGCGTCGCGCCGGCCGACGGCTCGATCACGTACGGCGTGTAGCGCTCGCCGGTCACCTGGTCGAAGTACTCGAGGCGGACGCCTGAGAGCGCGCTGTGCGCCTTGAGGTCGAAATCGGTCCGGTTGGCGATGCCCTCGAGCTCGCCCCAGCCCCAGGGGAAGAGGTACTCGATGTCGGTCGTGGCCGCGGAGTAGTGCGAGAGGTCCTCGGGGGCGTGCTGGCGGAAGCGGAGGCAGTCCTCGGCGATCCCGAGCCGGTGGAACCAGGCGAGCCTCTCCTCGCACCAATAGGCGAACCAGCGGTCGGCATCGGCGGGGGGGACAAAGAACTCCAGTTCCATCATCTCGAACTCACGGGTGCGGAAGACGAAGTTCCCCGGCGTGATCTCGTTGCGGAAGCCGCGGCCGAGCTGGGCGATGCCGAAGGGAGGCTTGCGGCGCATCGTCGTCATCACGTTCAGGAAGTTGACGAACATCCCCTGTGCCGTTTCGGGGCGCAGGTAGGCGACAGCGGACTCGTCGTCGACCGGGCCGACGAACGTCTTGAACATAAGGTTGAACGGCCGCGCCTCCGTGAGGTCGGCGGAACCGCAGTTCGGGCAAACGCCCTCGAGCTGGTCCGCCCGCCAGCGCTCGTGGCAGGAGCGGCAGTCGACGAGCGGGTCGACGAACGTCTCGAGGTGGCCGGAGGCCTCCCAGACCTTCGGATTCGTGATGATCGCCGCCTCGATCGGCACGACGTCGTCGCGCTGGCGGACGATTGCGCGCCACCAGGCGTCCCGCACGTTCCGCAGCATCAGCGCGCCGAGGGGCCCATAGTCGTACGTCGAACGGATGCCGCCGTAGATCTCGGAGGAGGGGAAGATGAAACCCCGTCGTTTGGCGAGGTTGACGACGGCATCGAAAAGGCCCGGGTTCTCGCCGGCGGCGCGCTCAGCTGTGGGGTTTTCCTCCGACATAACCCGACAATACCCGCGCCGACACGGCCGTACCCTTTGTGCGAGGGCGCTCCTTCCGCCGCCGGCCCGGGCTACGCCGGCGTACTCTCCTCGGCAAGGTGGTGGCGCGTCGTGCGCAGCCGCCGGTCGAGGTGGTGCTCGACGGCCGAGGTCGCCAGGCGCTCCAGAGCGTCGACTGTCGGCGAGTCCGGCTCGGTGAGTGCCCTCGCGAGCCGCCCCGAGCAGATCCGCCGGGCGAGGTCGACCACCTCGGGCGAGACCGCCTGGCCCCGCCGGCAGGAATGGCAGAGGAATCCCCCCTCCCCGGCGTCGAAGGCGACGAGCGGCTCGGTCCGACCGCAGTGGGCGCAGAAGTCGGTGCTCGGCCCGACGCCCTCCACCGCGAGGAGCTTCAAGCAGTAGGCGGCCAGGGTGACCGGCGAGGCGGTGACCTCCAGACTGCGCAGGGCGCCGACGAGGAGCGTGTAGAGCGCCGGTGAGCCCTGGTGGTCCACGGTGACCTGGTCGGCGATCTCGAGCATCGACATCGCCCGGCCCAGGCGGACGAGATCGGAACGGATCCCCCGGAAGACGTCGATCACCTCGACCTGGGTGACGATGTCGAGCTCCCGCCCGCGCCAGCACATCATGTCGACGTGGGTGAGCGGCTCGAGACGCGCCCCGATGCGGCTTCTCACCTTGCGGACGCCCTTGGCGACGGCGCGCACCTTGCCGTGCCGGGGCGTGAGGATCGTGACGATCCGGTCCGCCTCCCCGAGCCGGATCGTCCGCAGGACCACCCCGGTGTCGCGGTAGTTCGCCACGGGCCCTAGGCCAACCGTGGGTGGCGACTGGGCAGGGGGACTCGCCCGCCTCGCCGCCGGGGGGCACCCTTCGTCACGGCCGGTGCCCGCCCGCCGTCGCCGTCCGGCTCAACGGTCGATCCCCCCGTAGCGCCGCTCCCGGCGCTGGTACTCCCTGACCGCCTCGAACAGGTCCTCGCGTCGGAAGTCGGGCCAGAGGACGTCGGTGAAGACGAGCTCGGAGTAAGCGAGCTCCCAGAGCAGGAAGTTGGAGACCCGGTACTCACCCGAGGTACGGACGATGAGGTCGGGGTCGGGCATGTCCGGAAAGTAAAGGTGAGAGCGGAAACGGCGCTCGTCGACTTTGTTCGCTGGGATCTCCTCGGCGACGAGGGAGCGAACGGCGTCGATGATCTCGGCACGCCCTCCGTAGTTGAAGCAGATCGTGAAGGTCATCCGCCTGTTCTTGGCGGTGAGCGCTGCGGCGTCGTCCATGTCGCGCAGAAGCCGGCGTGTCACGCGCCAGTCCCGGCGTCCCGAGAAGCGGACCCGCACGCCTTTGGCGTTCAGCTCGTCGCGATTGCGGAGGAGGACCCCCTCGGGGAAGTTCATGAGGAACCGGACCTCGTCGGGGGGACGGCGCCAGTTCTCCGTCGAGAAGGCGTAGACGGTGAACCACTTGACGCCGAGCTCGAGCGCGCCGTCGACGGTGTCGACGAGTGCCTCCTCTGCTGCCTCGTGGCCAGCGGTACGGGCCAGCCCGCGCTGGGTCGCCCATCGGCCGTTGCCGTCCATGACGACGGCGACGTGCTGCGGGACGTGGTCCGGGTCGACACCCGTGACGTTCGGGAGGCTTGGCACTACGGCGAAGCTACTCCCGCCGGGGACCGCTCCAACGTCGGCGCGGGCGGGTCGGGACGCCTTCCGGGCGCGTGCCGGCTCGGAAACGCCAGTTCGGTCGGTCCCACCCCGGTGGGGGCGTGCCGCCGGAGGGGCCGTAACGCCACCGGCGCGGGCGAACAGGTGGACCGGCCGCACTAGCGTCGCTTGGGTGGAGGCTGCTGACCACCCAGTGACCGGCGTCGGCGACGCGTCGAGCGCCGCAGGTTCGCTCGAGGCCGAGCTCGCCGGGGTCGCCGTCCAGCTCGAGGGTGCAGACCCGCTCGAGATCTGCCGCTGGGCGGTCGAACGGTTCGGCCGGGACGTCGTCGTCGCGTCCTCGTTCCAGGACTGCGTGCTCATCGACCTGGCGGCACGCGCCAGTCCGGCGATCGAGGTGGTCTTCCTCGACACCGGTTTCCACTTTCCCGAGACGATCTCGTACATGCGCGAGATCGAGGGTCGATACGGCCTAAACCTCACGGTGGTCGAGCCGGGCATCCCCCCGACCGAGTACCCCTGCGGCGCGCCCCAGTGCTGTGAGATGCGCAAGGTCGTCCCGCTTGCCCGGGCGCTCGCCGGCAAGTCGGCGTGGATTACCGGGCTGAAGCGCATCGACACGCCAGAACGCGTTGGCGCCCCCGTCGTCGGGTGGGAGGCATCGAAGCAGCTCGTGAAGGTCAATCCCCTCGCCACGTGGACCGACGAGGACGTCGCCCGCTATGTCGAGGAGCACGACCTCCCGCGGCACCCGCTCAACGCCGCCGGCTACGTGTCGATCGGCTGCGCCCCGACAACCCGGCCGATCGTCCCGGGGGAGGATCCGCGGGCGGGGCGCTGGCCCGAGAGCGACAAGACGGAGTGCGGGCTGCACCTGTGAAGATGGCGGGTGCGGCTCCCGCGCCGGGCGCGGGTCGGCACCCGCGAACCCGGGGAGGCCTTCCCGCGCCAACCGCGCGTCGTCGCAACCGGGCCGTAGGCTCGCCGGGGTGCCGGGACGAATCCGTTACGTGCGCTACGGTCCGCCCGCCTTCGAGGCCCTCGCCGCCGCCGTCGACGCACTTAAGCGGGAGGATCCGACGCTCCCGATCACCGTCGTCGTGCCCTCGGCGCGTGCGGCGCGTTCCCTGCGCCACCGCTTGGCGGCCCGGCCGCGCCCGGACGGTCGGCGCGGGCTCGTCAACCTGCGCTGCCTCGTTGCAGCCGAGCTGGCCGAGGAGTTCGGGGGACCGGCCTGCCGGCTCGGGGGCCGCCGGCCGCTGACGCGGGCTGCCCTTGGGGCGGCCGCCCGGGCGGCGTTGCGCGACCGTCCGACGTTCTTAGCCGCCGTCGCCGAGCACGCGTCGACCGAGCAGGAGCTCGTCGACGTCTACAAGGACGTGCGACAGCTCGGGGCGGATGGGATCGCCCGCCTGTCGGCGATCGGTCCCCGGGGCCGCGAGCTCTCGGCGCTATGCGCCGCGATGCGGGAACGGATGGCCACGGGCTGGTTCGACGACGTCGACCTGGTCGACGCCGCGGTCGACGAGATCGGCCGGGCGCGGCACGGCGGTGCATGGGGTCATCTGGTCGTCCACCTACCCGAATCGCTGCGTCCCGCCGACGAGCGGCTGCTGGTGGCTGTCGGCGGGGGGTGTGACCTCCTCGTCCATCTCGGGCTCGTGGCCGACGGCGCGGCCGACGCACCGGTCCGCAGGCTGGGCGACAAGCTGCGTGCGGCCGGGTTCGGGCTCGAGGGCGACGGGACCGCCGACGCGGCGGAGTCCGACCCGGACGGCCCGGTCCCCGTGGGGGAGAGCGTCGAGGCCCCGGACGCCGAGTCCGAGACGCGGGGCGCGATCCGCCTCGTCGTGGAGCACCTCGTCGCGGGTGGCGCGCCCGAGGGCGTGGCGCTGCTGTACACCGCGCGCGACCCGTACTGCCGCCTGCTCGCCGGAGCGTTCGCCGAGGCCGGGATCAGCTGGAACGGTCCCTCGCCCGACCGGATCGCCGATTCGTCGACGGCGAGGGTGCTTCGCGGGCTCGTCGAGCTGGCATCGACGGGGCTCGAGCGCGCTGCCGTCATGGCTTGGCTGCGGTCCGCGCCGCTGCAGCAGGCCGATGGCCGACCGGTGCCAGTCGGCGAGTGGGATCGGGCCTCGCGCCTGGCGGGGATCACGGGTGGCGACGGCGCCGAGTGGTGCCGCCACCTCGTCGCGCTCGCCGAGGAGTGCCGACGCGCCCTCGGCGGGGAAGACCAATTCGACGACGAGGTGCCGACCGGTGGCGCGAGGGCTCGAACCGACGGTCTGAGGCGCACACTCGCCGCGGCGGTCTCCCTGGGGGAGTTCGTGACGGAGCTCGACGCGATCTGCCGCCAGGCCGGCGCGCTGCGCAGCTGGTCCGGTTTCGCCGAGTGGTCGCGGGGCGCGCTTGCCCGCTACCTCGGCGCACGTCAGACGGACCCGACGGCCGAAGGGCCCGACCATCACGTCGCGTCGGCCGTCAACGACACGCTCGGCGAACTCGCGGTACTCGACGGCGTCGACGCCCGACCCGATCTCGCGCGTTTCGCCCGGGCACTCGCCGGTGTGCTCGACCATGTCGCCCCGCCGACTGGCCGGCTGTCGTCGGGGATCATGGTCGGCCCGCTCGAGGCGGCGGCGGGCATCGGGCTCGATCTCGCCGTCGTTCTCGGGTGTGTCGAGGGCGAGCTGCCGCGCCGCGCGCGCGCGAGCGGCGTCCTGTCGGCCGAGGAGCGCGAGGAAGTCGGGCTGGAGGCCGCGAGCCCCTCGGGCGCGGTCGAACGGGACCGCCGGCGGCTCCTCGTCGCGGTTTCCGGCGCGCGCAGGGTGGTGCTGGCGAGGCGGGACCGCGATGCACGGGACGGCCGCACCCGGAT
Organism: Acidimicrobiales bacterium; assembly: GCA_050013835.1. GTDB lineage: Bacteria > Actinomycetota > Acidimicrobiia > Acidimicrobiales > Bog-793 > Bog-793. The sequence goes on from JBEKEM010000015.1 coordinate 18,117, forward strand.
CCGGTCCCGATTCATCGGCCGGGATGTGCCCGTCCGGCTCCTGCCGAGTCCCGCCGGCGCCCTGGACTCCGTCGCCTCGGGCGCGCTAGCCGCAATCGGCGAGGGCGAGCTCGTCACCGCGACCCTCGTCGCGCGGGCGCGCGGCCGTTCCCCGTCGTTTCTTGTCGGGTCCTCTCCTCGGCTCACCGCCGGCAGCCTCGTCGTCGCGGCGCGCTCCGCTCCAAGGTTCACCCGGTTCCAAGGCCTGGTCGGGGCCGGGGCGGGCGTCGAGGGACTGGTCGGCGACGTTCTGTCGCCGACCACCCTCGAGGAGTTCGCCGTGTGCCCGTTCCGGTACTTCCTCGGCCACGAGCTGCGCTGCGAGGTGGTCGACCCACCCGAACGCCGGGTGGAGATCGACCCGCGCGACCGCGGCCAGATCGCCCACGAGGTGCTCGAGCGCTACATGCGGGAGATGATCGGCCGCTCGGAGGCGCTCGACGCCGACCCGGCGGGGGGTGCGGCACGCCTGGCGGAGATCGGGGCGGAGGTCTGCGATCGCTTCGAACGGCTCGGTCGGACGGGCAAGCGCGTGCTCTGGGCGAGGACGCGACGCGAACTCCTCGCCCGGCTGGAGGCCGAACGGGCCCGCGACGCCGAGGCCCGGTCCCGCCGCCACTCCGCACCGATCGCCGTCGAGTGGCTGTTCGGCACCGTGACGGTCCCGGCCGTCGACATCTCCGTGGGCGACAGGTCGCTCCGTTTCCGGGGCAAGGTCGACCGCGTCGACCGTCGGGCCGACGGGTCGCTCGACGTCATCGACTACAAGACGGGCAAGGCGTCGTCGTACCAGGGGATCGAGCGCGATCCGGTCGATGGCGGCCGGCACCTCCAACTCCCGATCTACGCCCTCGCGGTCCGGGATTCCCTCGCCGAGCAGGGCCCACCCGTCGCCGTGCGGGCGAGTTTCCGGTTCCTCGACGAGCCGGGCGACGAGGTCGTCGTCGAACTCGACGCCGGGACCGTCGACCGCACCAACGAGGTCCTCGAGGTGCTCGCCGGGACGGTCGACGCTGGCTGCTTCCCCTGCCGCCCCGGCGCGGCGCGCCAGGGCACGTTCGAGCACTGCAGTTGGTGCGACTTCGACCCCGTCTGTCCGGCCGACCGAGACGCGCTCTGGCGGGAAGCGCGGGCTGCACCGACGCTCGCCGGCTACGTCGGGCTCGTCGAGCCGGGGGTGCCCGATGCGTGAGTCCCTGTCGCTCGGCGACGAGGCGGCGCGCCACAGCATCCGGGACGACCTCGACGCGACGCTCTTCGTCGAGGCGGGCGCCGGCACCGGCAAGACGAGCGAGCTCGTCCGTCGGGTGCTGTCGCTCGCGGCCCGGCAGAAGGCGTCCCTCGGTGAGGTCGCCGCCATCACCTTCACGGAGGCAGCCGCGGCGGACCTCCGGGAGCGGATCCACGATGCCCTCGTCACCGAGTCGGCGGCCCCGGAAGGGACCTGGGCGCGGTCGGCGCTCCACGAGCTCGACAACGCCTCGATGACGACGATCCACGGTTTCGCCCAGCGGATCCTGCTCGAGCACCCGCTCGCCGCCGGGCTGCCGCTCCGCTTCCGGATCCTCGACGAGATCCAGTCGGACACGGACTTCGAGCGGCGTTTCGGGGTGTTCCTCGACGCGCTGCTCGACGATCCCGCGAGCGAGGCGCTCGTCACGGCCTCGCTGGCGATCGGCGTCACCCTCGGTCACCTCCGCCAGCTCGCCCGCGAGATCGACGAGACGTGGGACCGGCACCGTCAGCCCGATCCCGCACCACAGCCCCCGGCCGATCACCTCGCCGCCGAGGCCGACGGCGCCGCGGGCACGCTGCTCGAGGCGATGGGCGCCGTGTGCGCCCGGCGCGCGGCGTGCCGGAACGACGAGGACGCGCTCCTCGCCGTGCTCGCGAGAATCGAGGCTGACATCGTCCGGGCGGAGGGGTTGGTCGACTGGGCCGCGCGCCTGGAATGGCTGTGCTCGACCGGCCCGTGGAAGAGGGGTAACAAGGGCCGCAAGGAGAACTGGACCGGTCCGTCAGTCGCCGACGTGCGGTCCGAGGTCGACGCCCTCGACGGTATGCGAGCGGCGCAGGCGGCTCGGCTGCGCCACGTGGTGCTCGACGCGCTGGTGGCCCGCCTCGGGGCGGCGGCGGTCGCGGCCGCCGGCGAGCGCCGGCGCCTGGGCGAGTTGTACTTCCACGATCTCCTCGTTCTCGCCCGCGACCTGCTCGAGAGGGATGCGGCCGTCCGGGGCATGGCGAGCGCGCGTTACGGCCACATCCTCGTCGACGAGTTCCAGGACACCGATCCGATCCAGCTGGAGATCGTCCGCCTGCTGGGCGCCGACGCGCAGGGCGCGGTGACGCCGGGGAAGCTCTTTTTCGTCGGTGATCCCCGCCAGTCGATCTACCGCTTCCGCGGCGCCGAGCCCGAGCTCTACGAGGCGGCGATGCGCGAGCTCGTTCCCACCGGTCCAGTCCACCTGACGACGAACTTCCGCTCGGTTCCCGGCGTGATCGACTTCGTGAACCGGGTATTCGGGCCGCTACTCGCCGGTGGGGCCAACCCGGGAGGGGAGGACCCTCGCCCGGGCTACACCCCGTTGCAGGCGCACCGCCCCCGGGGTGACCGCGCACCCGTCACCGTCCTCGGCGCAGGGGCGGACTCGAAGCTGTCGGCCCACGAACGCCGGGTGCGCGAATCGGCCGACATCGCCGCCGTCATCGCCCGGGCGGTCGGTGACGGATGGTCCGTCGGCACGCCCCCCGAGGTGCGCGCCGCCCGCTACGGCGACGTCGCGATCCTCGTTACCCGCCGCACGGGGCTCGGGGAGCTCGAGGCGGCGCTCGACGCCGCGGACATCCCGTACCGAGTGGACTCGACCTCGCTCGTCTACTCCTCGCCGGAGGTGCGGGACCTGCTCGCCTGCCTCGCCGCCGTCGGCTCGCCGGGCGACGAGGCGGCCATCGTCGCCGCCCTGCGGACCCCGATGCTCGCCTGCGGCGACGACGACCTGCTCCGCTACCGGCGGCAGGGCGGCACCTGGAGCCTCGAGGGGGATCCCGGCCCCGACCCCGAGGACCCCGTGGCGGTCGCACTCGGCCGCCTGGCGGCGATCGCCGCCGACTGCCACCGCCTGGGCGTCGTCGGCACGCTCGAAACCGCGGCACGGGACCTCGCCGTGTTCGAGCTCGCCGCGCTGGCGCGCCACGGCCGGGAGGCGGTTCGCCGGCTCCACTTCGTCATCGACCAGGCACGCGCCTTTGTCGAGTCCGGCGGCGGCTCGATCGCCGAGATGCTCGAGTGGATGGGGCGCCAGGCGGCGGGCCGGGTCCGCTCCCGTGAGACGGTGCTGGGCGACGCGGACGACGCCGTGCGGATCCTCACGATCCACGCCGCCAAGGGCCTCGAGTTCCCGATCGTCGTCGTCGCCGAGCTGGGCGGCGGCCAGCAGGGCCCGACGGCGCGCAGGGCGGTGCTCCTCGGCCCCGAGGGGCGCGCCGAGGTCCGGCTGCGCCGCGGCATCGAGACGACCGGTTACGCCGAACTCGCCGAGGCCGAGGCCGTCGCAGCCGAGGCCGAGGAGCTCCGTCTCGGTTACGTGGCGATGACCCGGGCGCGCGACCACCTCGTCGTGTCGCTCCACCGCTCGATCGTCACGGCGACGGGGCGCTCCTCGCTCGCCGAACGTGTCGCCGCCCGCCTCGAGGACCTCGACGGTCTCTGGGAGCAAGGTGCGGTTCCCCCCGCCGGAGCGACGCGGCGCGCGGCCGGGAGGAGCGCGCCGCGGACACCCGCGCCGACCGGGCCAGCCGCCGACGAGCTGGCGTTGCGGGCGTGGCGGGAGGAGCGCGCCGCGATGGTGCGTTGTTCGTCGCGGCCGACGAGCATGGCGGCGACTGATCTCGGCCCGTCCGCCGGTCGCGAACGATGGACCGGCCCGGCGAGATGGGCCGAGGCCGAGGACGAGCCGGCGGACGCGGCGCGCTGGCGGTCCCGGCGGGCGGCGACGGCGATCGGGCGGGCGGTGCACGGAGTGTTGCAACGGGTGGACCTCGCGGGCGGGGACGGGATCGACGCGCTCGTGGCCGACGAGGCGTCCCGGGAGGGTTGCGCCGAGCGGGAAGGCGAGGTGGGCGATCTCGTGCGGTCCGCCCTCGCCTCCCCGGTCGTCGCCGCCGCCGCTCGGGCCGAGACGTGCTGGCGAGAGCTGCCCGTCACGGTCCCGGTCGGCGAGGGCGTGCTCGAGGGCGTCGTCGACCTCTGTTTCGTCGACGACGGCGGCCTCGTCGTCGTCGACTACAAGACGGACGCGCTGACGAGTCCCGCCGAGGCGCCGGGGGCGGCTCGCCGCTACCGGGGCCAGGCGGGGGCCTACGCCCTCGCGTTGGAGCTCGCCCTCGGCCGGCGTCCCGACCGCATCGTCCTCGTCTTTCTCGCCCCGCCGGGCGGTGCCGTCGAGTGCGAGGTCGACGACGTCGCGGCGGCGGCTGAGGAAGCGGCTGCCGCCCTCGCCGAGGCGATGGTGTGACGGGTCCCGCGCGGCCCTCGCCCTGACCGGCGGCGGCCGAACGTACGCTCGGGACGTGCCGGCCCTGAGGACGACCGACGCGCTGCGCCGGGTCACTGCGCGGCTCCCGGGTGGCGGCGAAGCGCGCGACGGCCAGCTCGAGATGGCCGACGCGGTGGCGCGGGCGATCGCGTCCCGGCGCCACCTCTCCGTCGCCGCCGGCACCGGGACCGGCAAGTCGCTCGCCTACCTCGTCCCGGCGGTCCTCTCGGGCAGGCACGTCGTCGTGGCGACGGCGACGAAGGCCCTGCAGGACCAGCTCGCGACGAAGGACATCCCGCTCGTGGGCGAGGCCCTGCGTCCCTTCTCCTCTGCCGTGCTGAAAGGCCGCGCCAACTACCTGTGCGTGCAGCGGCTCGCCGAGGCGCGTCTCGCCGGGACCCAGGGCGTGCTCGGCGGGGAGGACCCGGCCCCCGGCGAGCGGGCCGCGCAGGTCCGCCGGGTCTTCGAATGGGCGGAATCGACGGAGACGGGCGACCGCGCCGAGCTCGAGACCGAACCGGACCAGCGGCTGTGGTCGACCCTCAGCGTGACGTCGGACGAGTGCCCCGGCGCTTTTCGCTGCCCGTCGGGCGTCGGGTGCTTCGCCGAGCGGGCCCGGGCCGAGGCAGCCGCGGCGGACGTCGTGGTCGTGAACCTCCACCTGCTCGGCGCCGACGTCGCGAGTGACGGTGCGGTGCTGCCCGAGCACGACGTGCTCGTCGTCGACGAGGCCCACGCCCTCGAGGAGATCGTGACCGAGAGCCTCGGCGTGTCGATCGGGGCCGGCCGGCTGCGTGCCGTCGCCGCCGCGGCCCGTGCCGTCGCCGGGCCGGGCCGCACCGCGGCCTCCGGCGCCGTCGACGACCTCGCTGGGCTGGGGGAGCGGCTCGAGGAGGCGCTGGCCCGCAGCCCGGGCGAGCGGCTGGTCGGAGGGCCCGCCGGGGAGCTGGGCGAGGTCGTCGCCCTCGCGCGCGCCCGTCTCGAGCGGCTCGAGGCGGTGCTCGGCCTGCTCGTCGGCTCAGGCGACTCGCGCGAGGCGGGGGACGACGCCCAGCCGGCAATGCGGGCGATGCTCGCCGCCGGGCGGCTGCGGACCGACATCGACCGGCTCGTTGCCTGCGGCGACGACGACGTCGCCTGGGTGGAGCAGGGTTCGCGTCCCGCCCTGCGGGTCGCGCCGATCGACGTCGCGCCAACGCTTTCCGAGCGGCTCTTCGCCCGCCGGACCGTCATCCTGACGAGCGCGACCATCCCGCCGGGCCTCGGGGTCCACCTCGGCGCCCCGCCTGGTGGGATCGACGTCGTCGACGTCGGCAGCCCGTTCGCCTTTCGCGAGCACGCCGTGCTGTACTGCGCCGCTCACCTGCCCGACCGGCGGGCCCCCGCCGCCGAGGGGGCGATCCACGACGAGCTCGCCTCCCTCATCGCCGCCGCCGGCGGCCGGACACTCGCCCTTTTCACCAGCTCCGGCGCGATGACCCGAGCCGCCAGGGCGCTGCGCGGCCGTCTCGCCTTTCCGCTCCTCGTCCAGGGCGAACTCGGGAAGGCGGCGCTCCTCGCTCGGTTCCGGGCCGAACCGGCGGCGTGCCTCTTCGCGACGATGGGCTTCTGGCAGGGTGTAGACGTCCCGGGATCGACCCTGTCGCTCGTCGTCATCGACCGAATCCCCTTCCCCCGTCCCGACGACCCGCTGATCGCCGCCCGTCGCGAACGCGCAGGGCGCGAAGCCTTCGCGACGATCGACCTGCCGCGGGCGGCGACGCTGCTCGCCCAGGGCGTCGGCCGCCTGATCCGCACGGCGTCCGACCGCGGCGTGGCCGCCGTGCTCGACTCGCGGCTCGCCACGGCCAGTTACCGCTGGCAGCTCATCCAGGCACTGCCGCCGATGCGCCGCACGAAGGACCGCCGTGTCGCCGAAGAGTTCCTCCGGTCGCTCGCCGCCGGGCCGGGTCAGTAGCCGAGGCGCTCGATCGCGTCGAGGCGCCGCTGCCAGTCAGGTTCGACGGCCACGTGAAGTTCGAGGTAGCAGCCGGGCGCAAGCGCCGCCCGCACCGCCGTGCCGACCGCCTTCAGCACCTCGCCGCGGTGGCCGACCACGATGGCGCGCTGGCTGGGGCGCTCGACGAGGATCTCGCACCGCACGTAGGGCCACTCCCAGGCGACGACCCGGCAGGCGATCGAGTGCGGCAGCTCGTCGTGCACGAGCTTCAGGAGCTGCTCGCGGACGAGCTCGGCGACGAAGAAAGCCTCGGGGACGTCGCTCACCACCCCCGCGGGGTAGTAGCGGGGGCCGGCCGGCAGCCGGCCGACGAGGTGCGCCGTGAGTGCGGCGACGCCGCTCCCGGTGCGCGCCGAGACGGGGAAGTACTCGGCGGCGGACAGCCCCAGCTCGTTCGCCGCCCGCTCGAGCTGGCGCAGTGTGACCTGTGGCGCGGCGGCGTCGATCTTGTTGACGGCGACGACGGAGCGGTCGGGAAGGCGCGCCGCGACGAACCGGTCACCCGGCCCCACAGGGGCCGTCGCGTCGATCACGAGCACGCAGACGTCGACGTCGGACGCAGCCTCGGCGGCGGTGGCGTTGAGGCGCTCGCCGAGCGCCGAGCGGGGCTTGTGGATCCCGGGCGTGTCGACGAAGACGGCCTGGTATCCGGGACCGTTCAGCACGCCGCGGGTGTGCTGGCGCGTCGTGTTCGGCCATCTCGCCGTGATCGAGACCTTGGCGCCGAGGATCCGGTTGAGGAGCGTCGACTTGCCGACGTTCGGCCGCCCGAGGAGCGTGACGAAGCCCGAGCGGAATACCGCCCCGTCGGCTCGGGCGCCCGGGTCCTCCGCCCCCCCGGCGGGCGCCCCGCTCAGCGCGCCGCCGGCGCCGGGCCGGCTCCGCCCCCGTCTCCCGCCGGGCCGGGGATGATCCGCACCTTGCCGATCCGGCGACGTTGCACCCGCTCGGCGACGAGGGTGTAGCCGCCGGCGGCGACCGCCTCCCCCTCATTGGGCACGCGCCCGTGCAGGTGGAGGAAGAGCCCGGCGACGGTGTCCCAGTCGCCGGTGGGCAGGTTCGCGTCGACCAGCTCGTTCACCTCATCGAGCGCCATCCGGCCCGAGACGACGAAGCCCCCGCCGTCGAGCGGCTCGATGAGGGGGTCGTCGGCGTCGAACTCGTCCGCGATCTCGCCGACGAGCTCCTCGAGGAGGTCCTCGAGCGTGACGACGCCCGCCGTGCCGCCGTACTCGTCGACGACGACGGCGAGGTGGAACTGCTCGGACTGCATCTCCCGCAGGAGCGGCGCAACGCGTTTCGTCTCCGGCACGAAGTGCGCCGGCCGGCACAGCCGCCCGATTGCTGCGTCCTCGTGGCCCTCGCGCACGGCGCGCACGACGTCGCGGGTGTAGGCGATACCGACGACGTCGTCGAGCGAGGCGGCGTAGACCGGGATCCGGCTGAGTCCCGACACCATCGCCCGCTCGAGCACGCTCGCGACGCTCGAGCCCGCCTCGACCGCCACGACGTCGGGACGCGGGGCCATCACCTCGCGCACGATCGTGTCGCCGAAGTCGATGATCGACGAGATGAGCTCGCGCTCCTCGTTCTCGATCACGTCCTCGTCGACGGCGACGTCGGCGAGGGCGAGGAGCTCGGACTCGGTGACCTCGGGATCGACGTCGGCACCGTGACCGGGTGTCACGAGGTGGGCGAAGCCGATGAGCATCGACGCCACGGCCCGGATCGGCGGGAAGTTGATGATCGTCGTGACGAGCGGTGCCGCGAACAGAGCGGCGCGGTCGGCGTGCAGGACCGCCCAGCCCTTGGGGATCGCCTCGGCGAACACGAAGATGATGACGACCTCGAAGACGATCGCCACCCAGAGGCCGAGCGTGCCGAACAGGTGCGACGCCTCGTAGCCGACGAGGCTTGCCGCGACGAGCTGGCAGGCGAGCACGAGCAGCAGAAGTGGCGTGAGGAAGTGCTCCGGGTGCTCGACGAGCCGCCGCAGCGACCGCGAACCGTGCCGCTTCTGCTCCTCGAGCGAGCGGGCCCGCGCCTGGCTCGTGCGGACGAGGCTCGTCTCGGCGAGGGCGAACACGGCCGAGAGGGCGATCAGCACGAGGACGGCGGCGACGAGGCCACCGTCGGCCGTGCCGAACGACGCCGCCAGCATCAGCCGCCCCGGGGGCGGAAGAGCTCGTCGAGGAGCTCCTGTTCGCGTGCCTCCATCGCCTCGGCGTCGTCGGGCCGCTCGTGGTCCATGCCGAGCAGGTGGAGGATCCCGTGGACGACGAGGAGGGCGATCTCGTCGTCGAAGCTGCCGGTGTGCTCGGGCGCGTTGTGCCAGGCGACCTCGGGACAGATCACGATGTCGCCGATGAGGACCGGCGCCGAGCCGTCCTCACCCGTCTCCCAGCCGGGGCCGGAACCGCCGTTGTCCGGCGAGCGCCCGAGGGCGGCCTCGTCGTCGATCGGGAAGGCGAGGACGTCGGTCGGCCCGGCGACCTCGAGGAACCGTTCGTTCAACGCGGCGATCGCGGCCTCGTCGACGAAGACCAGGCTCAGCTCGGCGTCGCCGCGCACCCCCTCGGCGGCGAGCACCGCCTGGGATAGCTCGGCCCAGCGGGTGCAGTCGACGGCTCGGTCGGTCTGCTCGTCGGCGACGAAGACCTCGACGGCCATCACGGGCTTAACGCGCCGGTTCGGCGTCGCCGTGCCGCTCGTAGGCGGAGACGATCGCCCGCACGATGCGGTTGCGCACGACGTCGGACTGGCCGAGGCGGACAAAGCCGACGCCGTCGATCGGACCGAGGATCTCCTCGATGCCGACGAGGCCGGAGCGCCCGCCAGCGACGTCGATCTGGGTGATGTCGCCGGTGACGACGGCCTTCGTCCCGAAGCCGATCCGGGTGAGGAACATCTTCATCTGCTCGGGCGTCGTGTTCTGGGCCTCGTCGAGGATGACGAAGCTGGCGTTGAGGGTGCGGCCCCGCATGAAGGCGAGCGGCGCGACCTCGATCGTGCCCCGCTCGATGAGGCGCTGGGTCCCCTCGGGCTCGAGCATGTCGTAGAGGGCGTCGTAGAGCGGGCGCAGGTAGGGGTCCACCTTGGCCATGAGATCGCCCGGCAGGAAGCCGAGCCGCTCGCCGGCCTCGACGGCGGGGCGGGCGAGGATGATCCGGTGGACCTCCTTGGCCTGCAGGGCCCGCACGGCCGCGGCGACGGCGAGGTAGGACTTTCCTGTCCCGGCGGGGCCGATCCCGAAGGTGATCGTGTTCGTGGCGATGGCGTCGACGTAGCGGCGCTGCCCGGGGGTCATCGGCCGCACCGGCCGGCCGGCCGCCGGCCGCAGTACCTCGGCGGCCGTCACCTCGGACGGCACGACGTCGGACTTCACCATCTCGATCGTGCGCCCGACGTGGGCGGCGTCGACCCACTGGCCGCGTTCGAGATGGGTGACGAGCTCGTTGAAGATCTTGCCCACCCGGTCGGCGTCGGGGCCGTCGATCGTGATCTCGTTGCCGCGCACGTGGATCGACGTGTCGTCGAACTCCCGCTCGACGAGCAGGAGGAGTTCATCCCGCTCACCGAGCAGTCCGACCATGAGGTCGTTGCCGGGAACCTGGATCTTGATCTGGGATTCGGACACGTCTACCGCCCTGAGGGTACCAGTGGGCCCCGGGGGATTCGTGTGGCGATGCGCGAGGACCTCCCGGCGCCGTGCCCGGTCAGCGGCCAGCCGGGCGCGTCGGCTCGGGGTAGAGGTGCTCGAGGCTGCCCGGCGTGATCCGCGCCGACTCGACGAACGCCTCGACGTCGTTCTGGCGCAGCCGGATGACGCGGCCGAACTTGAAAGCGGGCAGCCCGCCCTCGTCGATGAACCGGTAGAGGGTGCGCAGGTTGACGCCGAGGTACGCCGAGGCCTGCTTCGTGCTCATCCAGACGGATCCCTCGGCCACGAGGGGAATCATACCACCTGACCGTGCAGTTCGTAGCCTCTCATGCCATCCGCAGGCAGCACGTGTGAACGCCCGCCGCTCAGGTCGCCGCCGACCGGCGGCGGCGGGCGGAGCCGGATCGCGACCTCGTTGGCGAGCAGGCGGCCCCGCCGGGTGAGCACGGCGCGCCCGCCGCGGCGCGCCACGAGTCCCGCCAGTTCGTCCGTGTCGGGCAGCGCCGCCTCGGCGACGCCGTCGCGGGTGCGCAGGGCGAGCTGGAGGGACTCGAGTTCGCGTTCGGCGGGGCCGAGCCGCTCGGCCGAGGCGACCGGCGAGGCGCCGTCCCGGATCCTCGCGATGTAGCGCTCGGGCGAGGCGACGTTGGCGAAGCGCCGCCCGTCGATGTGGCTGTGGGCGGCGCAGCCGAAGCCGAGGTAGTCGGCCCCGTGCCAGCAGGCGAGATTGTGGCGGCACTCGTGGCCCGGCCGCGCCCAGTTCGAGATCTCGTACCACGCCAGCCCGGCGGCGCCGAGCGTCGCATCCACGAGGGCGTACCGCCCCGCCTCGGTGTCGTCGTCGGGGTGGCGGGACGGGTCGCGCCCAAGCGGCGTGGCTGGTTCGACGGTGAGGGCGTAGGCGCTCACATGCGGCGGCGCCGGTTCCAGCGCCAGCAGGCCGGCGAGCGTCGCCGCGAGGTCGGCATCGGTCTCGGCGACCGAGCCGTAGACGACGTCGACGTTGTAGGTCGCGAACCCGAGGTCGCCGACGAGGGCGGCGACCCGCTTCACCGAGCCGGGGGTGTGTCGCCGGCCGAGCTCGGCGAGCACCCGGGGGACGAGCGACTGGACCCCGAGCGAGACCCGCGTGACGCCGGCTCGCCGGGCCGAAGCAAGGAACTCCCGTGTCGTGCTCTCGGGGTTCGCCTCGACCGTCACCTCGGCGCCCGGCGCCCGCTCGATGGCGTCGAGCAGCCGCCCGAGCTCGTCCGGCGGGAGGAGCGACGGCGTCCCGCCACCCAGGTAGACCGTCGTCGCCGGTCGCAGGGTCCTGGCGCGGCGCCGCCGGGAGATGTCGGTGAGGCAGGCGTCCACGTAGGCCCCGACGAGTCCGAACTTGTCCGTCCAGGTCGCGAAGGCGCAGTAGTCGCAGCGGTGGGTGCAGAACGGGATGTGGACGTAGACGCCGAACTCACCGGCCACGCCCTCAGGGGCGCCGGGCGTCACTAGGCGGCGTAGATGAGGTCGAGTGTCTGCAGCCTCGCGACCATCTCGACGACGCCGAGGCCGAAGGTGGCGCCGATCACGCGCAGGTCGTCGGCGCGGATCGTCAGCATCTGCCCGTTGAAGTCCTGCCTGTCGAGCTGGACCTTGGTGAGGAAGCGCTGCAGCGCCTCCGCCTCGGGACCCTGCGTCGCCTTAAGACGGACGAGGTCGATGCGGATCTTCGTCTCGTGCGGCGTCCTCGTCAGCGGCTCGACGTCGAGGACCGCGGCCCCCTCCCGGCTCCCCGGCAGGAGCTGGTCGAGGGGGACGTCGTAGATCTGGGCCAGCCGGCGCAGCCGCGGGACCGAGATCGCCCGTTCGCCCCGCTCGTAGGCGCCGAGGACCGAGGCCTTGAACTCCTGGTTCGAGGTGCCCTCGACCGCCTGGAGAGAGAGGTGCTTCTGACGGCGCACGGCGCGCAGCCGGACGCCGACCGTCTCGGCGTAGCTGTCCTCCGAGACTCCGTTGAGATTGCGGTGTTCGTTCATCACGGTTCCAGGGCTTGCTCGTCCCCTTGCGCCCGTCGCCCCGCCCGGCCGCAGTTCGGTCCTCACGGTAGTGCACCACGCAGCGTGGCGCGAGGTTGTCCGCCGGTGACCCGGCGCGGGTCACGCCGGGCGCAGGCGTCCGGCGCGGACGGCCACGAGGAAGGCGCCCGCCACGACCGCCGCCGTCTCGGCGCGCAGCACCGTGTCGGCCAGGCCGACGAGGCCGGGTGCGAGGTCGAGCTCCTCGGGGGTGAACCCGCCTTCCGGGCCGACGAGGATGCAGGTCGTCGCGGCCGTGGGTGGCGGCCCGCCCGGCTCGGCGACGGCGAGACCAGGGGGCGCCGTGGCGAGCACCGCCCGGTACGGCACGGGGCCGTCGACGGCGGGGAGAGTCAAGCGCCGGCACTGCGCGGCCGCCTCGCGCGCGACTCTCCGCAGGTGCTCGCCTCGCCGGTGTGCCGCTGCCTCGTCGAGGCGGACGACGGTGCGCACCGTCGTGAACGTGACGATGCGGTCGACGCCGAGCTCGGTGAGTTTCTGGACCGCCCACTCCGGGCGTTCGCCCTTGGGCAGGGCGAACCCGACGGTGACCGGCGGTTCTGACGACGGCGCCACGGAAACCGCGCCCTCGGCGACGAGTCGGGCCGGAACGGCGCGGCGCTTGCCGGGCCGGCCGCGGGTGACGACACCCAGCTCGAACCGGCAGAGGCGGAACGCCCCCGTGCCGTCGGCGGCGACCACTGCCTCCCCGTCAGCGAGGCGGAGCACGTCGGCGAGGTGGTGGGCGTCCTCGGGCGCGAGCTCGGGGGCCGCGAGGTCGGTAACGAAGACGACCGCCCCGGCCCGACGGACGAGGTCGTGCCCGGTGCTCACCTCGCTCGCAGACGGGCGATGAGGCCGGGCTCCTCGGAGGCGAGCTCCTCGCCGCGCTGGGCGGCGAACTCACGCAGCAGGCGCTCCTGGTCCTTGGAAAGGCCCGTCGGCGTGTCGACGACGAGCTGGACGTGGAGGTCTCCGCGGTTGTGCCCCCGCACCTCGGGCACGCCCCGGCCGCGCAGGCGGACGACCCGGCCGGTCTGGGTTCCGGGCGGGACCGAGATCGTCTCGGTGCCGTCGAGCGTCTCGACCTCGATGTCGGTCCCGAGGGCCGCCTGCGCCATCGTCACGTGCTCGGCGGTGACGAGGTCGATGCCGGTCCGCTCGAACCTCGGGTGGGGTGCGACCTGGACGTGGGCGTAGAGGTCCCCGGGGACGCCGCCGCGCACCGCCGGCGCGCCCGCGCCGGTGATCCGGAGCGTCGTGCCGTTGTCGACGCCGCAGGGCACGTCGACCGTGATCGTTCGCTCCTCGACACGACGGCCGTCGCCCCGGCAGGCGCTGCAGCGGGACTCGATGACCTCACCGAGGCCCCGGCAGCGGTTGCACGGCGTCGTGCTCACAACCTGGCCGAGGATCGACTGGCGCACCCGGCGCTGCTGGCCCGTGCCGCCGCACTGGGTGCAGGTGACGGGGCTCGTCCCCGGGCGGGCGCCGGTCCCTGAGCACGTCGCGCAGGCCACGACGCCGCGGAAGGTGATCGGCCGTTCCACCCCGAAAACGGCCTCCTCGAAGGGCAGGTCGAGGGTGACCTCGACATCCTCGCCGCGCCGGGTCGTGGCGGCGGGGGAGCCGCCGAACCCGGCGCCGGAGAAGAAGGCGTTGAACAGGTCGCCGAATCCCGCCGTGAAGACGTCGCCCGGGCCTTGCTGGCCGAACCGCTCCCCGCCCGTGCCGAACATGTCGTACTGGCGGCGGCGCTCCGGGTCACGGAGCGTCTCATAGGCGGCGGTGACCTCCTTGAAGCGCGCCTCGGATTCGGCGTCGCCGCTCGTGTCCGGGTGGAGCTCGCGGGCGAGGCGCCGGTAGGCGCGCTTGATCTCCTCCTCGGTCGCGTTGCGCGGGACCCCGAGCAGCTCGTAGAAGTCCCGCGCCATTAGCGATCCACGATCCCGAGGCGCCTAGTTGTCCGACAGCTCGCGGCTGAGGCGCTGGCTGACGACGGCGACGGTCGCGAGGGCCTGCGGGTAGTTCATCCGGGTCGGGCCGAGGACCCCGATCGTCCCGACGAGCTCCTTCCCGGCCTCGTAGGGGGCGACGACGAGTGAACACTCGGCGAGCGAGGGCAGCCCGCTCTCGGTGCCGATCGCGACCGACCGGCCCTGGGCCAGCAGCTCGCTGATGAGCGAGACGACGACGAAGGACTGCTCGAGGATCCCGAGTACCTCGCGCACGGTGTCGACAGCGGAAAACTGGTCCGCCATGTGGGAAGCGCCGCCGACGTAGACGTCCTCGTCACCGGGCTCGGCTGCCGGGATCCCGGGGAGCACGGCATAGCAGGACCGCACGACCCGGTCGAGGGCGGCATCGCCCGACGTCTTCATGGGGGCGAGATGCCCGAGGGTCTGGTCGGGGAGCTGCTCTTTAAGCACCGAGTTCGCCCGCTCGACCAGGGCATCGGTCACGGCCTCGTCGACCTCGAGCGAACGCTTCTCGACGACGCCGTTGGAGAGCACGACGACGAGGAGGGCGGTGCGCGGCCCGAGCCTCGTGAGCAACGACGACCGCACGCTGAGGGTGCCGTGGGTCGGGCCGACGACGACCGCGGCGTAGTCGGTGAGCTGGGAGAGCAGCTGCGAAGTGTCGCGAAGCATCCGCTCGAGCGCGCCGTGGGCCCGTTCGAAGAACGCCTCGACTTGCTCCTCGCTCGCCGGGTCGAGGGCGGTCGCGTCGTCGAGTTGGTCGACGAAGAAGCGGTACCCCTTGTCCGTCGGGATGCGCCCAGCCGACGTGTGGGGGTGCGTGAGGTATCCGTCACGCTCCAGCGCCGCCATGTCGGAGCGCACCGTGGCGGCCGAGACGTCGATCTCGCCTTTTCGCACGACGTGGGCCGAGCCGATCGGCTGCCCGGTCTGGATGTGCTCCGAGATCACCCTGCGCAGGATCGTGGACTTCCTCGCGTCGAGCGCTGGACCCTTAGTAGCCACGTCTCGTCCCCGCCTCACGCCCCGAATGGTGCTCCGCCTGGGAGTGCGCCTTTTCAGCACTCGATTCTACCGAGTGCTGATGGAAGCGGACATCGTCGGGCGCCGGGGCGCCGGTGCCGGCTACTCCTCGAGGCGGAGCGCCGAGACGAAGGCTTCCTGGGGGATCTCGACACGTCCGATCGACTTCATCCGCTTCTTGCCTTCCTTCTGTTTCTCGAGGAGCTTGCGCTTGCGGGTGATGTCGCCGCCGTAGCACTTGGCGAGGACGTCCTTGCGCTTGGCCTTCACGGTCTGGCGGGCGATGATCCGCCCGCCGATGGCGGCCTGGATCGGCACGTCGAACAGCTGCCGGGGGATGAGCTGCTTCAGCTTCTCGGTCATGCGGCGGCCGTACTCCTCGGCGCGGGCGCGGTGCACGATCGAGGAGAAGGCGTCCACGGGCTGGCCGTTCAGCAGGACGTCGACCTTGACGAGGTTCGCCGTCTCGGCCCCGGCGGGTTCGTAGTCGAGGCTGGCGTACCCTTTCGTCCGGCTCTTCAGCTGGTCGAAGAAGTCGATGACGATCTCGGCGAGCGGGACCGTGTAGACGAGCTCGACCCGCTCGGCCGACAGGTACTGCATCCGGTCCTGCCTGCCGCGTCTGGACTGGCACAGGTCGATGATCGTGCCGATGTATTCGACCGGCGTCACGATCGTCACCTTCAGCACCGGCTCGTCGATGTGGTCGATCTCCTGCGGCGGCGGCAGGGCCGACGGGTTGTCGACGAACTGCGTCGTCCCGTCGGTCAGATAGGCGACGAAGCCGACCGACGGTGCCGTCGCGATGAGCGAGAGGTTGAACTCGCGCTCGAGCCTCTCGCGCACGATGTCCATGTGCAAGAGCCCCAGGAAGCCGCAACGGAAGCCGAATCCGAGGGCGGTCGAGGTCTCGGGCGTGTAGGTGATGCTGGCGTCGTTCAGCTGGAGCTTCTCGAGGGCGTCGCGCAGGTCGGGGAACTGGTCGCCCTCGATCGGGTAGATCCCGCAGAACACCATCGGCTTGGGGTCCCGGTAGCCGACGAGCGGATCGTGGGCCGGGTGCGCCGCGTCGGTGACGGTCTCGCCGACGCGGGCCTCGCTGATGTCCTTCACGCCGGCGACCAGGTAACCGACCTCGCCGGGGCCGAGGGTGTCGACCGGGGTCATCACTGGGGCCCGGATCCCGATCTCCTCGACCTCGTGGGTCACGTTGGCTTGGAGGAAGCGGACCCGGGAGCCGGCCCGCAGGGTCCCGTCGACGACCCGGATCGCGCTGATCACACCGCGGTACTGGTCGTAGTACGAGTCGAAGACGAGGGCGCGCAGCCTCGCCCCGGCGTCGCCCGTCGGGGGCGGGATGCGGCTGATGACGGCGTCGAGCAGCTCCGCCACCCCCTGGCCGGTCTTGGCGGAGATGCGCAGCACGGTGTTGGCCGGGATCCCGAGGACGTTCTCGATCTCGTGGGCGTAGCGCTCTGGGTCGGCGGCCGGCAGGTCGATCTTGTTGAGGGCGGCGACGATCTCGAGCTCGTGCTCCATCGCCAAGTAGCAGTTGGCGAGCGTCTGCGCCTCGATGCCCTGGGAGGCGTCGACCAGCAGGACGACGCCCTCGCAGGCGGCGAGGCTGCGCGAGACCTCGTAGCCGAAGTCGACGTGCCCCGGAGTGTCGATGAGGTGCAGCACGTGACCGTGCCAGTGGACGCGGACGTTCTGGGCCTTGATCGTGATCCCGCGCTCGCGCTCGATGTCCATCGAGTCGAGGTACTGCTCCCGCATGTCGCGTGGGTCGACGGCGTTGGTCAGCTCGAGGATGCGGTCCGACAGCGTCGACTTGCCGTGGTCGACGTGGCTGATGATCGAGAAATTCCGGAACGCCGACACCTCGACCATGCCGCACATCGTGCCATCTTCGCCGTACCCCGCCTCGCGCAGCCCTGCTCGCGGGGCGCACGGACCGGACGCCCAACCTGGCCTGGTACGATTCACCGCCCGTCCAGGAACGGGCTCACCGGTACAGCTGCAAGGGAATCAATGGCGAACATCAAGAGTCAGATCAAGCGCATTGGCCAGAACGAGGCCCGGCGTGAGCGCAACAAGTCGGTGCGCTCCGAGCTGAAGACGCGCACGAAAAGTGCACTGTTCGCGGCGGAGGAGGGCGCCGAAGACGTCGAGGCCAAGGTCGCCGCGGCGGCACGGCGCATCGACAAGGCGGCTGCCAAGGGAGTCATTCACGCCAACCAGGCGGCCCGCCGCAAGTCGCGGATGATGCGGGCCGTCACCCGGGCTGGCGAGACGGCCGAGAGCTGAGCGCCGCCGCCTCAGCCACGGGCCGAGGCGGCCCGCGCCGGTGGCGAACCGCCGTCGAGCGCCCCGAGCATCGCCGTCGCGTCCCCCTCGAACCCGAGCGCCCACACCCCGACCCCGGCGAGATGGAACTCTGCCGCGAGGGCGCGCTTCAGCGCGATGGTGACCGGGTCGTCGAACCAGGTCTCGTTCCAGGTGGTGCCGACGCGGAAACGCGTCCACACGGTCTGCGAGGCGGGGTCCCAAAGCGGGGTCCGGCCGGCGGCGGCGATTGTCTGGTAGGTCTCGACCGACGGTGACGCGGCGAGCGTGAGCGATCCCGGCGCTCCGGTCATCGTCGTGAAGTCGATCCCGTAGAAGGGCACCCCGAGTATCAGCTTCGAGGCGGGCACGACGCGCCGATACTGGATGAGCGATTGCACGTCGCTCAGCCCGAGGTCCCCGTTGGCGAGGGGGGCGTTAGCCGACGCGTTGGCGTACTGCTCCATGTCGTAGTCCATGATGAAGATCTGGTCGACGATTGGCGCGAGCTTCGCCACGTCGAAGAAGTCCGTCGAGCTGCCCGCCGATTCCGGGTAGCAGTTAAGGACGACCGTCTTCTCCATCCCGTCGTGGCGCAGTGACGCCACGAAGTCGGTGGCGAAGAGGACGAAACCGGGGCGGTCGGCGCGTGAGGCGCCCTCGATGTCGATGTCGACGCCGTCGAGTCCCCCCGTGGCGACGGCCTGCGAGATCGCGGCGGCGAGACGGCTGCCCGTCGGTCCCGGGTCGTGCGCAAGGTTGCCGATCACGCTCGGGTTGGTCGTCGCGATGGTGAAGAGCACGCGGTCACCCGCCGCGTGCGCGGACGCGGTGAGCGTGTGGTAACCGGTGTCGGCGTAGTAGGCCCAACCCGGCCCACTCTCGAGGAACCCGCCGTCATGTGCCACCTCGACCCCGTACAGGGCGATGACGCTCGTGTCGGCGAGGTCGGTGGCGGTGATGTCGGGGGCCTCCCAGTACGGGACGTACCCGAGTACCTCGACGGGTGCGAGGGGGCTGGTGAAGAGCTTCGCCGGCATGGCGGGGGCGGCGACGACCCGGGCGGACCGGCGGGGGAGCTTCAACGCCACGCGCGCATCAGCAGCCCGAACCGCCGAGGCCTCCTGCGCCAGCAGGCGCCTGGTCGCCCGGATGCTGGCCTGCTCGGCGATCTGTTTCGGCGTGAGACTCGGGCCCGTCGGCTGGAACACGCCCGACGCCACGGCCGCGCCGAGCGCGACACCGAGCACGACGAAGAGTCCGGCGACGATCCTGGCCGGGTGGTTGGTCACGGCCACAGTGACTCGAGCGTAACGGAGCGCCACTACCGGGTAGCGGCGCTGGCTAACCTTGGTTTTGCCAGGTCGTCCGACCAATCGGGAGGCGCGAGTTGCGTGTCGTCGTCGACTTCGACACCTGTCAGAGCAACGCCGTCTGCATGGGGATCGTTCCTGCCGTGTTCGAGGTCCGCGACGACGGCTACCTCTACGTTCTCGACGAGCACCCGGGCGAGGAGCTGCGTAACCTCGTCGAACAGGCGGTGACGTCGTGCCCGACCGGGTCAATCTCGATCGCCGAGGAGTGACCGCCCCTTCAGCGGTTCGCGTCCGCTTCGCCCCCTCCCCGACGGGGTACTTCCACGTCGGAGGGGCCAGGACTGCTCTGTACAACTGGCTGTTCGCGCGGCGGTGCGGAGGCAAGTTCGTCCTCCGGATCGAGGACACGGACCGGGAGCGCAGCCAGACCGACTGGACCGAAGGGATCCTCTCGGCGCTCGAGTGGCTCGGTATCGGCTGGGACGAGGGGCCCTACCTGCAGTCGGAGCGCAGGGAGTTCTACGAGGACGCGGCGCGACGGCTCATCGGATCGGGCCACGCTTATGCCTGCGAATGCACGCGAGCCCAGGTCGATGAGCGGACGCGCGCCAATCCGACTCCCGGCTATGACGGTTACTGCCGAGAGCGCGGGCTGACCTTCGGCCCCGGGCGGGTGCTTCGGTTTCGCGTCCCCGACGAAGGCGTGACGCTCGTACGCGACGTCGTGCGCGGAGAAGTCGAGTTCGCCAACTCGACGATCGAAGACTTCGTCCTGGTGAAGTCGAATGGGGATCCGCTCTTCGTCCTCGCGGTGGTCGCCGACGACATTGCCATGGGGATCACCCACGTGATTCGCGCCGAGGAGCACCTGCCGACCACGCCGAAGGCCGTCCTCGTCTGGCGAGCGCTCACCAGCTCGCCGCTGCCCGCATTCGCGCACCTGCCGGTCCTCGTGAACGAGAAGCGGCAGAAGCTCTCGAAGCGCCGTGATCGTGTCGCCGTCGAGGACTACCGGGACCAGGGCTACCTGCCCGAGGCGATGCGGAACTACCTGGCCCTGCTCGGATGGGGTCCGCCGGACCAGCGGGAGATCCTCTCCGTCGAAGAGATGATCGACCAGTTCCGCCTCGAGGACGTCAATGTCTCGCCGGCGTTCTTCGACGAGAAGCGGCTCGCGCACTTCAACGGCGTGTACATCCGCGGCCTGGCCGTCGATGAGTTCCTCGAACGGGTTGGGCGCTTCCTTACCACCGCGTCGGTTCCGTGGCCCGCCGGTTCCTATGACGAGGGACAGGTGGTCCGCCTCGCCCCGCTCATCCAGGAGCGCGTGGCCACGCTCGGCGAGGTCGTCGCCTACATCAGGTTCCTCTTTGACGCACCTTTCGCCGTCGACCCGTCCGCATTCGAGAAAGTGGTACTCCGAGACGACGCGGCGGGGATCATCCTAGAGAAGGCGCGTGAGCATTTCGAGAAGTGCCCGTGGACGGCGGATGCCCTGCGGGTCTCGCTCACCACGATCGCGGAGGACGTCGGACGTAAACTCGCGAAGACACAGGCCCCGATTCGTGTCTCGACGATGGGATCGAGCGTGGGCCTGCCGTTGTTCGAGTCGCTCGAGGTGCTCGGCAGGGAGCGGACGTTGTCACGGATCGGCGATGCCCTCGTCGAACTGCCGCCACCACCGGTGACAAGCCGATAGGGGGTCTCGCAACGATGCTGTTCGGACCTGTTCGCTTGATAACCAAGCTCGTCTCGCTCGTCGTCATCGCGGCGGTCGTCTACGTGATCGTGTGCGGGGTGCAGGTCGTGAACGCTTCCCGCCTTTCCACCGCACCGGCGGCGGTCGGTCCGGCGTCGGCGATCCTCGTTGTCGGCGACCCGGTCGCCGACCCGGTCGCGAGGTCCGACCGGGTCGACCTCGTCTCTCGACTCCGGCAGGCGGCACTGCTCTGCCGGCACGGCCGGGCGCCACGCATCCTCCTCGCTTCGTACCCACCCCAGTCGGGTTCGGTGGGTTCCTTCTCCTACGACGTGAAAACGCTCAATGGCTTCGGGCTCGGGTCCTGTGCGGTGGTCGAACTGAGGGCGCCGAACACAGCGGTCGCGCTTTCGCAGACGGCTAGGAGACTGGGTGACGGTGGCAGCGTGATCGTCGTCACGGACGCGATTGACGCCTTATGGACCCATGGTGCCGCATCGGGAGACGGGCTGGCGGCTCAGGTTTCTCCACCGCCGAGCTCCAAGAAGTTCGTGTTTGATGAAATCGGCCCGCTCCTGCGCGAGGCGACCGGCGTCGCCGTCGGACGGGTGCTTGGATTCGGCCGCGTCTCTTGGGCGGCCTACTGATCCAACCGCCCCCCGGACGAGCCGTGCGGTCCGCTTCGCCCGCCGTATGGCGTTCGCGGACCTGGCCGGTAGTGGCCTAGTTCGATTTGGCTCGATCGCGCGTTCAGCCAGATCCCGCCACGCGCCTACGTCAGCCTCCGTCACCTGGCGGATCGGAATGATTCGACCGTACACGGTCCTTTCAATGTACTTGGGAGACTGACGGGAACTGACTTTCCTCAAACCAGGTCACGCCGTGACAGGGCACGACCGTTGCTCGGCTCCCCGGCGACTCATCTACGGGCGGCGCATGCGCGAGAAGGTGGTGCAAAGATAAAGGCGAAGTGTGCGCAAAAAGACACATGTGGGCCTACTAACTGATCTTCGGCGCACGGCAATGCGGCGACAGCCCCTTACCCGCGGCCGCATCCCTTTACAGGCCGAGCATGGGCGTGCTACTTGAAAGTCACCGCACGGCTAGGCTTCTCATCCTGTGGGCAAGCATGGTGTTTCATCACCAACTACGGGATGAGCGGATGCGCGACCGCGACGACCGAGCAGGCGTCCGAAGTCTTCTGTCCAGCGTTGCCCAGTACGCTCGGTATGGGAATCTGCGGTCAGTGCTGCAGACTCGAATCAGTGGCGGCCCGCGTGTCCTGATAGCCAACCCGATGCCGGATCGGGGAGGGCACTCGGCACGGAGGATCAACAAGCTGCTTGAAGGACTTCCGCAGAATCATCGCTACTTAGAGATCGGGCTGGAGTGGGGCAAGACGTTCGAGAACGTCCGGGCTCCTGTGCGATGGGGAGTGGACCCCGCTCCGCAATTCGACATCAAGAGGTTGCCCCGCGGAGTAACGGTGATAGCCAGCACGTCGGATGACTTCTTCGACCGGCTGCCAGCAGGCACGGCGTTCGACCTGGTGTTCATCGACGGCCTTCATACCTTCCAGCAGGCGTACCGTGACGTGATCAACAGTTGCCGTGTTTGTCCGGACGGGGTGTTGCTAGTCGATGATGTCGTCCCGTGCGACACCGTATCGGCCATTCCGGACAAGGAAGAGGCCATGCGGGAGCATCGGCGACTGGGTTTCGAGCGCGACCCGAGCATATGGCACGGAGATGTCTTCAAGGTTCTGTTATGTCTCAGTCGCCATCATCCGGAGCTTGCGTTCAGAACGATCGTGGGGCTTGACAATCCTCAGGCGGTTGTATGGCGGCGCGATGCCCATACCTCCGTCAAGATGGCCGACTCGCTGGCGATCGACGAAATTGACCGCACCACCTATGAATCCGTATTCAATGACGGGGTGCCGACCCTGTTCCACCCCACCAACGAGGACGACGCCATAGTCGAGGCACTCGCGACCCTTAGGGCGCAAGCCTCTGGCTGATCGAGGGACACCCAATTCGAGCGTGTTTAGCTTCCTGCCAATCGAACGTGGCCGATGAGGCAGGAATCCGCTGAGGCTGGCTCCTACTCCGATGACTGGGGCCTGCGGTACCCACGGCGAAAACTCCTGACCGTGGGAAAGCTGCTAGGGGGCAAGAAGGTTGAAATGCCGATGTTCGCCCGCAACACAACGGTCGCTCAGGCCCAGGGCGCTCGACCCCCGCTGGGTGCTTGACAAGAGTCCAAATCAAACTAGGCCACCTCCACCGGGCCAGTGCATCGACCCCGACTGTTAAGATCGCCGGACGCCCATTCGGGGGTGGTGTAATCGGCAACACGACAGGTTCTGGCCCTGTAATTGGGGGTTCGAGTCCTCCCCCCCGAGCAATTCAGCGGTGTACTTTCGGTGCCGGTGGCGTGACCCTGCTGGCAACACCGACGCCGTTTCTTGGGAGGAGGAATTGCCAGCTGGCGGCGCGGCCTGTCAGGTGCTGGCTTGCGCACGGTGCGGCGGGACGCGGGGCCGCGCTGCACGCGGGTACGCTGCTGAGCCGTCCGCCCAGTGGGCGACGATCTCGGCCCCATCGTCTAGTGGACTAGGACACCACCCTCTCAAGGTGGAGACACGGGTTCGAATCCCGTTGGGGCTGCCACGCAGTTTCCTCATTAGAGCAGATCACAGCCCAATTCGTAGTTGACCGTATCGCACAGCTTGACCCTGTTCGGACCCGATGTTACCCGTTCGCTAACGCACGATTAACGCACGGAATAGACCCTGGCGGAGCTTGGAGCTTGACGACTTGGGCAGATCGTCGGAGGCACAGGGTGTTATCCGAGTTCACATGACCACAACCCTGTGCGACCCTTGCCTGGGGCCCCAAATCGATTTCAGCCGTTAATGATGGGGGGTCTTGCCGGGCGGGTGGCGGATGCCCGCGAAGGCCTGCCGACCAGCCCACACTCAATGAGCTGTCGCGGCACGCGTGCGGGGAATGGAGGAACCTCTACCCCTGCTGAATCCTCGTAATGTCGGGCGCGTGATCGACGACATCCACCATGAGGATCTGAAGGACGCACTGCGGCGGCCGTGCATATCGCCGAGGTGCCAGAAGAAGTGGGCCAGGCGTTTGGTGGGGGCAAGCGTCCAGCAGTGACCATCACGATCAGCGGGCATTCCGGGAATGGCAGAAGCCGATCATGCGTGGCCGCAACCTGATCGGACTCAGCAGTGCCAACCAGAGAGCTGCCGGTGTCCCAACCGGTGACGAGGTCGAGGTCGCGGTCGAGCTAGATGTCGAGCCCCGCGTGTTAGTTGAGCCAACGGACTTCGCCGATGCCCTGGACGCGGATCCGGCCGCTCGCGGCGCGTATGACGACTGTAGTAATGCTGGATGCGGGAGAAAGTGCGCCGTCGAGAGAGCGAAGAGGCCCGAGACAGGCTCATGGCGGATCGATGCCGCAATGGTGAGCCGGCGAGATTCCGAGTCAACGAGAGACTGAGCAACCAATCACTCGTCACTTCACGCCGACAGGAACACCTCGCCACCGCACGGTTCGTCACGACCGATGACTCTTTGGGATGCGGCCGGAGCTGGCCCGCGTCCGCCAAGAGTTGGTATTTTTCCGAAGCTCTCCGACGCGGAACTCGTCACCCTCTCGGCCCTCCGAGCGCCATCTGTCAGGGCTTCGTCGTGGCCCGTCGCGTCCTGGCTTCCCCAAGGCCGAGTGCAATGGCATCGCGGCAAAGTCCAAGCGCCCCGAAACCGCCCCGGGACTTGCGGCAGAAGTCTCCGCTGACCAGCTGCGAAAACAGCTTGCGCGAAGCGCTGAGGCGATCCGAGGACTGATGGACACTGGCGCGTCGCAGGCACCGAGCTTTGACCTCGGAAAAATACTCGATCGCGCGGATGTTATGCGGATCGCTCACGGCAACAAAGCTCCCGTAACTCTCGGCGAGCGCGGCCCTCCTGGCATAAGCGGTTGGCTCGATGCTGAGCGCTGCCTTGACCTTCTCGGGCACGCTGTAGGTTCGCGCTGGACCGGCGAGATTCGTCTCGTGCTGGCGGTAACTGACCAAGACATCGCTCAGCTCGAGCCGCCGACAACTTGTGAAGGCCAGTAGCGAAATCACTCCGTCGAAACCCGGTCCTCTCGGGTCGTCCGGGTCCGGCCGCTTTTCCCAGCGAGCCATCGTCAGCAACTCAGACCGAAAGTACTGGGTGAAGCCTGGGGCGCACCACAACCAGTCTCCCACGAGTGGCTCGAGCACGCGGGTTCTTGTGTAGTTGGGGTATAACTGGCCCGTCGGCGCGAGAGTTGCGTCAGCGACCACAGCGGAATGGCTGATGAACTGCACATTGTGCATCGCCATCTGGCGCTCACAGATCTGCAGCTTCTTCGGATGCCAGACGTCGTCCTGGTCGCACCACGCGATGACCTCGGTGTTGGCATGCTGTGCCGCGGACCAGAAGTTCAGGTCCGGCCCCGCGTGAGGGCCATCAACGAGCATCACGTCGAAAGGAGCATCCCGAGCGAACTCCCGAACTACGGCAACCGTACCGTCGGTCGAGCCATCATCGGAAATGATCAGCCGCTCTGGGAGCCGAGTCTGGGAAGAAATGCTCCGCAACTGAGCCTCGATCCACTCTTCGCCGTTGAACGTCGCCATGACGACAGCAACACTCGGCACTGCCCATCACCCCCGACAAATACGGCCTGGTGACTTCTTAGCTCCATGGGTGCGCAAACGCCGCAAGAAACGAACTGCGGGTTCCGTTCTGGTGATCATGGCGAAAACGCCAGGCTCACTCGGCAACGTCCTTGCACCGTTGTCCGCGGCGCTGTGACGGTAGCCGACGGATGGCACTGTCCGATCGAACCGGGCCACGCACCTGCGCCCCCGGCCCAGCTTGAGCTCGCCGTGCACCCTCGGGGCCCCGTAGGTGGCCCAGGAGGCGGCGTGCACCTCGTAAATCTCGTCGAGCAGCTGGGCGTCGTCCCAGTCCCGCATAGAGGGCGGTCGGCTGGCCCACTCGTAGTAACCGGAGCGGGAGTTGTTGAGCATCCGGCAGGCTACCGTAACGTCGATGCCGTCACGACTCAGCTCACGGACCAACCGGAACGTCATTCTGAGAGCACGTTCTCTCTGGCAAAGAACGCCGACGCCCGCTTCAGGATCTCGATCTCCATGACTTTCACCCGGAGCTCCCGGCGGAGCCGGACGAGCTCTGCACGCTCGTCGGTAGAGAGCCCCTCTTTCGTGCCTTCATCGACATCGGCATGGCGAACCCCCAGTTGCGCAGACAGCTGTCGGAGATCCCCAGATCGGCTTCTCTCTCAGCCCGGCGAGATCAATGGCGCGCCGGCGGAACTCCGGAGGGTGTGGTCGAGGCATCTCGGACTCCTTTCCGAGACGATTGTCGCCTCAGGGTCGATGTCCGGTTAGCGGGTCAGGCTCCCTTCGACTGGATCGAGGTGTTTTACGACCGCACCTGACGTCACAGGTTCCTCGGGTTGCAGTCGCGATCAGCTTTACGAAGCTTCACGCAGAAAATACGACCGCTGGCTGAAATCTCACGTCATCGGTCCAGTGGATAGGGGCCATATCGACTGGACCGCTACAGGGGGCCACCCCTGCCGCACCAAGCAGCCCGACGCTCGATATCATCTCGCGATTGTCGACGTTGACCGCGAGCGTTCCGCAGCCGAAGTGCGCGACGGAATCGGGCATTCCGACGAGGACGAAGGGTGAGCGCCGAGGTGCCGGGCGACACGCCAGCGCCGAACTCGGATGGTCAACGTGACGCAGGACGTGGTCGGTTCGCGCAGATCCTCTCAGGACTGAGCTGGAACACTGGAAGCCAGATCGCGGCCGTCGCGCTTAATGTTGTTCTGACGCCATTCCTGCTGCTCCACCTGGGTGTCAGCCGGTATGGGCTGTTCGCACTGCTCAGTTCTTTCCGAGGGTTGCTGTCGAACCTTGACGGCGGTCTCGGCCCAACGGCGGAACGCTACTTCTCGGTCTTCGCCGGCTCGCGCGATCGCAGGGCGACCTCATCGTTGCTCATGACGATCTCGGTCATGCTTGCCTTGGTCATCGGTATGGTCGCGGCACTCGTCGCTATCTTTGCACCGGATATCACAGTGGTTCTCCACGCCTCGACTGCTCTCCATCGAGAGGCCACCGTGCTCCTGCGGGCATTCATGCCGCTACTGCTCGCGATGGCGTTACGCGGTGTCTATCAAACGATCATCAGCGCACAGCACCGATGGGCTTACCTGAACATCTCCGGCACCATCTCTACGGTGGTCTATGTGGTCCTTGCAATGCTGTTCGTCTGGCAGGGTCATGG
Source organism: Acidimicrobiales bacterium (assembly GCA_050013835.1). Lineage (GTDB taxonomy): Bacteria > Actinomycetota > Acidimicrobiia > Acidimicrobiales > Bog-793 > Bog-793. The sequence continues at coordinate 45,118 of JBEKEM010000015.1, forward strand.
TCTCATCGGTCTTTTCTGGGCGAGTGTGGGCCAGGAGATCGTCTTGGTGCTGACCTCGGTGACTGGCTGTCGTCACTTCGTGAAGCTGCGCGAATGCCATTTCTTGTCATGGGGCGAAGTCCGTGACATCGTTCACTACGCCAGTCGCGTGCAGGTCGCCGAGCTCGCGAGCTCGTTCAATTTCGAGATCGACTCAGTCTTGGTGGGCTTGATCTTTCCAGTGAGCTATGTGGCCTTCTACAGCATCGGCGCGAACTTTTCGGGCCAGCTACTCCTCCTGCCGCTGAACGCGGTGAGCCCGATAGGAGTGACACTGTCACGAACCTATGGACGATCTGACCTCAAGACCACGCTCCGCGAGTTCGTGGACATCCAGCGGTTTTGGGTCCGAGCGACCTCGGCGTACCCGCTCATTGGCGCTGCAGCCGTGTACTTCGCCGTCCTGCGTTGGCTCGGGCCGCAGGAGCGCCTAGCCGGCGTCGTTGCTGTCATTTTGCTGGCCGGCCAGACGATGACCTTGCTGAGCCAGGTAATGGATCAATTTGGCAAGTCAATCAAGCGGCCTGGCCTCGAATCGCGCTATCTCGGGGTCGGAATGGCCATCAACGTCGCATTCACTGTCCCGCTGGCGTTCACCATCGGTATGCTCGGTGTGCCGGTCGGTACCGCTCTCGGTCAGATAGCGAGCAGCCTGTACTTTCTGCACATTGTACGGCGCGAGATTGATAGAAACCTCCGCAGTTTCTTTGCTGATATACCCAAGTTGGCGGTAATTCTAGGCGTGGTCATCACGGCCTGTCTTGAGCTGCCTGCATACATGGTGGCACCACGCGGCGCGGTGGGGCTCATAATCTGTGCGATTCCAGCTGTTATAGGGCTCGGGGTTTATATGATCGTGGTCATGGGCCTGAAGCAGACCTTTACCCGCCCTTTCGGCTGGAACAGTCGCAGCCTGCGCGCTGTCGCACCCGAGGATCTCAAGTAGACGTCCTTGCGCGGCCATGGCGATCACGACCATGATCACGCCTGCGCTAGGTGGAGCCGAATCAAGTGATCACACTTAGCCAGCGAGCTCATCGTCCCGCACTGATGATTCAGGCGACTGACTCGAACGGTCAACTGCGGGACTGCTCCGTGTTGGCGCTCGGGCATCAATGTCGGAGACGAACAGAACTCGTGCAGTCTCGGATGGTGGCGCGCCACTAATGAATGTCCGGCCCCCGCCCGGAACGATCGTGATCAGATGACCTTTAGTAATACGAGGATGACGACAACGACCAGGCACAACACAGCCAGGCCAGTAAGTCTGCGAACCATTTGGGAACCCCGTTCGGTCGAGTGCTACGTGGTCTAGTCCGCCTTGTTGTGCGCGGTTCGGCTAGCTGTGCACCTCTTCGTGCACTGCGGTCGACTGACCCTGTGCGGCGGTCGCTTGGCGGTCATAGGTGGGTTTGACGCTACCGACCGGACGGCGGCGTCCACTCAACTCACCACCGATAGAAGTGGTGCCTCCTGGAGTTCCCGCGTCCTAGTGCGAGACCGATAATCCACACGAGAAAGACGATCGCTGCGACGATCCACAGTGAGTGCAGGGTGAATCCCAGTCCGAAGAAGAGCAGAGCCAGCAGCAGAACCAAGAGGATGATCATTTTCCAGCTTTCTTCTCGTCGGCGAGGAGTAGTTGATGTTCTAACGAGTCTTGGTCTTCGCCTCGGAGCGGCGACATCCGGCGTGTTGGCGTCAATCCACTGGGTCGCGTTACTTTTTGAACGCGTCCTTGAGCTTCTCACCGGCCTGCTTGACGTTGCCCTTCACTTGGTCGGCCTTACCCTCGGCCCGTAGCTTCTTGTTGCCGCTGACCTTGCCGACGGTCTCCTTCAGCTTTCCCTTGGCCTGTTGGGCGGTGTTTCTTGCCTTGTCGGTTGTTGCCATTGTTGGGCTCCCTGCATTGGGAAGTGAGAAGCGGGACGAGCACTCCGTTGGAGGACTGGACACGGGTTGCCCGTGTTCTCCTTCTTGCCTGCCATTGCCCGCGGTTCGGCTAGCCGTGCACCTCTTCGTGAACTCTGGTCGACTGACCCTCTGTGCCGGTGGCTTGAAGGTCGTAAGTACGTTTGCCGCTACCGACCCCTCGGCGTGACATTGCAAAGACGATTCCCGAGGCGACAAGGCCGACGGCCCCGACGATCATGAGGATGATCCCCACCGTGGATACGTTGAACCCGTGACCCGAGGTGGTCACCGCCCAGTGCATGACGGCGCCTGCCGCGATCGCGAGGGTGCTCAAGAACATTCCTGCACGTCCCATTTCTTGACCTCCATCTAGCTAGATGCCGTAGCTCTCGACCAGATGCGGCCGGGACGACTTCATGTGACTACCTGCAATTATACTCCAGAGTTATCAAACTTGCAAACAGATTCCTGAATATGCTAACCATGGTCCTGTGGGAGAGTGGAGTTTCCTCACCAACCATGCCCGTGTCCTTGCCTGCATCGCAGAGGATCCAGGCGTGCGCATTCGCGACATCGCTGCTGCCCTGGGCATCACCGAGCGGAACGCTCATAGCATTGTCACCGACCTGACCACCGCTTGCTACGTCGTAAAGAAGAAGGAGGGCCGACGCAATCGCTACCGGATTCAGGTTCACGTGCCGTTGCGAAGAGACACCGATCGACACCAGACGATCGGTGAATTGCTGGCAGTGCTCGTCGACACCAAAGCTCGTGCGGATCTTCAACAGGGAGTCGACGTCACTGCTTGATCGGGCGCGAAACCGAAGTGCGCCAACCGCCTTCGGTCACGAGGACGGCACTACTCAGTGGAACAGTGATTCTCATAAGTCGTTGGAGCCGGGAATTCTCCAGCTCATTGGTTCAAAGGAGGGCGTTGGCGCTGGACATTCGGAGAGCCCAAACGTCGGGGTCCTGTGGCCAGTTCTTGAGCTGCTTCGAATTAGGACGGCCGGGACTACCTCGGGTGGCCGAAGTGGTGGGCGACGGCGGCGAACGCCTCCTTGGGCTCCCAAGGCATGTCCGGGTAGGTCGTCCCGCGGCGCCCGTGGGGCAGCGACTTCACGAGGGACATCGAGTCCATGTCGAGGTCGTAGCGAGGATCATCGTCGGTGTAGGCCTCGGGGGTCACGAAGGTCGACAGCAGGGCGCCTGCCACCTCTGAGCGTTCGAGTTCGTCGAGGGTATCGGCGAGCTCGCGGGCCTGCATAGCTTCGTCACGCTGGAACACCCCCTTCAGGCGGGGCCGGACGAAACGCCCGATCACGGGTCGCGTGTGGAGCCACAGCCGGGTGGTGTCGATGACCCCGAACCCCAGGGTGCCGGAGCTCTCGGCACCACGGTAGGAGCGCATCCCGAACTCGGTGACGATCACAGGCTTGCCCGTTGACAGGAAGGGTTGGAGCATCTCTATGTAGCGGTCCTTCGTCCGGGCCTCGCGGTAGTGATCGACGCCCACGTAGTCGAAAGGCCCCCAGTCCACCTGCTCGAAGGTGAGCGAGGCGTAGGTGAGCGGGCCATCGAACACGGCGCGCAATCTGGGCATCAGGACAGCCAGGTACTCATCGAGCTTCTCGTTGTTGAGCAGCGCCGGGTCTCCCTTGAGTCGTTGCAGGCGCTCGGTCACGCTATTGCCGGCAACCAGCCCGGGTCCGAAGAGCGTAAGTTCGCTGCCGGCGACGAAGACCACACGCCCCGGATTGGCCGTGCACAGCGGTGTTGCCGCCTCGGCTGCTGCGACCAGTCGGGCCGCGGTTTCCTCCAGCGAGTACTCGAAAAAGGCCGGGGAGAACCACACCTCGAGCCCGAGTCCGAGCGCGACCTCAGCGACAACCGTCATCGGTCCGAGGTCACTGCCCACGATCCGCACGGCGTTGGCGTGCAGGTCGTCCCGGACGATCTCGAGCTCGCGCCGCACCACCGACATGTCGAGTGCCGTCGGGCGCGTTGAGATGGCATAGCCCGGGCCGCGGAACACGGTTCCCGTGTCGTAGTGGACTCCTTGGTGCTGCATGTCGCCTCGATCCTCGCGCTCTTAGACGTGCGGAACATCTCACGGAGTCGTATCGGCATGGTCTAATCGTGGAGCGCCCCGCTTCAAGCGCAATCGTCGGCCGCGACCCCTCCCTCGAGATTCGTCACGACTTCGACCGTAGCGAAGCCGTTCCGCCACGCCTAGCCCCGGGTCGTTAGCCCCCATTTTGGTGCTACCCGCGTCTGATCAGTCGCGACGGAGACGAGAGCGTATCTGCCTGTTCCGCGACGTGTATGAGCAAAGAGGCTCAACTCTCGGTTTGAGCGCTACGTTCCTCGCGCATCGCGACAGTCATGCGGCTGGCCGGGTGGTTCGTGTTCGGCGCGATGAATCAAATCCGGTGACGAAGTGGGGCGCCAACCGAGTATCAGGAAGCCTGATACTCGGTTGACGCTGGCGCTTGCGAAACTAGGTCATCCGGCAACGGCCACGCCCAAGACGGCGCTGGCATATTCCTCCGTCCAAGCAGCGGTCAGGTTGCCTTCCTTGGCCCACGCGTTGCCGCCCGCGTCCATCACGGCGATGAGGGGACCATTCGTGGGATCACTCGCCACGGCCACTTGATCGGCGGTGCCAGTCCATTCCTCCGTCCACGTCGCGCCTGTCAGGCTGCCTTCCTTGGCGTACGCGTTGCCGCCCGCGTCCACCACCGCGATGAGGGGACCATTCGTGGGGTCACTCGCCACGGCCACTTGATCGGCGCCGTTGTATTCGTCGAGCCACGTTGCCGAGGTCAGGCTGCCTTCCTTGGCGTACACGCTGGTGCCAGAGAGCACGGCGATGAGGGCACCGTTCGTGGGGTCACTCGCCACGGCCACGGCACCGGCACCGTTGTACTCGTCGTACCACGGCGCGGTCAGGCTGCCCACCTTGGCATACACGACCCCACCGGTCGTCACGACGGCGATGAGCGGACCATTCGTGGGGTCACTCGCCACGGCCACCGCATTGGCCGCGTCGGTGGACACGCTGTACTCCTCGACCCACGGCGCGGTCAGGCTGCCTTCCTTGGCGTACACGACCCCACTAGTCGTCACCACGACGATTAGGGGACCATTCGTGGGGTCACTCGCCACGGCCACTTGACCGGCCGGGTGGACGGCACCGCTGTACTCCTCGACCCACGGCGCGGTCAGGCTGCCTTCCTTGGCCCACACGTTCCCATCGCCGTCCCGCACCGCGACGAGGGGACCATTCGTGGGATCACTCGCAATGGCCCCCCAATCATTCGCGCCGTACAGCGGGTCCACCCATGGCGCGGTCAGGCTGCCCACCTTGGCGGCGAAGTCGCCCCAGTTACCAATGGCGATGAGCGGTGGCGTCGAAGTGCCGCCACTCGTCGTCGCCTGGGCGCTCGCTAGGGGAAGCCACGCGCTACCGAGCAAGACGAGAGTGAAGACGTAAAGGGAACGCCGCATAGTCATCGCACTCTCCTTCTCAGGGTGTTTGGCCGGGATGTTAGCGAACGGCACGCGGCGACGCGCTGGCGTCTGATCCTTTGTCGTTCCGCGTCGGCCAGGATGGGTCGATTCCGCTGTGGTTGAGACTTATGAAACAGCTGGACATGGAGTCAGCCCCCCGGTCAGAATGCCAAGCGGGAGCCGCCTCGTACGATGAGTTCTCTTGCGGCGTCGGTATCGGCCTCATCGCCTGATCGATCATCCGGCCTTGGAATCCCGTTGGGGCTGCCACGAAGTTTCCTCATTCGAGCAGATCTCAGCCCAATGCCGGCCGAGGAGTTCGCGCACTTGTGGCAAGACGCCGAGCGCCTGGCTAGTTCCTAATCCAACGTCCCTGGTGCTGAGCGATGTTGGTTCGACGGTCATCCTGGAACAATGGGTTTCGCTGACCGAGAACGGGCTGTTCTGTTTGAGGGAACTGGCCCACGTTCACTACGGCCGGTGGCATGCGTGCGATGACTGCCAAGAGGTGTAGCTCCTCAATCACGAGCGCGACTTCGGGATGACCTTCGGTTGTCCGGGTCGCAGCATCCGCTCTTCTCGCAGGCGTGCCCCTGGTCTTGGCCCCTTACACCGGGGGATACGCTGATCGCGGCGCCTAAGAGGCCGCGCGGATAGGCGATTGAAAGGGACCATCCACCGGTCGCCGTGAAGGCCCAACTGGACTGTCGGGTGCTTACCCCACCCGACGACCAGCGGAGGTCTCCACCATCATGCGCGCGCTC
>JBEKEM010000016.1:0-30474 GCA_050013835.1 Acidimicrobiales bacterium
TCCGCCGCTGCACTGACCGCAAGAGCGCCCATCGTCTCGCCCAGCTCGCCCTGGCGATCACCTTCCTCATCACCGCCAAGCTCATCGACTGGCGAGATCGGTGGTCACCTATCCGCTGAGGCTCTAAATCAGCACTCTCCTAGGCCCCGTCCGGACCGGACCCGTCGCCGTCGACCGGCGCCCCGGCCAGTGGGGCGTCGACCCGGACCGCTCCGGCGGATCTCGTGGGGACCGGCGGCCAGAGCTCCTCAGTCGTCTTCGTCGCGGCGAGCCTGCGGAACGAGCGCCGGGCGAGGAACTTCGGCAGCACGCGCGCCGCCGCCACGGCGGCACCGCCGAGGACGCCGGCGACGACCCCGATGCGTATCGCCCGCCATCCGCGTCGTGTCCTCATGACCGCTTCCTCCGATTCCGGTGGTGACGCCGTACCGCCGCGCCTCGCGCGGCTCCTCGTCGGCGCAGGTTAGCGGGGCGAGCACGCAGCGTGGCCGCGCCCCGATGGTGTTGTTTCATGCGACCTAGATGCAGGTCGTAAAGTAAGGGGAGAAGGAGGGTCGCCATCGCGGCTTTGCGGCGTGCCAAGGGGCGCCAGATCCAGGTTCTCATCGTCGACCACGACCCGATTGGGGTCGGTGGCCTGGTGGCCGCGCTCCCTCCCACCGTCGAGACGGTCGTGGCGAGTTCGGTCGCGGACGCCCTCCTGGTCGGCGACCGCGGCGAGTTCGACCTCGTCGTCGTCGGTGTCCCGTCGGGCGACGGCCTCGGCGTCCTCGACGACGTCAGTGTCGCCTTCCCCTCGAGCGTCGTCCTCGCTCTCGTCGGCAGCCCCGACCCGTCCCTCGCCGCTGGGGCGCGCCTCCACGGCGCCGAGAAAGTCGTCGCGCTCGCCGGGCTCACGCCGCCCGAGTTCGCCGCGGCGGTGACGCGGCTCGTCGATACCTCGGACCCGCGCGACGAGATCGCCGGGCGCGTCGCCCACGTCGAGGGCCTGCTCGCCGCTGTGGCCGAGGGGATCATCGTGCAGTCGGCGACAGGACGCATCGTGCTCGCCAACGCCCGCGCCCTCGAGATGCTGCAGGTCCCCCGCGAGGTCCTCATCTCCTCCGACCTCACGACGGCGGGGATCGAGATCCGCTCCGCCGCCGGCAGGCTGCTCGAGCGTGACCAACTCCCCGACGCCGTGGCCCGCCGGACCCGCGGCCAGGTGCCCCCCGTACTCCTCCAGGTGCGGCGCGGCGACGGCGAGCTCCGCTGGTTCGAGGCGACGGCCTCGCCGCTCATGCACGCCGACCAGGAGGTGCCCTACGCCGTCGTGACGGCGTTCCGCGACATGACCGAGACGCAGGCCGCGCAGGAGACGATGGTGAGCGCCGAGCGCCGCGAGCGCCTACTGCTCGAGTACGCCGGCGAGGGCTACCTCCTGGCCGACGCCCACGGCATCGTGAACGAGGCGAGCGAGCTCGTCGAGCGCTTCTGGGCGCCACAGCGCGTCGTCGGGCGGGACCTGAGGGACCTCGTCGTCGAGGACGATCGGGCGGACCTCGCCGCGGTCGTCGACGACGTCGCCACCCGTCGGATCTCGCCGCTGCGGGCGGAGGCCCGGATCCTCGACGCGCGCGGTGGCATCCGCTGGATCGAGCTCACCTTCGCTAACCGGCTCGACGAGCCCTCGCTCATCGGCATCGTCGTCAACCTCCGCGACATCACGGACCGCAAGCTCGCCGAGGAGTCGGCGACCCGGTTGTCGGCGATCCTCGAATCGACGGACGACGCCATCTTCTCGGAGACGCTCGACGGGGTCATCACGAGCTGGAACTCGGCCGCCGAGCGTCTCTACGGTTACTCGGCGTTCGAGGCGGTCGGGGGGAGTTCCCTCGTCATCGTGCCGGCCGACCGCTTGAACGGTGTTCTCGACGTGCGCTCGCGGGTGCTGAAGCGCAAGCGGGTCGAGCTCGCCGAGACGGTGCGGCGGCGCAAGGACGGAATGTCGGTCGAGGTCTCCCTGACGGTCACACCGCTTGTCGACTCCGCTGGCAACCTGATCGGCTCGTCGACGACCTCGCGGACACCGGACCGGCGTGGTCCCAACGGGGAGCTGCGGGGGATCGAGGACCGCTTCCGGCTCGGGTTCGAGCAGGGTGCGATCGGGATGGCGATGATCGACGCCGTCGACCGCTTCGCGCTCGTCAATTCGGCGCTGTGCCGGCTGCTCGGGCGCGATGAGGAGGAGCTACTCGGCCACACGCTCGCCGAGTTCCTCCACCCGGGCGACCTCGAGGCGCGCCGTGGCCACTCGCTGGTGACGGCGGACGCCGACCGCTACCGGGGGGAGCGGCACTTCGTCCGTCCCGACGGGTCGGCCGTCACGGCGCGCGTCGAGGTCTCGGCGATCCGCAGCGATGACGGCGCGACCTACCACTTCTGCCAGGTCCAGGACGTCACCGGCTGGAAGGAGAGCGAGGCCGCCCTCGGGCACCACGCCCTGCACGACCCCCTCACCGGGCTCGCCAACCGAGAGATGGTCTCGGCCCGGCTCGACCTCGTGATCGCGCGCAACCGGAACGACGGGATCCTCTCCGCCGTGCTCGCCATCGACCTCGACCGTTTCAAGGCAGTGAACGACGGCCTCGGGCACGCCGCCGGCGACCGCCTCCTCAGCGACGTCGCCCGCCGGCTCGTCGAGGACAGCGAGCCCCAGGACGTCGTCGCCCGGATCGGCGGTGACGAGTTCCTCGTGCTTCGAGACCGAGTCGCCGACCAAGAGGACGCCGACGCCTTCGCCGGGCGCACGATCCACCTGTTCGACAGGCCTTTCGCCGTCGCCGGCCGGCCGGTGTACCTCACGGTTTCCTGCGGCGTCGCCGTCGTCGACGGGTCCCGCGGCGTCGACGACGCCCTGCGGGCGGCAGACGCCGCAATGCATCGTGCCAAGGACCGCGGCCGCGACCGTGTCGAGCACTTCGACGACCAGCTGCGCGAGGAGGTGGAGCGCCGCTTCGACCTCGAGAGCGAGATCCGCTTCGCCCTCGAACGCGACGAGCTTCGCGTCTTCTACCAGCCGATCCTCACCGTCGGAACGGCCCAGCTCGTCGGCGTCGAGGCCCTCGTGCGCTGGAACCACCCGACGCGGGGCCTGTTGAGCCCCGACGAGTTCATCCCCGTCGCCGAGCAGAGCGGCCTCATCTCGGCGATCGGGACGCACGTGCTGGAGATGGCGCTGCGTCAGATCGTGCGCTGGCGGGCGGTGCTTCCGGCCTGCGAGAGCCTCTGGGTCTCGGTGAACATGTCGTCGCGCCAGCTGCTCATCACGAACCCCGTGTCGATCTGCCTCTGGGCGCTCGCCGCGACCAACGCCCCGGCGGACGCGCTCCGGCTCGAGCTCACCGAGACGGCGGTGATGAAGGAGGTCGACAAGTCGATTAGCCGGCTGGAGGACCTGCGCGCCATCGGCATCAAGATCGCGATCGACGACTTCGGGACGGGGCAGTCGTCGCTCAGCTACCTCAACCGGCTGCCGGTGGGCCTCTTGAAGGTCGACCGTTCCTTCGTCGAAGCCATCGGGACGCCCGACTCCACCGCCATCGTCGAGACGATCATCAACCTCGCGCGCACCCTCAACCTCGAGCTGTGCGCCGAGGGCGTGGAGAGCCAGGACCAGCGCGTCGCCCTCCACGAGCTCGGCTGCGAGTACGGCCAGGGGTACCTGTGGTCAAGGCCCCTCGGGGCCGACGAGTTCGAGCGATGGGTCACCGAGACGTTCGCCGCGACGACCTCGTCGCCGTCTTGACGTCGCGCGCCGCGTGCACCAGACTTGGCCCGTAATGCGAACGACCCTGCACATCCTCCTTATCACCTGACGACGAGCGCACCGACGCGCTCGTCCGACCTCCTGCGCCTTCGGGCCAGGAGGTTTTTTGTACCCGGTGTTCAATTTCCGACCAACGACAGGACGACTGATGCCACCGACACCAGCTAGCCCGAGGACAATGCAGTTCGAGAAGTACCGGCCGTACGCGCTCGTGAAGCTTTCCGACCGCACCTGGCCGAACAAGGTCGTGAAGCAGGCGCCGCTTTGGGTCTCGACCGACCTTCGCGACGGGAACCAGGCCCTCATCGACCCGATGGACCCGGCCCGCAAGCGCATGATGTTCGACAAGCTCGTCGCGGTCGGCTTCAAGGAGATCGAGGTCGCCTTTCCGTCGGCGTCACAGACCGACTTCGACTTCGTGCGCCAGCTCGTCGATGAGGACCTCGTGCCCGACGACGTGGCGATCCAGGTCATCGCGCAGTGCCGGGAGGCGCTGCTCGAGCGCACCTACGAAAGCCTGCGCGGGGCGCGTGAGGTCATCATCCACCTCTACAACTCGACCTCGGAGCTGCAGCGACGGGTGGTGTTCGGCCTCGACAAGCCTGGGATCACGGCCATCGCCGTCAGGGCGGCGCGGCTGTGCCGGGAGCTCGAGTCGAGGCTCCCGGGGACCAACGTCCGCTACGAGTACACGCCGGAGTCGTTCACGGGAACGGAGATCGACTACGCGCTGGAGATCTGCTCGGCGGTGATCGACACCTTCGGACCGACTGTCGAGGCGCCGCTCATCGTCAACCTGCCGGCGACGGTCGAGATGTCGACGCCCAACGTCTACGCCGACCTTGTCGAGTACTTCGGGCGCGAGATTCCACACCGCGACGCCGTAATCCTCAGCATCCACCCGCACAACGACCGCGGCACGGCGGTCGCGGCCGCCGAGCTTGGCATCATGGCCGGTGCCGAGCGCGTCGAGGGGTGCCTGTTCGGCAACGGCGAGCGGACCGGCAACGTCGACCTCGTGACGGTGGCGATGAACCTGTTCGCGCAGGGCGTCGATCCCGGTCTCGACTTCACGGACATCGACGAGCTGCGGCGCGTGGTCGAGCACTGTAACCGCCTTCCGGTGCACCCCCGCCACCCCTACGTCGGCGACCTCGTCTACACGTCGTTCTCGGGCTCGCACCAGGACGCGATCAAGAAGGGCATGGCCGCCCTCCCCGACGACTACGAGTTCTGGGAGGTCCCGTACTTCCTGATCGACCCGCACCACGTCGGCCGAAGCTACGAAGCGGTGATCCGGGTGAACTCCCAGTCCGGCAAGGGAGGCGTCGCCTACATCATGGAGTCGGAGCACCAGATGATCCTGCCGCGCCGGCTCCAGATCGAGTTCTCCCGGGCGATCAAGCGTGTCGCGGACGAAGCCGGCACGGAGATCCCGTCCGAGAAGATCTGGGAGGTGTTCTGCGACGAGTACTTCTCGGGCGGCCCAGTGGAGCTCGCCGAAGTCGAGATGGAGACGAGCGGCGACCGTGACAAGGTCACGGCCGACCTCGTGCTCGACGGTCGGAGGGTCACGGTGACCGGAGCCGGCAACGGCCCGATCTCGGCATTCGTGGCGGCGGTGCGCGACGGGACCGGGTTCGCGATCGACGTCCTCGACTACCACGAGCACGCCATCGACGCCGGGGCGAACGCCAACGCCGTCGCCTACGTCGAGACCTCCGACCAGAACGGGGCCACGCGTTGGGGGGTCGGGATCCACGAGAACATCGCCACGGCGGGCATCAGGGCCGTCGTCTCGGCGATGAACGCGAGGAGGCGCGTGACGGCCGGCGACTGACCACCGGTCGTACGCCCGGTCCCGGGGGGCCGGCCGCCGGTCTCAGGATCGGTTCACCACGCCCGAGTACAACAGGGCGACGAACGATCCGAAGACCACCAGGTAGACGCCCCACCGGAGATGTGACAGGACGTGGAGCCCCGAGATCCCCCACAGGAAGTAGACCGCGGTGCCGAGCGCGGCTCCGGCCGATGCGGGTATCAGCTGGCTGATCAGCCCCCCGGCGCCTGAGCCCGTCAGCGCGATCAACGAGACGACCGCCGCCACGAGCACGATCCCGGCGATGAATGAGACGTGGCCAAGGCCGATCTGCATACCGGTCGTGTTCACCGACAGGCGGGTCACGCTGAAGTTGACCCACGGGCCGAAGGAACCGCCGATCATCGCCGCGCCGCAGGCGAGGAGCACCCCGAGGTGCACGGCACCGAAGGTGGAGGGTCGCGCCCTCACGACCGGCGGCGGCGGGAGGTAGGGGATTCCCTGGCCTGCCTCCTCGACACTGTGCGGCGGGACGATCTTCGCGCCCGGCTCGAAGCTCTTGATCTCGCGGGGCGGCAGGGGGGGTGGCGGTTCGACCCAGTACTTGGAGCGGCTCCCCGGTTCGTGGGCGCCCGCTGAGCCGGCGTCCGGTCCGTCGTCGGGTGGCACCGTTTGCGACATCGTCCGGCCCCCCTTCCACCGCAGTGGACGCAGGATAACCCGCGGACCCCCGCATCGGGAGTGCCGCCGTCGCGTGGCCCGCGTAACCGGGAGGGCGCCGCCCGCCCGAGGCGGGCCCGGTGGTCGCTAGGTCGCGACGCTCGGGAGCCAGGTCGGCCTGCGCTCCTCGAAGCGATCGATGTCGGCGGCGTGCTGGAGTGTGCACGCGATGTCATCGAGCCCGCCGAGCAAGCGCTCGCGGGCCGAATCCTCGATGGCGAAGGAGGCGGCGATCCCGGCTCCGGCCGCCTCGACTCGACGCCTTTCCACATCGACGGTGATCTCGAGCGCCGGGTCGCGCAGCACCGCGTCGAGCAGCTGCCGTCCGACCTCCGGGGTCACCTCGGCCGGGACGAGACCGGAACGCGTGGAGTTGCCCTTGAAGATGTCGGCGATGCGGGGGCTGACGACCACTCGAAAGCCGTAGTCGACGAGCGCCCAGACGGCATGCTCGCGGGACGATCCGATTCCGAAGTTCTCTCCGGCGAGGAGTATCACGGCACCGGCGTGCTCCGGGAGGTTGAGGACGAACCCGGGGTCAGCGCGCCACTCGCCGAAAAGCCCGTCCTCGTAGCCGGTGCGCTCGATCCGCTTCAGCCATTCGCTCGGGATGATTTGGTCGGTGTCGACGTTGGCGCGGTCGAGCGGCAGCGCCCTCCCGGTGACGACCCTGACTGGTTCCATGGCCAATCCCTGCCGATCTCTTCTCGCAGCCTCAGCCGAGCGCATCCGGCGCCGCGAAGTGCCCGGCGATCGCCGTCGCCGCGGCGACGGCCGGCGACACGAGGTGCGTCCTGCCGCCCGGGCCCTGGCGCCCCTCGAAGTTCCTGTTCGACGTCGACGCGCACCGCTCGCCCGGGGCGAGCACGTCGGGGTTCATGCCCAGACACATCGAGCATCCCGGCTCGCGCCACTCGAATCCGGCGTCGCGAAAGACTCGGTCGATTCCCTCAGACTCGGCCTGTTCCTTCACGCGGTGCGATCCGGGCACGACGAGCGCCCGCACGCCGGTCCGCACGAGCCTGCCGGCGACGACCCCGGCGGCCGCGCGCAGGTCCTCGATCCGCGAGTTCGTACAGGAGCCGATGAACACCGCGTCGACCGGGATGTCGGCCATCGGCGTGCCGGGAGTGAGGCCCATGTAGGCGAGCGCCCGGGCGGCGGATTCACGGTCGGCGGGTTCCCTGAACGAGTCGGGGTCCGGCACGACCCCGTCGATGGGCACGACCTGGGAGGGGTTCGTCCCCCAGGTGACGCTGGGACGGATCGCCGAGCCGTCGATCTGGACGACTCGGTCGAAGGCGGCGCCGGCGTCGGTCGCGAGCGCCCGCCAGGCCCCGAGGGCGCGCTCCCAGTCGGCTCCCCGCGGGGCGAAACGGCGGCCCTCAACGTAGGCGAACGTCGTGTCGTCGGGGGCGACCATCCCGGCCCGCGCTCCGGCCTCGATCGACATGTTGCAGAGGGTCATCCGCCCTTCCATCGACAGCCCCTCGACGACGCTGCCGCGGTACTCGATGACGTGGCCGACACCGCCGGAGGTGCCGAGCGCGGCCATGACCGCCAGTGCGACGTCTTTCGCCGTGGCGCCGCCGGCGAGGGTGCCGTCGATCACGACCGCGAGGAGCTTCGGCCGCCTCTGCTGCAGCGTCTGCGTGGCGAGCACGTGCTCGACCTCGGAAGTGCCGATCCCGAAGGCGAGGGCGCCGAAGGCGCCGTGGGTCGCGGTGTGGCTGTCGCCGCAGACGATCGTTATCCCCGGCAGGGTGAGGCCCAGCTCGGGGCCGATAACGTGCACGATCCCCTGGTCGGCGTCGCCCATCGGGTAGAGCGTGACGCCGAACTCGGCGCAGTTGGCCGCCAGGGCGGCTAGCTGACGCCGGGAGATCGGGTCGGCCACGGGGCGGTCGACGTCCGTCGTCGGGACGTTGTGGTCGGCCGTCGCGACCGTAAGGTCCGGGCGGCGCACGCCGCGACCCGCGAGGCGCAGGCCGTCGAACGCCTGCGGCGAGGTGACCTCGTGGATGAGGTGGAGGTCGATGTACAAAAGGTCCGGCTCGTCACCGCCGCCGCGCCAGGCGACGTGGTCATCCCAGACCTTCTGCGAGAGGGTGCGCGGTGTCATGGGGGCGTCAGTCGACCGTGACGACCTCGACCTCGAGCCGGCCGTTCGGTGCCTCGTAGGTGATGTGTTCCCCCGCGCGGTGTCCGAGGAGGGCCCTCCCGAGCGGCGATCCGATCGAGATCACGGCGACGTCGTCGCGGCGCTCCTCGATCGAGCCGAGGAGGAAGCGTTCGACGTCCTCATTGTTCCCGTACCGGATGCCAACGATCGAGCCGGCGGCCACCCCGTCACCGGCCGGCGCGGCGCCGACGATGACGGCGGAGCTAAGCATCTGCTGGAGCTGGCGGATCCGGGACTCCATCTTGCCCTGGGCGTCCTTGGCGGCGTGGTAGTCGCCGTTCTCCGAGAGGTCGCCGAGGGCGCGCGCCGCCTCGATCGCCCGCGCGATCTCGATCCGGCCCCGCGTCGTCAGGTCGTCGAGCTCCTCGACGAGTCGGGCGTGCGTTTCGGCGGAAAGGTGAGTCTCGTGCGCGTCGGTCACTGGTTCGAGGATACCGGCTCGGACACCTCCGTCTCGAATGCTGCGGACGGGCAGGGCCGGTTTGCGGTGAACGCTGCAAATTGACCGTATGCGCATGGCCCGTCAGACTTGTCGTGTCATGGCGGTCGGGCCACGGGCCGCCGCCGGCTAGGTGGGTGCCCGACCCGAGTGCGCCTTCTTGTCCATTCCGTGGAGGGCGTTTACGTCGATGGCCGCCAACCTGGCGGATCCCCACCGACGATCGGTTCGGACGATCGGAGTCGAGAGGTCTTGGGCGCTTTCAACGTCGCAGTGATCGCCGGGGACGGCATCGGACCCGATGTCGTCGCCGAGGCGCTGAAGGTCGTCGCGGCCGCCGGCGTGCGTTGCTCGACGACGGAATACGACCTCGGCGCGGATCGCTACGTCCGGACCGGCGAGACGCTTCCCGACAGCGTGCTCGAGGAGCTGCGCCGCCAGGACGCGATTCTGCTCGGTGCGGTAGGCCCCCCAGTCGGATCGACCGACGTGCCCGCGGGGGCGCTCGAACGGGGGCTGCTGCTCCGGTTGCGGTTCGAGCTCGATCTCTACGTCAACCTCCGCCCCTGCAACGGCGTCCCCGGCGCGATCGCGCCCGACGCCGATATCTGCATCGTCCGGGAGAACACCGAGGGTCCCTATGCCGGAGAGGGGGGCCTGTTGCGTAAGGGCACGCCGTGGGAGGTCGCGACCCAGGGCTCCGTGAACACCCGTCACGGGGTCGAGCGTTGCGTGCGCTTCGCCTTCGCACTCGCCCAGACCCGCTGCCGACACCACGTCACCCTCGTGCACAAGACGAACGTGCTGACCTACGCGGGTGACCTGTGGAACCGCGTCGTCAACGAGGTCGCCACCGAGTTCCCGGGGATCTCGACGGCGTACCACCACGTCGACGCGGCCTGCATCTACCTCGCAACCGAACCCGGCCGCTACGACGTCATCGTCACCGACAACCTGTTCGGCGACATCCTGAGCGACCTCGCCGGCGCGGTGACGGGGGGTATCGGGCTGGCGGCCTCCGCCAACCTCAATCCCGAGCGCACCGGACCGTCGCTTTTCGAGCCGGTCCACGGGGCGGCCCACGACATCGTGGGCACCGGGAGGGCGAACCCGCTAGCCGCCATTAGGTCCGCCGCGATGATGGTGGAGTTCCTCGGCGAGCACGAGGCGGGGGCGAGGATCACCAAGGCGGTGCTGGACGTGCAGTCCGAGATGGCGGCACGTGGTTCACCGATGACAACGGCGTCGATCGGCGACGCCGTCGCAGAAAGGTTGTAACGATGCCATTTTCTCCGACCGAGAAGATCTGGATGGACGGTGAGCTCGTCGACTGGGCCGACGCGCAGATCCACGTCCTCACCCACTCGCTGCACTACGGGACCGCGGTGTTCGAGGGCATTCGCGCCTACGCGACGGCGAGCGGTCCGGCCATCTTCCGCCTCGGTGAGCACGTCTCCCGGTTCGACCGTTCGGCCCGCACGCTCATGATGAAGCTGCCGTTCAGCGAGGCGGAGATCCTCGAGGCGATCAGGACGACGGTGCGGTCGACCGGTCTCGACGCCTGCTACATCAGGCCCATCGCCTACTACGGCTACGGGGACCTCGGCATCAGCCCGCTCACCTGCGAGGTCCACGTCGCCGTCGCCGCCTGGCCCTGGGCCGCCTACCTCGGCGACGAGGCGATCGCCAAGGGCGCCCGGGTGAAGGTCAGCTCCTGGGCGCGCAACGACCCGCGCTCGGTGCCGGCCGGGGCCAAGGCGACCGGCTCGTACATCAACTCGTCGCTCGCCAAGGTCGAGGCGTTGCTGGCCGGCTACGAGGAGGCGGTGATGTGCACGACGGACGGTTTCCTGTCGGAGTGCACCGGCGAGAACCTGTTCCTCGTCCGCAACGGACGGCTGCTCACCCCCGACCCCTCGGCGTCGGTCGCCCTCGAGGGGGTCACCGCGGAGTCGGTGATGACGATCGCCCGCGACCTCGGCTTCGACGTCGCCGAGGAGTTGTTGCGCCGCACCGACCTGTACATCGCCGATGAGGCCTTCCTCACAGGGACTGCGGCGGAGATCGTGCCCATCTCCTCGGTCGATGACCGGACGATCGGCGACGGAGGCCCCGGGCCGATGACTCGGGCGATCCAGGAGGTCTTTTTCAAGACCGTGCGGGGCGAGGTCGAGCAGTACAAGGATTGGCTCGACTACGTCAACTGACCCGGCCCCGACGGAGCCGGACGAGAGACCGGGGACGAGCACGCCGTGACCCAGCCGAAGTTCGCCCCCATCGCCATCGAGGACGAGGTCCGGCCGGCGAGCCGGCTCGGCCCCCCGGCGGGCTGGACGGCGAACCGGCCGGCCGATTTCCGCCCCGGGCCACCCCCGTCGGGCCGGGGCACGGGCACGGCCGGTCCCGACCAGGGTTACGCCCTGCTGCTGGCCGGGCGTTTCGCCGATCGGCTCGTGCTCGCTGCCGGGGAGCGGCGTGAGGATGTGCTCGCGGGGGCGGCCGGGATCGCGCTGCGGCGCGCGAGCTTGTTCGGCCGGGCGCCGATGGCCGGCGACCTCGAGGTGGCGCTCGCCCTCTTCGGCTTCCTCGCGCCCGCCCCGCCCGATCTCGTCGGGTACCGCCGGAGGCTGTTCGCCGAGGCCGGCCACGACTACTGGGCCCAGCGCGGACTCGTCCAGCTGATCCCGGAATCGTCGCTGAGAAAAGGACCCGCCGAGCTGGCCGCGGCGGCGGGGAATTGGCGGGCGCTCGTCGGGGGTTGAATCCGTTGGGCGGAGTGAAGGCCGGCGGAAGGGGGATCTGTGACGGGAGTTGCCGAGGAGGCGGTCGCGGTCCGGTCACCGGCTGGGGCGGCGGGACCGCCGCTCCGCGTCGCCGATCTCGGGGTCGCGACGGTGCGCCCCCACACGACGCGCCTCAGCCAGGTCGTGACACTGGTTGCCGTCATCGTGCCGCCCGCGGGGATCCTGTCGGCGGCGGGCGTGCTCTGGGGGGTCGCCTTCCGGCCGCTCGATCTCGTCCTCTTCCTCGTTTTCTACGTGCTCACCGGTCTCGGCATCACCGTCGGCTACCACCGCCTCTTTGCCCACCGCTCGTTCGAGGCTGTCCAGCCCGTCCGAATCGCCCTCGCCGTGCTGGGCGCGATGACGCTGCAGGGGCCGCTCACCCAGTGGGTGACCGACCACCGCAAGCACCACGCCCGCTCCGATGCCGAGGGCGACCCCCACTCGCCCCACCTGTCCGGTGGCGGCTTCGTCGGCACGGTGAAGGGCCTCATCCACGCCCACGTCGGTTGGCTGTTCACGACGAAGGGCATGGAACGGGGCGACATCTACGGGCGTGACCTCTACGACGACCGGAAGATCCAGGTCGTCGACCGGCTCTATCTGGTCTGGGTGGCGCTCTCCGTCGGGCTGCCCTTCGCCATCGGCTTCGCCGTGACGGGGAGCGTGGGGCGGGGCCTCGAGGCGATGGTGTGGGCGGGGCTGATCCGGATCTTCGCGTTTGAGCACGCCACGTTCGCCGTGAACTCCATCTGCCACACGTTTGGCTCCCGCAGGTATGACGCTCGCGACGAGAGCACGAACAACTGGGTCGTGGCGGCGCTCACCATGGGCGAGGGCTGGCACAACAACCACCACGCCTTCCCGCGTTCGGCTCGCCACGGCCTCGAGCGTGGCGAGATCGACGTCTCCTGGCTCGTCATCCGGGGGCTCCAACGCCTCCGGGTGGCGTCGATGGTCCGCCTGCCGACGCCAGCGCAGCGGAACCGGGTGGCGAGGGCCTAACGCGGCGGGGGGACGAGGCCGGCCTCGCGCCAGCCCGACCGGGCGAAGAGGCACTGGACGTCCGAGACGTGCCTCTCGGCAAAGGCTGCCTCGCAGTAGCACAGGTAGAAGTCGAAGAGCAGGTGGAAGGTCTCGTCGAGGCCGAGGGCGGCGAGCTCGCCGGCGTGGGCCTCCAGTCCCGCCCGCCAGCGGCGCAGCGTCTCGGCGTAGTGCGGCCCGATGTCGTCGAGGGCGATGAGCTCGAGGTCGGTTCTTTGCGCCGTCGTCTCGAGGATCGCCGCGACCGAAGGCAGGCAGCCGCCCGGGAAGATGTAGCGCTTGATGAAGTCCCGGCTCTGTCTGGCGCGGGCGAAATACCGGTCGGGGATGGTGATCGCCTGCAGCGCCATTAGCCCCCCCGGTGCGAGGAGCCGTGCGCACGTCGAGAAGAACCTGGGGTACTGGCGCCAGTCGACGGCCTCGATCATCTCGATCGAGGCGAGCTTGTCGTAGGTGCCCTCGAGGTCTCGGTAATCGCGTTGGAGCACGGTCACCCGGCCGGCGAGGCCCTCCCGGGAGACCCGCTCTGTGGCGAGCTCGAACTGGTGGTCCGAGAGCGTTGTCGTCGTGACCCGGCAGCTGTAGACACGGGCCGCGTGGAGGGCGAAACTGCCCCACCCGGTGCCGATCTCCAGGACGCGGTCCGAGGGGCGGAGCTGCAGCTTGCGGCACAGCCGGTCGAGCTTGGCGACCTGGGCATCGGCGAGGGAAGCCCCCGGGGGGTCGAACAGCGCGCACGAGTAGGTCATCGTCTCGTCAAGGAAGAGCGAGAAGAAGTCGTTGCCGAGGTCGTAGTGGGCGCGGATGTTGCGTCGGTCGGCGTCGTGCCGCCCGAGTCGCTCGAGGAACCGGACGCGTGCCCACAGCACGGGCGCAAGGAGCACGTGGACGAGATGCTGGGCGCGCTCGGTCCGGTCGACGTTGCGGATCATCACCCGGACCGCCGTCACCAGGTCGTCGAGGTCGTCGACAGTCCACCAGCCCGAGAAGAAGGAGCGCCCGAGGCCGCTGCTCCCCCCGGTGGCGACGGCGCTCCAGGCCGCCGGGGAGCGAACGGTGATCTCAGGGACGGCGAGGCCCTCCGCGGGCTGGCCGAACACCCGGCGCCGGCCGTTTTCGGTGATGGCGAGGGCGCCGTCGTGCAGCGAGCCGAGGAGGCGGAGGATGACCGCTCGGGCCAGACGGTTCCGGAGGCGGCGCGGGGATGCGGTCCTTGGTTTCCGGGGGACGATCGTCGGCCCGGGTCGCGCCTCGCCGGACGGGCCGGCGGGCGACACGTCAGCGGTGCTTGCCATTCGACAACCTAGGCACCGCCCGCACCGGATCGTCAAGGGCGAGTCCGGGTGGCAGGGCGCCCGGAGGCGTCAATCGGTCGGCGCGATCGGCGCGATGCTGGTTGGCCTGGGGCGTGGGCGCTCCGTTGAGCGCCGCATGCACGGATTCGATCCCTTAAGACTCGCGCCGATGATCTCCGCCACCGACCTCGAACTCACCGCCGGCGCCCGGACGCTTCTCGCGGGGGCGACCTTCCACGTCGGTCCGGGTGACCGGATCGGGCTTGTCGGCCGCAACGGTGCGGGCAAGACGACGCTCACCCGGGTGCTCGCCGGTGAGGCGCTGCCGGCGAAGGGATCGGTCCGCCGTACCGGGGCGATCGCCTACCTCCCCCAGGATCCCCGGACCGGGGACCTCGCCGAGACCGCCCGGCACCGGATCCTGTCGGCGCGCGGGCTCGTGCGGATTCTCGACGATCTCGCCGACGCGGCCGCGGGAATGGCGAGTCCCGACGACGCCGGCCGTGACGACGCGATGTCCCGCTACGCCAAGGCGGAGGAGCGGTTCACGGCCCGCGGGGGCTGGGCGGCGGAATCCGAGGCGGCTTCGATCGCGTCGAGCCTCGGTCTCCCGGCCCGCATCCTCGCCCAGCCGCTCGGCACCCTGTCAGGCGGCCAGCGGCGACGCGTCGAGCTCGCCCGGGTCCTCTTCTCCGGGGCGCCGACCCTGCTTCTCGACGAGCCGACCAACCATCTCGACGCCGACTCCATCGGCTGGTTGCGAAACTACCTGCGGGGCCACGAGGGCGGCTGCGTGATCATCAGCCACGACACGACGCTCCTCGAGACGACGGTCAACCGCGTCTTCCACCTCGACGCCAACAGGGCGACGCTCGACCTCTACAACGTCGGCTGGCGCGCCTACCTCGAGCAGCAGGCCGCTGCCGACCGCCGGCGCGCCCGGGAGCGCGCCAACGCCGAACGCAAGATCGTCGCCTTGCGTCTGCAGGCGGACCGGATGCGGGCCAAGGCGACGAAGGCCGCCGCCGCCCACCAGTTCGAGCGGCGTGCCGCCGGTCTCGCCGCGGGGCTGCCCGAGGTACGCCGCCGCGAGAAGGTGGCCAGGATCCGCTTCCCGGACCCGGCCCCGTGCGGGAAGACACCCCTTTCGGCGCGCGGGCTGGTGAAGTGCTTCGGTTCGGTGGAGGTGTTCCGGGGAATCGACCTGGCGATCGACCGCGGCTCGCGCCTCGTCGTGCTGGGGCTCAACGGGGCGGGAAAGACGACGCTGCTACGCGTCCTCGCGGGACTCGAGCCGGCGGACGCCGGCGCCGTCGCGCCCGGGCACGGCCTGCACCTCGGCTATTACGCCCAGGAGCACGAGACGCTCGACCCGGCCGCCTCGGTGTTCGCCAACGTCCGTCGCATCGCCCCGGCGACGATGACCGACGTCGAGCTTCGCCGGATCCTCGGCGCTTTCCTGTTCGGCGGCGACAGGACCGAGCAACTGGCCGGGACCCTCTCCGGCGGTGAGAAGACCCGGCTCGCCCTCGCCTGCCTGGTGGTCTCCGCGGCGAACGTGCTGCTCCTCGACGAGCCGACGAACAACCTCGATCCCGCGAGCCGCGCCGAGGTGCTTGCCGCGCTGCGCCGCTACAGCGGCGCGATCGTGCTCGTCACGCACGATCCCGGTGCTGTCGCGGCGCTGCGACCCGAGCGGGTCCTGCTCATGCCCGACGGCGTGGAGGACTACTGGAGCGATGAGCTCGCCGACCTGGTCGCGCTCGCCTAGAACCCGCGACGGGTCCGGGCCGAGCGAGGACCGGAAGGCTGTGCCGCTAACGTTGATTGTTGCCCGGGCGGACAGGTTCACAGGAACTTCCCAGGCAGGACCCAGACGGATCCGAGACGCCGCCTCCATGCTCGATGGTGCAAGGGAAACCCGACGGCGCGCCACGCCGGTGACCCGAGTGGAGAAGCGAGGAACGAGGACCGATGGATGAGATGAACGAGATGCCGACCCCGCCAGATGGTGGGGATGTGCCGCCGCCCGGGACGGGCGGCCCGGGCCCAGGAGGCTCGGCCCCGACCAGCTCGTCAGCCGATCTCGGGGGGTCGCCGGCCACGGCCCCGCCGAGTGGCGGATCCGCCGCCTGGCAATGGCCCGCCCCGCCCGCACCGCCAGACACGGGGGCGCAGGGCCAACGGAGAAGCCACTATCTGATCGCGCTCGTGGTGATCGTCGCCCTGCTCGCCGGCACGCTCGGCGCCGGTCTCGAGGCCGTGTTGCGGAACACCTCGAACGTGTCGAGACCGAACGCGGTCACGAGCGACACGGGGCTCACCGGCGGGAAGGGTGTCGTGGCGCGCATCGCCACAGCCGTCGACCCGGCCGTCGTGGACATCCGGACGGACATCGCCAACCAGGTCGGCGTGGGCGCCGAGCAGGCCGCCGGGACGGGGATGCTCATCTCGGCCTCGGGCGAGGTGCTCACGAACAACCATGTCGTCGCCGATTCGACGAGGATCCTCGTCGTCGTCCCCGGTCACGGCACCTATCGCGTCAAGGTCGTCGGCGAGGACGTGAGTCAGGACATCGCCCTCCTCCGGCTCGTCGGGGCGCCGAAGGGCTTGCCCTTCGTGCGCACCGGCGACTCTTCGAGCGTGCAGGTCGGGACCCCGGTCGTCGCGATCGGCAACTCGCTCGGACTCGGCGGCAAGCCCGCCGCGCTGAGCGGCACGATCACGGCGGTCGGACGCACGATCACCGCCAGCGACCAGGTGTCGACCGCGAACGCCGAGACGCTGCACAACCTGCTGCAGACCAACGCGCCACTCGTTCCGGGCGACTCGGGTGGTCCGCTGGTGAACCTGAAGGGCCAGGTCATCGGGATGGACACGGCCGCCGAGTCGGCAGGGCTGACCGGGTACACCGCGGGGTTCGCGATCCCGATCAACCGGGCGGTCGCCATCGCGGATCTGATCGCGCGCGGGCGATCGTCGTCTCAGATCCACCTCGGTGAGAGCGCCTTCCTCGGCGTGCTCGTGGGCGGGACGTACATCAACCCTACCAACCCCTTCGGCTTCGCGACCGGCGTGACCGGTCCGAGCGGGGCCCCGCCCGGGGTGCGGATCGACGCCGTCGACGCGGCAACCCCGGCGGCGCGTGCGGGCCTACAACCGGGAGACACGATCACGGCCCTCGACGGCACGGCGACCGCCACGAACCAGGAACTGGTCGCAGCAATCGAGTCGCACCGGCCCGGAGCACTGGTGACCGTCACCTACGTCAGCGCGAGCGGCGTCTCCCAAACCGTCCGGGTCGAACTGGCGGCCGTCACCCGTTAGGTCAGCCAAATAGATCACCCCGGGTCCTCCCCCTCCCGGGGTGGTTTCGCGGCCGGCGCCCGGTGGGGTTGGATGGCGGACCGGTGTAAGGCGAGATGTCGCGGGGACATGCCGCGACCCCGTAGGTTTGAGTGCGAGTGGTGACCTTCTGTGAGATCGACGGGACGCCCGGCGCCCGGGGCCGACCACGTGGAGAGGTGGCGAGATGCGCATCATGATCGTGGCGCCGCCGTGGCTGCCCGTCCCGCCGCCCGCCTACGGCGGGACCGAGACCGTTCTCGACGGCCTCGCCCGGGGACTGCGGGCGGCCGGCCACGACGTCCTGCTGTACACAACCGGCGAAAGCACGTGCCCGGTGGAGCGAGCCTGGGTCTTCGAACGCGCCGTCGGCGTTGGCGAAGGTGGCGCGGCCCAGGAGATCCGTCATGTCGTGCACGCCTACGAGGCGGGGCGCCAGGTCGACGTTGTGCACGACCACACGCTGATCGGTCCGCTGTACTCGGAGCGTTTCTCGGACCTGCCCGTCGTCACGACGAACCACGGCCCTTTCGAGAGCGACCTCATCGACCTCTACCGGATCGTCGCCGACCGCGTCCCGGTGATCGCGATCTCCCGACACCAGGCCTCGACCGCGGGCGACGTGCCCATCGCGGCCGTCATCCACCACGGGGTGGAGCCGGCGGAGTTCCCGGTCGGCGACGGCACCGGGGGGTACGCCCTCTTCCTCGGCCGGATGAACCCGTCAAAGGGGGCGCACGTCGCGGCGCACGTGGCCCGGCGCGCCGGGATCGCGCTGAAGATCGCCGGGAAGTGCCACGAGAAACTCGAGATCGACTACTTCGAGGGGATGGTGAAGCCGCTCGTCGGGCCGGACGTCGAGTACCTCGGCGAAGTCGACCACGCGACGAAGCTCGATTTGCTCGGGGGAGCGACGATGCTGCTCAACCCGATCTCGTGGCCCGAACCGTTCGGCATGGTGATGATCGAGGCGCTCGCCTGCGGCACGCCGGTCGTCACGACGCCGCACGGGGCCGCTCCGGAGATCGTCGAGGACGGGGTCACCGGGTTCATCCGCGAAGGCGAATCGGCGCTGTCCGAGGCGGCAGGCCGGGTCGGCGAAATCGACCGGTGGCGCTGCCGTGCCGCGGTGGAGGGTCACTTCTCGTTGCGGCGGATGGTGGACGAGCACGTCGAGCTCTACCGTCGCGTGGCCGGCGGCACGCGGTGAGGCGATCCGCGAGGGAGTCCGGCACGTCGCGCGTCGCTCGGTCGCCGGCTCGGAGTCGCGGCCTGGCGGGGCGGCGGTGATGTTCGACGCCTGGGTCTTTGCCGGCCAGCCTGCCCTCAGCGGTCTTGTCGGTACCACGGTCACCCTTGTCGAGGGGACCAGTTTCGCGATCTCGACGGCCTCCGGCGACATCGATCCCGGCGGGCCGCAGGGCCTCTTCTACCGGGACACGCGGTACCTGTCGACCTGGCGCCTGAGGGTCGACGACCAACCCGTCCAGATGCTGGCGGTAGTCCCGAGCGACCCGTTCGCGGCCCGCTTCCTCGGGCGCTTGCCGCCGCGGGTGGGCCAGGCGGACAGCACGCTTTTCGTCGTCCGGGAGCGGCTCGTCGGCGACGGGATGCGGGAGGGCCTCGTGCTGCGAAACCTCGGGGGCGAGGCGACCGCCTGCCTCATCACCGTCGAGGTGGACGCCGACTTCGCCCACCTGTTCGACGTGAAGGAGGGTCGCGCCCAGCCCCGTGGCGACGCCGAGGTCGCCGTAACCGAGTCGGCGCTTGTGGTCACGCACACCTTCCGGGAGCAGTCGCGCCGGATCACGGTGGTGCTGCCGCCGGGGGCGCGGGCGGAGCCCGGCCTCGTCACGCTGGAGGCGGTCGTGCCGGCACGAGCCGAGTGGCGGGCCTGTTTCGAGGTGAACCTGGAGATGGACGGCGAGCCGGTTGAACCGCGCTACCGATGCGGCGAGCCGGTCGACCGTTCGGCGCCCGTCAAGAGCCTGCGCTCCTGGGAGCAGACCGCGCCATCGGTCAAGACCGACGACGAGGACGTCGACCGGACGTTCGCCCGCAGCATCCCCGACCTGGGCGTGCTGCGCATCTTCGACCCCGACGAGCCGGGAACGGCGGTGCTGGCGGCGGGGGCACCGTGGTTCATGACGCTGTTCGGACGCGACTCTCTCGTCACGTCGTGGATGACGCTCGGCGTCGACCCGACGATCGCCGTCGGCACGCTGCTCACGCTCGCCCGTTACCAGGGCGAGCGGGTCGAGCCGCGCACCGAGGAGGAGCCGGGACGGATCCTGCACGAGATGCGCTCCGGCCTGACCGGTGCCGCCGGCCGAGGGGAGGAGTCCGTCTACTACGGCTCGATCGACTCCACCCCGCTCTTCGTCATGCTGCTCGGCGAGCTGCTCGGCTGGGGGGTCGACGACTCGGTCATCGACCGCCTGCTGCCGCACGCCGACCGGGCGCTCGACTGGATCGAGCACTACGGCGACCGGGACGGTGATGGTTTCGTCGAGTACCAGCGCAGGACGGACCGCGGCCTCGTGAACCAGGGCTGGAAAGACTCCTTCGACGGGGTCAACTTCGCCAACGGCCGGATCGCCGAGCCCCCGATCGCCCTGTGCGAGGTCCAGGGCTACGTCTACGCCGCCTATCTCGCCCGGGCCCGCCTCGCGCGCGCCCGGGGCGACGCCGGGACGGCGGAACGGTTCACCGAGCGCGCCCGGCTGCTCAAGGGGGCCTTCAACGAGCGCTTCTGGCTCGCCGACCGGGGCTGCCTGGCGGTGGGTCTCGACGGGGACAAGCGTCCGATCGACTCCCTCACCTCGAACATGGGCCACTGCCTGTGGACCGGCATCGTCGAGGGCTCCCATGCGGCGTCGGTTGCCGCCCGCCTGCTCTCGGCGGAGATGTTCACGGGCTGGGGGGTGCGCACACTGGCGAGCTCGATGGGGGCCTACAACCCGGTGAGCTACCACAACGGCTCGGTGTGGCCCCACGACGGCGCCATCTGCGCGGCGGGGCTCATGCGCTACGGCTTCGTCGCTGAGGCGCAGCGGATCGCGCGGGGCCTGTTCGACGTGGCAACGGCGTTCGATGGCCGGCTTCCCGAGCTCCTGTGCGGTTTCGCCCGGGAAGAGTTCGCGGTGCCTGTCGGTTATCCGACCTCGTGCTCGCCGCAGGCGTGGGCCTCGGCGACTCCGCTCAGCCTGTTGCGCACGTTGCTCCGACTCGATCCCGCCGTCGACGAGGGAACGGTCCGGCTGGCGCCGCAGCTCCCCGCCTCGTTCGGGGCCGTTCGGATCGAGAACGTCCCGATCGGGAGAAGCCGCGTGACGATCGAGGCGGAGGGGACGACGGGGACCGTCCGGGAGCTCGGCGAGGGCCTTCGCCTTGTGGCCGAACCCCGCCCGGTCGATGCCTCCTGAGCCGGGCAGCGCGGGCCCGACCCCGGCTCCGCACCCCGCCGCAGTACTTGGACCCGAAGGCGTGGCTTTGTCGAGGGGAGGACCCCGTGGAGCGGATCAGCGCACCTTTTTTCGCCGCAGAACGCCCGATGCTCGAGGCGTGGCTCGATTTTGAACGGGCGACTCTCGCCCTGAAGTGCGAGGGCCTTTCGCCGGAGCAGCTCGCCACGCGCTCGGTCCCGCCCTCGAACCTGTCGTTGCTCGGACTCATCCGACACATGACGGAGGTCGAGCGGCACTGGTTCCAGCGCTGCCTGTCGGCGTCCGACCGCCCGGCCCTGTACTGCACCGAGGCCGAGCCCGACGGTGACTTCGAGGACGCCGAGCCGGCCAACGCCACGGAGGGCCTCGCCTCCTGGCGGGCCGAGTGCGACGCCGCCCGTGCCGCCGCCGCCGGCGTCGGCTCCCTCGACGCGACCGGAAAGCGTCCCTGGCGGGGCAACGAGGTGTCGCTGCGCTGGATCCTCGTCCACATGATCGAGGAGTACGCCCGCCACAACGGGCACGCCGACTTCCTGCGCGAGACGATCGACGGCGCCGTCGGCGTGTGAGGCGCCGCGCGCCGCGAGCGTCGTTGCATCCCCGACGCGGCAGCACCCTTCGGCCATACTTGTCGCGGGCCTGAACTGGGAGAAGTGACGTGACGGAGACGTCGAACTTCGGTGCGTCGCGACGCGAGAGCCACGACGCCAGCTCGTTCTACGGTCGGTTCGCCGCCCCCGTGATGTCCGATGATGAAGAGGTCTGCGCCTGCACGGCGAGCGACTCGCTCGTCGTGGGGGACGCCCGTGACATGTCGGGCGTGCCGGCGAAGTCGATCGCGCTGGTGTGCTCGTCGCCCCCGTACTTCTCGGGCAAGCAGTACGAGGAGGAGTTGGGGCACGGCCACGTGCCCGCGACCTACGTCGAGTACCTGAGGCAGCTGAAGGACGTGTTCGCCGAGTGCCGGCGGGTCCTCGAGCCCGGGGGCAGAATCGCGATCAACGTGGCCAACCTCGGCCGCAAGCCGTACCGATCGCTCTCGGGCGATGTGAGCCGCATCCTGCAGGATGATCTCGGCTTCCTCCTGCGCGGCGAGATCATCTGGCAGAAGGCCGTCGGGGCGAGCGGCAACTGCGCCTGGGGCTCGTTCATGAAGCCGTCCAACCCGGTGCTGCGCGACGTGACCGAACGGGTGGTCGTGGCGAGCAAGGGCCGTTTCGACCGGGCACTCGACTCCCGGAGGCGTGCGGCCCTGGGGCTCCCCTACGAGGCGACCATCGCCAAGGAAGACTTCATGGCCTGGACGCTCGACGTCTGGCAGATCGCGCCGGAGTCGGCGACGCGGGTCGGCCACCCGGCGCCCTTCCCGGTCGAGCTGCCGCGTCGGCTCATCGAGCTCTACACGTACCGGGGCGACGTCGTCCTCGACCCGTTCATCGGTTCCGGCACGACGGCGGTGGCCGCGATCGCTGCCCACCGTCACTTCGTCGGGTTCGAGACCGACGCCGGCTACGCCCACCTCGCCGAACGAAGGATCGCCGAGGCACGCGCAACAGCCGAGGAAGACGCTGCCTAGGAGGCTCTGATGGTCGAGGTCGCGGCGGGGACTCGGGCCGTCAAGCGGGGCACCCGATTCGACCCCGAGATTCCGGCCGACCGGCTCGGCCTCGTCCGGGAGATCGTCGCGGTGGCGAACAGCGGGGGAGGCGAGATCCTCCTCGGCGTCGTGGAGCCCGGTGGCGGTTCCCCCCGCCCGGCGGGCGCGGCATTCCTCGACGCCGCCGCGCTGACTGAATTCGTCGCCGGCTACGTCGCGCCGGACCGCGTCGGGCTGACGACGAGCGTCGATGCGGCGGACGGACCTGACGGCCCCGTGGTGTCGGTCGCTGTCAACGCGCCGATGAGACCCCCCGTCGTGTTCTCGAGAGCCGGCCGGTACGCGACGGAGAAGGGCGACGTCACGGTCTTCGAGCGGCACACCGTCGTGACCCGGCACGGCGCGAGGACGGTGCTCGCCAGCGGGGCCGACCACCGCCGGTGGATCGACGCGGCGGTGCGCGCCGAGCGGGCGCGCCTCGTGCGGGTCCTCACCCTGGCCGCGTCGCTGCCTCCCGGTGGCTCGATCCGGGTCGTGAGCGAAGCGGGCGAGGTGAGCGCCGAGCCGCGTGCCTTGCTCGACCGGGCAGTTCGGGCCTGGCGGGCCGACCCGGCCAAGCTGCTCAGCCGCCAGGACCTCCTCGTCCTACTGCTCGCGGCCAGAACGCTGGCGCTTGGCGGCGCGGGCGGCGACCTGATCCTGCATAGCGCCCTGCGGCGCCGGGCGACGCTGTGGTTCTGGGTCGACCGCATCTTCCCCGATCCGGACCGGCTGGCGAGCGTGCTGCAGGACGCCGTCGCGGGAAGCGACCGGGACCCGTCGGACGCCGCCTCGTCGATCGTCGACCTCGCCGCGCTGCTGCTCCCGCCCGACCGATACCGCGAGGTCCTCACGGTGCTCGGGGCGTCCCGCTACAAGCACTTCCGCGACGCCGCCGCGACCGGCCGGGACAGCCGGCGCACCCTGAGGCGGCTCGCCCGGCTGCGCAACCGGCTCGTGGACGGCGTGCCGTTGCGCCGCGCCCGCGAGAGCGACGTCGCCGAGGCCGCGGGGGAGCTCGGCCGCGAGCTGCTCGGTGAGAGGACGGCGAACACGGCGGCCAGCCGCCTGCTCGGTGCACTCGGTCTCGAGCTGATGCTGCGTCACCATCCCGAGGTGGCGACGGCCCTCGAGATCTCCTCGACGGGGGGCGAGCAGGCGACCATCTTCGCCGACCCGGACTGACGCCCACCGCCCGCGCCCGCCGAACCGCCGGACGGCCGGACCTACAGTGACGTCGTGCTTGTCGTGGCGGGATCGCCCGGGCTTGACCGACACGAGGTCAGCGAGGGTCACCCCGAGCGCCCGAGCCGTGTGCAGGCCGCGCTCGACGGGATCGACCTCGCCGGGCTCTCAGACGCCGTCGCCCCGCTCGAGCCCCGCCGGGCGACCGAGGCGGAGCTCACCCGGGTCCACGACGCGGCGTACCTGGGCCGGCTGCGCCAGTTCTGCGAGCGAGGCGGCGGCGCGCTCGACCCCGACACGGTCGTCAGCCAGGGGTCGTGGGACACCGCCCTGCTCGCCGCGGGGGGTGTGCTCGCCGCCGTCGACGCCCTCGAGCGGGGACTCGGCGACGTCGGTTTCGTCGCCGCCCGACCCCCGGGGCACCACGCCCTGGCGGACGCGGCGATGGGCTTCTGCCTGCTGAACAACGTCGCCGTCGCCGCCGCAGAACTGGCGGATCGGGGCGAGCGCGTCCTCGTCGTCGACTGGGACGTCCACCACGGCAACGGGACCCAAGCGGCGTTCTGGGACGACCCCCGCGTGCTCTACGCCTCGACACACCAGTGGCCGCTGTTCCCCGGGACCGGCCGCGCCGAGGAGACCGGCGGCCCGAGGGCACGCGGTCTCAACGTCAACGTGCCCGTGCCCCCGAGGACCACGGGGGACGTCCTCCTGGGGGCCCTCGACGAGGTCGTCGCTCCGGCCGTCGACAGCTTCCGGCCGACCTGGGTCCTCGTCTCGGCGGGGTTCGACGCCCACCGGGACGACCCGTTGGCCGATCTCGCGCTCTCGTCGGGCGACTTCGCCAACCTGGCCAAGCGCGTCCTTGAGTTCGCCCCCACGACGGGCCGGCTCGTGCTCGTGCTCGAGGGCGGCTACGACCTCGAGGCGTTGCGACTCTCGGTCGGCGCCTGCCTCGCCGCCCTTCTTGGGGTCCCGTTCCGGGCCGAGGCGGCGACGTCGGGCGGCCCGGGCGCCTACGCGGTGCAACGAGCCCGCGCCGTGCACGAGTGTCTGGACGAGGCCGATCCCGACGACGACTTCGAGGGGCTGTGGGGGTAGCGCCGGCCGGCGGGATCGGTCGGTGACGATCCCCGCCTCGCTCGGGCGGGCGGCGCTGGGGCTCCACCGGTGGATCTACGTGGCGAGCCGGGGCCGGGCCGGCCACCTCCTCCTCGGCGTCCCCACCCTGCTGCTGTGGACGACGGGGCGCCGGAGCGGTGCCCGGCGGGTCGCCGCCCTCATCTACCTGGCCGACGATGACCGTTTCGTCGTCGTGGCCTCGAACGGCGGCGCCACGGCGCCCCCGGCCTGGCTGCGCAACCTCGAGGCCGATCCCGGGGCTGAGGTCTGGGTGGGGCGCAGCCGCCTCGCGGTCTCGGCGACGGTCGTCCGCCGCGGCGAGGCCACGCACGCGGAGTTGTGGCGCCGTGTCAACCAGGCGAACCGCGGCCGTTACGACCGCTACCAGGCGAGGACGGCGCGCCCGATTCCCCTCGTTGTGCTCACGCCGGCGCCGCGCGGCTAGTCGCCGTCGAGAACCGCGGCGTTTCCCGCCGTTCCTTCCCCGCCCGTCGCGGCAGTCGATTGGGTAAGGTCACGCAGGACAGAACGCTTCTCGACGTCGAGGGAGCGAAGCCGATGCGTGTCGCAGGGAGACGGGCCGGCATCGCGGCTTGCGCGGCGCTCATCCTTGCCGGGACGGTCCTGGCTGCGTGCGGGAACGCCACAACGGGCGTCTCCACCGCCGGGAACACCCAGGGCGTCTACCCGAACCGGATCGTTGTCGGCGGGCTCGCCTCAATGACCGGACCGTTGCCCGCCGACTTCGCGCCGGTGATCGCCGGGGCGCAGGCCTACTTCGACTGGGTGAACGCCAGCGGCGGCGTCAACGGGCGCAAGATCGATTTCGCCTACAAGCTCGATGACCAATCAGACCCGTCCGTGGATGCGAGCCAGGCGCGGACCCTCGTCGAGCAGGACCACGTCTTCGCCGTCGTCCCGGTGGGGACGCCGCAGTTCTCGGGCGGTCCGTACCTGTCGCAGCACGACGTGCCGACGTTCGGGCTGAACGTCAACACGAACGTCGACTGGGCGGGCCCGAGCATGTTCGGCAACACCGGTTCGTACACGGCGTTCACCTCAGCCCAGCTCCAGGCGGCCTACCTTGCCGAGCGGCACCACGTGAAGAACGCGGCGCTCGTCGCCTACAACATCAGCCAGTCGAGCGAGGGCTGCCGGGGGGTCGCCAATGCCTTCCGGCAGTACGGCATCCACATAGCCTTCGAGGACCTCGCCGTTTCCGTGCCGGCGGTCGACCTCTCCGCCGACGTGACGCGGATGAAAGCGGACCACGTCGACATGGTCACCTCCTGCCTCGACCTGACGGGTTCCGTGCTGCTGTCGCACACGATGCAGGAGTACGGGATGAGTGGCGTCACCCAGTACTGGTTCGACGGCTACGACGACGCCGCGCTACGGAGCGAGGCCTCGGCGATGCAGGGCGTCTACTTCATGCTCCAGCACGTGCCGTTCGAAGTCAGCCAGCTCTTCCCCGGGCGGTATCCCATGATGGACCGCTTCGAGGACTCGCTGGCGAAATACGCCAAGGGGAACCCCCCCTCCGAGGCGGCGCTGGCGGGATGGACGAGCGCCGACCTGTTCGTGACCGGGCTGCGGTCCATCGGCCGTGACGTCACGCGGACGAGGCTCGTCGCGGCGATCAACAAGCTGACGCTGTACACCGCGCACGGCCTCGTCGCGCCGATCGACTGGCGGACCGACCACACCGGCGTCAGCACGATCTACAACTGCAGCGTCTTCGTGCAGGTGCAGGGGCGCCACTTCGTCCCCGTCTACGGGACGCGGCCGAGCGTGTTCAGCTGCTTCCCGGTGCCGAATCCCGTCCACGGGCCGATCGAGAAGGTCGTCCCGCTCCCGCCGGGCGTTCCGCCCGAGGTGGCCCCGGGCGGCGGGGGTGGCTAGCCGCCGAGGGCATTGCCTCCGTTGAGCGAGTTCCTCGCGTACGCCCTACCCGGTATCCCCTACGGGTGCGCCTATGCGCTCATGGCCGCCGGCCTCGTGCTCACCTTGAAGGCGTCGGGGGTGTTCAACCTGGCGTTCGGTGCCCAGGCGTACGTCTCGGCGATCGTCTTTTACGTCGCAGTCGAGAACGGCTGGCCGAAGTGGGCGGCGTTCGTCGTCGCCGTCGTGCTCCTCGGCCCCGCGATCGGCTACGCCCTGGACCGGCTGATCTTCCAGTACGCCCGCACGGCGCCGCCGCTCGTCCGTCTCGTGCCGGCGCTCGGGCTGTTGATCGCGATCCCGAGCGTCATGCAGATGATCTTCGGAACGAGCCTGCGGCTTGCCCCGCCGTCGCTCGTCCTCAATCCGGACCACGTCTACTTCTGGCTCGGGAGCGTGCCGCTCAACGGGGAGGAGCTGTTGACGACCGGCGTCACCGTCGTCGTCATCGGCGCCCTCGCCGTGATGTTCGGCTCGAGCGGGCTGGGCCTGCGGATGAGGGCGGTCGTCGAGAGCCCCCGCATGACCGAGCTCGCCGGGATCCGGGCCGACCGAGTCGGCACGTTCGCCTGGATGCTCTCGAGCCTGCTCGCCGGGCTGGCCGGCGTGCTGCTGGCGCCGGTCTACGCCGCCCTCGACCCCTCGTACTTCACGGCGCTGCTCGTCGCCGCCATCGCCGCTGCCGCCGTGGGTGGCTTCGCCAACATGTCGCTCACGCTCATCGGCGGCGTCGCCCTCGGCGTCGTCCAGGAGGTGATCGGTGGCTACCTTCCGTCGGGGACGGTGCTTTCCTCTGGTCTCCGCCCGGCGTTCCCGTTCGTCGTCCTGGCGGTGCTGCTCGTTTCGCGCCGGTCGTTCCGCCCGGCGGGGCCGATCGGCGACCCGCTCGCCTCGTGCGACCCGCCGCCGGCGTCGCTGAGGCCGCCGTCGCGCATGACCGAGGTCGCCCTGGGCTCCCGGGCCTTCGCGGGCCTGCTCGTCGCGGTCTTCATCGTGATCACGCTCCTGCTCGTGCCGGGCAACTGGGAGTTCACCCTCACCCAGGGGCTCGTCTTCTCGATCATCTTCCTCTCCATCACGCTGCTCACGGGCATGAGCGGGCAGATCTCGCTCTGCCAGGCGTCGTTCGCCGCCGTCGGCGCCTTCACCGTCGGGCAGCTCGCCACGCACTTCGGGACGGCCGTCCTCGTCGGCGTCGTCGCCGGTGGCGCGCTGGCGGCGCTCGTCGGGCTGCTGGTGGCCATCCCGGGCCTGCGGCTCGGCGGCATCGCCCTCGCGCTCCTCACGTTGGCGTTCGCCCTCCTCGGCGACAACGTGCTCTTCCAGTACTCGTGGTCCGGCAACGGCGCCACGGGGCTCGGCGTCCCGCGTCCGACGATCGGCGCTTTCAGCTTCTCGGGGAACGGCTCGTTCTTCTGGCTCGCCCTCGTCGTGCTGACGCTCGCCGCCGGGGTCGTGTGGCTGCTGCAGCACGGCTCCGTCGGCGGGGAGTTCGCCGCGCTGCGGGCCTCGGAGACCGGGGCGGCGTCGGTCGGCATCGCCGTGGGGCGGTTGCGCGTCATCGCCTTCGTGCTCTCGGCGGCGCTCGCCGGGATCGGTGGCGCCCTGTACGCGTCGCTCGAGCAGACGGTGTCCCCGACGGATTTCAACTACGAGTTCTCCCTCGTCTTCGTCGTCGTCGTGGCGACCGTGGGCGTCTACTCCGTGGCGGGGGCGATCGAGGCGGGTCTCGCCTACACCGTGCTCCAGCAGTTGATCAACAACCTGCCGGGGCGCTTCGCATCGCTCGTCGCGCTGATCTTCGGGCTCGCCGCCGTCACCTACGTGCGCCACCCCGAGGGGGCGGTCGAGTACGCGCGCCGCTGGGTGCTCGACCGCGCCGAGCAGTTCGCCCACTTCCTCACCCGCAACGACCAACCAGGTCCCGACGTCGCCGCCGTCTCACGCCCCGGGAGCCGTTGACCGGTGGCGCTCCTCGAAGCCCGGGACATCTCGAAGAGCTTCGGCGGGATCGTTGCCCTGAACCGGCTCTCGCTCGCGATCGACGAGGGCGAGGCCGTCGGGCTCGTCGGGCCGAACGGCGCCGGCAAGACGACCCTTTTCAACTGCCTGCTCGGCGTCGTGCGCCCCGACACGGGGACCGTGCACTTCGACGGGGCCCCGATCGACGATCTGCCCACGTTCCGGCGCTCCCGGTTGGGCATCGGCCGTACCTTCCAGCGGGTCGAGCTGTTTGCCGGGCTGACCCCGCGCGAGCACATCCTCGTCACCGAGCAGGTGCGCGGCGGAGGGGGAAGGCTCTGGAAGGATCTCCTCGGGGTCGGCCGGCCGAGCGCCGAGGAGCGGCGCGCGACGGACGAGCTGCTCGAGCTCGTTGGCCTCGAGGCCGAGGCTGACGTCCCCGTCGAGGCGCTGAGCCTCGGTCACGGCCGCCTCGTCGAGCTCGCCCGGGCGCTCGTCGGCGAGCCCCGCCTGCTCATGCTCGACGAGCCCTCCTCGGGACTCGACCGTGCCGAGCGCCTCGAGCTCGTCTCGATCCTGCGGCGCGTACACGAGGAGCGCGGCGCCGCCGTCCTGCTCGTCGAGCACGACCTCGAAATGGTCGCCGCGGCGACGCAGCGTCTCGTGGTCCTGGACTTCGGCCGGCTGATCGCCGACGGCACGATCAAGCGCGTGCTCGAGGATTCCCAGGTCCGTCTCGCCTACCTCGGGCACATTCCCGAGGTTCGCGAGGCGCGCCGCACCGGCCCACCGGCCACTGCCGCCCGGGTTGGCTCCGCCGTCGCCCCGGCGGGAGCGGCGCCGCGGCCGCTGCTCGAGCTACACGGCGTCGACGTCGCCTACGGCCCGTATCGGGCGCTCTTTGGCGTCTCGTTCTCGGTCGACGAGCGCTCGGCGGTGGCGCTCGTCGGATCGAACGGGGCGGGCAAGTCGACCGTCGCGCGCGTCGTCTCGGGGCTCGTTCGCCCGAGCGGCGGCACGGTGGTCTTCGACGGCCAGGACGTGACCGGATGGCCGGCGTGGCGGATCGCCCGTCTCGGGGTCGCGTCCGTCCCCGAGGGGCGTTCGGTGTTCGCCTCGCTCTCCGTCGAGGAGAACCTCGAGCTGGAGTTCCGCAGCTCGGTCGGCCGAAGCGGGGTCCCCGGCGCCCTGCGGCGTGCCTACGAAACCTACCCGCGGCTCGGCCAACGGCGTGACCAGCTCGCCGGCACGCTCTCCGGCGGCGAGCAGCGCATGTTGGCCCTGGCGAGGGTGCTCGCCGTGCGCAAGCGCCTGCTCGTCGTTGACGAGCTCTCGCTCGGCCTCGCCCCGTTGGTTGTCGACGAGGTGTTCGAGGCGCTGCACCGCGTCCTCGAGTCCGGAACGGCACTGCTGATCGTCGAGCAGCACGTCGAGCGGGCGCTCGAGCTCGCCGGTCGCGCCGTCATCCTGTCGGGTGGCCGGGTGACTTTCGAGGGGCACATCGACGATGTCCGGGACGTGGCCTCGCCGATGCTCGGCCCGCTGCGCGAGGTCCTCGGGCCCTAGACGCGCAGCCCGGAGCGGTCCCTGCCTCGACCTGTGGTGCTATGCGGCCCCGCCCGCGAGCGGGGTCACCTCGAGGTAGGGGTAGCTGCGCAGCTTCATCCGCGCGAGCCGGTACTGCATCGTCGTGCGGAGGACGCCGATGCCGTAGGTGATGGAGCGCCGCCAGTTGATCGACGATGAG
>JBEKEM010000017.1:0-28328 GCA_050013835.1 Acidimicrobiales bacterium
ATGACGATCAGCAGTTCGATCAGGGTGAACCCTTCCTGGTCGAGCCCTTCCATCTTGGCCCTGCGCATTTCGCGGTAACGGTTGAACATGATGGCTGGTACCTTTCCTCAGATCGATGGCCCTAACGGGTTACGGGGGAAGGGTAGCTCTCGTCATCCTGAAGGTGGCGGATTTCGATCCATGTGACCCATGCGGAATAGTCAACATGTGTCAGTCGCTGGGGCGCATTCGGGCCCCATTGGTGCACTTGGCCTGGGCCGATGTGGACCCAGCAGGCACAATGCTTCCTGTTCGGCGGATCGTTGGTCGCTGATTCCGGCGATTCTGCCGTGGATTTACTCGCTGGCTCATTGTAGGAAAACGACGTGGCTGGGTAGCGGTCAAGGCGGAGGGATGACACAGGATTACGCGGCCCCGCACGCGGAGCACCATGGAGGTGGGTGTGGCTGGAGTGCATGAAGGTGGAGCCGAAGTGGGGCTACGTGACCTTCACCTGCCGATAGATGCCGTACATTGCCGAGATGAGGGCGATCGCGACGAAGCCGACGACGACGCCCATGACAATGATGATCGCCGGCTCGAACAGGCCCGTAAAACGCTTGATCTTGGAATCGAGCTCGCGTGCGTAGTACTGGGCGGCGACCGTGAGCTGCTCGTCGAGCGTCCCGGTCTCCTCCCCGACCCGCATCATCTGGCGGGCGGCGCTCGGGAAGAGCTGCGTGGTGGCAACAGGGTCGGCCAGTCCGCGCCCCTCGAGCATCTCGTCCCGGATGGTGTCGAGCCCTCGCTTGTAGACGGAATTCGACACGGATTCTGAGGTGACCGTCATCGCCTCGGGGAGCGCGACGCCGGCCTGGATCATCGAGGACAGGATCCGGCAGATCCGCTCAACCATCACGTGCTGGACGAGGTCCCCGAGGACCGGCAGTTTCAACACCAACGAGTCGATGCGCGCCCGGCCCTGCTTCGAACGGAGGGCGACGACGAAGGCGATGACGACGAAGGCGATGGCCCCGAAGAGGATGTACCACTCGGACTCGATGAAGTTCGTGACGGAGATCAGCATCCTCGTCGGGAGCGGGAGCGAGGCGTGGAGCGACTGGAAGAACACCTTGAACCGCGGCATGACGAACACACCGAGCACGACGAACGTGACAATCGACATCCCCAGGACGACCGAGGGGTAGATCATCGCCGAAGTGACCTTGCCTCGGGCGTCGGCGTCCCGCTCCATGTAGTCGGCGAGCTGGGTCAGCACCACGTCGAGGTTCCCGGCGAGCTCGGCCGACGAGAGCATCCCGACGTAGTAGGCGGGGAATGCCTCCGGGTGGGCCTCGGCCGCCAGGGCGAAAGTGTCGCCGGCGGCGAGGGCCTCGATCATGGTGTCCAGCACCTTCCTGAACAGTTTGTTGGTCGTCTCGCCCGCGATGATCTCGAGCGAGTCGAGGATCGGGATGCCCGCCTTCACGAAGACGCCGAGCTGCCGCGAGAAGTGCATGATCTCCTCGCGAGGCACCTTCTTCTTTGTGACCTCGTACTGGAGGACGCTCGTCTTCTCCTCGACCGAGACCGGTTGCAGGCCACGGGCCATCACCATGAGGTGGGCGTTACTGGCCGACGGCGCGGCGAGCACACCTGACACGGTCTTGCCCGTCTTGTCGATCGCCTTGTATGCGTAACGGGTCACTTGTGGTCCCTACTAGAGCGTGTAGATGCTGCGGACGACTTCGGACACGGTCGTGATGTCCTGGGCGACGAGGTCGATGGCTTCCTGCCGCAGGGTCTTCATCCCCTGCTCCTTGGCGGCGACACGCAGTTCCTCGTGCGTGCCCGCCTCGATGATGAGGCGTTTGATCTGCAAGGTGATCTCGAGGAGTTCGTAAACTCCGATGCGGTCCTGGAACCCGGTCTGGGCGCAGAAGTTGCACCCTTCACCGCGATAGAAAATGGACTTCTCAGGTCCCTCCGTCTCGTCGTAGTAGGCGCGTTCCTCGGGACTCGGCGCGTAACGCGTCTTGCACGCCGGACAAATCCGCCGCACGAGCCGCTGGCTCACCACGGCGACGACTGAGGCGGCGATGAGGAAGGGTTCGATGCCCATGTCGTAGAAGCGGAGCAGCGCGGTCACGGTGTCGGTTGCGTGGAGAGACGAGAGCACGAGGTGACCCGTCATCGCCGACTGAACGGCGATGCGCGCCGTCTCGACGTCACGGATCTCGCCGACGAGGATGACGTCCGGGTCCTGGCGCAGGATCGATTTGAGGCCCGTCGCGAAAGTCAGGCCCGCCTGCTCGTTGGTCTGGATCTGGTTCATCGAGGGGAAGACGTACTCGACGGGGTCCTCGATTGTCATGATGTTGCGGGTCGGGTCGTTCAGCTCATTCAATGTCGCGTACAGCGTCGTCGTCTTGCCGCTACCCGTCGGACCGGCGCAGACGACCATGCCGAACGGGGCGCGGATGATCCCCGAGAACCTCTCGCTCACGGACGTCGGCATGCCGAGGTGCTCGAGGCGCAGCACCGAGCGCGTCTTGTCGAGGATACGCATGACGCATTTCTCGCCCCAGATCGTCGCGAGAGTGGAGACGCGTACGTCGACCGACCTGTCGTCGACCGTCGTCGTGAACTGCCCGTCCTGCGGCCGGCGACGCTCGACGATGTTCATCTCCGCCATGATCTTGATGCGGTTCACGAGGCCGAGGCCCATCGCCGCGGGGAGGATGAGCATTTCCTTCATCACGCCGTCGATGCGGTAGCGCACGCGCACGGCGTTGTCCTGGGGTTCGATGTGAACGTCGGAGGCCCGGTCACGGAGCGCCTGGGTGAGGATGCGGTTGACGACTTGGACGACGGGGGCGTCGTCCGCGATGACCTCCGCCTTCGGCTGCTCCTGGACCCGGCGCCGCCCGCCCTCGATCGTCTGGAACACCTCGACGAGGCTCGTGACTCCGCCGAGGGCGCCGTAGTTGGAGTCGATCGCCTGGCGGATGTCGCTCACCGGCACGATCATGAGGTGGACTTCCCGGTGGGTGAGCGCTTCGAGCATCGCCTGGAGCTCTTCACTCGGTTCGGCGACGGCGACGAAGATGATGTCACCGCTCAGCGCGATCGGCAGAGCGAGCTGCGCCCGGGCGGTCTCCTCGGGCACGAGCTCGAGGGCGTCCTTCTGGGGGATCTGGGTGCGCAGGTCGCACTCGGGCATGTCGAACTTCCAGGCGAGGGCGTCGACGAGTCCCCGCTCGCCCAGCACGCCCATGTCGACGAGGAGCTGGCCGAGGCGACCGCCAGTCGATCGCTGCTGCTGGAGCGCCTCGGCGACCTGCGCCTCCGTGACGAGGCCCCGGCCGACGAGCAGGTCCCCGAGCCGAAGGGTCGACTTGTCGGCGACGTCGTGCACGCCGAGGCGGACGATCGCGCCGAGTCCGTCACCCTGGAGGTTGCCGCTCCCGTCGAATCCGCCCGTCGAGAACGGCCGTGTGAGATCGCTCCACGGAAGCGCACCGGGCTCGTCCTGCTTATTGGGAGGGCGGGCGGACTCGGCTGCGTCGGGGGCGGGGCGCTGGCGAGGGTGTGAATGATCTCCCCGTCGGAGCCTCATCGGGGCTTCTCGCCGCCGCGGGTGAGAGATGCCAGCACGACGACAGGCTACTGCCGCAGGCTGTGGCAGTCGTGACTCCCGGTGCTCGTGTCGGCCGCTAGCCGAAGGTGAAGTCGTAGGCCCGGACACCCGGGCTCACCGAGATGAGCAGCGAGGCGGCCTCAAAGGTCCGCTCCGACACGAGCGTGTAGAGCCGCGGGATCCCGTGCACGCTGATCGTCTTGGTCAGCGCGCCGTTCACCCGCACCTCGACGGTGCCGCGACCGCCGAGTACGAGGTAGACGTCGTTCGCCTCGAACTTGAGACGCAGTTCGGCCTCCGTTCCCGCCGTCATCTCCTCGGGGTTGACCGTCCACGTGCCGGCGAGCTCGAAGCCGTAGGAGTACTCGTACGAAGGGAAGGCGTACCTCGTGGCGACCTTGAGACCGGGTGTCTCGCCGATGAGGTTGTCCTGGAAGCTGCCTCCGAGGTAGTCGTACCCGAGGTAGGTCTCCGGGGTGAGCGGCGCGGTTGGCGTGCGGTCGGGGACGTCGGTCCGTGCCGGCAGTCGCAGCACGGGGTTCGCCTCGACGAGGAGGTTGCGGATGAACGTCTCGGTCCGGGCGTAATTGCCTTCGCCGAAGGCGACATAGCGGAGCTCGCCCCTGGCGTCGATCAGGTACTCGGCCGGCCAGTACGAGTTCCGGTAGGCGTCCCAGGTCGCGTAGTGGTTGTCGATCGCGATCGGGAACCTGACATCGAGCATCCTCGCCGCGGCGGCGACGTTCCCCTCGACGTGCTCGAAGGCGAACTCCGGGGTGTGCACACCGATGACGACGAG
The DNA here is from genome assembly GCA_050013835.1 of Acidimicrobiales bacterium. Lineage (GTDB taxonomy): Bacteria > Actinomycetota > Acidimicrobiia > Acidimicrobiales > Bog-793 > Bog-793. The sequence goes on from JBEKEM010000017.1 coordinate 4,419, forward strand.
GCCGTCGCGACGGTAGCGCTCGTACCACCTCTCGACGTGGGGCAGTTCGCGCTGGCAGTTGATGCAGGAGTAGGTCCAGAAATCGACGAGGACGACGTTGCCGCGCAGCCCGGCGAGTGAAAGGGGCGCGTCGTGCGGGGTGTTCAGCCAGGTCGTGATCCCCGCAAACGCCGGCGCCGCGCCGCAGCGCGCGAGTGCCGGCGCGCCGGACACGCAGTCGCCGAGGTTCCCCCCCGGCTCCCCCCGCAGGGCGGCGAGCTGGTTCCTCACGTACGTCGAGTTCTCGACGTCGTTCGTGAGGGCGTTCGTGTATCCGGGGACCAGCTTCTGCAGGTTCTCGGCGATGTTGCTGAACGCCAGGGCGAAGCACATCCCGACGAGGACGACACCGCCGACGGTCCGGATGGTCCTGGCGCCCTTGCGCAACACCCGGACCCGTTCGACGGTCTTATCGCCGGCGACGGCGACGACGAGCAGCGGTGCCGCCGACCCGAGCGAGAAGGCGAGTGTGAGCCCGACCACGCCCGGCCCGAAGTGGCGTGTCGCCGCCACGGCGGCGATCGCGGCGAGGACGGGGCCGGCGCACGGGACGAAGAGCGGCCCGAGCCCGATCCCGAGGATGAAGCCGCTCGTCGTGCCGCGAGGCGGGCGGGCAGGCAGGTGGGTGAAGGGGCGCTCGATGAGGCGGCCGAGGGCGGGCACGGCGAGGCCGAGCCCGACCAGGCCGAGGACGACGAGTCCGGCGTCCCACAGCAGGTCCTGGGGCAGGTCGAGCGCGCTGAGCAGCGCCGAACCGGCGAGCGTGAAGGTGGCGAAGCTGAGGACGAGGCCCGCGACGACGGAGACGGGACGCCAGCTGCGCCGTCGCCCGGCGTCCGGTGCGACAGGCGCCATGCCGGCGAAGAGGACGACCGGCAGGACCGGCAGGATGCACGGCGAGATCCCGGTGATCAACCCGGCGATGAATCCGATCACGAGCAATGCCAGCATTCGCGCCTTCCCCCGGCAGCATCGCCCTTACCAGTTCTACCGGCGGGTCCAGCCGGCGACCCGCGCCTCCTGTAGCGGGAGGCCGACGATCAGAGTTCGCGCAGCGTCGTCGCCGTACCGATAACGACGAGCGGGTGCTGCGTCGGGCGCAGCCAGCGCAGCGTGTGGACGAGCTCCGGCTCGCCGAGGCTGACGCAGCCGTTCGTCGTCCCGCCCGTCGAGACGTGGAGGAAGATCGCCGAGCCGCGCCCCGGCACGATCGGGGCGCTGTTGTACTCGATCACGGCGAAGTAGCGGTAGGCGGTGGTCTCGGTCCACAGCGCCTCGCTGCCGCCCCCGAATGGTGGCCGGACACCGCAGGGGACGTGGACGAAGCGGTTGTAGTCGGGCGTCGCCGGGTCCTCATCCCACCAGTCGCCGCAGACCAGGCGGTGGTAGCGGTAGGCGAGGCCGGGGTCAGGCGCGATGCCGTACATCTCGGGCCCCAGGCCAAAGGTGCCGATGGGTGTCGTACCGTCTCCCTCGAGGTGGTGGCTCGAGAGACCGTGCCAGCCGAGCCAGGCCGGCCACGGGCCCCCGACCCGGGCGAAGCAGCGTCCTGAGCGCTGCCAGAGCGTCGCCGTCGCCGTCGTCGACGAGATCGAAGGCGCGTCGACCACGACGAGCTGCCGCGCGTCCGCCGTCCAGCGCAGGCTGTTGGCGAGGTTGGCGCCGCAGGATGCCGCCCGTGGGGCGGGCCAAGTTCCGGCGGCGCGGGCTGCGACCGGTCCCGTGCCGGCGGCGACCTGCATTGCGAAGGCGACGAGAACGAGGCCCGCCGCGGCGCGGCCCGGTTTCGGGACGAGTCTCATGGGGCGGGCCGGCCGGTCGGGGCGCCTAACCGCCGGTCGAGGAGAAGTGCTGGTAGTCGGGCGAACCTGTCCATCGCCCGCCCCAGTACCAGCCGACGGAGGCGAACGCCTCCACGAGGGTCCCCCCCGGGACGGCCATGCCGGGCCGGACGTCCGAACGGTCGACGAACCTCGCCCCGGCGGCGGGCATCACGACGGCGCCGTCGATATACGGGTTCTCGACGGGGTTCACGTCGATCGCCTCGCCGTAGGCATGCACCGACCACTGCGGCGGCCCCGGGGCCACGGCGCGGCGGCAGTTGAACCCCGAGGTGTTGTCGGCCGCCATCGAGGCGGGGTCGTGGCCGTGGTACGCGTCCACGGGCACCATGCGGCGGATCGGGAAGTGGGCCGCGTACAGGATCCCGAAGACCCTGACGACAGAGTCGACGACGGAGGCGTTCACGATGATCCGGCCGATGTGGCTCCGGCCGTCGAAGCCGTAGAAGCGGAGGTGGATGAGCCGGAGCTGAATCGGCGCCACAGGGCAGCCCGGTCGCCACGAATAGGGGACGGTCGCCCGCGTCACCATCGCGACCGTCGCGAAATACGGCGGGAGCGTCGAGTCGCTCTGCCCTCTCGCTGCCGCGACCGGTCCGGCGGTCGTGGCCACGAGCGCGAACGCGACCGCGAGCACACCCAGTGGTCCCCAGCGGCCGTTCCTGGCGGCGCCTCGGCGCGCTGAGGATCCTGCGAAGTGCTTCGTCACGTTGTCGTCCCCGATCTTGCTGGTTCGCTCTCGGTGCTGACGGGTGGGTTCGAGCGGCGTCGACGAGCGCGCGTCATGAGCGCGATCACGGCCGCCCCACCGGTGACGAGGAGCGCGAGCGAGGCGATCTCGACGGCGTCGGTGCCGTTGTCGTGGGTCAGCCAGAAGTACTCGTCGACGAATCGGCTGAGTCCCCAGAGCCCGACGACGACGGCGGACACCACCCCGATGGGACCACCGCGTCGCGCCACGGCGCGTTCGGCCCAGAGGGCGACGCCGAAGATGGCGAAGCACTCGACGGCCTGGAAGAGGGGCACGGGGAGGCGCTTGCCGACCTCGCCGGCGTAGTACATGCCGTACCAAGCGGAAGTCGGCTTGCCCCCGCCGGCCAGCTCGAATTGCGGTCCGAGCAGGCGGCCGACCGCCCAGGCGCAGGCGAGGACCGGAGCGACGAGGTCCGCCGCGACACCGGGCCCAAGTTGCGGGCAGCGGCGGTGCGCCGAGACGAAGCCCACGGGAAGGCCCAGCGCCAGGCCCCCGAATGACGAGAGACCGCCGTGCCAGATGGCGAGGAACTCGACCGGGTCGCGCGAGTAGTAGCCGAAGTTGGCGATGACGTGCGCCGCCCGCGCCCCGACGACGGCCGAGATGATCACCCAGAGGAACGTGATGGCAAGCCAGGCATCGGGGTAGCCGTGGTCTCGGAGGCGTTTCGCGAGATAGCGGTAGCCGAACCAGAATGCGATCGCGAGCCCGATGCCGTAGGTGTGAACCTGCAGCGGACCGATGTGGAATACGACCGGGATCGGCTTCAGTTTGCGCCTCCGCTCGGCGGGCGTCGGGGCGGCGGCCCCGCAGCTGCCTTTGACCAGTATGGTCGCGCTCGCCGCGACCCAGGACGCCGTGGCAGGACGGACGGTCGGCGCCAGGACCAGATACCCGTTTCCTGCGCCCCGCGCGCTACCCGACCTCGCCGGGTACGGCGTCGAGCTGCGTGCCCTTCGTCTCGGGGACGAACCGCCAGAGGACGGCGGTCGCCATGAGCAGCAGGACCGTGAGGATGCTCACGGTGTCACCGATGTCGCCGATCAGCCCGCCACGCTCGCCGAGGACCCCGACGATCGCGACGCCCGCCGCCTGGCCCGCGGTAGCGAAAACGCTGCCGACGATCGCCGACGCCTGGGCCCGGATGCGGGTCGGGAAACATTCGGCGGACATGGCGGACAGGACAGGGCCGACGCCGAGCCCGAAGAAGACGGCGATGACGAGGAAGACGAGGCTGTCCGCCTCGGAGCTCGAATGGAACAGTGCCACGCCGCTCGCACACGCCGCCAGGAAGTACACCGTCGCGACCGGCTTGCGGCTGAACCGGTCAATGAGGCGGCCACAGACGTAGTAGCCGACCGTTCCGAGCGCGACGGCTGTGGCCAAATCGACCGAGACGATCGTGGTCGAGAAGTGGTGTTCGTGCTCCGCGTAGTAGACCCACCAGCCGGCGCCGGCGGTGACGGGAATCTTCTCGAGGAGGTTGACCGAGCCGAGGGCGAGGACGCGCCGCCGCCAGGGCCTGACAAGCGCGGCGATCACCGGCTCCTTCCTCGGGCGGTTGCCTATCGTTTCCGTGAACACCACGGTCTCGCGCACGTACCGCCGGGCGACGCCGATCGCCAACGCCGGGACCACCCCGACGAGGTAGAAGGACCGCCAACCGAGCGGCGTGTGGAGGAGAGGGGTGAGCAGTCCCGCCGCCACCGCCGTGCCGAGCGGCACGGCGAGGAGGAGCTTCCCGAGCGCCCGCCCCCTGGTGGCGGCCGGGAACTCCTCGAGTACCACGATCGCAGCGAGCGCGAACTCCGTGCCCGAGAAGACCTGCGCCAACGACTGGAAGAGGACGAATGACCAGACACTCCAGCTCGTGGCGGTGAGCCCGGTGAAGATCCCGTACCCGAACAGCCCGACGAGGAGGAGCGGCCGACGCCCGACGCGGTCGGCGAGCCGGATGGCGAAGAAGGCGACGAACGCCCCGGCCGTGATCGGGACGTTGGCGAGCCCGAGCGTGCCCAGGCCGACGTGGAAGGCGTGTTGGAGCTGCGGGGCGAGCAGCCCCCGGAGGTAACCGTCGTAGCCGTTGAAGAAGGCGGCGGGGATGAGCAGGAGGAGAAGGAGGCGGAGGTACCGCTCCGATCGCTCCTCGGTCCCCACAGGGGCATCACCCTACTGAGGGCCCAGGTGGGAGGACGAACGGGGTCCAGACGCGGCACGGTCCCGGGTAGCCTTTCGGCCGAAGCCGTCCGTACTCCCCGGGACCGATGCCCGTGGTGACAAGCGCCCTGCCGAACGCCTTGCGGCCCTCGGCCGACAGGCCGCCTCTCGACGGCCCCGCAGCACCGGTGCCTCCCCGGAGGGAGTCCTTGCACTGCTTCCTGCCACCCCCCGAGGCTTCGTTGCCCCCCGTTTTCGGTTCGTCCGCCCCCCTCTTGCGAGTGGAACGACCTTCCCGTCCGTATGGAACAACTCGACCTTGGTGGATGCATACTGCTCCCGCGACCAACTCAGGTCAAGAGGGTTACGCGAGATCCACGGTTTCTCGACAGACTTCTTCGGGCATACCCACGTCATCCCCACACGATCCCCAGGCAATGAACAGGAATGTCCACAGAAGGCGTCCGGCGCCGGGCTCGCCGGGCGTCGCAACGCCGCCGCGGGCGATCGGCGCTCGGTCCAGATGACCGCGGGAAACCACCCTTCGGGACGACGGCCGCGCCGTCACCGGTCACACCGGCGGCGGCGGGGAAGGACCTGGTCGCGGCGAAGGCGGGAGGTGCTGGCTAAGGTCGTCGGGGGGTGAGGCGATCATGACGTTCCCTCAGGAACTCGCCGGGCGGCTGGCCCAGGCGATCATCAATCTCAACGGCCCCGGGCGGTACGTGCATTGGGGCTTCATCCAGATCTCCGTGGCGAACCTCGTGGTCATCGCCTTGATGATCGTCGTGTTCGTGGCGGCGATCCTCGTTCCTTTCCCCCGGCGCAGCGGTGGTGGCCGGTGAACGCCGACTCGGACGGATCGGACACCGGCGTCCAAGCGGACCTGCCCGAGGACGAAGGCCAGTGGAGCGCGCGGCTGCGCCGCGCGGCTGTCAACGCGTTGCCACCCGGGCGCCTGCTGCCTGATCGCCAACCCGCCTACGTCGCGTCCTGGATCTACGTCTTCGGAGCCCTCACGCTTGCCGCGTTGGCGATTGTCGTGCTCTCGGGCATGGTGCTCGCCATCGAAGGCCCGACGTGGTGGCACCTGTCGCGCGTCGGCCTCTTCGTCAACTCGATGCACATGTGGAGCGTCGAGCTGTTCTTCTTCTTCATGGTCGTCCACCTGTGGGGGAAGTTCTTCATGGCCGCCTGGCGCGGGCGTCGGCGCGCGACCTGGATCACCGGGGTCCTCGCCTTCGTCGTCTCGATCGCCGCGGCGTTTACCGGCTACCTGTCACAGCAGAACTTCGACTCCCAGTGGATCGGGACCCAGGCTAAGGACGGCATCAACGCGACCGGGGCCGGGGCGTTCTTCAACGTGCTCAACTTCGGCCAGATGCTCGTTTGGCACGTTCTGTTGCTGCCGCTCGTCGTGGGGTTCGTCGTCGTCGTCCACGTCCTCCTCGTGCGCCGACACGGGGTCGTCCCGCCGTTCGCACCCGACCCCGGTGACCTCGTCGCGCCGGAAGTCGTCGCTTCGGCTGCGGATCGGTCGGTGACGAGGTGAGCGTGCTGCAACTGCGCCGCAAGGGGGCGAGGCGGTTCCGCCCTGACCGCGACGTCGAGGAGTGGCACGGCCGGTACGTGCCATACGACATCATCAAGGAGTTCGTTGCGGCGTTCCTCGTCGTGCTGCTCATCACGCTTGGGCTGGCGATCGTCCTGTCGTCTCCCGACGTGCCACCGGTCACGCTCAAGAGCTGGTCACTGCGGGCGCCACTCGACTTCGCCCAGACCGCCGTCACCGAGCTCGCCGGCACGAGCCCGACCGCGACCTACGGGCCCCCATACAACAGCACCCCGGGCGTGAGCCAGACGATCGGCCCCGTGTCGCTCGAGAGCCTCCTGGGGGTCCACCACCCGATCAACACCGCGCTCGACGACGTGATCGATCCGCTGAGGACGCTGCCGTCTGACCCGGCCCTCGCCTCTGCAATCAGGCGGTATACGGCTGCGACGGCCAAGGCCCAAACGGGCTGGACGGACGCCTACGGCTCGGCGCTCGTCCACGCCCGTTTCGCCGCCGGCAAGCTGGTCACCCGGCCCGGGGACTACGGGCCGGTGGCCGAGATGATCGGTGCGCTGACGACGATGGCACGCAGCGGCGCGCTCGACGGCGCGCTCGTGAGCTCGAAGCAGTTCTACGGGACCGATTACACCAAGCCGTTGCTGTTCCTCGCCGACGGCACGTACCTGGCGAACCTCGCCGCGGCGCAACACCTGCACGGAACGCAGTGGGGGATGATGAACGAGACCGGCAACTTCCCCGGTCAGTCGTGGCTCTGGCTGTACACCTTCTGGTACCAGATCCCGCCGTTCACCACCTCGACGAACGCCGACGCGCTCGTCTGGGCGATCATGGTGGTCCTCACGGTGCTGCTTGCACTGGTGCCGTTCCTGCCCGGGGTGCGCTCCATTCCGCGCAAGGTGCGCATCTACCGGTTGATCTGGCGCCGGCACTACCGTTCCCTCGCGGGTGGGGCGGGCGGCGCGGTGTGAGCTGCTGACGGGTCGAGCACGCGGGCGCGCGTCCCCCAGGAGGCGCGGCCATGGACGTGAAGATCCCGGCGGACGCAGGCGGGATCCCGGCCTACCTGGCCCCGCCCCGAGGCGGGCGACCAGGGCCCGGGGTCGTTCTCGTCCACGACGTGTTCGGCATGACCCAGGACCTGAGAAACCAAGCCGACTGGCTGGCCGGCGCCGGGTTCTGTGCCGTCGCCCCGGACCTGTTCCACGGTCGCCGGAAGATGGCCGCCGTGCGGGGGGTCCGGCGCGACACGCTCGCGGGACGTGGGAAGACCTTCGACGACGTAGAGGCAGTGCGCGGCTGGCTTATCGGCCGAACCGACTGCACCGGTAGCGTGGGGGTCGTCGGCTTCTGCATGGGAGGGGGCCTCGCCCTCGTTCTGGCTCTCGGACGCGGGTTCGCGGCGTCGAGCGTCAACTACGGGTCGGCTCCGAGGTCCGCCTACGACGCGAGCATCCTCACCGGTAGCTGCCCGGTCGTCGCCAGCTACGGTGCCAGGGACCGGTCGCTCCGGGGTGCGGCCGGCCGACTCGAGCGGGCGCTCGTCGCGGCCGGGGTGGCGCACGACGTGAAGGAGTATCCGGGCGCCGGGCACGGTTTCCTCAACGACCACCGAGGTGCTGGCGATCGCCTCCCCGTCCTGTTCCCCGTGATGGGCCGGTTCATCGCTTACGGTCCCCACGAGCCCTCGGCCGCGGACGCGCGGCGGCGGATCATCTCGTTCTTCGACGCGCACCTGAGGCCGGACGGGGATCCTGCGCCGTAGCCGGGCTCGCGGGCGGGCGCGAGCCTTCGCCGGGGGGCTCGTGAGAGGCGAGGACGCGCCACAAGCCGCGCACCGCCGCTCGACAAGTCGTGAGCGACCGAACACCTCCCTGAGGCTGCCGCGGGGTTCTGGAAGCAGGAGCGGCCGTCCGCGCAGCCCACGCGGCAACCGGGGATCGGTTGCGTGGCCCGGATCTCCGCCTCGTGACGGCGTCCCCGGGGTGACCGCCCAGGCAGGATGCGACAATGGTTCCGAGCCGGAGACCGCGGGGCTGGCGAATAGGCCGCGCCGGGTTCGGTGGGTCGGGTGCCGGCGCGGCTGGCGATCGCAGCGATGGAGGGATCATGAGCGAGGTTCTCTACGTTCCGGTGGACGAGGGGGGAGTGGAGCACGCGGCCGCTGGCGACGTCGCCTGGGCGCTTCCCGGGGACGACGGGGTGCCGGTGACGACTGATGCGGCACGCGGGTTGGTGCTTCGGACCCCAGCGGCGCTCCTCGATGTCCTCGACGAGGTCATCTACCGGGCGGAACCGGTCCACGGGGCGGCGCAAGTCACCGACGGGGCGATGACGGTCTCCTCGGCCCGCCTCACGACCCGGACTCCTTGGGGGACGGAGTCAGCGGCGCGTTTCGCCCTCGCCTGCGCGTCGCACGTGCTCGGAGACCGGGCGGACCTGAGGCTCCCGGACGGCTCGACGCTCGGCGAGATCGCTGCCGACGCGCAGCACGTGCTCGAAGAGACGGGTCCGGATTCCGCCGAGCGCCTCGGTCGACTGGCCCGGCTCTCCGACCTCTGGCGGCTGCACCGCGAGCGCGAAGAGCTCGGCGACGTCGCCTTCGACCTGGCACTGGACGACGAGGCGAAGAACCTGGACACGTTCGACGACCCGGCGTACGAGTCAGTCGTGCCGGTCATCGATGCCGTGCTTGCCGCCATCACGGCGCTGCGCCACTACGCGCTGCCGCGATCAGAAGTGAACCGCGAGGAGCGTCGGGAGGAACGCGAGGAGCACCGGGCTCTTGGGACGAGGTCCATGTACAAGCCCCCGACCGTCCAGGGGACCCCGTTCGGCTCGGTGATGGTCGGAGGCGGCCCGCGCCTTGGCGGGGGCGAGCCGTCATGGACGGGTGCCCGGGAAAGCGCCCGCCACGCACGTCTGGCGGCCCGTGCAGCGAAGGGCGCAACCGGTGAGCGCGGCGAGCGGGAGTGGCAAGCGGCGATGCTCTCGTCCCTCCTGGAGTCCGGCCGCTAGCAGCTTCTCGGCAGGTCCGGCTGGGACTCGGGGGCACCGATCTCGCTCGTCCGCCGCGCCGGGGTCAGGTGCGGTGCCCGCCATGGCGATCGGCAGGCAGTGGCGCAGTCCGACGAGGGGCGATTCAGCCGCGTCCGGCAGGTCAAGCGGATGTGGTCCACCGAGGTTGGCGGCTCCAGGGAAGGGGCGGGCATCGTCCGCGGCCCGGGCGGCCCGACTGGCTGATCGTCACTCGCGGGTCCCATCCCGATCGAAGGACCGCGGTCAGGACGAGTAGGTGAAGATGGGGTAGTAGCTGCTCGTGCCCGCCGAAGAGGTGACGGTCACGAAGTACGTCCCCGTCGAGGTCACCGCTGGCGACATGGCCGTGATCGTGGTGGATCCCACAACCGTCACCCCGGTGGCGGCGATCGCGCTGCCGGTTGCGCTGTAACCGGATTCCTGGGTGAAGCTGACCGTATCGCCGCTCACGAAACCGATCCCGCCGATCGTCACCAGGGTGCCGCCGGCGATCCTTCCCGTCGCGGGACTGACTGAGGAGACGAGCGGCACGAGCAGCGAATACGTGTAGACATCGTTGCTGCTGGTAGCGGCCGTTCCCGTCGACGTCGTCACGGTGACGAAGTAGGTTCCCGTCGCGGTCACGGCGGGAGAGACGGCGGTGATCGACGTCGACCCGGTCACGGACACGGAGCCTGCACCGACGGTGACACCGCCGGTGACCGGGGTGCCGTTCGATTCCTGGACGAAGCTGACGATGGCGCCGCTTACGAATCCAGTTCCCGTGATCGTCACGGCGTTGCCGCCGGCGACAGATCCGCTCGAGGGGTTGATGCCCGTGATAGTCGGTGCGGCTGGCGAGTAGGTGAAGACGTCGTTCGTGGCGTAGGCGCTGTTCCCAATCGGCGTCGCGACCGTGACGTAGTACGTGAATCCTTCGGTCACGGCCGGTGCGGTCGCCGTGATCGAGCTGGGACCGTTCACCGTCACCCCCGTGGCCGCGAGGACCACGTTGTCGCTGGCGGGGATTCCCTGCGATTCCTCGACGAAGTTGACGGTCGTCCCGGTCACGAACCCGGTTCCGGTGATCGTCACCGAAGTGCCACCGGTGATCGGGCCGGATGTGGGACTCACGCCGGAGACGGTTGGGATCACCGGGTTCCACACCCAACTGTTCACGGACATGGTCGAACCGCAGGAAACCACGCATTCCGCGGTGGTCGGCGAGCTGACCCCCGGAGGGTAGTCGTCGAAGGTGACCATGGCCTGGAGCAGCGGTTGTGCAGCGCACTGCGCCGCTGTGAGAGAGGCGGAGCAGGCCGAGAAGGTCACGACGCGGGTGTCGGCGCTCGTCGGCGCCCAGGCCGTGCTGCACCAGACGTTCATCTGAGGCACGCCATCGACGTTCGAGAGCCCGGAAACGGGGCCGCTCCCCCAGCAGTAGCTCGGAGGACTGGCGTTCAGGGTCTGGGTAGTCGTGAGCAGTGGGGTGTAACGGATGCTCTGAATCGCCAGATCGGTTGCGCTCCGCGCTGCGTACTGGAGCGAGCGGACCGACTTAAAGGTGTTGGAGTTACTGAGGTCATTCGTGATCCCGCTCGCCAGCGAACCGACGATCACGACCGTGATGAGTAGGAAGACGAGCGCTAGGACGAGGACCGCACCGTTTTCGTCGCGCTTTCCAACCAGTCGGGCGTGGCGCGTGACTTCGGACCGGCTTGCGACGGCGTGCAACCAGTTGCCTGGCATGCCTGTCAAGTGCTTTGCCCCTCGTGCAGCGCGAATCACTTCTGCCAATAGTTTCGTCGCCATTGACTCTAGGTCAAGTGTCCGGTCGTCGGCGGAATATCGCTAAATGTCACGACGATCGCAAACGTGCTGAACACCGGGTCGACCTTGCTCCGTCTGGTGTGTTCGGACGGTACAGGACGGCTCATCGGCGTTTCGGAAATGACTCAGATGGATCATTCCACAGGTTCTGGCACTAATACTGCCGAAGAGATTCATGGCGCCGAGGTAGAATGAACAACCGATTAGGCGAGATGTTCGACCCATTACTTGAGGCGGCTGCCGTGTTTCATGGTCGTGAGTCGGCTGGGCACAAGGGGCAGTTTGCGGGCCCGCACGAGTTGGCCGCCACCGAGCCGGCAACCCTGGGTGCTTCCCGCGGGATTGTTGAGGCGAAAGTCGAGATGGCCGTCGGAGTAGTGCGAGGTCCGGTGAAGGAGCGATGAGCACCCACCGGGCCGGACCATTCGTCCTGGCTTGGCGCCACCGTCGCAGTGAGGATCTCGCGGCTCACACCGACCATGGTTTCACGCTCGTCGAAGTGGTCATCGTCTGCGCGATCGTTCCGATCATCATTGGTGGAATCGCCTTGGCATTGCTCGCGCTTCTCACCTTGCAGCACGGGGTTGTGCAACGAATCTCGGATGCGGCGGACGCCCAAACCGTTTCCGCCTACTTCGAGCAGGACGTCGAGAGCGCGGCGAATCTCACCACCAGCGCCACCGCGACTCAGTGCGGCACCGGGACACAACTGCTCGGAATGGAGTGGAACCTGAATCAGCAGACCGACCAGTACCAGTCGGTCGTGTCCTACGTCAAGGTGAGCCACGGATCAAGCTCCTCCCTCGTTCGCCAGTACTGCGCGGCCGGGGCTTCGACTACTCCGACGACCTCCGCCACTATTTCGGACGATATCCCGGCGGGTCAGCTGGCCCCTTCGATCAGCCCGGCGGCCAGCAGCACAGCCGCCGCGGCCGGGTGGACGACGGCGGTGGGCGTGACGAGCGTCACCTTCGCGATCATCGAGCCGGGGAGTTCCTACTCGTACAGCCTGACCGGGGTCCCCAGGGCGAGCTCGTCGTCGAGCCAGTTGACGGGTGTGGGAGCCCCCACCACGACGAGCTGCGGCTTTGCCACCCCCGGAACGGGGACATACGCCTCAACCCTCTGCTTTGTCAACTTCGCGGCCTTCAACTACAACGAGTACAACAACGCCACAGCGGCACAGCAGGCACAGTACGGCACCTGTCAACAGATGACGGCCGCGATCGCCGTCACGCCGTACACGCTGTCGTTCTGCCTCAGAACGACGGTGACGCCATATCCCAGCGGCTGGATCGTCCAGTGCCCCGTGGCGAACCCGCCGACGGTTGCAGCCGTCGTCGCGTGCCCCATCCCCACCTACTTCGCGCCTCCGACGAGCGAGGCGTTCCTCGGCAACAACGGCTTCTACACGGGCATTTCCGGCGACCCGGCGCTCTACGAGAACGACGAGGGTTCCAACGCCTACGTCTACCTGACGAACATCGAGCTGACCGATTCGAACGGCAATGCGGCGACGAACTGGGAGCTCGTGACCGGCGACGCGGAGTCGACCGACGGCAGCGAGTTCCTGACGTGGACGACGGACGCCAACAAGGTATTCAGCCTGCTCCCCAACAGCTCGACCTCCCAGATCGGCAACGCCTGCGCCGACCCCGCCCCCGGCGCGGGTCTGACAGGCATCGGAACGAACACGGTCGAGTGTGTGGCATCGGTGAATTCGGACAAGACGGGTACCGTCATGCTCGAGGTTCCGTCGCCGACGACGCTCACGGTGCAGCTGGGCCACACCGGGCTCGGGCTCCAGGCGACGTTCGTCGGAGTTCTCCTGCCATGAGGCCCGCAGTGGCCAGCCAAACCGGCGACGGCGTCCGGGGGTCGGGGCGAGACCGCGACCTGTACGCCGGTGCCCCTTCCACCAGGTCAGCCGGGTTGGTTTCGATGTCCGTCGCGCAACCTTCGCCGCCCGATCCGGTGGCCGTACCGGCGCTCGGTGCACCTGTCCCATGAGACGCCGCCCTCAACCTCGGGTTGAACGCGAGACACGTTGGAACGCCCGTGCCCGCTCGCGCTCGTCAGCCGGCGACACACTCATCGAGGTGCTCATCGCCGTTGTCGTGCTCGGTCTGGCGTCGACTTCGCTGATGCTCGGATTCAGCACGTCGATCTGGGGATCATCCGACTACCGCAGCGTCGCGACGGTCGACACCGTACTGAGGAGCGCCGCCGAAGAGGTCACGACCCAACTCCAGCAACAGTCGAGCACGCAGTGGGGGAACTGCAGCGCGCCACAGGTGCCCAGCGTTCCCAGCGGCTATACGGCGCAGATCCTCTCAGAGCAGTACTGGAACGGCACGACGTTCGCCTCGACGTGCGTCGCCAACGCGGCCCAGCTGGACGTCATCTCCGTCACGACGAAGGGGACCACCTACCAGATCAGCGTCGTTGTCGACGACCCCCTCACCCGCTCGCTGCCGGTCTCGGGAGCGGCGACGAAGCTGGTCTTTGTCGGCCAGCCCGGTAGCGTCAGCGCCGGCTCGGCCATCTCGCCCCCGCCGGTCGTCGCAGTCGAGGACGCCGCTGGGAACGTGGTCACGACCGACCTGTCCCCGGTCAGCCTGACCATCACCGCCGGGACGGGGACGAGTGGGGCGACCCTCTCGACCAACTGCACCGGGAACGAGTTCTACGGGGTCGTGACGTTCTCGAACTGCAGCATCACGTCAGTGGGGACGGGCTACACCCTTACGGCGACCGACGGCACGCTCACCTCCGCCACGAGCGGCACGTTCAACATCACCGCGGGCAACCCATCTGCGCTCACCTTCATCTCCCAGCCCGTCACGGGCGCGAACATCCAGGCCGCCGGTACGGGAAGCTTCACCGTGTCGGTGGCGATCCAAGACGTCTACGGCGACACGGTGCTCGCCGACAGCAGCGACCAGGTAACCCTCGCCATCAGCAACAACCCCGCCAGCGGCGTGCTGAGCTGCGCGGGAGGTTTGACTGCGACGGCGGCGTCGGGTGTGGCGAGCTTCACCGGGTGCGCCATCACGGTTACCGGTGCCGGCTACACCCTCACGGCCGCGAGCGCGACCAGCCCGTCGCTTTCGGCACCGACCAACGCCAACTCCTTCAACATCATCGCCGGTGGCCCGGCCGCGCTCCGCTTCGCCTCCCAACCCGCCACGGGCGCGAACATCCAGGCCACGGGTACGGGAAGCTTCTCCGCCTCGGTGGCGGTGCTGGACGCCAACGGGAATATCGTGCTCGCCGACAACAGCGACCAGGTGACGCTGGCCATCAGCGCCAACCCTGGCAGTGGCGTGCTGAGCTGCACAGGCGGTCTGACGGCGACGGTGTCCGCGGGTACGGGGAGCTTCACGGGGTGCGCCATCTCCAAGGTGGGCTCCGGCTACACACTTACCGCGTCCAGTTCCACCAGCCCGTCGGCGTCGGCGCCCAGCAACGCCGACTCATTCAACGTCGTCGCGGGATCGGCGACGTCCTTGGCGGTGTCGGGCTTTCCGACCTCGACGGTTGCGGGCGTGAGCCACACCTTCACGGTGACGGCGCTCGACGCCGACGGCAACACGGCGACGGGCTACGCGGGCACAGTCTCGTTCACGGCGAGCAACGATGCCGTGGCAATACTCCCGGCGAATTCCATGCTCACCTCCGGGACCGGGACGTTCAGCGCGACGTTCAAGACGGTGGCCGGCGGCACGAAGACGCTGACAGCGACCGACACGGTGACCGGGACGATAGCGGGCAGCGAGTCGGGCATCTCCGTGACGGCCGGTACGGCGACCCAGCTCGTCTTCACTCCGGCGACACCCGGTCCCGGTTCTGCGGGCAGCCCCATCCCGAACGCATCGGTGTCGGTGGAGGATGCCTACGGCAACGTCGTGACCTCGGCCTCGGGGTCGGTTGTCATCTCGATCAAGTCCGGCAGCCCGCAGTCGAGCTTCACCTCGGGGACGACCACGGTGGTGTTGAGCAGTGGCGTTGCAAACTTCAGCAACCTCGTGGTGATCACGCCGGGTAGCTACACCTTCACCGGGACGCCGAGCGGGATCAGCGGCGTGACCACGGCGGTCAACTCCGCCGCCTTCACCGTCACCGCCGGCACGGCGACGAAGCTGGTCTGGGACGTCCAGCCGGTCGGCGGCGTCACCGAGGGGATCAACTTCGCCACCCAGCCCAAGGTCTACGTCGAGGACGCCTACGGCAACGTCGCGACCACCAACGCGAGCAGCGTGACCCTCGCCCTCAACGGCTACACGGCGGGCAACGGCGGGGCGACACAGGGCACCCTCGGCTGCACCAACCTCACCGTCACCGCCTCGGCCGGTGTGGCCACCTTCGCCGCTTGCCAGATCACCGGGACGGCGGCGGCCGGCACCTACACCCTCACGGCGACCGACGGATCGCTCACCGCGGCCCCGGCGTCGTCGAACGTCTCGATCACCTACGGCACGGCGACGAAGCTGGGCTGGGGCGTCCAGCCGGTCGGCGGTGTCACCGAGGGGACCAGCTTCGCCACCCAGCCCGTCGTCTACGTCGAGGACGCCTACGGCAACGACGTCACCAACAACACGAGCAGCGTGACCCTCGCCCTCAACGGCTACACGACGGGCAACGGCGGGACGACACAGGGCACGCTCGGCTGCACCAACCTCACCGTCACCGCCTCGGCCGGAGTGGCCACCTTCGCCGCTTGTCAGATCACCGGGACGGCGGCGGCCGGCACCTACACCCTCAAGGCGACCGACGGATCGCTCACCGCGGCCCCGGCGTCGTCGGGAGTCTCGATCATCGCCGGCACCGCGACGAAGCTGGGCTGGGGCGTCCAGCCGGTCGGCGGCGTCACCGAGGGGACCAGCTTCGCCACCCAGCCCAAGGTCTACGTCGAGGACGTCAACGGCAACGTCGCGACCGGCGACACGAGCAGCGTGACCCTCGCCCTGAACGGCTACACGACGGGCAACGGCGGGACGACGCAGGGCACGCTCGGCTGCACCAACCTCACGGTCACCGCCTCGGCCGGAGTGGCCACCTTCGCCGCCTGCCAGATCACCGGGACGGCGGCGGCCGGCACCTACACCCTCAAGGCGACCGACGGATCGCTCACCGCGGCCCCGGCGTCGTCGAACGTCTCGATCACCGCCGGCACGGCGACGAAGCTGGTCTGGGACGTCCAGCCGGTCGGCGGCGTCACCGAGGGGATCAACTTCGCCACCCAGCCCAAGGTCTACGTCGAGGACGCCTACGGCAACGTCGCGACCACCAACGCGAGCAGCGTGACCCTCGCCCTCAACGGCTACACGGCGGGCAACGGCGGGGCGACACAGGGCACCCTCGGCTGCACCAACCTCACCGTCACCGCCTCGGCCGGTGTGGCCACCTTCGCCGCTTGCCAGATCACCGGGACGGCGGCGGCCGGCACCTACACCCTCACGGCGACCGACGGATCGCTCACCGCGGCCCCGGCGTCGTCGAACGTCTCGATCACCTACGGCACGGCGACGAAGCTGGGCTGGGGCGTCCAGCCGGTCGGCGGTGTCACCGAGGGGACCAGCTTCGCCACCCAGCCCGTCGTCTACGTCGAGGACGCCTACGGCAACGACGTCACCAACAACACGAGCAGCGTGACCCTCGCCCTCAACGGCTACACGACGGGCAACGGCGGGACGACACAGGGCACGCTCGGCTGCACCAACCTCACCGTCACCGCCTCGGCCGGAGTGGCCACCTTCGCCGCTTGTCAGATCACCGGGACGGCGGCGGCCGGCACCTACACCCTCAAGGCGACCGACGGATCGCTCACCGCGGCCCCGGCGTCGTCGGGAGTCTCGATCATCGCCGGCACCGCGACGAAGCTGGGCTGGGGCGTCCAGCCGGTCGGCGGCGTCACCGAGGGGACCAGCTTCGCCACCCAGCCCAAGGTCTACGTCGAGGACGTCAACGGCAACGTCGCGACCGGCGACACGAGCAGCGTGACCCTCGCCCTGAACGGCTACACGACGGGCAACGGCGGGACGACACAGGGCACCCTCGGCTGCACCAACCTCACCGTCACCGCCTCGGCCGGCGTGGCCACCTTCGCCGCTTGCAAGATCACCGGGACGGCGGCGGCCGGCACCTACACGCTCAAGGCGACCGACGGATCGCTCACCGCGGCCCCGGCGTCGTCGGGCGTCTCGATAATCGCCGGCACGGCGACCAAGCTGGCCTTCACCCCGTTGACGCCCGGACCTGGCGTGCACGGTATCGCCATCCCGAACGTCGCGGTGTCGGTCGAGGACACGAACGGCAACGTGGTGACGACGGCGTCTGGGTCGGTTCAGATCTCCATCAAGTCGGGGAGCCCGCAGTCCGGCTTCACCTCGGGGACCACGCTGGTGGGGTTGAGCAGCGGAGTGGCGAGTTTCACCACCCTCGTGGTCACCTCGACGGGCAGCTACACCTTCACGGCCGCGCCAATCTCGATCACTGGAGTAGGGAGCTCGGTCAACTCGAGTGCCTTCAACGTGACGTGATCGCCCCTGGCCGGGTTCGAGAGCCCGATTGGCCGGTTTGATGTTGACAGGGCGTTAGGCAGGAATTAGTCGGCGGGGAGAGAGGGGCAGCCGCGCAAGGGCGGCGGGCACCGGCTACGCGCGGGCAGGGCAGGGATCAGGCGGGGTCGCAGGTGCGGGTGGAGGGGGGTTGCTGTACCGTCCCAGATCTCAAGCAGGCAAGTTGGGGCGACTCAGTGGCATTCGATGGGGCGCGCGTCACGAGACGTCCAGAAGGACGCCGGATGGTGACGTAATGCGCAATCGCTCTTCCTGAGACTTGGCGAATTGGCGTCCTGCTGTGCGGCTGCGCGCTGGGGCGAGAGAACGGGCGAGGCACATGGCGCCAGATGACTCGCGAACGCGCCAGTGATCAGCATGGTGATCGAGGGATGACCAGACGAGTTCAATTCCCAATCGAGCCATCGTCGTTCATCGTCGTACCGGTGTTCCGGACAGATACGGAGGTGGCCGTGTAGCAGGATCCTGGCGCTTCAATGCAACGGCATCACAAACGTGCGACGGTGACGACCTCCGGGCAGTCGGCGCTCGAGAGCTGCTCTGCTCACAATTTCGACGACGGACCGCTCGGAACGCCGCGGAACCCAGTCCGGCTCAGCACCATGACTACTGACGTTTCCCCGAACCTACAGCCGACGAACACTCCGTCCCGTTGGAGCGGAGGGCGTGGCCGATCGAATTGACCGCAATGCAGAAGGGCCGGCGCGTGCAGGACACGAGTTGAGATCCAAGCTGGCCGCCGACTCGAAGTGGGCAGGAGTCTGCCAACCAGGCCTTGTGGCGCCGGTGCTCACCGATGGGATGGAAAAGGACAGGAGACCTCCCGCCAGCGCTGCCAGGCAGAGGGAGGCGCTTCGACTCAAACCCCCGGTGCGAGGCGCCAGGATGTCATCCGCCGTTGGAGGGAAGAGGCGATCACAGAACTGGAATTCCCCGTCACGCTGCGCCGATCCGCCGTGTGCCTCTGTGGACACCGCCGTTGCTGCGATCACGGCGCGACAAACCGCGGCACGTGCCGCCCAGCTTCCGCCGGGACCTGGGAGTTACCCCTCCCCAAACCCCGCGACGCGGACCGAGAAGACCAGCCCCGCCGCCGTCGGCTCGGAGTGACCTGTCCCCTTGCTGTTCATGGCATCATTCGCTGAGGATGTCACGTCGACGGGACGGTCTTCCTACTATCGCGGATGGACTCACGAGAGAAGCGGAGCCGTCGAATTAACATCCTCCGGATTGCGATGCCGTCTGGCGACGACGTGCCAGGTGATTGCGGCTGCCGGGCCCATGTGGTCGCCAGCCCGCTCCTGACTCGCACGCCCGTTGTCCGAGGATCAACACATCGCCCCATCTGTCGGGGGTAGTCATGCGTCGGATCCTCGCTCCGCTGCTGGGCGCGTTCCTCGCCGTCGGTACGTTCGCGGTGGCGATCGTCTGCTCGGCAGGACCAGCAGGTGCCGACGTCGCCTGGCCAACGCGGAGCGAGGTCGCCGGATCGCTCAACACCGGCGGCAACGCGGTGATCAATTCGGTCTCGTGCTCCTCGGACGGCAACTGCGCCGCCGGTGGGTACTACAAAGACAGCTCTGGGAACACCCAGGCCTTCATCGTCAGCGAGGTCGCGGGCGTTTGGGGAACGCCGAGCGAGGTCGGCAACGATGCGCAAATCGACTCCGTCTCGTGCTCCTCGGACGGCAACTGCGCCGCAGGCGGGCAGTACAGAGACGGCTCCGGCCATTCCCAGGCCTTCGTCATCGACGAGGTCATGGGCGTCTGGGGAACGCCGAGCGAGGTCGCCGGAGCGCTCAACACCGGAGGTGATGCGTGGGTCAGATCGGTCTCGTGCTCCTCGGCCACCAGTTGCGCCGCCGCTGGGTTCTACACAGACGGCTCCGGGAACGCCCAGGCCTTCGTCGTCAGCGAGGCCGCGGGCGTCTGGGGCACGCCGAGGGAGGTCGCCGGAGCGCTCAACGCGGGCGGTTGGGCGTGGATTCCTTCTGTCTCGTGTCCCGCGCGCGGTTACTGCGCCGCCGGTGGGTTCTACACCGACGGCTCGGGGAATACCCAGGCCTTCGTCGTCAGCGAGGTCGCGGGCGTTTGGGGAACGCCGAGCGAGGTGGCTGCATCGCTCAACACGGATGGTGTTGCGGCGATTGATTCGGTCTCCTGCTCTTCGCACGGCAACTGCGCCGCCGGCGGGTATTACGAAGGTGGCTCCGGCCACTCCCAGGCCTTCGTCGTCAGCGAGGTCGCGGGTGTTTGGGGAGCGGCGAGCGAGGTCGCCGGAACGCTTAACAACGGCGATGACACGGGGATCAGCTCGATCTCGTGCTCCTCGGTCGGCAATTGTGGTGCTGGCGGGCAATACAGGGACGACTCCGGACGGATCCAGGCCTTCGTCGTCAGCGAGGTCGCGGGCGTCTGGGGAATACCGAGCGAGGTCGCCGGATCCTTGGACGTTGGCGGCAACGCGTGGATCAATTCGGTCTCGTGTGCCGCGGGCGGCAACTGCGCCGCCGGCGGGTACTACCAGGACGGCTCCGGGAACACCCAGGCCTTCGTCGTCAGCGAGGTCGCGGGCGTCTGGGGAATGTCGAGCGAAGTCGCCGGATCCTTGAACGTTGGCGGCAACGCGTGGATCAACTCGGTTTCGTGCTCGGCGGACGGCACCTGCGCCGCCGGCGGGTACTACAAAGACGGCTCCGGGGGCACACAGGCACTCGCTGTCAGCAGGGAGATGGTCCCTCCCTCGTACGCGGTCACCTTCAGTGCCAATGGCGGCAGCGGGACGATGAGTGCCGAGACGGAAAGCGTCCCGACGGCCCTCACGGCGAACGCCTTCACACGCACGAGCTACACCTTCACCGGCTGGAACACCGCGGCCAGCGGTTCGGGCCGGGCCTACGCCGATGGCGCGACCTACCCGTTCGACGCCAATACCACCCTCTACGCCCAGTGGAAAGTCGAGCCCCAGCCGAGAGAGATCCTGACGGTTCACCCGTCGACGGTGCTCTTCGGCGCGAAGGTGCGCCTTCGCGTCCACCTTTTCGGAAAGATGGGCACCGTCTTGGGGAGAGTCAAGGTCAGTTTCGCCGGCAGGACAATTTGCTCGGCATCACTCACGAATGGCGTCACGGTCTGCCTGGTGGCTTCGTCGTGGCTTGGACACGGGAGGCATCGGCTCGTTGTGAAGTTCGGAGGCTCGAGGCACTACCGTCCTCGGATCAAGTCTGTCGTCGTGCGGGTGAGCTAGAGATCTTCGCGTCATGGCGCGCGGTTTGACGTCATGGCTTCAGACCGCAGTGGCGGAGGAAGGCAAGGCAGAGGCGGGCCCCGGCGCCGATCCGACAGGACCCCTGGTCGTACCCCCTGTCCTTGTCGGTGGTTCTTGGTGGAACGCCCGACACCTGCCAACTGGCAGGTCGCGGGCGGGGCCGCCACTTCAAAGGCGCGAGCACCGAGTTACTGCACGACAGAGATGTGCGTTCCAGCATCAAGGGGTCAGAAACACGCAACCGACGCAGATCGTGAGGCGTGAATGGCGTCAACTTGGCATTGGCGGCTCGGGTCTGGAGGATCGCGTCCGTTGCCCGATCCGTCACGGAGCGGACGATGGTGGGAGACCTGAAACCAGGGATGATGAGAGGGGCCGGAGCTCCTTGCTAAGAGTCTCAGATCCTCTCGCGTGCCATAATGCCTGCTCAGCGCGCTCGGAGGGACTCGAACCCCCAACCTTCTGATCCGTAGTCAGATGCTCTGTCCAATTGAGCTACGAGCGCAGACCGCCGCGTGATCACGACCCGCGAGCGCGATCACCGTGTGAGCCCTGGATGTTACCCGGAGCACCACGACTCGGAGAGGGGGTCCGCACCTAGACCTGGTACGGTCCGGCTCGTGGCAGGCCACGCCATCGTCGACGGCGAGCCGCGGCCGATGAGTGGGCCGGAGCTCGCCCTAGGTGCGATCCGCCTCGCCTTCACGAACTATCGCGTCCTCATCAAGGCGATCGCGGTCATTCTCGTCCCGACGTTCGTCATCGGGGGTGTCCTTTCCGGGTACAGCCGATCGTTGGGCACGACGGGCGCGAAGCCGTCGGGGAGTTCAGAACTTGTCGAGCTGCTCGCCATCGCCGTGTTCCTCCTCGGGAACTTCTTCGCGCAGGCGGTCGGCGCCCGCGCCGTCGCCGACCTGGCCGCGGGCCGCCCGGCCGACTGGCGAGGTTCGGTTCGCGCCGCCTCCGCAAGGGCGTCGGCGGTCGTGGCCGCGAGCCTTTCGGTCGCCGTCCTGGTGGCGCTGGGCACGCTGCTGTTCGCCATCCCAGGTGTTTACCTGCTGATCTCCTTGTTCGTCGTGCTGCCGGTCGTCGTTCTCGAGGGGCGGACCAGCCGAGAAGCGCTCGCTCGGTCGTCCTTTCTCGTCCGGGGCAGATGGTGGGGCGTCCTGGGCGGCTACTTGCTCGTGCAGCTGTTCATCGCGGTTTGGTCGTTCCTCGCGGGCTACCTCGTCGGAGTTCTCGTCAACGGTTCGCCCGTGAGTCACGCCGTGGTGGCGGAGATAACGCCGACGTTTGCCGAGTTCGCCCTAGCCCCGATATCGATCGCCTTCGTGACCGTCGTCTACCTGGATCTTCTTTTCCGAAAGCAAGGGATCTCGCCTCCATCGGTCGATCGGGGACCGGGTTTCGGTTCGGATCGCGCCGCCGGCGAGGCACCGGGCGCGCCGTGGGCGGACGCCAGTCCGACCGGTGGTGCTGCACCGTGGCCGCAGGCGTGGGGGCCTTCGGCACAATCCGTCGACGGGCCGTGGTGGCCGAAGGAAACCCCAGGTCCGGCGTCGCCGCCGGGCGAGCAACCGACAAGACCACCGGGTTGGCCGGCCGTCTCACCGAAACCACCGGAGCCGGACTACACCGAGCGCTCGCCAGGTGACAGCTCCGCCCGTCCGAGCCCAGGAATTCCGACCCAAGACACCGCCGGGGAGCGCGAAGGATCGCCATGAGCTTCCTTTCCGATCGTCTGCTGCTCGCGGCGAGCGGGTGGAGCTGGCTCGGTTCGACGCGTTGAGCGGCTCTCGCAGCTACTGGGATGACGCGGCCCGGCGCAACGCGGCCTGGTACGTAGCCACCGGCCATGTGCAAGAGACTGAAGAGTTCTTCTCCCAGGGTGCCGCCGAAACCGATGCTTTCCTGGAGTTCTGCGGCATCGATCCCGGGGGGCGTGGGACCGTGCTGGAGATCGGGTGCGGAGTCGGCCGGATGACGCGACATCTGGCCGAGCTGTTCGGGAACGTCATCGCCGTCGACGTGAGCCAGGAGATGCTCCACCGATGTCGGGACAACCTCTCCTCTCATTCGAATGTCGACTACCGCCTAGTGGACGGGGACGGGACGCTTGGTGGGATCGGGGACGGCGAAATCGACGTCGTGTTCTCATACATCACGTTCCAGCACGTCCCAACCCGGGCGGCGCAGATGCGCTACTTCGAGGAATGCGTCCGAGTTCTGCGAGCCGGTGGGAGACTCGCCGTGCAGATCCGCTCGTCGTCCCCGTCGGCCGTTGCCCTCAGCTACGTGGGACACCTCGCGCACGTCGTCCAGGGCCGGCGGACGCTCAATCGCGCATGGCGCGGATCGCGAGTCCGGGCCTCCATGGTCGTGGAGTGCGTCCGTGCGCGGGGTGTCGAGGCGACGGTGCGTCCCTGGCCGCGCCACGCCCGCTGGAGTCCCCTCCAGTGCTGGGTGGCTGGATCCAAGAAGGGTTGACCGCAGGTGAATGAGCGACGGGCGTCGCTCTGAGCCCGCGCCGGGCCGCCGGGTTGGTCTCACGAGACATCTCAGTCGGGCCGTCACGGCGACTGCCGAACAATCGTGCTCAGTAACCTGCTCTGGTGCCCATTCAGGGGGCAGTGGGTGTTCCCTGATTTGGGAAACAGGGAACGGGAGGCAAAGTGAAGTCATCCAGTCAGACAGCGACCCTGGTTGGTGAGCTGGTGCGCCGATGACCGTCGACCCCGCCCTCGTCCCCCAGCGCCGGCTGCGCAGCGGTGCCCTGATGCCGGCCATCGGGCTCGGCACGTTCGGCTCGGACCGTTTCGCCGCCCAGGACATCGCGCAAGCGGTGGGCG